>NZ_JASDDG010000049.1 GCF_030407495.1 Arthrobacter sp. APC 3897 | reverse complement strand
GGCGGTGGGGGTTGACATGTTGAAGGCTCCTCGGGGTATGGGGTGTGCAGGGGTCCGGGTGGATCCCGGATAAAGGTCCGGACCGGCCGGGGTCATATCGACTCCGGCCGGCCCGGTCCTGTGGTGCGCTTGTTCAGGGGCTTATTTTGAGACGGTAAAGCCCTGTTCGCTGCCGTACTTGATGCTCGCCTCCTGCCAGCCCTCCAGTCCGTCCTTCAGCGTGGTGTCTGAGACGTAGGCCTGCCCGGCGGTGTCGTTGTAAATGCCGTTGGCGTAGGCCTGGAACGGCAGGTAGGACCACCCCTCGGGGACGCTCTTCGCCGACTCCGCAAAGACCTCGTTGGCCTTCTGTCCGCCGAAGTACTCGAACTCGTCGGACAGGAAGTCTTCTGATTCCAGAGTGGCCGCCGTGGCCGGGAACGCTCCGTTGTCCACCCGGATCTGGACGCCGTCACCCACGTTGGCGTACTCGAGGAACGCGTATGCCAGTGCACCCTTTTCGCTGGCGGAAGTAATACTCAGGGCGCTGCCGCCGTTCTCGGCGCTGGTGGGTTCGCCTTCCTGCCACTGGGGCAGGGGAGCTACCCGCCATTTGCCCGCAGTGGCGGCAACTCCCGAGCTGAAAGTTGCCGGCATCCAGGCGCCGGTCGCAAGGGTGGCGATGGTGCCGTTTCCAAGTCCCTGGTACCATTCGTCCCCCCAGGAAGTGATGGGGGCCAGCAGGTCTTCATCCAGGAGCTGCTGCCAGGTTTCAGCGAACTTTGTGGAGCCCTCATCGGTAAAATTGACGGTGACATCTGTTCCGTCCACCTTGTAGGGCTGGCCGCCGGCCTGCCAGATAAGGCTGGTGGCAAGACCTGCATCGCCCGTGTCGTTGGCAATATACACACTGGGATCTGCCTCGTGCAGGGCACGGGCGGCCTCGACGTACTCGTCCCAGGTCGCGGGAACTTCCACGCCGTACTTATCAAAGATTTCCTTGTTGTAGTACAGGGCCATGGGCCCTGAGTCCATCGGGAGACCGTAGATTCCTCCGTTGGCCTGGACTGAATTCCAGGGCCCGGGGTTGTAGGTGTCCTGCAGATCGCCGGCGCCGTAGGCGCTCAGGTCCCGAACTGACTCCGCCAGTGCAAACTGCGGGAGGGAAAAGTACTCCAGCTGCACAACGTCGGGGACACCCGAACCCGCAGCGACGGCATTCTGCAGTGCCACGTAGTGGTCATTTCCGGTGCCGGCATTCACGAGGTTCACATTGACATTGGGGTGTTCCGCCTCAAAGCTCTCGACAACTTCGTCAAGAGTGGGCTCCCAGGACCAGATGGTGATGTCGCCGCCCTCCTCAAGGGCCGCCTGAACATCTTCAGCGCTGACCTCTTCGTTGGCCGCGCCGGCGTTGTCCCCGGCCCCGCCGCCGCAGGCGGTGAGGGCCAGGGCCGCGGTCAGGGCGATTGCGGAGCCTCTCAGCACTGCAAGGGAAATGGTGTTCTTCATGGTTTTCCTTTTCACGTCATTGTTTTCGGAAGGGGCTTATTCTTTGACGGCCCCGGCACTGAGACCGGACTGCCAGTAGCGCTGCAGCAGCAGGAACGCCGCTATCAACGGAAGGATGGTGAGCAGTGAGCCGGTGATGACGAGGTTGAAGATCGCCTCGCCTCCGGCTGTGGACGCCTGTCCGTTCCAGGCATTCAGGCCCAGGGTCAGCGGATACCAATCAGGGTTCTTGAGCATGATCAGCGGCAGGAAGTAGTTGTTCCAGGTGGCAACCATGGTGAACAGCAGTACTGTGACAATGCCCGGCCCGAGCAGCGGCAGGCAGATCCGGAAGAAGGTGCGGAACTCTCCGGCGCCGTCCATGCGTGCCGATTCCAGCAGCTCCGTGGGGATGGCCTCCGTGGCAAACGTCCACATCAGGTACAGGCCAAAGGGTGAGATGAGTGACGGGATGATGACTGCCCAGGGCGTGTTGGTGAGGCCTATTTCGCTGAACATCAGGAACGTGGGGACGGCCAGCGCAGTGCCCGGCACGGCCACCGCCCCAATGATCACGGCAAAGACAGCCTTTTTGCCGGGGAAGTTGAACTTCGCCAGCGCGTATCCGCCGAGGACGGCTAGGAAGGTTGCGCCGCCTGCCCCCAGCACTACGTACAGCACGGTGTTGAGCAGCCAGCGGACGAAAATTCCGTCGTCGTAGGTGAGTGTGTCCGCAATGTTGCTGAACAGGGCAAATTCATCGCTAAACCAGAGCCCGAAGGAGCTGAAGAGGTCATCCTGGGTCTTGGAGGAGTTGATCACCAGCCAAAGCAGCGGGACGAGACTGTAGAGAAGGACAACGCCGGTGAGGATCGTCAGCAGCACATTGCGCTTGGGGTTATCCACGCCTCGGCGCGTACTTTTCATCCGGATGTTGGGACTCTTGGCTTTCTGGTTCCGGGATCGGGCGGGGTCGACGGCAACGCTCATGATCAGCTTTCCTTCCGCATTCCGCGCAGCTGCACTGCATAGGCAATGACCATGGTGATGACGCCCATGATGATGGCCACGGTGGCGGAGTAGTTGTACTGCTGACCGGAGAAGCTCAGCGAGTAGGCGTACAGGTTCGGGGTGAAGTAGGTGGAGATTGAGTTTGGTGCGAGGCTCTGCAGGATGCTCGGTTCGTTGAACAGCTGGAAGCTGCCGATCACGGAAAAGATGGTGGCAACCACGAGTGCTCCGCGGATGGCGGGAACCTTGATGGCGGTAACGAGCCGGAGCTGGCTGGCCCCGTCGATTTCTGCCGCCTCATAGATGGATTTGGGAATCACGCTCAGGGCTGAATAGAAAATCAGCATGTTGTAGCCAATGAACTCCCACGTCACGATGTTGCCAATCGAGGCAAGGATGAGATCGGGTGAGAGCGGGTTTGGAAGATTGATTCCCAGTGCATCGTTGATGTTGCCCACCAGGCCGAACCGGGTGCCGTACATGAAGCCCCACATCAGGCTGGCGACGACGGCGGGAACTGCGTAGGGCAGGAAGATGGAGATCCGGAAAAAGGACTTCCCGTAAAGCCGCCCGCTGTCCAGCGCCAACGCGGCCAGCAGGGCGATCAGCAGCATCACCGGCACCTGGACGGCAAGGAACAGGGTCACTCGAAACAGTGAGGACCAGAACTGGGAATCCTGCAGGGCCTGGGCGTAATTCGCCAGGCCAACAAAGCTGTTTCCGCCCACGAGCTGGTTGCGGAAAAAGCTGAGCCAGATCGAGTAGGCGATCGGCGCTATGAAGACAATCGCGAAGACAGCCATGAAGGGACCGATGAAAAGCCAGCCGGACCATGACCGTTTCCGGACGCGCGCGGCCGGCAACGGCGAAATGCCGGGAACTGCGGGTGGAGGTGACGCCGTCGTCATGATGATTCCTCTGTGAACTAGGGCCGGACGAGGCCGCAGGATCGAATGTTTACGTAAACATTTTGATTGTTAGGATAGTCACATGCCTTCGCCGTCTCGTCAACACAGTCCCCGTGAGCGTCGCCCCGTGTCGATGAGGGACGTTGCCCGGCTGGCGGGCGTCTCGGCCCAGACCGTCTCCCGCGTGTCCAACGGCAGCCCCGGAGTGGTGGAGGCAACCCGGGAGCAGGTAATCGCGGCGATGCGGGAGCTGGGTTACCGGCCCAACAGCGCGGCCCGCGCCTTGAAACGGGGAAGTTTCCGGACAATCGGGGTAATCCTTTACACCCTGGCGACAACCGGCAACGTCCGGACACTGGAGGCCATCGCTGCCCGGGCGGCGGAAGAGGATTATGCCGTCACGCTGATTCCGGTGGCCGCCCGAACCCCGGAGGCCGTGCAGGGCGCCTTTTCACGGTTGAATGAACTGGCCGTGGACGCTGTCATTGTCATGATGGAAGTCCATCTGCTGGACTACTCCACTGTTTCCCTCCCCCCGGGAACACACGCCGTCGTCATTGACTCCGAGGCGAGCGAGGGCTACAGCGTGATAGATACGGACCAGGCCGACGGCGCGCAGAAGGCGGTGCAGCATCTGCTCGATTTGGGGCACTCCACGGTGTGGCATGTGGCGGGACCTGCTGCCTCCTTTGCGGCAGAGCGGCGCGTCAGCGCGTGGCGGAGTGCGCTTGCCGAACGGGGCATCCCGGAGCCTGGACTGCTGCGCGGGGACTGGTCCGCAGATTCGGGGTATGAGGCTGGCTTGCGGCTTGCCGCGTCCGACTGCACGGCGGTGTTTGTAGCCAACGATCAGATGGCCCTGGGAGTGCTGCGGGCCTTCAACGAACAAGGGATCCGGGTGCCGGGTGATGTGAGCGTCGTAGGCTTTGACGATATTCCGGACAGCAGCTCCTTCAGCCCGCCCCTCACCACCGTGCACCAGGATTTCGCGGAGCTGGGCCGGAGATGCGTCGATAGCGTCCTGAGGCAGATGGAGGAAAACATCACGGAACCCGGCTGTGACCTCATTCCCACGCGGCTGGTGGTCCGGGACAGCACGGCTGAAGTCCCAAAACAGCGTTCGCGTTCTACGTGCCGGGAATGAGCCGGAGCTAAACCCGTCCTGACTGGGACCGCAGATGCTGGCGCAGGCCGGGAATGGCAAAGGTCACCTTGCCGTGTCCGGCGGATTCTATGAGTCCGGCCGCCAACAGCCGGGAGCGGTAGTTTGCCACCAGGTTTGTCTTCGCACCGATCCGGCGGCCAATGTCTCCGGCCAGAGACGGTCCGTCATCCTCGGCCATGGCGGCAAGGAAGTCCAGGTCTTTGGGGGAGGCGGCGGCAAGGGCGGCTTCGATGACTGTGCGCACATTGCGGCGGTTTGCGGCGGCAATGGCCCGGTCCACAGTGTCGGAGGTGAGACTGCGCTGATTGCCTTCTGCCTCGCGCCAGAGAAAATAACCGACCAGCTGAATCAGGAAGGGATACCCGCCGGTGGCTTCGGCTGCCCGGTGCACGAGGCCGGGGGAGACCTTAATGGCTGCCCGGGAGAAGGTTGCAGCGAAGGATTCTTCCACTTCGCGGACGGCGGCTGCATGAAGATCTATCTTGTCGGCACGGCGGAGGAACGTGGCCACGCCTTCATTGAGCAGGTCGGACACAGCAGCCGGAAGCCCGGCAAAGACGAGACCTATGGGCAGCCTGTCCTGGATGAAGTGCTGAACACTGGCGGCCAGCTGGGCCAGTTCGCCGCGGTCAGCAGCATGGATCTCATCCACGGTGATAATGAGCCCCGTGCCGCGGTCATCCAAAAGCGTCAGCAGTTCCTCTCCAATGGTTCGCCAGGCCACCTGGCGCTCCGGCGGGAGCTGGGTAGTGATGCTGAAGCCGGCGGCAGCTATTGCCGTGATTCTGCGGTTCACCGGCCCGGGACCCAGTTCCTCAGCGATACCCCGCATGGATTCTCCGATCCGGCCCATGAAACCGGTGGTGGCTGTCTCGGAAATGACTGCCCAACCGTTTTCCCGGGCTGCGTCATGGGCGGCGCCGAGCATGACCGTCTTGCCGATTCCGCGGGCTCCGGTGAAGATCGTCAACAGTCCCGGAGCGCCGGATCCCAGGCGCAGCCCGTACTCGAACTCATCGAGCACACCGGCGCGGCCCAGGATTTGCGGGGGAGTTGCCCCCGCTGAGGGGCGGAAAGGGTTCTCTGGCACCGGGCTCCTTGTGAGTTCATGTGTATCTTGTGAGTTTTCACTTTCACAGCGCTGTGAGTCTATGTGAGTTTAGTGAGTTTGACTATCCGGCCGGCAGGGGTCCGCAGGGGGATCGGCAGGTCCCGAGCGGCCACAGGGGAGCCCCGTAAGCAGCAGAGCTGAGGCCAGGCCTTTCCCGGTAAGCACGACCCCGGCATTGATCGTTGATTCCTTATGGGAGCCCATCCAGTTGATGACCGCTTCCAGGGGCACCAGCTTCCCGCGCTGCGTCAGCGGTACGCATGAGGAGTTCATATCTCACCGCTGACTCATTCGTCGTGATGAAGCCGCGGTGTGCGCCTTCCGTGACGCTGTCGAACGGCACCCGCGGATCTCGGCGCCGGAAGAAATCTCTGTGCCCCACGGACGCGGCCGTTGCCGGAGATCTGCCCGGCGGCTGCACCCGCGAAACCGCAGGGGCCGGCGGCACGGGGGAGCTCCTTCCCTGCGTTAGTTGACATAATGTAGATTATCGGCGTTATATCCAGGTGGCCCGGGAGGGGCTCCGGGCCGGATTCCTCCTGTGCTCGATATGTCCCGTCAATCCCCGGCCGAAGCTTGTTCCAGCCCTCCTGGCTTATCGCCGGATTTGCCCCGGATTCTCGGGCCTAAGGTTTCCGGCCCAAATCTGCGCATACAGGTTGTCTTCAGTGCTCCTTCCATGCCGGCCATCCGCACATCCGCATGAGTTGACATAACGTCCCCCGCCAACCTCCCATGCAGCTTTCAGGCATCCAGCCAGGCGGCCTGCGTCCACGGCTTCTTGTTGACATAACGCATTACCCTGCGGCCGGCACCCTTGAAGCCCGTCGCAGCTTGTCATAACGCTGAAATCCCATCTGGACGGAGGTCTGCCGGCTGACATAACTACATCTGACAGAACTACATACAGGTACTGCTGTTGATGCCGGGACAGTGTCGCGGCGCCGGTCCCCTGCCTATTTTGCTGGCACCCCTGCCAAGCCCCCAATCGTCCAGGCAGAATCCTGCGCCACCCCGATCCGGCACCAAAACGATGCAGCTGACAAGGCAGCGATTCGGAAAAAAATAGGGTGCAGGTCACTTCCCCCAGAGCCCCGCAGGGCCTAAGATGGGCATTTTCATTCTCAGTTGGTGAAATCGACCCTCGTGGCTATATGATCTACGCCTAACCCCCCCCAAAATTTTCAGGAGAAAAGCACAACACATGGCTACTGATTACGATGCTCCGCGCGTCAAGGAAGAAGACCGCCCCAGCGACTCCCTTGAAGGACTGAAAGCCCAGCAGCGCGGCGGCGCTATGACGGCCGTTCGCGACGTCGCTGACGAAACGGATGCCATCGACGGTTTTGAACTCCCCGGTGCGGATCTGTCCGGCGAAGAGCTGCTCATTAAGGTTGTTCCGGCACAGGCTGACGAGTTCACCTGCATGTCCTGTTTCCTGGTGCGCCACCGCTCACAGATCGCCAAGGAGAAGAACGGCGACAAGTACTGCGTGGATTGCGAAGGCTAAGTCTTCCCGGCCCGGCCCGGTTCGGATGTCTGCGGCGTTGCCGCAGCATCCGGACCGGGCATTTTTTTGCCCCGTCCCCTGCCGGTGCGCATCTTCTACTCCACGGTTTGGACCACTTCATTGCGGCGAAGGAACCACGGCTTGTACGGCGGATCGAACAGCGCGAAGCGCGGCAGCCCCAGCGGAATCAAACCTGCGGCTGCCACCGCCTCCCCCAGTGCCGCGGCGTGGTCCAGATAGCTGCGCGACGTCCAGCGTCCCGAAAACGAGGCTGCTGCCGCCCGGCTTTCCGGCACGGCAACAACGTCCACAGCGGGATCATCCGGGTCCGGGGCGGCATCGGCGGACATGCTTTCCGGAAGCACAAAGGCCACGGTGTAGGTTTCGTCCGGAACCTGGGGCTGCAGGATTACTGGCGCGGTCATGGGAATCTTCACAGGCATCCCGTCAGTCCCGGGCTCACGGGACGGATCCGGGAGGCTGGAGTGGTTCCGGCCGCTGATGTAGCCGAACAGATATCGGAACGCTGTGCCGCCCGCCTCTTCAATGGTCGAGCGAACGGTTACCTGCGCCACAAGGTGGGCCGGGTAGTTCCTCAGCTCGAAACCGGGAAGAACCGCCAGTATTTGATACGGCTGCTGCTCTGTCATGGTAGGCCGAGCCTACCGGGACACTGCAGCCGTGAGAACGGCCGCAGCAACTAGGATGGGGCAGTGCCCACAGAAACTTCACTCATCCGCGATCTTGTCCTGCCCCTGCTCGACACGGATCTGCCGCCGATCGTACAGCTGGGTCATCCTGCTCTTCGACAGCCCGCACTCCCCTGCGACGGCCAGCTGGACGACGGCGAACTGACCGCCCTCATTTCCCTGATGCGCCGGGTGATGCATGCTGCCCCCGGCGTGGGCCTGGCCGCCCCGCAATTGGGCATTCCGCTGCAGGTGGCGGTGCTGGAAGACACCTTTGAGGATCCCGACCTCACTGACCTGCGCGAACGTCTCCCCCTGCCCTTCTTTACGATCATCAATCCGGCCTATGAGCCTGCCGCGCCCGAAACCGTTGAGTTCTACGAGGGCTGCCTGTCCTTCAACGGCTATCAGGGGGTTGTTCCGCGGCACCGGTCCGTCTCCCTGCGGTACACCGACACCGGCGGAGTTCCAGTGGAACAGACCTTCCATGGCTGGCAGGCCCGGATTGTGCAGCATGAAACGGACCATCTGGCGGGCACGGTGTATGTGGACAAGGTCCTGACCCGCTCGCTGTGCAGCAATACGGAATACCTGCGGCGCTGGGCCTCGCCCTCCATCGACGAGGCCCGGCGCGGGCTGGGTTTCTAGACGCTCCTGGAATCCAACGATCAGCGCCCGACGGCGTCCGCCGGTTCGGCGGGTTCCGCGGAGTTCGCCGGTGTTGGCAGCCACCGGGCCCACCAGCGCAGGATGTGCTCAAAACGCTGCCGCCGGTGCCAGGGAGTCCCTGCCCGGGAGAGTTCATGGTTCTCGCCCGGGAACAACAGCAATTCCGTAGGAACCCCGCGCTGCTTCAGCGCCGTGTAATAACGCTGTGCCTGCTCCACCGGGCAGCGCAGATCCTCCTCTGAATGGATCACCAGGGCAGGCGTCCGGACGTCTCCCACCCGGCCCATCGGGCTCTGCGCCAGGACTTTTGCAGTGTCCGCGCCGGTGTAAGCCGCACTGAAGAACCATCCAATATCGGCAGAGCCGATGAAGGACAGCGGGTCCAGGAAACCGCGTTCCACAATGGCGGCGGTAAACCGGTGGTCATTGGCGATGGTCCAGGCACTGAGGTAGCCGCCGTAGGATCCACCCATCACTCCCAGCCGTTCACTGTCCAGTTCCGGATGGTCCCTCAGGACCCCCTCCAGGAAGGACAGGACGTCGTCCAGATCCACGGTTCCCATGGCTTCCTTGATCACCCGGCCGTGTTCCTGTCCGTATCCTGCCGATCCGCGCGGGTTGCACTGGACTACCGCGTAACCGGCGGCGGCGTAGGCCTGCGCTTCGTCGAAGTAGGCACAGTCAAACTGGGCGAACGGTCCGCCGTGGATGTTGAGCAGCACCGGATGCGGGCCGGGGCCTTCGGGCAGGGCCACCCAGCCGTGCACCGGATAACCGTCCCGGGACGGGTGCGTCTGCTCCGCCAGTGGCGCTACCCGCGTCTGCGACCGCAGCCGTGCGGAGAAATCCGTCAGCACCCGGAGCCCGCCGGCTTCCAGGACGGCTACATCGCCCATGGTTGCCGGATCGGCAAAGCTGACGACGACGGCGCCTGCAGCTGCCGCAGCGCCCTGGATGACGCGGGGACCGGCGACAAGCACCTCCTGGCTGCCCTGCGCATCAACGCGCAGCAGCTCTCCGTTCCCCCGGGTGCGGTTGAAGACCAGAACCGCTGAACCTCCGGCGGCAACGATGCCGCCCTCCGCCAGATCGATATCCTCCGGGGCCGTGAGCCGGCGGGCAGGTGCCGCACCGTCCGACGGCATGACGTGCAGCGAGGTGTTGCGTGCTACAAAGTCGCTGCCGGACGCGGACAGCTCCGAGGCCAGGAAGAAAAGCCATTCACCGTCGTCAC
>NZ_JASDDG010000048.1 GCF_030407495.1 Arthrobacter sp. APC 3897 | reverse complement strand
TTTGGTTCTTGTTCCAAGATTTACCTCATTGCCAACTCGCCCGGCGGCCTGCCTCCGCCAGCAGGATGCCGGACATTGATGAAGCATCATTGCCGGATTCGATTGCGGAGCGGCCCGGCGCCTCCCGCGGCGGTGATCACCTCCGGGGAAGCCGGGCCGTGGTCCCGGCAAACGATGCCCTTGCTCAACCAGGTGGAACAGCGTCCTGCCCCGCTCAAAGGCGGCATGGCAGGACAGGGTCAGAACAAAAACGGGAGGCCCTCCCCCATGACCGAGCCTCCCGTCCAGATAGAACCCGTTAGAGCTCGGTGCTGACCTTCCACGAGGAGTGGATGGCGCCGTGGATATAGTTGACGGCGCCGGCGTCACCCACCACGTCGCAGCTGATCTCCGCCGCCCGCAGCTCGTCCGCCAGCGGGGCCGCCGACGTCGTGCCGTCCGCGTAGACCACCATGGAGGCGGGAGCGCTGAAGCTCTGCTCGCCCTCGATCCATTCAACGGTCTTCTCCGTGATGCGGGTGATCTTCACGTTGCGGTGGATCTTCACGCCGTGTTCCTTGGAATCCTTCACGGCGGTCCAGCGGCGCGGCATGGCCAGCGGCAGGCCAAGCTGCTGCGTTTCGTGCAGCAGCGTTACCTTGCGTCCGCGTTCGGCCAGGAATTCCGCCAGCTCCAGGCCCACAAGGGAACCTCCGATGACGACTACGTCCTTGCCCATCGGCAGCCAGAACTTGGTGAACTGGCGGACAAACTCGGGGCTCTTGGTCACGCCGGACAGGCGGCCGAGCTTGCCCAAAGTGCTGAGCACCGCTCCGGCTTCCTCAGCTGTCGCCGTGCCGAGCATCATGGCGCGCAGCGTGTCGCCGGTCTGCACGTTCGGCAGGTCGCCGCCCGGGAAGTCCGGCTTGGGGCGGACGGCACCGGTTGCCACGATGACGTGGTCCGGGTGCAGGGCGCGGATGGTCTCCACGGTGGCCCGGGTGTTCAGCTTGACCGCGATGTTCAGCCGCTTAATTTCGGACTTGAACCAGCGCAGCAGGCGTTCGTTGTCCGGCGTGGTCATGGTGGAGAACCACATGGTGCCGCCCAGCCGGTCGGCCTTGTCCACAATGGTGACGCGGTGGCCGCGTTCGGTCAGGACCCGTGCGGTTTCCAGGCCGGCGGGGCCGGCGCCGACGACGACGACGTGCTTGGTCAGAGAAGCCGGCTTCAGCGGGAGCAGGGTTTCGTTGCCGAGGGCAGGGTTCACCGCGCAGAAGGGGGTGTCATCGAAGAAGTTCTCGGCGACGCAGAGGTAGCAGTTGATGCAGGGGCGGACCTGATCGAACTTCCCGTCCCGGATCTTGTTCGGCAGCTCAGGGTCGGCCAGCAGCTGGCGGCCCATGGCAGCGAAGTCGATCTGCCCGGCTGCCAGTGCCTTCTCGGCAATCTCGGGCAGCATCCGGCCAACGGCGATGACCGGGATGGACACGTTCTTCTTGATTTCCGCGGCGTTGTCCAGATAAGCACCAACCTTGCTGGGCAGCGGGCCGTCCGTGAAGTTGTCGAACGGGTTCCGTCCCCAGCCGGTGACGTGGATGGCATCCGCGCCGGCCTGCTCAAACAGCTTGGACGCCTCGATGGCCTCGGGCAGGGTCAGCCCGCCTTCCTGGCCGTATTCCTCACCGGCAACGCGGACCAGGATGGCCAGCTTGTCGCCAACCCGTTCCTTCACGGCGCTGATGACTTCGCAGGCCAGGCGGGCACGGTTGGCCAGCGGTCCGCCGTATTCGTCGGTGCGCTTGTTGTCACGCTGGTTCAGGAACACACCGAGGATGTAGCCGTGGGCGGCGTGGATCTCGATGGCGTCGGCTCCGGCCTTGGCGATGCGCTCAGCGGCATCGGCCCAGGTCTTTACCAGCCAGGCGATGTCCTCGGATGTCATCTCGCGGTAGATGATCTTCTTGCCGGCGGTGGCCGCACCCATCTTGCCCAGTTCGGCGGGCGTGCTGTCGGCGAGGGCGGACATGTCATAGCTGTAGTCCGGCTGGTTCGGCGCCAGCACGGGACGGTCGTTGGCGACGTCCACGCGGGCTACCTTGCCGTGGTGGGTGGACTGGATGCACAGCTTGCTGCCGGCGGCGTGGACGGCATCGGCCAGCGCCTTCAGACCGGGGATGTACTTGTCATCCGAGAGGCCCGGTTCCTTCATGGAAGCCGCGCCGTAGGGGAAGGCAATTGCACATGCACCGGTGATGATCAGGCCGGCGCCACCGGCGGCCCGTGCCACATAGTGGTCAATTTCGGCCTGTTCAATCTCGCCGTGCTCGGAGACGTTCATGTCCATTGCGGGCAGAACGATGCGGTTGTGGGCTTCCATCGGACCGATGGTGCCCGGTGCCATCAGCTGGGAAAAGGAATTGAGTTTCACTTTATGAATTCTACTCCTCCCCCGGCGAACGACGACGAACGGCTGCGGGCGCGCCACGGGCAAGAAAGGCCGAACTTAGCCCCGAACGCAGCGAAGCCAGCGGATGAAATCCGCTGGCTTCGCATTCAACATCACACCGACCCCCACAGGCAGCGGATGTTCCACTGTTAGTGGTCCACCGGGCCGTCAGCCCGGATCTACCGCCCACACGCCCCTGGCGCAGACGAAGTCAATCCCCTGATCGACCGCCGACACCGCCTGCAGCTGTATGGCTTGATCATGTTTCACACATGTGCGAAACATGATTGAACGATAACAGCGGACCATCAGGCGGTCAAAAGTTTTTTGCGCTGTTTCTGTGGACTACCCGTCCTCGTCCAGAATCTTGGCGATGGCCTTCAGCGCCTCCGGGTCCACCGGACCCAGCGCACGGGCAGCGAAGCTGCGCACCTCGGCACGGCGCATGCTCCGCAGCAGCTCCAGCTCGGCCTCCACCCGTTCCGGGAGACTGCCGTCCTCCAACAGAAGGTAATCCGGATTCACGTCGAAAACCGCGGCAATAGCCCGCAATGCCTCGTCAGGGACCACCTGTTCCTTACCGGATTTCAGCAGCGACCACCGGGTGCGGGAAAGATAATAGCCTGCCTTCTGCGCTCCGTCGCGGATCGCCGCATAATCAAAAGGCCTGCCGGACTCGGACATGATGACGTCCAGCAGGAGGTTGATCTTCCGGGCCAGCGTTTCGGCCCGCCGAAGGGCCGCAGCACGCTCCGGGGAAAGACCAAGATCGTCCATCGTGTTCAGCTCCAAGTCATTGCTACGAGAAAACAGCTGAAAGTCGCCCCTCCCAAAGCTGCTCCGGCCAACGCTTCATGCCGGGTGTGTTCGCGCAGGGCAACCCGGCTAAACATCATCAACGGCGATAGTATCAACAGCCATGCCCAGCCTCCCCCGAACAGTGCCGTAACCCACAGAACGGCGAAGGTCAGCACCGACACGTGAGCGGACACATCGAGCCGGCGGCGCAGGAACACCAGTACGGCATTGCCCAGAAACAACGCCGCAACGGTAAGCGGAATCGGGGCTTCAAGGGGAATTGCCCAGCAAATGACTGTACCGATCAGCATCAGTACCGCCACGATGCGGATCCGCCGGCTGTCCGGGATGCCGCGGCGCCGGAACAGGGGCTTGGCGCCTTTGTAAACGGCACCGGGAATGCCGACGACGCCGGCCGCCAGCAGAATCACCCCGCCCGGTTCCAGCCCAGCCTTGACCCCGGCCAGGAGCACCAGCATGGTCAGCACCAGGGCCGGGGGCAGTATCCGGGAGCAGCCGGCCGCGAAGGACAGCCGCATGCTGCGCCGGTGGACTGTTGCACTCAAGTACTTCCGCCTGTCCGAAGCCGCTGTCAGGGCAGCAGCAGTGCGGCTGCGAAGGCCACACAGCCCGCCAGATGCCCCGCAAGCACCTGCGTAGAGGTGTGGTCGCCCAGCTTCACCCGGGACCAGCCCGTCGCCGAAGCCAGCATCAGGGCCAGCGCCGGCCCGAAGACCGGAAGGGGGGCCAGCAGCATCAGCCCAACGTAGGCGGCCACGGCCGAGTGAACGGACAGCTTCCACACCAGGTTTGCCGCCATGCAAAGGATCAGACCAATAAACACTCCGCCGATTTCGCCGAAGAGAACAGCCGGGGCGTCCAGCAGAACCAGGGCCAGCGCGCCAATGCCGATGGACACTGCTGAGGCCGCGAGAATCGGAGCCCGCTGGGAGCGCACCCCCACGTGGTGGTCCGTTACGGCACCGCGCCGCTTCAGCCAAAGAATCATCAGGAAGGGCAGGCCTACGGTGAACCCGGCAGCCACAATGCCCTGCACCCAGGTGACACCGGGACTGAGCAGTGGCTGCAGCAGCAGGAGAATCCCCACCAGGACGGCCGGGGCCGTGGTTTCGGTGACGATGCGGGCCGCTGTGGAGACGCCGGCGGCAGGGCTCTGCTGCGTTTGAGACATCCGTCGAGTCTAAGGGATCCGGCACAGCGGCTGCGGTCTGGCGGCATCGGACAAACGCTGCCGCCGGGCCCGGTACGGCGTGCCGGTACCCGTCCAGCAGTCGCACCGGCTGAGCCGCACGCTTCGCCGCCGTTTGTGACTGATTGTGTGACGCATCCTGGACGCATAACGTCATGCTGGGGTGTTTGCGGCAACCCGGCGTCATTCTCTTGCTCCGGCGGTCCGCGCCAAGCTTTCATGGTGTTGTCCGCTTCCGCAAGCGGCACTTTTCCCATCCAGAGCGGCTGAGAGACCTGGCTCGTTGACGCCGCAGCAACCACCCTTCGGGGCCGGTGCTCATGCCATGACCGATGGACTCACTTCCCCGTTGGGCCCTGGTTGCCGCTCTGCGCAGCCGTGTCTCCGGCGTGCTCGAATACCGTGTTCCTCGGTGCGACCCGAGAGGATCCCATGCTCGACTCCGCCCGATCCCCCCGCATCCATGCGGCCCGCACATCCCGTGCATCCCGCGCCTCAGTCCGGATATCAACGCTGCTGGTTATGGGCGCGCTGACCCTCTCCGCATGCGCGTCAGGGCCCCAGAACGCCGGCGGCACCTCCCCGGCTGCGTCCGGTGAAGCGGTGGACGGCGGCACACTGGTGTACGCGGAGGTCACCCCGATCAACAACTGGCAGACCCAGGCCGCGCGGTTTTACGAAAAGTCCAACGTGCTCAACTCGGTGCTGGACCGGCTGGCCTACTTTGACCCGGACAAGGGTGAGCTGGTTCCGTGGATCGCCTCGGCCTTCTCGGCTAACGCGGACAGCACCGAATTCACCTTCACCATCCGCCCCGGCGTCACGTTCAGCGACGGCGCCCCGCTCGACGCCGCCGCTGTGAAAGCGAACCTGGACAGCTTCGGCCTGGGTGTTCCCGCCGCCCAGATCCAGCCGAACGTGGACTTTGCCGGCTACCAAAGCAGCGAAGTGATCGGCACGGATCAGGTGCTGGTCACGCTGGGTGCCCCGAACTCCAACTTCCTGCGCGCCACATCCTCCGTCACCGCCGGACTCGTGTCACCGGCCACGCTGCAGAAGGATGCGGCCGGGCAGTCTGCCATCTCGTCCATTTCCGGCTCCGGACCCTTCGTCTACGAATCGGAAAAGCCCGACGAGGAAGTGGTGCTCGCCAAGCGGGAAGGTTACGCCTGGGCACCGGAGGGGGCGGAGAACCCCGGCGAGGCGCACCTGGACAAGGTGGTCATCAAGTACCTGCCAGAGGTTGCCCACCGTGCCGGCGCCGTACAGTCCGGACAGGTGGATCTGGTGCGCGGCCTGCAGCCGGTGGACGAGGCGGCGCTGGCCTCCAGCGGCAACCAGGTTCTGGCGGCCGACGGCGTGGACCTCACGGCAAATATGGCCGCCGTGCGGACCGGCAGCGGAAAACTGGCCGATCCCGCCGTGCGGCAGGCCCTGCAGGCCGGCATCGACCGGCAGACCATTAAGGACACGGTGCTCTCCGAGAGCTACACCCTGGCCGGGTCGGTCCTGAACCACCAGGCTCCGGGGTTCGTGGACCTCAGCGCGGACCTGGCCTACAACCCGGAGAAGGCACGGCAGCTGCTGGACGACGCCGGCTGGACTGAAGGCAGCGACGGCATCCGGGCGAAGGACGGCGAGAAACTCGAGGTCACCGTCACCAGCTCCAACAACTCAGTGGTCATCAAACCGGCCTTCGAACTGATCGAGCAGCAATGGCGGCAGATCGGCGTGCAGCTGAACAACCGGGCCGGCGACAACACTTTCCTCACCACGGCCATGCCCGATCCAAAGGTGGAGTTCTTCGGCACCCGCCAGTTCATCTACGGCGGATTGGGGCCCATCTTCGAACCGGCCAACAACACCATGACGCACACCTCGGACCCGGACCTGAATGCCCTGTTCGCCGCCGAGCGCGCCGCCGCACCGGGACCGGAACGGGACAAGTTCCTGGCCGCGGAGCAGCAGGCCCTCGTGGTGGACAAGGCTTTGTCCCTGGTCCTCTGGGATGAAGTCCAGGTCTACGGCGCGCACCGGAACACCCACATAGAATTCACCTCCGGTACGGCACCCATCTTCCAGGGCGCGTGGAAAGCGGACGGCTAGCCATGGCCCGCTACCTCCTGCACCGGTTCGGACAGGCCCTGCTGGTGGTCTGGCTCGCCTACACCCTGATTTTCCTCGCGGTGCAGCTGCTGCCCAGCGATCCGGTCACCATCTTCCTGACCTCCGACTCCGCAGTGGATCAGGCGGCGATCGACACCATGAAGGCCCAGTACGGCTATGACCAGCCGCTGCTCCTCCAGTATCTGTCGCAGCTGGGCGCACTGCTGCAGGGCGACGTCGGCTACTCCCTGACCTCGGGTGAAGCAGTGACCGAGCGCATCGGCGGAGCCATCGGTTCCACCCTGGCGCTGGCCGCTTCGGCGCTGGCAGCCGCCGTCGTCATCGCCCTGGCCGTGGTGGCAGCGGCCACTCTGGCGCCGTCGCCGGTGCTGCGCCGCGCGCTGGCCAATCTGCCGCCGCTGTTCTCCGCCGTGCCGGTGTTCTGGCTCGGGCTCGTGCTGCTGGAGCTGCTGTCCATCCGGCTGGGGGTGCTGTCGCTGTTCCCCGACGGGTCCTTCCTCTCCCTCGCCGTGCCGGTGCTGGTGCTGGCCGTGCATGTTTCGGCGCCCATGGCGCAGGTGCTGCTCAAAAGCGTGGAGCAGGTGTACCGGCAGCCGTTCATCGACGTGCTCCGCGCCAAGGGCGCATCCCCGGTCTGGATCTTCTGCCGGCACGCGCTGCAGAACGCCGCCGGGCCCGCCCTGTCCATCCTGGGCATCACCGTGGGCACGCTGTTCGCGGGGTCAGTGATCACGGAGACGGTGTTTGCCCGCGCCGGCCTGGGTTCGGTGGTCCTTCAGGCGGTCACCACCCAGGACGTGCCGCTGGTCCAGGGCCTGGTGCTGCTGACGGCCACGGTGTTTGTGGCCGTGAACCTGCTCGTGGACCTGCTGCACCCGCTGCTGGATCCGCGCATCCTCAAAGATGCCCGGCAGGGTTCAGCCCCCGCCCTCGCCTCCTGACACCGCTTCCCCACACTGTTACAGCGCAAGGACTCCCCATGACATCCCTCCTTCCTCCCGCATCCGCCGCCGGCGGTGCGTTGGCGTCCGGACCGACGGATCTATCCGCTGCGCCGGCACGACGACGGCGGCCGGGCTTCCGTCCGGCCCTGGTCCTGACTCTGCTGCCGGTGCTGCTGATCGCGGCCTGGGCACTCTTTCCCGGGCTCTTCACCGGCCAGGATCCGATCAGCGGAATCCCGCAGGAGAAGTTCCAGGCTCCCACCGCCGGGCACTGGTTCGGCACCGATCACCTGGGCCGGGATGTGTTTGCCCGCGTGGTGCACGGGACCTCACAGACCTTCCTGACCGCCGGATTGGCCGTGCTGATCGGGCTCGCGGCCGGAACCCTCATCGGGGTTTTGGCCGCCACCGGCGGACGAGCCGCCGACGCGGTCAGCATGCGCCTGGTGGATGTCCTGCTAGCGGTTCCCGGTTTCCTGATCGCGCTGATCATCGTCACCGCGTCCGCGCCGGGTCCGGTGTCCCTGGGCCTCGGGGTGGGCATCGCCGCCATCGCGTCCTTTGCCCGGGTGGTCCGGGCCGAAGTGCTGCGGGTGCGGAACCTGGAATTTGTGGAGGCGGCCTTCCTCACCGGCGGCACGTACTGGACCGTCCTGCGCCGGCACCTGCTGCCCAACGCCGCAGGGCCGGTGCTGTCCCTCGTCGCCGTGGATCTTGGCGCCGCCATCCTGGTGGTCTCCTCGCTGGGCTTCCTGGGCTTCGGCGCTCCTCCGCCGGAACCCGAATGGGGACTGCTGATCGCCGAGGGACGCCAATACCTGGGCACCGCATGGTGGATGACCACCCTGCCCGGCCTCGTTATCGTCGCCACCGTGGTCCTGCTGGCCGCCGTCGGCCGTCAGCTGCTCACGAGCTTCCGGTTCTGAGAAAGGAACCCGTATGAACTCCTCCACAGAACCGTCCCCCGCTGCGTCTTTCACGGCATCACCCGCTCATTCCGCCACTGACACCTCCTCCCCTGCTGAATCTCCCGAACCCACCCTGCTCTCGGTGCGCGGCCTGACCGTCGAGTACGGCCGCGCCTCCGCCCGCGCCGGGAACGCTGCCGCCCCGGCGGCAGCCGGCGTCCGCCTCGAGGTGAACCGCGGTGAAGTGGTGGCGATAGTTGGTGAATCCGGATCCGGAAAATCGACCCTGGCCAAGGCGATCATCGGCCTGCTGCCGGAGGAGGGGCGCATCACCGCCGGCAGCATCACCTTCGACAGGCAGGACCTGACCGGCCTGTCCGACGCCGGTTTCCGGCGGCTGCGCGGCCGCCGGATCGGCCTGGTTCCGCAGGATCCCGGAGCATCCCTGGATCCGGTGAAAACCATCGGGTCACAGGTTGCCGAAATCTTCCGTCTGCATCCTGACGCGGGACCGCAGGGAAAACGCCTCTCGCGGCCCGAGCTGCGCGGCGAGGTGGTCCGGCTGCTGGAGCTGGTGGGCATCGACCGCCCTGAGGAACGTGTGCGCCAGTATCCGCACGAGCTGTCCGGCGGGCTGAAGCAGCGGGTCCTCATCGCCATCGCCTTTGCCCTGCAGCCGGACCTGCTGATTGCCGACGAACCCACCTCGGCCCTGGATGTGACAGTGCAGAGCCGGGTACTGGACGTTTTCGGGCGGCTGGCGTCCACCTACGGAACCGCAGTCCTGTTTGTCACTCATGATCTGGCCGTGGCCACCGACTACGCCTCGCGCGTGGTCGTGATGAACAGCGGCCGGATCCGCGAGGACCGGCCCGTGCTGGACATCCTGACCCGCCCCGAGGACCCGTATACCGTGCAGCTGCTCGCCGGCGCCTCCCCCGGCCGCCGGGCCGACGAGGAGCAGACCCGGCCGCCGTCGTCGTCGTCACCTTCGTCCGCAGTTCCCGCACTGGAAGTCTTGGACCTGGCCAAGGTCTTTTCCCGCACCGGTGCCGAACGCCGGGCCGTGGACGGAGTGTCCTTCGCGGTCCGCGCCGGGACCACCTTCGCGCTCGTCGGAGAATCGGGCTCGGGCAAATCCACCACCGCCCGGCTGATCCTGCGCCTGCTGGATCCCACCGGCGGCACCATCCGGATTGCCGGACAGGACGTCACCGCCACCACTGGAAAAACGCGGCGGGACCTTTGGCGCAGCCTCCAGATGGTCTACCAGAATCCGGACACGGCGCTGGATCCGCGGCTGAGCATCGAGGAGATCATCGGTGAACCGCTGCGCAATTTCAGGATTGGTTCCAGGAATGAGCAAAAGGCGCGGGTGGCGCAGCTGCTGGAACAGGTGAATCTGCCCGCCCGCCTGGGACGAAGCCGGCCGATGGAACTGTCCGGCGGCCAGCGGCAGCGGGTGGCCATTGCCCGCGCGCTGGCACCGGGCGCGCGGACCCTGGTCCTCGACGAGGCCCTGAGCGCCCTGGATGTCCTAACCCAGGCACAGGTCCTGGAGCTGCTGAAGTCGCTGCAGGCGGAGCTCGGCCTGTCCTACCTGTTCATTTCACATGACCTGCACGTGGTGGAACAGGTCTCGGACGACGTCGGCGTCATGCACCGCGGGCAGTTGGTCGAAACCGGGCCCACAGCGGCAGTCTTCGCCAATCCCGCCAGCGGGTACACCCGGCGGCTTCTTGCCGCGAACCCCGGGCACCGGCTCCGGGACCTCGCAGCCTCCCGGGAGCTGGCCTCTTCACGAAGTCCCGCCCCA
>NZ_JASDDG010000047.1 GCF_030407495.1 Arthrobacter sp. APC 3897 | reverse complement strand
AGTAGGTCACCGCCGGACAATATTTGTTCAGAGGTTGAGGCCCGTACCGTGTGGTACGGGCCTCAACTGTTTAACCACCAGGTTTAACCCCGCATCACGGGAGCGGAACGGGGCAATCGTCTACTAGTCTTGAAGGCATGCGTATTGCTCGATTTGTACAAGACAGTGACCCAGCGTTCGGCGTCGTGGACGGAGAAGAGGGCCACGAAGAGATAGCCGTCATCAAGGGTGATCCCTTTTTCTCCGGCGTGCAGCTGACCGGAGAGCGCCACAAGCTTGAGGACGTGCGGCTGCTGGCGCCGATCATCCCGCGCAGCAAGGTGGTGGGCATCGGCAAAAACTACGCCGACCATGCGGCCGAAATGGGCGGCGAGGTGCCGCCGGCCCCGCTGATGTTCCTCAAGCCCAACACGTCGGTGATTGGCCCCAATGATCCCATTGTGCTGCCGGCCTTTTCCGACGAGGTCTCCTACGAAGCGGAGCTCGCCGTCGTTATTGGACGGATCTGCAAAGATGTCCCGCTGGAACGCGTGGACGAAGTTGTGTTCGGCTACACCTGCGCCAATGACCTGACCGCACGCGATGCCCAGCGGACCGACAACCAGTGGGCAAGGGCCAAGGGCTTTGACACCTCCTGCCCGCTCGGTCCCTGGATCGAGACCGAGCTGGACACCGACGATCTCGCCATCCGCGGATACCTCAACGGACAGCTGGTCCAGGACGGCAACACCAGCGAGATGATCTGGGGCGTGAAGGAGCTCGTATCCTATGTCTCCCAGGCGTTCACTCTCCTGCCCGGAGACGTGATCCTCACCGGAACTCCTGCAGGTGTGGGCCTGATTTCCGACGGAGAGCGCTATGACGTCTCCATCGAAGGAATCGGCCGCCTCTCGAATACGGCACGCAGCTAGGCATGAGCAGCCCCGGCGCCGGACCGGTGCGCAACTCCGCTCTGGTCCGGCGCTTTTTGCCGCCCGGAGTCCTCTGGGCGGCCGCACTGTTCGCAGCTCCGTTCCTCAACGCCAGCGGCGCCGCCGCCCTGGTCTGGGGTGCTGGGGCAGCAGCGCTGATCGCACTGTTTCCGTGGGCCCTGGTGACGGTTCTGGACAAGCGCGGAGACCTGCGCCGCGGCCTTGACCGGCTCGGCGCCCCGCCCGTCATCCTTGGCGCATTTGGGGCGGCGTTTGTGGTGCTGCGCATCATCCGCTGGACCGACGGGCCCAGGGCCCTGGCAGCCGTCGTCTTCGGGATGATTGCCGCCTACGCGCTGACGGCTGCCATCTCCAGGGTGGTCCGGCTCGACTGGGCGGAGGTTACCTTAGCAGCGGCCGCCGTCGTACTTCCGGTGCTCCTCTATCTGTTGTTGCCGGGTGTTGCGGGTACGGTCCTTGCGGCCGCGCTTGCCGGTGTGTGCATCGGGGCCCTGATCAGGGAACGCCGAACCGTACGGAAAGCCGGTGCCGCAGCAGCCGTTGGCATACTGGCGGGCGGCGGTGTCTTCCTCCTGCTGCTGACTTACAGCCTGTAACCGTCCGGCGGGACACGGCAAGAGACTAAACTGGAAGCATCATGACTAACCTGCCTTCACTTGCCGACCTGCCCACCGTCGATGACAACACGCCAGTGCGCGTGCGGTTCTGCCCCTCACCCACCGGAACCCCGCATGTGGGCCTCATCCGGACTGCCCTGTTCAACTGGGCGTATGCCAAGCACACCGGGGGAACCATGGTGTTCCGCATTGAGGATACCGATACCGCCCGCGACAGCGAAGAGAGCTTCCTGCAGCTCCTGGATGCCCTGGACTGGCTGGGCATCACGTGGGATGAGGGCGTGAATGTTGGCGGCCCGCATGAGCCGTACCGCCAGTCCCAGCGCGGCGAAATCTACCAGGATGTCATCGCCAAGCTGAAGGACGCCGGGCACCTCTACGAGTCCTATTCGACGCCTGAAGAGATCGAGGCCCGCCACCGCGCCGCCGGCCGCGACATCAAGCTCGGCTACGACAACTTTGACCGGGACCTGACACCCGAGCAGATTGAAGCGTTCAAGGCCGAGGGCCGCCAGCCGGTGCTGCGCGTGCGCATGCCGGACGAGGACATTACGTTCAACGACCTCGTCCGCGGCGAAATCACCTTCAAGGCCGGCACTGTCCCGGACTTCGTTGTGGTCCGCGCCAACGGCGCCCCGCTCTACACACTCGTCAACCCGGTGGATGACGCCCTCATGGGCATCACCCACGTGCTGCGCGGCGAGGACCTGCTCTCCTCCACGCCCCGGCAGATCGCGCTGTACCGCGCCCTGATCGACGTCGGAGTCGCGCAGTACATGCCGCTGTTCGGCCACCTGCCCTACGTGATGGGCGGCGGCAACAAGAAGCTCTCCAAGCGCGATCCCGAGTCCAGCCTCTTCCTGCACCGCGAACGCGGCTTCATTCCCGAGGGTCTGCTCAACTACCTCTCGCTGCTGGGATGGTCGCTGTCCGCTGATGAGGACATCTTCACAGTGGACCAGCTGGTGGAAAAGTTCGACATCCACGATGTCCTGGCCAACCCGGCCCGCTTTGACCTGAAGAAGGCCGAGGCCATCAACGGCACGCACGTGCGCATGCTGGATCCCGAAGACTTCCGCAACCGCCTGATCCCGTACCTTCAGCAGGCGGGCCTGGTGGGGGAGACCCTTACCGCCCGCGAAGAGGAAATCCTCACCGAAGCGGCTCCTTTGGTTCAGGAACGGATCACCCTGCTGGGCGAGGCTCCGGAGATGCTCGGTTTCCTCTTCAAGGCCGACGACGCCATTGACATCGCCGACGACGCACGGAAGGGCCTGCCCGAGAACCTCACCGAGGTGCTGGACGCCGCCGTCGCCGCGCTGGAACCCGTTACCGACTGGACAGCCGAGAACATCCAGGAAGCGCTCCGCACGGCCCTGGTGGAGGAGCTGGACATCAAGCCGCGCAAGGCCTTCGGCCCGGTCCGCACTGCTGTGTCCGGCCGGCGCATCTCGCCGCCGCTGTTCGAATCCATGGTGATCCTGGGCAAGGACTCCTCGCTGGCCCGCCTGAATGCCTTCCGGAACGCGGGCTAGGTCCATGACTAACCGCCCGCAGGTCCGCGGGGTGCTCTTTGATATCGACGAGACCCTCGTGGACCTGCGGGCTGCCATGGGTACCACTCTCCAGGGAGTGAGTGCCCGGGAGCTGGCACATTTCACGGCGGCGGACTGGGATGCCTACAGCCACTTGTTCGCCGCCGACCCGCAGCGGCACTATGACGCTTACCTCGCCGGGCACCTGGGTTTTGCCGATCAGCGGGTGCTGCGCGTACAGCACGCGCGGGAGCAAACCGGACTGGCGCCGCTGGACAGTGATGCCGCCCGGGTATGGAACGAGGCCTACGAAGAAATGCTGCCCCTGCACTTTCGGGCCTTTGACGACGTTGTACCGCTCCTGAATGAGTTGGATGCCCGGGGCATTCCCTACGGCGCCGTGAGCAACAACGTCCACGACTATCAACGGGCAAAACTCGATGCCGCAGGCCTGCAGCGGATTACGGTCCTGGTGGGCACCGACACCGTGGGGGTAGCCAAACCGGATCCGGCCATATTCCTGGAAGGGGTCCGCCTGCTGGGCACCGACCCCGCACAGACCCTGTACATCGGGGATAATCTCCGCGTTGACGCCGAGGGTTCCGCCGCCGCCGGCCTGCAGGGGGTCTGGCTGGACCGGGCAGGCAGCCCGTCGCCCGTGCATCAGGGCGGCGATGCACCCGCGAAGGGCGGCTATCTCACCGTGCGCTCCCTCAGCGAGGTGGCGCACCTGGCGGCGAAGCAGGCCGCCGGCTGACAGGGCGGACGCCGTTCCGGGAGCGTTTTGTACTTCGTCCGGAACCCGTGTATAGTTATATCTCGTGCTGAGGGGTTGCAGCGGGGAAAAAGTTCTCCAAAACAGCCAAAAAAGCGCAGTGGGATATGGTGTAATTGGCAACACATCGGTTTCTGGTACCGACATTCTAGGTTCGAGTCCTGGTATCCCAGCGGTTCTCAAATGATAAGTAATTATCAATTTGAAGATCAGCAGTAAGTGTGAAAAACTTATTGAGCTCAAAGACATTTTGAGCAAAAAGGAAGCAAGACGCCTTGACCGGCAGACTGCTTGTACCTGGCCCCATCGTATAGCGGCCTAGTACGCTGCCCTCTCACGGCGGTAACGCGGGTTCGAATCCCGCTGGGGTCACCATTTAGCCAGCTCCGGAGTTTCTCCGGGGCTGGCTTTTTTGTTGCCCGGATATGGCACCATGGAACCTCCGGGAAACGGTCCGGCAGAACCGAAACAGCTTTCCCGCCCGGAAACCCCGAGCGTTTCGCTCCGTAAATTCAAAAGGAATTCCCGTGCCTCTGAATGTGCCCCTTGTGGCGGACCTGGATGAAAAGTCACTCCTCGCCCGAATCTTTCCACGGCTGGGACCGGATACGGCGTTGCTGGGACCCGGCGATGACGCCGCCGTTATCGCCGCATCGGATTCCCGTACCGTGATTTCCATTGACACCCTCGTGCAGGATGCGGACTTCCGCCTTCTCTGGCCTTCCGGATACCGCACCACGGGGTTTGATGTTGGCTGGAAGTGCGTCGCGCAGAACGTTTCCGACATCCGCGCCATGGGTGCCGTCCCCACCTCCCTGGTGGTCAGCCTTACCCTGCCGGGCAGTACGGAAGTGAAATGGGTGGAGGACCTTGCCGACGGACTGGCCGCCGGCATTTCATCCCTGGCCCCCGAACGCTGCTCCGTGGTGGGCGGGGACCTGGGGCGCGGCAGCCAGATAGTAGTGACGGCGGCCGTCACGGGTGATTTGGAGGGCCGGTCTCCGGTGCTGCGCTCAGGAGCCCGGCCCGGCGACGTTCTGGCCCACATCGGCGCGCTGGGGCTTGCTGCGGGCGGACTGGCTGTCCTGGAAAGCAGCGTCGACATGGCATACCCCGGGGGAACCGGTGACCGGGAGTTTGCCGGCCTTGTGATGGCGCAGTGCCGGCCGCGGCTGCCGCGGACCGGCGCCGGGCCGGCCGCAGCGGATGCCGGCGCCACCGCCATGCTGGACGTCTCCGACGGACTGGTGCGCGACGCCGGCCGGATTGCCCGCGCCTCAGGTGTTGGCATTGACCTCGACGCCGTATACCTCCGCACCAGGGCCGCGTCCCTGGCGCCCGCAGCTTCCCGGCTGGGAGCTGATCCGCTGGACTGGGTGCTGGGCGGGGGAGAGGACCACGGCCTGCTGGCGGCATTCCCCGCTGACGCGGATCTGCCGGAGGGATTCGTCCGGATCGGGCGCGTGCACGACGGCGCCGGTGTCACCTTCGGCGGGCAGGCGCCGCCGGTGACCGGCTGGGACCACTTCGCCGGCTGACAGCTACCGCAGGATATGCCGGTTTCGGATCCGCTCCGCGAGGGTTAACAGCTCTTCGCGGGAAAGGTCCGGCAGGTTCTCCAGCTCACTGATGAGTTCATCGAGACTGGTGTTGGCGCGGGTGCGGAGAATCTCACTGTAGTAACCGACAATGACACCGGTGGCCAGCGCCACCACCAGGATGCCGTAGAGCGCGACAATAACTGTGATGAGACGCCCCAGCATGGTGACCGGAACAATATCGCCGTAGCCAATTGTGGTGAAGGAAACAAAGAGGAACCAGAGGGCATCACCGAAGCCCTCGACGTCGGATTCCAGCCGGGGCAGCAGCAGCGCCGCTGCTCCGAGCACCACGAGGAATCCGGTGAAGACCCCGTCTGCTCCGGTGGTGCGGACAATGTTCCAGAGCAGGCGCAGCCGTTTCATGGGAACTCCTCGGCGTCGGGAAGAGTCCCAGAATAGGGCTAGTCGGCGCTCTTCCGCAGCGCTTCGGTGAGCTGCGCGGCCGCCTTGGCCACGACTTCCGCGTGGATCCTGCCCGGCTGGCGGGTCAGGCGCTCGATGGGACCGGAGATGGACACGGCCGCAATGACCCGTCCGGACGGCCCGCGGACGGGGGCGGACACCGAGGCAACACCGGGCTCGCGTTCCCCCAGACTCTGTGCCCAGCCGCGGCGCCGCACCCCGGCCAGGACCGTGGGAGTGAACCGTGCGTTGTGCAGGCCCTCCAGCAGCCGGTCATGATCCTCCCAGGCCAGCAGGCACTGGGCAGCGGAGCCGGCCTTCATGGACAGCTGCGTACCCACGGGAATGGTGTCCCGCAGCCCGATCGGCCGTTCCGCGGATGCCACGCAGACCCGCCATTCACCCTGCCGGCGGAACACCTGCGAACTTTCTCCGGTGGCATCACGCAGGGCCAGCAGCACGGGACCGGCCGCAGCGATCAGGCGGTCCTCCCCGGCCGCGGAGGCCAGCTCCACGAGCCGTCCGCCCAGGACAAAACGTCCCTGGATATCCCGGCCCACCAGCCGGTGGTGGACCAGCGCGACGGCGAGGCGGTGCACCGTGGGACGGGCCAGGCCGGTGGCGGCCACCAGCTGGGCCAGGGTGGTGGGCCCGGCTTCCAGCGCATCCAGCACCATGGCCGCTTTATCGATAACGCCGACGCCGCTGGCACCAGTTTCAGTTATGTCCATAAGTTGATATTGCCGTCTCAATATTTGAGATGCAAATTCAAAAACTGGCGCCCCGGCTGCAGCGGCTGGTTCTCTTAAACCATCGGCTTTGCGCGGCCGCATTTTTGCGGTCCGCGGAAGACACTTCACAAGGAGTATCGGGCATGGGAAAGCACGCAGCAGGCAGGACGCTGGCGGAAAAGGTGTGGGACGAGCACGTTGTCGTTAAGGGTGAAGACGGTGCGCCGGATCTTCTCTACATCGACCTTCACCTTATTCACGAGGTGACGTCTCCGCAGGCCTTCGAAGGACTGCGCCTGGCCGGCCGAAAGCTGCGGCGCCCGGACCTCACCATTGCCACCGAGGACCACAACACCCCCACCCTGGCCATCGACAAGCCCATCGCTGATCCCGTCAGCCGCACCCAGATCGAAACCCTGCGTGCCAACTGCGCGGAATTCGGTGTCCGGCTGCACCCGCTCGGCGACGCCGAACAGGGCATCGTCCACGTGGTGGGTCCCCAGCTCGGTCTCACGCAGCCGGGCCTCACCGTGGTCTGCGGCGACTCGCACACCTCCACCCACGGCGCGTTCGGTGCCCTGGCGATGGGCATCGGCACCTCCGAGGTGGAACACGTGATGGCCACCCAAACGCTGTCGCTGAAGCCCTTCAGGACCATGGCCATCAACGTTGAAGGAACACTGCGCCCCGGCGTCACGTCCAAAGACATCATCCTGGCCGTGATCGCCAAGATCGGCACCGGCGGCGGACAGGGATACGTGCTGGAATACCGGGGATCCGCCATCCGGTCCCTGTCGATGGAAGCACGCATGACCATCTGCAACATGTCCATCGAAGCCGGGGCACGCGCCGGCATGGTGGCTCCGGACGAGACCACGTTCGCGTACCTCAAGGACAAGCCGCACGCGCCGCAGGGCGCGGACTGGGATGCCGCCGTCGAGCACTGGAAGTCGCTGCAGACCGACGATGACGCAGAGTTCGACGCCGAAGTGTTCCTGGACGCGGACACGCTGGATCCCTTCGTCACCTGGGGTACCAACCCCGGCCAGGGTGCCTCGCTTGCGGATTCCGTGCCGTACCCCGCGGACTTTGCCGATGAGAACGCCCGGGCCGCGGCCGAACGTGCCCTGACGTACATGGACCTGGCGCCGGGAACACCGCTGAAGGACATCCGCGTGGACACCGTGTTCCTCGGGTCCTGCACCAACAGCCGAATCGAGGACCTCCGGATTGCCGCGGACATCATCCGCGGCCGGAAAAAAGATCCCAACGTCCGGATGATGGTGGTTCCCGGGTCCGCCCGTGTGCGGCTGGAAGCCGAGGCGGAGGGGCTGGACCGGGTGTTCAAGGACTTCGGTGCCGAGTGGCGCTTCGCAGGCTGCTCCATGTGCCTGGGCATGAACCCGGACCAGCTGGCCCCGGGAGAGCGCTGCGCTTCCACCTCCAACCGCAACTTCGAAGGCCGGCAGGGCAAGGGCGGACGAACACACCTGGTCTCGCCGGTGGTGGCCGCGGCCACTGCCGTCCGGGGAACCCTCAGTTCCCCCTCGGACCTTGAACCCGTCCCCGCCTCGGCCGGCTACCAGGCCGTCCCGTCCGTCCAGTCAGCCCGTTAGGATCCCGCCATGGAGAAGATCACCACCCACACCGGCATCGGCGTGCCGCTGCGCCAGAGCGACGTCGACACCGACCAGATCATTCCCGCTGTCTACCTCAAACGGATTACCCGGACCGGATTCGAAGATGCCCTCTTTGCCGGGTGGCGCAAGGATGAGAACTTCATCTTGAACAAGGAGCCGTACAGCGCCGGATCCGTCCTGGTGGCCGGACCCGACTTCGGCACCGGATCTTCCCGAGAGCACGCAGTCTGGGCCCTGAAGGACTACGGCTTCCGGGCCGTACTGTCTTCCCGCTTCGCGGACATCTTCCGGGGTAATGCCGGCAAGCAGGGTCTGGTGGCTGCCCAGCTGGTGCAGGATGACATTGAACTCATCTGGAAGGTGCTTGAACACTCGCCGGGAACGGAAGTGACCGTGGACCTTGAAGCACGCACCGTTGTCTGCGGGTCAGTCACGGCTCCTTTTTCCATTGATGAATACACCCGGTGGCGGTTGCTTGAGGGACTGGATGACATTTCCCTTACTTTGCGCACCGAGTCGGAAATCACACGTTTTGAGTCGATGCGCCCGGTATTCAAGCCGACAACGCTTCCGGCCCTCACCTAAACATCCGCGAAGGGAGCGTCCGGGCTCCGGTTTCGTGTCCCGCCCGGACGCTCAGTATCATTGATAGGCTCCCCATTCGGGGGGCCTATCGCCTTTTCCGTGCGGGGAACCGGTGTCTTGGAGGCGGCCGGTGCCGTGTGCAGGGCTGCGGGAAAAGCCCCTCCGGCGTGGCGGCGATATTTCAGTATGTGGACGCTTGCTCCTATGCTTGAGTGCAGTCTCTCTTTGCTGTTGGGGCAATCCAGATAAAGAAATTAGGTGTTCATGGATAGCGTTCTCACCATCCGTGGTGGAGTTCCTCTGACAGGAAAAGTTCCCGTCCGCGGAGCGAAGAACCTCGTTCCCAAAGCCATGGTTGCGGCGCTGCTGGGCAGCAGCCCTTCGCTGCTGCGCAACGTTCCGGAAATCAAGGACGTCGAGGTGGTCACCTCGCTGCTGCAGCTGCACGGCGTGGAAGTGACCAAGGATCCCGTAACCGGTGATCTGACCATGGATCCGCAGAACGCCAAAACGGCGGCTTCCAAGGATATTGATGCCCACGCCGGCGATTCCCGCATTCCGATCCTGCTCTGCGGACCGCTGATGCACAGCCTTGGCGAGGCCTTCATTCCTGACCTTGGCGGCTGCAAGATCGGGGACCGCCCGATTGACTACCACCTGCAGATGCTCCGGAACTTCGGTGCAGTGGTGGAAAAGCGCCCCGGCGGCATCAGTATTTCCGCCCCCAAGGGACTTACCGGTGCCAAGCTGGAGCTTCCCTACCCGAGCGTCGGCGCCACCGAGCAGGTGCTGCTGACCGCGGTGAAGGCCACCGGCATTACCGAGCTGCGCGGTGCCGCCGTGGAGCCGGAGATCCTGGACCTCATTGCCGTCCTGCAGAAAATGGGCGCGATCATCAACGTCCAGACTGACAGGGTGATCCGCATTGAGGGCGTTACCGAGCTGACCGGGTATAACCACCGTGCCCTGCCGGACCGCAATGAAGCTGCGTCCTGGGCCTCCGCCGCCCTGGTCACCAAGGGTGACATCTATGTGGAAGGCGCCTCCCAGCAGGACCTTACGGCCTTCCTGAACACCTACCGCAAGATCGGCGGCGCCTTCGACGTCGACGACGGCGGCATCCGCTTCTACCACCCCGGGGGCGCGCTGCACCCGCTGGTTCTGGAAACAGATGTTCATCCCGGCTTTATGACCGACTGGCAGCAGCCGCTCGTGGTTGCACTGACCCAGGCGCAGGGTGTGTCCATTGTCCACGAAACCGTTTACGAGAACCGGTTTGGCTTCACCGAGGCCCTGATCCGGATGGGCGCGAACATCCAGGTTCACCGGGAATGCCTCGGCAGCGTACCCTGCCGGTTTGGTCAGCGGAACTTCCTGCACTCGGCCGTCATCTCGGGACCGGCAAAGCTCAAGGGCGCCGAGATTGACATTCCGGACCTTCGGGGCGGGTTCAGCCACCTGATTGCGGCCCTGGCCGCCGAGGGGACCTCCCGTGTTACGGGAATTGAACTCATCAACCGCGGCTACGAGCACTTCCTGGACAAACTGGAAGCCCTCGGCGCCGACTTTGACGTAGCAGCAGCGGGCGCACCGGTTGTTGCCGCAGCCGGCGCCGAGTAGCCGGCGCCATGTCTGAGTCGATCAAGTCACGCGTTGCCTTCGCCCTGCTGGCGGGGAGCCTGCGGCCGGTCATGAACCTCCTGATGCGCAAGCAGTGGGAAGGGCTGGAGAACCTTCCCCGGGACACCGGATTCATTGCCTGCCCAAACCACGTGACGGAGATCGACCCGGTGGTGGTGGGGCACTTCTTCTATAACCAGAAGATCATGCCCCGCTACCTGGCGAAGGCTTCGCTGTTCAGGGTGCCGGTGCTGGGGGCCGCCCTGCGGGCCACCAACCAGGTGCCCGTTGAACGCATCACCAGCGGTGCTTCGGCGTCACTTAAGGCCGCGCGGACAGTCATTGATGCCGGCGGTGTCCTCATTGTCTACCCCGAGGGCACGCTGACCCGCGATCCGGACCTTTGGCCGATGCGCGGCCGCACGGGTGCGGCACGGCTCGCCCTGCAGACGGGAGCCCCCGTGGTTCCGATGGCGCACTGGGGAGCCGAAGCCGTTTTTCCGCGGTACAGCAAGCGCATCCATCCGTTCCCGCGCAAGACGGTCCAGATTCGGGTGGGCAAGCCCGTGGATTTCTCGGACCTGCGGGGAAAGCCGATGACCAGAACGCTGCTGGACACTGCTACGGAGCGCATCATGGATGCCATGACCGCGCTGGAAGCGGAACTGCGGCATGAAACGCCGCCGGCCACCCGCTGGGATCCGGCTGTCCACGGGCAGTCAGCCGTTGGCAGGGATTTTGAGCAGCACAAAGACCTTGAGCAGGACGGAACGGACAAGAAATGACCTGGCGCAGTAATACACACCCGCAGGTGGTGGCGGTTCTCGGAGCCGGAAGCTGGGGAACCACTTTCGCGAAGATCGTGGCCGACGCCGGTGCTTCCCGCGCCACTGACGTTCGGGTGTGGGCCCGGCGTCCGGAAATTGCCGCTGAAATCAATGACGGGCACCGCAACAGCCAGTACCTGAAAGACACGGTCCTGCCGGCGAACCTGACCGCGTCCGCCGATCCCGCAGAGGTGCTGGCCGGTGCCGAGCTGGTGGTGCTGGCCGTTCCGGCCCAGACACTGCGCGCCCAGCTGCGCAGCATTCGGAACCTTATCCCGGAAGGCGCCGTCGTCGTATCCCTGATGAAGGGACTGGAGGTGGGCACCGACTCCCGGATGAGCCAGGTGATCGAAGAGGAACTGCACTGGCCCGAGGAACGGGTTGCCGTGATCTCAGGGCCGAACCTCGCCATGGAGATTGCCGACCGGCAGCCCACCGCTTCGGTGGTTGCCTGCTCGGATCTGGAAACCGCCGCCTGGATTGCCCGGGCCTGCACCGCACCCTATTTCCGTCCCTACACCAACACGGACGTGGTGGGAGTGGAGATCGGCGGGATCGTCAAAAACGTTATTGCCCTCGCCGTGGGAATCTGCGAAGGAAAGGGCATGGGGGACAACACCAAGGCCTCCGTGATGACCCGGGGCCTGGCCGAGACCACCCGGCTGGCGCTGGCCCTTGGCGGAGACGCCGAAACCATGTCCGGCCTGGCCGGCATGGGTGACCTGATTGCCACCTGCTCCTCTCCGCTGTCACGAAACCATACGGCGGGCCGCCTGCTGGCCCGGGGCCTGACCCTGGAAGAGGTCAACGCGTCCATGAAGCAGACCGCCGAGGGCATCAAATCGGCGCAGGCGGTCCTGGACCGCGCCACCCAGCTTGGCGTTTACATGCCGATTACCGAAAACGTAGTGGCCGTCCTGCAGGGCGCCATCTCCGTAGATGAACTGGGGCCGCGACTGCTGTCCCGCGAGCTAAAATCCGAAGGTGTGCACGCCCAGTGAGCATAAACCCCCTGATCTCCGAGACTGCAGACGGCGAATCCGCAGGACCCCGTCCCCGGGTGGCCGTCCTCTTTGGCGGCCGCTCCAGCGAGCATGCGGTGAGCTGTGTGACAGCTGCCGGCGTCCTGGAAGCCATTGACCGGACCAAGTATGACGTCATTCCGGTGGGCATTGCCCGCAACGGCCAGTGGTCGCTCGTATCAGCCGATCCCGCCAACTGGTCCCTGCGCTCGGAATCCCTCCCCGAAGTGATCCACGGCGAGCAGAGCGTGGTCCTCTCCGCGGACGGAACCGGATCGGAACTGGTACTCCACGCCGAGGACACACTGCCGCGCAGCCTTGGCCGCGTCGACGTTGTCTTCCCCGTACTCCACGGACCGTTCGGTGAAGACGGCACCCTGCAGGGCATGCTGGAAATGGCGGACATCCGCTACGTCGGTGCCGGTGTGCTGGCGTCAGCCGTGGGCATGGACAAGCACTACATGAAGGTGGTGTTTGAAGCAGCAGGCCTGAAAGTGGGGCCGTACGAGGTCATCACCGACAGGCAGTGGGAGAAGGACGCCCCGGCCTGTCTGGAGCGTGCCTCCCGGCTGGCGTTCCCGCTGTTCGTGAAACCTGCGCGCGCCGGTTCCTCGATGGGCATTACCCGCGTCACCAACCCCGCGGACCTGCGGGCCGCCGTTGAGACGGCACGCGAACACGATCCCAAGGTGGTGGTGGAAGCCGGCATCGTTGGACGTGAAATTGAAGTGGCAGTGCTGCAGGGCCGCGGTACCGAGGATCCGCGCACCAGCTCGCCGGGAGAAATTGCCGTCCAGCACGGGGAACACGAGTGGTATGACTTCGAAGCCAAGTACGTGGACGGTGCCGCCGCCGAACTGAGCTGCCCCGCTGATCTTCCGAAGGACGTCTCGGACCGGGTCCGGGAACTGGCCGGGCTGGCCTTTGAAGCCGTTGGCGGCGAAGGGCTGTCCCGGGTGGACTTCTTCTACACCCCCGCCGGAGACCTGATCATCAACGAGATCAACACCATGCCCGGCTTCACGCCGATCAGCATGTACCCGCAGATGTGGGCCAAGTCGGGCCTGCCCTACACGGAACTGATCGACGAACTGATTTCACTGGCACTGGAGCGCAAAACCGGCCTTCGCTAAGGGAGAACGCCCGGCACCTACTGCGCAGGCAGCTCGAGATCGTTGCTGCTGATGCACTCCCGGGTGGGCTCAATGCGCGTGACGGAGTTTTCCAGCTGCACCAGCAGGGTGGAGGAGGAAACCTCTTCGGGGTTGAACAGGACCTCTACCGCCGGCTCGCGGCCGTATGTTGTCGCGGTCCAGGTGGTCTCGTCTTCGCGCAGGATCCAATCCACCCCGTTCACCGTGGCGCACTGGTCGGTGGTGGGTCCCGGAACCGGAACCCCGCAGCGCAGAATAATCTTGGCGGGTTCTCCCCAGGCCGCAGTGGCCTGGCTGTCCGTCTCGCGCTGCTGCTGGTCCGCCAGCTCGGAAGGGAGCGCCACCATAACGGTGGCGCAGTCCGGATTGGCTGCATCCGGAGCCGGTTCCACGTCGGCAATGGGGGTACAGGCGCTGAGGCCGGCGGCAAGGACAAGAACGGCTGCCGAAAGGGCAACGCGGGAGGAGAACATGCCTACAAGGTTATCTTCCCGCGGCCGTCCGGACGGAATCGGAGAAGCGGCCGCCGGGCGCTAAGCTCATTACTCGATTACTTCAGGGAGTATTTTGTGACGCAGTTTCCGCAGGACTACGGGCAGCCTGCCGCACGCCGCCGTCGTCGGCCGGTGCGCACCGTGTTTATGGTGCTGCTGGTCCTTCTGCTTACCGTGGCCCTGGTGGCCGGCGGCTATCTCTGGAGCCTGGCCCGCAGCTTTGACAGCGGCACCACAACCATAGAAAACGCTCTTCCCGTCAACAGCCCGCCCAAGGATCCGAGGGCCGGGAACTCGCAGAACATCCTGCTGATCGGCACCGATGAGCGGGACCCCGGGTCCGAGGCAGCCCGCTCCGACACCATGATGCTGGTGCACCTGCCGGGGGACCGAAGCACCGCCTACGTCATGTCCATCATGCGCGACACCTGGACGGACATCCCCGGCTACGGCGAGCAGAAAATCAATGCCGCCATGGCGCTGGGCGGGGTCCCGCTCGTGGTGGAAACCGTCCAAACCATGTTCGATGCACCCATTGACCATGTGGCCATCGTCGATTTTGAGGGGTTCAAGGGGCTGACGGACGCACTCGGCGGAGTGGACGTGAATAACCCGGTGCCCTTCTCCTCCAGCATTTCCGACGACTATTTCCCGGCCGGCATGGTTTCCCTGGACGGGGATTCCGCCCTGAACTACGTCCGGGAGCGTTACGCCTTTACCGACGGCGACTATCAGCGGGTGCGCAACCAGCAGGCGTTTGTCAGCGGGCTGGTCTCCTCGGCGCTGTCCAGGGAGACGCTGCTGAACCCGGTGAAGATCAGCCGCTCGGTCTCTGAAATCTCCCCCTATCTCAGCGTGGACGAGGGATTGGACGCCGCGGCAGCAGGACAGCTGGCCTTCTCGCTGCGGAACGTGCGCGGCGGCAACATCGAGATGTTCACGCTGCCGACCCTGGGGGTCGGAACCTCGAGCGACGGACAGTCTATTGTGGTCAAGGACGCAGCTGCGATCGCTGAGATAGCGGAAGCACTGGACACCGACGCCATGGGCGAATACCTGGCCGCAACCAATAGGGGATAACAACGTGGGTATTGCAGCTGGGACGCGTCGTGCAGGCATGGGCGCGGCGGCTGCCGTGCTCATCGTGTCAGTGG
>NZ_JASDDG010000046.1 GCF_030407495.1 Arthrobacter sp. APC 3897 | reverse complement strand
GCCGAAATCCGCCGGCAGCCCGTCCGCAATGGACTCCCATGAATCACCGGAATTGTCAGTACGGTACACGCCGTGATGGTTCTGGGCGTACAGGCGCTGCGGATCGCCGGCGTCCCGTGCCACTTTGTGCACGCACTGGCCGAACTCCGGATGGGGGTCAGGCATGAAGTAGGCGCTGATACCGGTGTTGCGCGGCGTCCACGAGGCTCCGCCGTCGTCGGTCCGGTAGACGCCGGCGGCACTGATCGCCACCAGCACACTGTCATCCTCCGGGCTTGGCAGGACCGTGTGAGCCGCTGCTCCGCCGAAACCGGCACCCCACTCACTGCGGTGCGGATGGTCCCAGAAGGGCTGGTTCAGCTCGAAGTGCTCCCCGCCGTCGGTGGATTTCCACACCGAAATGGGCTCGGCCCCTGCCCAGACCACGCCCGGGCGCTCCGCACTGTCCGGCTGCAGCTGCCAGACCCTGGTGAGAGCTTCTCCGGTGTCAGCCGGGAACCGGACGGCGCCGTCTTCCGGTTCGCTCCAGGTGCGGCCGAGGTCATCCGAGTGGACGACGCACGGACCCCAGTGCCAGTTCATGATCCCGGCCAGGATCCGCGGAACCGGGCCGCGCGTGTCAATGGCCACCGACGCCACTTCATCCATCAGGAAGTGCGGTCCGGACACGTTCCAATCATGCCTGTCGGTGCTTCTCGCCAGCCACAGGCCCTTTTTTGTTCCAATGGCCAGGACGGCGGTGTCCCCTTCATTCATGCAGGTATTGGACCACGGGCCCCGGGCAGGGACAAGGGGGTGCCGAAAGGTCCGCGTGGAAATCCCGGCCGGTGTCCGGTAGGTATGGAACATGTCTTTTCCGTCTCCGTTCCGGCCCGCAGGATGATCTACATCGATCCGCCGCGGTGGCCCGCCCACGGCACGGTGTTTTCGCATCTGGTCTCGGACACGTCGCTGGCCGAGCTGCATGGGTTTGCCTCCGCCGCCGGGATCAGCACCCGTGCCTTCGACCTCGATCACTATGACGTGCCGCAGCACCGTTACCGCGGTCTGGTGGCCCGCGGCGCAGTGGAGGTCGACGGCGGCACGCTGGTGCGTCTGCTCATCCGCAGCGGCCTGCGGATTAAGGCGCGGGAGCGCAATTCCTCCCTCGTGCATCCGCTGCTGGCCCGCTGGGATGTGCTTGCCCCCGGTACGCGCGGGGTGGGGGCGGAGCTGCTCAACCGCTGGGGCGAACCGCACCGCCGCTACCATGACCGCAGGCACCTGCTCGCAGTACTGGAGGCGGTGGAACAGCTCTCCGCGGAACCGCCGCGGACGGTCCTGCTGGCCGCGTGGTTCCACGACGCCGTGTACCGGGGCACCGCCGACGACGAGGAGGACTCAGCGTCCCTCGCCGGGACCCTGCTCGCTGAAGCAGGGCGTTCGGGGCAGGAAATCCGCGAGGTGCAGCGGCTGGTCCGGCTGACGGCCGGCCACCGCCCGGAACCCGGGGATGCTTCCGGGGCGCTGCTCTGCGATGCAGACCTCTCCGTCCTGGGCCGAAGCCCTCAGGCGTACAAACGGTACCTGGCTGACGTTCGGCGGGAGTATCCGCATCTGGATGACGCAGCCTTCGCCGCGGGCCGCCGCCGCGTAGTGACCGGCCTGCTGAACCTCGATCCGATCTTTTCCGCGCCCGGCGCGCGCGCCCGCTGGGAAGAGCCGGCGCGCAGCAACCTGATGTCCGAATTGGAACTGCCGCAGCCTGCGTAAGGCGCGGTGCATGCCCGGAGGGGGAGGGCCTACAGTTTGAAGGTGCACAAGGGGACGGAAACAGGAGCCGGCAGCAGCAGGGACCAGCCGTGGACGGGGCATGTCAGGGGCAGCCGCGGTTACCGGGGTGTGCTGATTGGCCTGGCCGCGGCCGGCATGGCCACCTTCGCGCAGCTGTACTCGGTGCAGGGTGTCCTGCCGGGAATGGCCCAGGATCTGGACATCACCGCATCGTCCGCCGCACTCACGGTCTCGGCGGCAACTCTGGGCCTGGCAGCAGCAGTTATTCCGTGGTCCGCTGCGGCGGACAGGTTTGGCCGGCTGCCCGTGATGCGGCTGGCGATCATCGCGGCGGTGGTGCTTGGACTGCTGGTGCCGTTCAGCCCGGACCTGCCGGTGCTCCTGGTGCTGCGGTTCGCGGAAGGTGCGGCCATGGGCGGGATTCCCGCAGTCGCCCTGGCTTACCTGAACGAGGAAGTGTCACGCGTGCACGCCGCCGTCGCGGCTGGAAGCTATGTTTCAGGCACCACGATCGGCGGGCTGGCCGGGCGCCTGGTCGCCGCCCCGGTGGCCGATGCGGCGGACTGGCGTGTCGGGGTCGGCGTCGTCAGTGTTCTGGCCGCCGTCGCCGGCATCGTGTTCATGCTGACCGCACCAAAGCAGCAGGGATTTGCTCCGCTGCGCCGGTCTGACCCTGGTCCGGGACTGGGCGGGCGCCTGCTGGCCAACCTGCGCAACCCGCGGCAGGTAAGCCTGTATCTGCAGGGTTTCCTGCTGATGGGCGGCTTTGTGGCGGTCTACAACTACCTGGGCTTCCGGCTGGGGGCCGCACCGTTCTCGCTGCCGCAGAGCGTGGCCAGTTTCCTGTTCCTGGCCTACCTCGCCGGTACGTGGTCCTCACGGTCCGCCGGGGTTCTCGCGGACCGGCTGTCCGGCCGCGGCGGCCGGAAAACGGTGCTGCTGGGTTCCATTGCCGTGATGGCGGCCGGGCTGGCCCTCACGCTCGCTGCATGGCTGCCCGCGGTGATCGCGGGGCTGGTGGTGTTCACTGGCGGGTTCTTCGCCGCCCATTCCATCGCCTCAGGCTGGGCGCCGTTTCTCGCCACTGCGGGCCGGGCCCAGTCGTCATCGCTGTACAACCTCTTCTACTACGCCGGCTCAAGCCTGCTGGGCTGGATCGGCGGCATCTTCTTCCAGACCTGGGGGTGGGCGGGACTGAGTGGATTTGTGGGCGTGCTCATGGCCCTTGCCGCAGGCACCGCAGCCGTGGTGCTCGGACCGGAGCCGGACACGGGCTCCACTGTTGATTCACCCGGCGCGGCCGGGTCACCGGAGGACCGTAAACTTTGAAGGTGGGCACTCCAGCAACACCCTCCGGCTCTTCCCTGGGCCGGCGCATCCTTGCCCTGGCCGTACCCGCCCTGGGTGCCCTGATTGCCGAGCCGCTGTTCCTGATCGCGGATTCCGCCATCGTGGGCCACCTGGGCGTCAACGAACTGGCCGGGGTGGGCCTGGCGTCCACTGTGCTGCAGACCGCCGTCGGCCTCATGGTTTTCCTGGCCTATTCCACCACCGGCACCGTCGCCCGCCACCTGGGCGGCAACCGCCACCGCGAGGCAGTGGCCGCCGGCCGTGACGGGATCGGACTGGCCCTGATCCTGGGCGTGCTGCTCTCCACCGCCGGTATTCTCGCCGCACCCGCCCTGGCCGCCGCGCTGGGCGCCACCGGTGAAGTGCACGCCTTCGCCGTGGATTACCTGCAGTATTCGATGCCCGGCCTGACCGCCATGCTCGTGGTCCTGGCGGCCACCGGAGTCCTGCGCGGGCTGCAGGACACCCGCACTCCGCTGGCGGTAGCCGCCGTTGGCTGCGGCGTGAACGTGGGGCTGAATTATCTTTTGGTGTACGGCTTTAACCTTTCGGTGGCCGGCTCCGCACTGGGCACCAGCATTACCCAGTGGGGGATGGCCGGTGTTTACCTGATCATGGTGGGCCGGATGGCGCGCCGGGCCGGGGTGCCGCTGCGTCCCGCTGCCGCCGGTATCCGGGCCACCGCACATGTTGGTTCCTGGCTGATGCTGCGCACGCTGAGCCTGCGGCTCGCCGTGCTGGCCACCGTGCTCGTCGCCACCGCCCAGGGCCCGCAGTCCCTGGCCGCCCACCAGCTGGTCATGACCATGTTCACCTTCCTCGCTTTTGCCCTTGATGCCCTGGCCATCGCCGCGCAGGCGCTCATCGGCAGGGAGCTCGGTGCCGGGAACCGGACACTGGCCCGCGAACTGACCCGCCGGATGATTCGCTGGGGGGTGGGCTTCGGTGTTATCACCGGAGCGCTGCTGGCGGCCGCCGCTCCCTTTGCCGGCTGGATCTTCACGCCCGACGCCGGAGTGCAGGCAGCGCTCACCGCGGGATTGTGGGTGCTGGCTGTGTCCCAGCCGATCTGCGGGCTGGTGTTTGTGCTCGACGGCGTACTCATCGGTGCCGGCGACGCACGGTATCTGGCGGTCACCGGTGTGCTGAACCTGATCGCCTATCTGCCGCTGCTGTGGTGGGTGCACGCATCGGGGCTGGAGGGGCCGGGCGGCATCGCGTGGCTGTGGGCCGCCTTTGCACTGGGCTACATGAGTGCACGGGCGGTCACGCTGACCTGGCGGGTGCGGCAGGATGCATGGATGGTCACCGGGGCGGCGCCGGGCACCGCGAGCGACTAAGCTGGTGGGTGGCCAACCGGCCACATGACGCGCAGATACGAAAGCGGAGGCTCGGCAGTGGGCGATTCCAACCACGGCAATCCGTGGGTACCCATCCTCCTACGGTCCGCCACGGCGGCGGCCTTCGGCACCCTGACTGTTTTCTGGCAGTCACCCGGAGTTGGAGTTCTCTCCGTTGCAGGCGGCCTGTACCTGCTGCTGACCGGATTCGCCGTGTCGCGGATGGCCGTGCTGGCCGGCGCTGAGGGGAAACCGCGGATCCGCGGCCTGCAGCGGCTGGAAGCAGCGGTGTACCTGGCAGCGGGTCTGGCAGTCCTTGCGCTGCGGTCGGTTGAAGCGTTCCTGATTGCCGGAGGACTTGCCCTGGTGCTGGGCGGTGCGGTGGAACTCTATCTCTGGAACACCTCCCGCAAGACGTTCCTGCCCGCACGGGACTGGTTGATCACCGGCGGTGTCAGCCTGGGAACAGCCGTCATCCTGGTTGGCGTACAGCTCCTGGATCTCGGGGCGCATGCAATGCTGGGCGTCACCGGCGGTTCAGCGATCATCATCGCCGTCATGCTGGCGACCTCGGGACTTGGAGCCCGGTGGGACGCACGCTCGCAGAGCGGCCAGTCCCGCCCGTCGTCGGCCGCCCAACAAAAGCCGTAAACTAGACAACTCCGGTTCTACCTACCGTAGAACTGGGAACATTCAACGCAGCAGGAGGAAAAACAGTGGCGAACAGCTCATCCGGAAGGCCGCAGAAGCGGAACTCCGTGAAGGCCCCGCTCATTTTCTCTGCCGTGCTGGCTGTGATTGCGGGTATTGCCACCATGATCTTTGCCACCGGCGGCGCAGAGAAGGAACTGAGGGTTGATCTGGGGCTCACGGCTGCCGGCATCGCCTTCATTGCCTCGCTCCTGATCTGCTCGCTGCTCCTCATGACGGAAAAGCCGAACCCGGACTACCTCGGTGAAGGATCCGGTGTTCACCGCAGTGCAGCCAAGATTCCCGGCGGTGCCGGTTCTGTCGGTGCCCCCGGCGCAGCCGCCGCACCGAAGTCCGGGGATGCTGCCGCTCCGGAACGCAGCAGCACGCAGCCGGAGGCCGACGGCGAATCCAGCCCGGTTTCCCGCCCCGCAGACCCCGCCGCCTAGTCAGACCCCACCGCTTAGTCAGCCCGCAACCGCCTGGCCGGCCGCCGTCTAGCGGCGCCGCTTGCGCTGCTTGGCCCTGGGTTTTGGAGCGGAATCTTGGACCCGGGCTGCGGCATTTGCTGACGCTTGCACATTGTCAGGGTCATCAAGCATCCGCCCGAGCCCGGCCAGCTGGTCCTGGTCCTCGCCCTCAGGCATCCCCGGCTGCAGCCGGGCGGCAGCGGATGCATCCGCTGCCGTTACAACAGTGCCGCGCCGGCGCATGACCAGCAACCCTCCAAGCGCGACGGCGGCAACACCCGAGGCCAGGGCCAGCATCAGCATGGCGTAGAACCAGTAGAGGGCAAGGTTTGGCGGCGCTGACACCGGAGGTGTCAAAAGGCCGGTCAGGCAGAGCACCCAGTACGCTGCGCAGCTGCCCAGAATGATCCAGGCGGACCGGGAGGGAAGGGACAAGAACAGGTTCTGCAGCTTCTGATCCATGAACGGGTCCTAAGGAAGAGGCCGTGGTGCCGTGTACTCGACGCCCTCAACTCTAGGCAGGCCCGGCCGGACCGGAACAGTCCGCTCCCCGTTTACGGGCCGTTTGTGGCGAGGGGGGTTGCAGGGCCGCTGGACTCCTCCACAATGACCTTCACCGCACCGGTGGGCCGCTGTGCGGCCAGAGCATCGGTCAGCGGCTGGACCTGATCCGCCGGAACACGGACCGTGATGCTGCCGGTCCGTCCGCTGGTGTCCAGCCAGTGCAGCTGAACGCGCGGAGCTGGATCCGTGCCCAGCCAGGCCTTGAACGCGTCCACGGCATCCTTAAGCTGGTCGGCCGAGAACCGGGCCCGGTAGGGAATGGCACCGGCGTCCGTCACAGCCGCCTCGGCTTCAGGGCTGGTTACTGCCACGTGAAGTTGATTGTTCTCAATCCAGGCATCGGAATAGGCGGAACCAAGATCAGTTTTCAGCCGGGCGTTCAGCTGGAGAAGATCAGTCATGTATTCGTCCGTTGCTGTGTCGGGGTTGGAGGGGGCCGCCGGAGCTGCTCCGGTTGTTACTGTGCCGGTTGTATCTGCGCCGGTGCTGCCCGGCGCAGACAGCGGATCCTGACCGCAGCCGCAAAGGAGCAGCAGGGCAGCCGCAGCCAGAACCGCAGTGGGCGCCTTAGCACTGCTGCGGACCTTCTTCGGGATCGGCATCTTGCCTCCTGGGTTTTCAAGGACGAAATACCACAGCGGGCCCCGGCACAAGGCCGGGACCCGCTGCAGTGTTTCACGCTAGCTGCAGATTAGGCGTCCTGCATCCGGCGGCGGTTCATCAGCAGGGCACTGATGCCGCCGATGGTGAGCAGTGCGCCTGCTCCCGCAAAGAGGCCCATGCCGGCAGCACCGGTGTCGGGCAGGCCGTCACCGTTGTTGTCCGGCGCCGGGACCGGCGGCACTGCGGGCGGAGCCTGCTCTTCGACAACTACTGCCTTGACCGTGAAGGCCATATCGGCGGCTGCGGAGGTTGCACCCGAGAGCGTCTGGACGGCGGAAACCGTGTAGGCGCCCTGCTTCAGGGCCGGGAATCCTTCAACATTCCAGGCACCGTTGTCGGCAACCGTTGCAGTCAGTGTGGTGTCACCGATCGTTACGGCGATGTCCGCCTTGGCGGTACCGGTGCCGGACATGCCGCTGGGGGTGGATCCCTCAGTGAACTCCTGGCCGTTCTCGATCGAGGTGATGATCGGCTGGTTCAGGATGACGGAGAAACTAGACGTCGCCTCAGGTGAGGCAAGCTTGCCCCCGACTCCGTCCTGCGCCGCGGTGACGGTGTAATCGCCGTAGGACAGTGCGTCCTTGAGCGTGTACTCCCAGTTGCCGTCGTCGTCGACGACGGCGGTGCCTTCTTCGTCAACGGCTTCGACGGCGAGTGTTTCAGCGGTGCCTGCTTCCTCGGCGTCTTCGACTGTCCTGTTGCCGGAGACCTTCACCGTGACCTCGGCGGTCGCAGCGCCGGTGCCCTTGATGGTCGTGAGTGAATCGGCGATCTGCGCGTCGGCAGCCGGGTTTGTGATGACTGGAGCAGCCAGCGGAGCTTCCTCGACGGTCAGCTCGTAGGAGACAGCCTTGGACTTGTTGAAGCCGTTGATGGCCTGAACAGTGAACTCGAATTTGCCGCCTTCGGGAATGGTGGACGGAGCAGGGAAGGTCCAGGTTCCGTTCACCACGTCGAGTTCCGTACTCTTGTCGCCGCGCGTGAGCTTGACCTTGGTGCCGGCGGTGGTCCCGGTGATGGCCTCGTCCGTCAGGACGGTGCCCTTGTCCTCATGCGAAGTCATTGCCGGCGCTGCAACGAAGAGTGCAACGCTGTAACCGGGCAGGTACTTGCCGAGGCCGTCCACCAAAGAGGTGGAGGACAGCCTGTCGATCCCTTCCCGGACAACGCCGGCGCTGCTGATGCCCATGGCGTTGGTGCCGGAGATGACGGATCCGCCGGAGTCACCCGGGGCGGCATTTTTCTCGAGAGTGGATTCAAAACCCCACACACCGCGAATGTCGTCGCCTCCGTTATGACCCAGAACGTAGAACTCGCCTACGCCGGTTACGCTTCCGCAGCTCCAGCCGGTGGTGCGGCCGGACTTGCAGACAGGTGCTCCGTTGACGGCTTCCACCACGCCGGTAAGGGACACGGATCCGGCCGTCAGGTCTGCGGCGTCCTGCCACGTGGTGGTTTCGGGGAGCAGGTCGAGTCCGCTGTTGATGTTGTTGATGACCGCGATGTCGGTGCCAATGTTTCCGCCGGTCACCGGGTCTGCGATGGGCGAGTTGTTCGCCCCTCCGAACTGGGAGAAACCAAAGGTTCCCAGCGGCGATCCAAGGCTGGGCCGGGTTCCCCCGGCCGCCTCGTCATTTGCGGGCTCCGTCAGTGCTGCCTCTTTGCCATTGCCGTCGTCGTTGCAGTGACCCGCGGTGATGACAGCGGGCTTCCCGCTCGGGTCAAAGCCGTTGAAGCCGATGGAGCAGAGGAAAGCTTCGTCAATCGCATAACCCTGACCGTTCACAACGTCTTCAAGCGGTGTGGCCGGGCCCGAGGAGTCGGAGATGGTGACGTTGGTGAACTTCTCGGCGAAGACATCTGCCGGAGAACCCGTCACATCGGCCATGCTCCTGGCAAGAACCGAGTCACCGGCAACGGCGGACTTGTCCACGCTGATGACGTACCCGTCATTGGTCAGGAGGATGGACTGCAGTCCCTCCACACCGACGCTGGCGATGTAGTCGGCTCGGATTTTTTCGATGTTGGCACGGTAGTCGCCGGTAAGGCTGAGCGGCGCGGCCTTCTCTTCCTCGACGGCGGGTGCTTCGGTGGGTTCGGCACTCGGAGCCCCGGCGGCCGGCTCGGTGGCTTCCGCAGCGGGACCGGTGGGTTCGGCGGCGGGACCGGTGGGTTCAGCAGCGGGCTCGGAAGCCTCAACCGCAGGCTCTTCGACAACGGGAGCCACCAGGGTGGCGTCCAGTTCGAGGGCGAGGGCCTCAAGGGCCGTTCCCGAACCGGTGATGACTATCCTGCCGTCTTCAATGGCAATGCCCACGTAACCTTCGGTGGCCTGGAGCCGGGGAAGGGCATCTGCCGCCTTCCGGCCCAGCTCGCCGGCTGCCTCGAACTCCTCGACGGTCATGCCGAGATCGCGCAGAAGAGCCTCAGCCAGGCCGGGAGCCAGGGTTCCTGCTTCCTCTGCAGGAGCTTCCGCTACGGGAGCGGCCTCATCGGTGCCGGCGGCTTCGGCAACCGTTTCTTCAACGGCGCCAACCGGCGCTTCCGCGGGTGCGGTGGCTGGTGTGATGTCCGGCTCTGCGGCCGGAGAGGCGATGGCCGGCGAAGCGATAAATGCCCCGCTCACCGCCAGTGCTGTAGCGGCGCCCAAGGCGCCTACGCGTTTATAGAACGCGCTTGTAGTGTCCTGCAATTGAAACCCCCATTTTGTGCTGGCACAGACCGCGGGCCCGTGAATGGCACAGGGGTAACCCTGGCCGGAACATCGCGGAATCGAGACTGTGTGGAAGAGCCGTTCGCCGTGACGGCGGACGAAGCTCACCGCGATCCTAGCCGCAGGTGACTGAACTAACAAGCACACTGTTGGTATTTGGGGACGCAGCGGAAAGGAATCCCCGGGGGAAGGGGCTACTGGCGCGGGCGTACTGTCTTTTGCGTTGCTGCCCGGCGGCTGCGGTAGGAGCGGACATGCTGACGGTTTCCGCAGTTCCCCGTATCGCAGTACCGCTTTGAACGGTTGCGGGTTACATCCAGGATGACCGCGGAGCAGTCCGGGGCGGCACAGGTCCCCAGCCGGTCCAGTTCGCCGCCGCGCAGGACGTCCGCCAGCGCCATGGCGGCTTCCGTGGCCAGCCTTTCCTCCAGGGGTGCCGCCGGCGAAGTGCAGTGCAGGTGCCATCCCCATTCGTCGTGGCGAACCACCTGCGGCCTAGCGCCGGCGTTGCGCAGCAGCTGGTTTACGCCGGCCGCCAGCTGCTCTTCATTGGCGGTCCACAACTGGCGGAGCCGGGTGCGGAGATGGCGCACCGCGCGCAGCTCCCCGGCGGTATGGGTGCGGGATCCGCTGAAGCGCTCCCGTGCCAGGAACTCGTCCAAATCGGCAGGGGTGAGCAGGGCATCGGGATGGTCTGCTGCGGTATTGATCAGCGCTGCCATCGTGCTGAGTGAGTCCGCTGTGTCATGTCCTAAAGGCACTGTGAATCCTGACATCTACTTCTGGTTCTTCCCAGTGTAATGCTCTATAGGTAAGAATGAACATGACAGGTCCCGGGGGACAATCAATTCCTGTGCTCTGGAGGCATTGTGAAACGTTATGCAGGCAAGGGCCCAACGACGGCGGACGGGTCCCGGCCCGCCGGAACGCGGCCGGGCAGTACGGGCATAGCCGTTGCCCTCCTGTCATCCGCCGTCTTTGGACTCTCCGGATCGTTTGCCAAGTCACTGCTGGAAACGGGGTGGACATCCACATCGGCGGTGGCCGTCCGCATGGGCGGAGCCGCCCTGGTGCTGCTCATTCCGGCACTGTTCGTGCTGCACGGGCGCTGGCATCAGGTGCGTGAGAACTGGAAGACCATCATGGCCTTTGGGTTTATCGGCGTGGCGGGCTGCCAGTTTTTCTACTTCAACGCCGTGGAGCGGCTGTCCGTCGGAGTTGCCCTGCTGCTGGAGTTCCTGGCACCGGTGCTCATGGTGCTCTGGATTTGGGCCGCCACCCGCCGGCGGCCGGGGCTGAAGACCATCGGGGGCGCCCTGGCGGCAATTGCCGGACTGGTGCTCGTGCTGAACATCGGCGGGGAGATGAAGATCGACCCGGTGGGAGTTCTGTGGGGTCTCGCCGCCGCGGTGTGCCTTGCGATCTATTTCTTTATTACCGCCAAAGCGAACGATTCCCTGCCGCCGCTGGTGCTGGCCACGGGCGGGATGCTCGTGGGGGCGGTCACCATGGTGACGCTTGGCGCCGTCGGCATCCTTCCCACCGGGTTCAATACCGGTGACGTGGTGCTGGCAGGCCGGATCACACCCTGGTGGGTGCCCCTGGCGGGACTGGTGCTCTTCTCCACGGTGCTGGCATACGTTACGGGGATTGTGGCGGCAAGGACCCTGGGATCGCGGGTGGCCTCTTTTGTATCCCTGACGGAAGTGCTGTTTGCGGTACTTTGGGCCTGGCTGTTCCTGTCCGAACTGCCAGGCACTGTGCAGCTGGCTGGCGGTGCATTGATTGTGCTTGGAGTGGTGCTCGTGCGGTCGGACAAAACCGCAGGCCTGCCCGGCGAAGCCGCCGAAGAACCGGCACCCTACGCATGATCGGGCCCGCCGCGTACTGCGGCGGGCCCGTCGGTCAGGAGGCGGCTAAACGCGGGGTTCGACCTGCGGCTCGCTCGGATCAGCCGATGCATCCACCTTGATCTCTCGCTTGAGGATCTTCCCGGTGGGACCCTTGGGGAGGGCATCCGTCAGGAGGACGCGCCGCGGATATTTGTAGGCAGCCAGCCGGTCTTTGGCGAAGGCCTGGATCTCCGCGAGCAGCGCCTGCCGGGCGTTGTCATCGGCCGGCCCCGCGTCCTCCTTCAGGCCCACCACAGCCACGATCTCTTCACCGTGCAGTTCATCGGGAACCCCGATGACGGCGGCCTCCGCGATGGCGGGGTGGCCGTACAGGACTTCTTCGACCTCGCGGGGATACACGTTGTAACCGCCGCGCAGAATGACATCCTTTTTGCGGTCCACAGTGTAGATGTTCCCGGCCTCGTCCAGCCGCCCCAGGTCTCCGGTGCGGAACCAGCCGTCCGGAATGGCGGCCTGGGTTGCCTCGGGATTGTTCCAGTACCCCTTCATCACGCCGCTGCCCTGTACGGCCAGCTCGCCCACTTCGCCCACGGGTACATCGGCGCCGTCCGGGTCCACCACGCGGACAAACATCCCGTCCACGGCCTTGCCGATGGAGCCGGCCATCCGGTCCGGCCCCGGCAGGTTGAAGGAAACCACGGGCGAGGTTTCCGAAAGCCCGTAGCCTTCCAGCAGCTGGGTGCCGAAAACCCGTTCAAACTCGTGCAGCACTTCCAGGGGCATGGCCGAGCCTCCGGTGATCGCTCCGCGGAGGGTGGAAACATCGGTGCCGGCAAGGTTTGGATGGCGCAGCATGCCCACATACATGGTGGGAACGCCTTCAAAGATGGTGACGCCGTCACGCTCGATGATTTCGAGGGCTTTTCCGGCATCGAACCTCGGGAGCAGGCTGATGGAGGCGCCCGCCATCACCGCCGAGTTCAGTGCCGATGTCTGGCCGAACACGTGGAAGAACGGCAGTCCGCCGAAGATCACATCTGATTCCAGGGTGTGCAGAAGGTTCCGCGAAATGTCTGCATTGGTCAGCAGGTTGTTGTGGGTCAGGGCGGCGCCCTTGGGCCGCCCCGTGGTGCCGGAGGTGTAGAGAATGACGGCGATGTCCTCACCGTCCACTTCGCGGACCTCAGTCACCGGATCGGCTTCGGCCAGCAGTTGCAGGAAGGCGCCGGCGTTGACCGGGATGACCTCCACGCCTCCGGCTTCCTCGGCGCCGGCCAGCGCCTCAGCCAGAATTCCTTCCCAGGCGAAAACCAGCTTCGCGCCGGAATCCTGCAGGTGGTACGCCACCTCGCGTGCCTTGAGCAGCGGGTTCATTGGAACCACCACAGCCCCGTAGCGGAGCACGCCGTAATACACGAACGCCATCTGCGGGATGTTCGGCATGATCAGGGCCATGCGGTCACCCGGTTTAACTCCCCGCGCAGCGAGTACACCGGCCACTTTGGCACTCATCGCGTCAAGCGCGGCGTACGTGACCGTGGTGTCATCAAGCTTCAGGACCGGGCGGTCCGGAATCCGGGCAGCCGTATCGGTAAGAATTCCGGCGAGGTTTTGCATGAAGATCTCCTTCGATCACACATGGGGCGCTGAGCGACGTCGAACTGATGGTGACTAGCATCACATACTGAGCGGTATGTTTGTACCGTATTCGGCACAGAATCTTCGGATGATGTCCGGTGCTGCTAACTGCCGGATCCAGCCCCCCGGTTCAGACAGGTTGTCCAGCGGAGCGGGTAAGAGTGCACGGCGTCGTTCCGTGCCCGCCCTCCATCAGTCCAAGCCGGCGAAAACCCTGCAGCCAGCCGCCCATGGGCCAGCTGCCCCAGCGGGCGTGGAACAGATTGGCGTTCCGGACAATATCCGCCAGATGCTGGACGGGCGGATCCTGGGTGGGGTGGTACTGGTGGTAGGCCCTGGCCGCACCGACCCAGGCCAGGCCTGCTCCGGCGCGTCCGGCCAGGCGGGCGAAGTCGGTGTCCTCTCCGCCGTAGCCGGTGTAGTCCTCGCAGAACCCGCCGATGCGGTTCCAGGTTGCCGCCGTAACAGCGAAGGACAGGGACCAGAACAGGTCGGGGTTGTCGTCAGGAATGATCTCGCCGGGAAGTGGAGCGGGGCGCGCCGGGTGCGGTGAATCCAGGTCGCTGAGCCGGCCCAGAGGGTAGCCCTGCGGCCCCGGCGGATCCAGGTAGGTGACCGGGCCGCAGAGCAGTCTGGCCGAGGCCGCTCTATCTGTGGCCGCGGCAACGTAACCGGCCACCAGGCCGGGACCGGGCAGGCAATCGACGTCCAGGAAGAGCAGCAGCTCAGCGCCGCGCTGCAGGGCGGCCCGGGCCCCGGCATTGCGCGCCCTGGCCAGCGGCAGCGCCGTGTCCGTCCGGGGGAGTTCGACGACGGTCCCGGGCAGGCGCGGGTCCGGGAAGGACGCCGCAATGCCGGGGTCATCCATGGCAACGAGCACGTAGTCATCGGGCAGCCGGGAGGACCGGAGCAGGGCCCGCTGCTGGGACGCCAGATGGGCATGCCGGCCGTGCACCAGGGTGATGACGCTGGCTTTCATGATGCTGTTCCCGCTGCAGCGGGTATGGCGGCGGCCACGTCCGCGATGACCCGCGCTGCCCGGGAAGCTCCCTTTCCGTCATTCCAGACAGACCAGCCGCGGCCGTCCAGTTGTGCGGCAGCTGCCAGCACCTGCGCCCAGTCGCTGCGGGCAAAGGCCGGCGAGACGATGGCGGGGAGTCCGGGCATCCGGGACAGTGCGCGGCCGGTGGTGACCTGTTCCTGATGGGGCCGTTCCAGGGGAACAATCACTGCGGGTACACCGGCGGCTGCCGCATCCGCTACGGCGCCCTGGCCGGCGTGCGTCACCACCAGGGAGGCATCCCTGAGATGCGGGAGTGGATCCGAGGTGCGGTTTTCGGGGTTGGTTCCCAGCGCCACCCAGTCCACACCGGGTGTCTGGCGCCGGGCGTCCTCAATGGCGGCGTCGTTCATCCCGCCGCCGCCGGCGCCGCCCAGCACCACAACCCGGGTGACGGGCCCGGGCGGTCGGCCCGGCTGGACGGGGATGCCGGAAATGGCGCCGACAGGGAACAGCTTCCCGCTGACCCAGTCACCCGACACGGCAAGCATGTCCGGGGCCTCGGGCGGCCAGGCCGAGATCACGGCGTCCGAGATGCCAAAACCGAGCGTGTGGGCGGAATCTCCGCGCTGTCCGGGCAGGGCTACGGAGATGACGGGGATGCCGTGCAGACGCGCCAGTACGGCGGCCTCAACCGAGACGTCGGTAACCAGGGCAGCCGGAGCGGCCTCCCGCAGCCAGGCGGACAGCTGTCCCATGCGTTCGCGCAGGCCCGCGTCGTGCAGGGGAACCCAGTGGAGACGGCCGTTGGCATCGACGGACGCGGGCTCCGGCCCGGTGTCATCCCGGTCCAGCCGGATCCACGGATTGTTCCAGCCGGCGGGACGGGGGAGGGAAGACAGGCCTGTCACGCCTCCGGCGGGCAGATGCGCCGCGATGGCCTGGGCACGCCGCAGATGCCCCATGCCCTGATGATGGATGTAGTAGCCGATCATGCGGCGGCCGTCTGCAGGCTGGCTGCGAGGAGCAGGGCAACGTATTCGTCAACCATCCGTTCGTGGGAGCAGAACGTCTCCGCGCGGCGCCGCGCGGCGTTCCGGTCCAGGGCCGATGCCTCACGCAGGGCCGTTGCCAGGGCGTCGACGTCGTCCGCCGGCGCAAGCCGGCCGCAGTCCGGAGTAAGAATCTCCGGCAGGGCACCGCGCTCGAAGGCGGCAACCGGAGTGCCTGCCGCCAGGGCTTCGGCCGCCACCAGGCCGTACGGCTCATCCCAGCGCGGGGTGACGAGCGCAGCGCAGGCACCCTGGACGGCCCGGCGCAGGCGGGAATGGTCCAGATGGCCCAGGTAGCGGATATCCGTGCCGAGGTGCGGGCGGACTTCGGCGTTGAAGTAATGGTGGTCATGGATGGGACCGGCCAGGTCAAGGGGCATTCCTGCCTCTTTGGCGGCCAGGATGGCAAGCGCCGTTCCCTTCTCCGGCACAATCCGGCCAAACCAGATGGCAGAGCCGCCGCCCGGTCCCTGCTGCCAGCGGCCGGTGTCGACTCCGTTCAGGATGGCCGTGCTGTCCACCAGATCAGCCCACGCATCCCGGGTGTGGGAGCTGACGGCAATAAACCGCGTGGCCTTGCCGCGCACCCGGATTGCTGACTCGATCCATCCCACCGGGGGAGTGTGCAGGGTGGTGATAAGCGGAAGGCTGAGCATGCGGGACATGGCAAGGGGGAGGTGGTGGATGCTGGTGTTCAGGACGGCGTCGTACTTTTCGTGTCCGTGTTCGGCCAGATCGAGCATCAGTGAGAGGTACGCGTGATGTTCTGCCATCCACTGCTCGGGAAGGGCTCCGACGTCGTTCCGTGCCGTCTCGCTCATCTCAAAGACGGGGACGTCGAGGAAATTCACCCGGAGCTCCGGGTCGGAACCGGCCGCCGCGAAGAGGGTGATGTCATGCCCCCGTGCCGTCAGGGCGGACACCAGGGCACGGGTGTGCGCCTCGAGACCGCCGGCGAACGGTTCGCTGATCGGGAAGCGGGAGGGCCCGATGATGCAGAGCCTCACTGCAGGACACCGCTGCGCTCAAGGAGCTGTGCATAGAGCTCCGCGTGCCGGGAGGCAATGGCGTTCCGCTGCTCGGTCCGGACCCGGGGCTCCAGGGGCCTTGGCGGACCGGTGTGCCGTGCGGCGCGGACGGCGGCTTTCAGGGATGCGGCATCCAGCCCGTCCTCATTGTGGGAGTAAACGAACACCGGACCCTGATCGGCATAAAAGCCGCAGTCGGGCGCGGCCACCGCGGTGCCGAGGTCCCGGCAGGCTTCCAGCCACCCCGAATGGGTGCCGAAGCGGTAGGGGAGCACCGACAGATCCAGTCCGGCGAGATATTCCCAGAGCTGATCGTCCGGCAGGAAATCGTGAATGTGCAGTTCGAGTTCGCCGGAACGGGACTTTTCCTCCAGGAAGCGGGCCAGCTCGGCGTCGTACCGCGCACCCTCGGGCTGCAGGACATCGCAGTGCCCGTTCACCTGAACCACCATGCCGCCGTCTTCCCGGGCAACCTCCAGCAGCGCCCGGATGACCGGCAGGGGGTCCATGCTGGCCCGCAGGCTCTTCACGTGCACGCCCACCCGGTAGGGACCGCCGGGTCGGGTCTCCTCGGCGCGCCGGGCAAAGTGCGCCATGGTTTGGGGCTCGACGACGTGCGGGTGGGCAATGACGTCAGGGCGGCGGCCCCAGCGGTGTTCAATTTCCGCCGCGGCGCCCTCGGTCAGGGTTATCAGTGCGTCAGCGGCCGGAATCAGGACATCCAGGTGGGCGTCGTGGGCCTCGGGGGACTCATGGTGCGGATTGCGCAAATCATGCACGGTGTAGACCAGCGGCTTGCCGTGCCGCTGCAGCGCCGCCGCCACCTCCTGCAGGTCACGGGGAGCAAGGGCGTCGAATCCGAAGTGGATGTGGAACACGTCGAAGGCGTCAGGGTTGGCATCGATCCACTCTGCGGAGAGCATGACCGGGGGCCACCATTTGCCGGGTGGCCGGGTTGCCGGGTGAGTCAGGGTCCGGATCCGGGAGGCGGACAACGTCGGGCAAGTCCGGCGCAGTTCCGGGCAGGGGGTCAAGATGGCGGACGCAGACGTGTCCGGAAGGAATGCTCGCCACTCGTATGGAGTTCGGCCGCTGCAATCTGTGACCCCTCTTCTTTCAAGCGTCGGTGCACGGCGGGAACCGGGAACGGCGCGGGAAGTGAAATAGTAAGTACCGTTAGTAATCAATAGCATATGGACGCTGGAAGGGGGCAAGCTGTTTATGGACGCGGTGACAAACCCTTTGGAAGAGCTTCCGCAGCTGATCGCTGATGAAGTGGAACGGGCCGGGCTGACGGTGGCAACCGCCGAGTCCCTTACCTGCGGAAACCTTACGGGCGCACTGGGCAGGGGAGGGGACACCGGCGAGTGGCTGAGCGGCGGGATCGTGGCTTACCTGACGGAGATTAAGCAGTCCGTGCTGGGCGTCAGTGAAGGGCCGGTGGTGAGTGCGCGGTGTGCTGAAGA
>NZ_JASDDG010000045.1 GCF_030407495.1 Arthrobacter sp. APC 3897 | reverse complement strand
GTCCGCCAGACACTCACCGGGGCAACTCACTAAACTTTACACAGAGTTGCCGGTCCTTGCAAACCGCCGGAGTGTGATCTGCTGCACGCCCGGCCGGGGACCTCCGCAGAGAACGGAAAAGCCGGCCCCGGTCTCCGCAGGTCCCTGGATTTCCCGGTCCCGCGGAGCCGAAGCCGGCCTCCCCCAATCAGCTGTGGGTGTAGTCCCTACGCTGCGCTAACTTCCACCGTTGCCAGGGTTCGCTTGCCGCGACGCAGCAGCAGGTACTTGCCGTGCAGCAGCTCATCCGCACCGATAACGGCTTCGGCATCCGTAACCTTGCGGTTGTTCACATACGCGCCGCCTTCGGCAACGGTCCGGCGGGCAGCCGAATTGCTGGCCGACAACCCGGAGGCAACAAGCAGGTCGATGATCCCCAGGCCGCTGCGGTCCACAACTACGCGCGGAAGTTCCGCTGTGGCGGCGGTCAGTGTTGCTTCATCCAGGTCACCGATCTCACCCTGTCCGAAGAGTGCGGCCGAAGCGGCAATAACCTTCTCGGTGGCTTCCTCCCCGTGAATCAGGGAGGTCACGTCGTACGCCAGCCGGCGCTGGGCCGCGCGCTTGTGCGGTTCTTCGGCCACGGCACGGGCCAGCTCTTCAATCTCCGCCTTCGACAGGAAGGTGAAGACCTTGAGCCGGTCAACGACGTCGGCATCCGAGGTATTCAGCCAGAACTGGTACATGGCGTACGGGCTGGTCATGGTGCCGTCCAGCCAGATGGCGTTGCCCTCGCTCTTGCCGAACTTAGTGCCGTCAGAGTTGGTGATCAGCGGCGTACCCAGGGCGTGAACGCTCTTGCCTTCAACCTTGCGCACCAGTTCGGTGCCGGAGGTGAGGTTGCCCCACTGGTCCGAGCCACCGGTTTCCAGCACACAGTTGTAATCGCGGAAGAGCTGGAGGTAGTCCATTCCCTGCAGCACCTGGTAGCTGAACTCCGCGTAGGAAATGCCCTCATCCGAGTTCAACCGCGAGGAGACGATCTCCTTCTTGATCATGGTGCCCACCCGGAAGTGCTTGCCGATGTCACGGAGGAAGTCGATGGCACTCATGGGCGCGGTCCAGTCAAGGTTGTTGACCATCCGCGCGGCGTTGTCCCCCTCAAAGCTGAGGAAGCGCTGCACCTGTCCCTGCAGGTAGCCGACCCATTCCGAGACGGTTTCCTTGGTGTTCATGGTGCGTTCCGCCGTCGGACGCGGATCGCCCACCAGACCGGTGGATCCGCCCACGAGGGCCAGCGGCCGGTGCCCGGCCAGCTGCAGCCGGCGCATCGTCAGCAGCTGCACCAGGTTGCCCAGGTGAAGGCTCGGCGCGGTTGGATCGAAGCCGCAATAATAGGTGATCGATTCCCCGGCGAGCAGTTTCTCCAGTTCGGCCTCATCCGTGGAGACATGGACCAGTCCACGCCACTTCAGTTCCTGCCAAACATTCTCGAAAGTCGGATCATTGTTTTGGGCGCTCAGGCCCACGGGGGTTTCGGTAGTCACGTTTTCCAAAATATCAGTCTTCTTCGTCGATAATTCCGGCGGGTACCGGATGTGCCGCAATAAGACGCAGCCGCTGTGTGGGACGGGTCATCGCAACGTAAAGGTCGCCCACCTTCCCGGCCGCAGCAGTCAGCAGCTCTTCGGGCTCCAGGATGACGACGCCGTCGAACTCCAGTCCTTTGGCCTCCCGCGGCGAGGTGACCACAATGTCCTGCTCCAGACCGCCGGCACCCGTGCCCAGGCGCTTGCCGTACACCGCGCCTACTGCCCGGCGGACGGCTTCAAGGTGGTGTTCCTCGGCAATAACCGCCAGGAGCCCGCCCTCGAGGGCTGCCAGGTCCTCGGGCAGAGTCTCCATGAGACGGTCAACCAGCCCGCCTTCGGGGACAGAGTCGATGAACGGCGCCCAGCGTCCCTCGCGGACCGCCTTGGGGGCGGACACCACGAGGCCGGCAGCGTTGGCCATGCGCACGGCTGCTTCTGCGATCTGCGCGGGGGTGCGGTAGTTCACGGTGAGCTCTTCGAGCGTCCAGCGGTCCCCCACGAACGGCGTCAGCGCCTGCTGCCACGAAGTGGCACCGGCGGCGGAGCTCGTCTGGGCAATGTCACCCACCACGGTGAAGGACTTCAGCGGGCAGCGCCGCATCAGCAGTCGCCACTGCATGGCGGAAAGCTCCTGTGCCTCGTCCACCACAATGTGCCCGAAGGCCCACGTGCGGTCGACGGCGGCACGGTCGGCCGCGGTCAGGCGGGCCTCCCCCACCGTGTTGTGGTCAGCCAGATCCTCGGCGGACAGGATGCCGTGGGCCCCCGAGTCCTCCAGGAAACCTTCCGTGTTTTCGATGGCCCGCTCGGCGTTGGCCAGATCCCGTTTGCGCTGTTCTTCCCGCAGGGCGTGGTCGCGTCCGGCGGAAGCGTCCAGCTCACCCAGCAGTTCAGCGGCCTCGTCCAGCAGCGGAACGTCAGCTTCCGTCCAGGGTGCGTCAGCGCTGCGGCGCAGCAGTGCGATTTCTTCGGCACTCAGGCCGGGGGCAGCACCTTCAAGGTGTCCGGGCTTGCTGAACAGTTCAGACAGCAGCTTCTCCGGCGTCATCGGCATCCAGCACAGGTTCAGCGCCACACGCACATCGCGGGAGCTGCGGACGTCCTCGGCCAGGTAGGCCCGGTCCGTGCTGTTGCCGGCGCCGGAGGACTCTTCGAGCTGCTCCGTCAGCTGCTCGGTGAGTTCGCGCAGCAGGATCTTTACGAAGGTCACGCGGGCTTCGTTGTGCGGCTTGCCGGTGGCGCGCGCGCGGTCGCGGGCGCGCTGGACCATCTTCGGTGTCAGCGACAGGATGGTCCCCTCAACGTTCAGCTTCCGCGGTTCCAGCGGCAGGCGCTGCCGGTTGGCAACGGCGCGGGCCACCACGTCCGCCATCGAGATGCGGCCCTTGATCTCGGCAACATTCGCGTCCTCTTCCGGGACGGCGTTGATGCCGGGCATCAGCTGCCCCAGGCTGGACATGACGACGCCGGTCTCACCCAGGGACGGAAGGACGCGTTCGATGTAACGGATGAAGGCGTTCGAGGGTCCCACCAGCAGCACACCGGCGGACTTGAGGCGTTCACGGTGCGTGTACAGCAGATATGCGGCGCGGTGGAGCGCGACGGCGGTTTTGCCCGTTCCCGGTCCGCCCTGCACCACGAGGGTGCCGGCGAGGGGTGCCCGGATGATGCGGTCCTGCTCGGCCTGGATGGTGCCGACAATGTCCGACATCTGTCCGGTGCGCTTGGAATTCAGCGCGGCCAGCAGGGCTCCTTCACCTTGGAGTGCTTCCTCTTCCTCGAGCATGCTGTAGTCCAGCACATCGTCTTCGATGGCCTGGACGTTCCTGCCCTTGAGGATCAGGTGACGCCGGCGCCGGACGCCCTGGCGTTCAAAAGCGGTGGCCTGATAGAAGGTGCCGGCTTCCGGCGCCCTCCAGTCCACCATCAGCCGCTGCAGATCAGCCGTGGAGAGGCCAATTCGGCCAATGTAGCGTTCCTCCCCGTCGTCAAGATCCAAGCGGCCAAAAACCAGCCGGTCATCCACGGCATTCAACTGCGCCAGGCGGTCTTCATACATGGTGGCGAAGGCATCGCGTTCGGAGCGGTTCTGGTGTGAACCGGCCGAATGGCTGCGCCGCACCTGGGCCAGCTGCTCGCGCTTTTCTTCACGGAGTTCATCGAGTCGCTGGTACAAACCGGCGACGTAGTGTCGCTCGTGTTCCAGCTCGTGGTGGGCAGAAGACGTTTCAGGCATGTTCGCGTTCCCTCTCGCAAAGGCAGACCCACAAGTTTAGCGCGCATTTGGACTTTTTCCATGCACTGAGCTATTTAAGTGACGCCGGCCCTTGCCGGATGGGTCTAGGTGCGTCTCCGTTCGGAGCCGCGGTGGTACTCCGCCCTATGGAAGAGCGGAAACGGGTTAATAACCCAGAAGTGCGTGAACGGGATAGCCCTCGAGTGCGGCGCGGCCGCCGAGGTCTTTCAGTTCCAGTACGACGCCGAAGCCGGCCACGGTGCCGCCCGCTTTTTCGATGAGGCGGGCGGTGGCGCTGAGGGTGCCGCCGGTGGCAAGCACGTCATCCAGGATCAGCACCCGGGACCCGGCGGGGAGATCATCCTGGTGAACCTCGAGCGTGTTCTCGCTGTATTCCATGGAGTAGCTCTCGGAAAACACGCGGCGAGGCAGCTTGCCGGGCTTGCGAATAGTGATGACGCCCTTGTCAGCCGCGTAGGCAGCCGCTGCGGCGAGGAGGAAGCCGCGGGCCTCCACACCGGCGACGTAGTCGAAGCGGCCCTCATACTCGGCCAGCAAGGCATCCACGACGCCGCGGAATGCGGGGCCGTCGGCGAAGACCGGTGTCAGGTCACGGAAGACCACGCCCGGCTTGGGGTAATCCGGCACTACTGCGCCCAGTCGTTCGATGGTGTCGGCAATGGGTTCAGTACTCTGTGCGGCGTCCGCGGGCGTTTCTTTCACCCGTCCACCTTACCCGCTCTGCCGCGGGTCCCTTGGGCCCGCAGGGGCAAAAGTGGCACTTGTCTCGATGCCGCCCACTGCCTGCAGCGGGTGGAATAAAGGCTGGGGGGAGCCGGTTTCCACGTTTGAGCGGGTCCTTCGGCGAGGGCCCGGAATCGACAGTGAGGATTACACCCTATGGCTAACCTGCACCAAGTGCTGAAGAACAAAATCGGCTTCGGAACGGCTCCGCTGGGAAACATGTTCCGGGAGATTCCCGAAGCGGAAGCCCTCGGCACCGTTGAGGCCGCCTGGAATGAAGGGATCCGTTACTTCGACACCGCTCCGTTCTACGGGGCCGGGCTGGCGGAATCCCGGCTGGGTGAAGTCCTGTCAGGGAAGAACCGGGACGAGTATGCGCTCAGCACCAAGGTGGGACGGCTGATCCTTGATGAGGAAGAGGAGAAAGGCTCCGGCCTCTTCACACACGGGCGCTCCAACAAAATCGCCACTGATTACACCGCTGATGCCACGCTGCGCTCCATTGAAGAAAGCCTGGCCCGGCTGAAGACCGACCGCCTGGATTTTGTCTTCATCCATGACACGTCCCGGGACTTCCTCGGTGATGAGTGGGTATCCAAGTTTGACGAGGCCAGGACCGGCGCGTTCCGGGTGCTTGCCCGCCTGCAGGACGAGGGCGTGATCAGCGGCTGGGGCCTGGGCGTCAACACCACGGAACCCATCGAGCTGGCCATGGACATGGACGGGGCGGCGCCGACCATGAGCCTCTCCGCCACCCAGTACACCCTGCTGCAGCACGAACGCGCACTGCAGCGCATGATGCCCGCAGCACTGGAGAAAGGCGTGGGCATCGTCGTCGGCGGTCCCTATAACTCCGGCGCCCTGTTGGGCGGGGATTACTTCGACTACGCCGAGATCCCACCGCAGATCAAGGAGCGGATTTCCCGGCTGACGGCAATTGCCGGGCAGCATGAGGTAAGCCTGAAGGCTGCGGCGCTGCAGTTCTCCACCGCCCATCCTGCGGTGGCCGCCGTCATCCCGGGTTCCAGCCGGCCGGAGCGCATCGCGGAGGATATCGCGGCGCTGCAGGCACCGATCCCCCGCGCATTCTGGGACGAGCTGCTGGGGAATCAGCTGATTTCCGCTCAGGCTCCCCTGCCGGACGGCGAATAGACGGTTCTGCCTGCGGCGCCTTTGCTGTCAGCAGTGCCTGCTGCCGCTGAGGCTTTACCGGCAGGCGGTGTCCGGGATGGTTATCCCGGACACCGCCTGTGCTTATGTCGTCTGCATTTTTGGGTGGCCTGCATCCGCTAACGGGCCGTTGCGCCGGCCGGCCGGCGCTTGGGCTGTGCGGGACGGTACTTGGAAACGGTGGGATCGCCCGTCAGCCAATACCGCCACGGATACTCATCCGTACCGCCCGGTCCGCTGACGCCAACCCGCGGGCCAGAGGACACCAGTGCGTGAGGGACCGGCTCCGCCGGCAGCTCCAGCCGCAGGGGTGCCGTAAAAACGTCAGCGCCGTCAAGAGCACGGTCGATCCCCAAGGCCTGGGCCAGCCTGGCGGGGCCGCGGGCCAGATCCAGATCAGTCCGGGGGTTGTTGCGGCGCATCCTCGCCGTGTCCGCGCCTGACACGATTTCGCCTGCCCGCAGCAGCAGCCCGGTGGCATGGCCTTCCTCGCCGCACACCACGTTGGCGCAGTAATGCATCCCGTAGGTGAAGTAGACATACAGATGGCCTGCCGGACCGAACATGGTGTTGTTCCTGGCGGTGCGGCCACGGAACGCATGGGAGCCGGGATCAACGTCCCCCATGTAGGCTTCCACCTCGGTGACGCGAACGCTCACCGGTTCCCCGCCGTCGTCGTGCGTCAGCACCGATCCCAGCAGAAGGTGTGCTGCCTCCGTTGCGGGCACCGCAAGCCGTGACCTCTCGCTCTTGTCTTCCATCTTTCGACCGTAACAACTGCCGGGCCGTCCCGGGGAATCGCGGAGCTTCCGGCACTACACCGGACGCTAAACCATGGGCCGGTAGAACCGCTCCAATGCTGCCATCCGGTGTAAATTCGGATGCGGCATGCCCCCGTCAAGCTGGTCACGCGCGGAGTCCAACGCCATGTGCCAGCCGGCCAGGAGTGCTGCTGTCCCGTCCCGGCTTCCGGTCACTCCCTGGCGGACCGTTACCCTGGTTTCTTCGCCGTCGCCGGTCATCTGCACCTCCGCTTCCCCGCCAACTCCCAGCCTCCGGCCGGCAGCATCAACGGCTGCCTCCACATCTTCCTCCGGGGCCCGGTACCACCGGTCAAAGACCACTTGGGCGCCGGGTCCCGAGCCGGTGACCAGTCCCATAGTGGGCGAGACGTCGAAATCCTCCGCATACGCGTCCCTGAGGGCCACCCACGTCTCCATGCTGTCGCGGGCCGGTTTCTGTCCTGCCGCAACGGATGCGAAAGCCGCCAGGATGCCCTGCCACCCGGCGCTGCCCTCCGCTAAGAAATCCGCTGTATCGGTGCGGGAACGGAACCGCAGCTGGGCTCCTTCGATGCTCGAGAGAACCTGCCATTCCAGTACGGATTCCGATCCCAGCTGGTCTTCCCACGAGATCTGCAGGCTGGAGCGCGGTTCCAGCTGGAGCACGGTTCCAATACTGGTGCCGCCGTCCATTTCCAGCGTGTACTCCTTGCCCAATTGCCATGCCGGTTCCAGCCGTCCGAGCCAGAGCGGGACCTTTTCCGGATTCGTCAGGATGTCCCAAATATGAGCTGTGGGATAGTCGAGCCGGCGGTCGAAGACCAGCGCGTAACCGTCGGTTAGCCTCTCGATTCGGCCTTCGGGAACGGGGGCGGAAGTGATCTGTCCAGGCACGGCAGGGTCCTCTCGTCCAGGGCGGCCGGGTAGGGTTCCGTTCAGCGTAGCCCGGGCCCGGACGGATCCGTAAGGCTCTGCAGACGACGACGGCGTGCGGCTTCCGGATTGATCCTCCTCGGACGTCGCTGTCCAACGCAGCCGGAACTCACGCTCTTCGGGTTGGGACTACTTGGCGGGAATGCCCGAGGGCCACGGCAGCAGCTTGGGAAGCTCGATACCGTCCGCGTCCGACTCGGCCCGCAGGCTGCCCAGGTTAGGGGTTCGTCCGGCAAGCCAGGCGGCAATGTCCGTAGCCATGCCATTTACAGACACGGTGCTGCCGGTCGCGGCAGCCGCTTCTCCGCCGGTTTTTCCGGTCAGGACAAGCGGGGCCATGCCGAAGGGCTGCAGCCTCAGGCGTACCCCGGCAGGAACGCGGGCGGAGAGGAACCCGAACAGATGCTCACAGAACTGAGGGGACCACCTGTCGGCTTCGCTGCCGTTGCCCAAGTCCGTTGCGTGGATCACCAGTTCCCGCCACAGGGCCAATCCCCCGTCCCGCACCACTCCGCCGCGGTAAGCAATGGGAGCTTGCCAGCCCTCGTTGCTCAGGTCGCGGAAGGCCGACAGGGCACGGTCCAGTGCTGCGTCCAGGTCTGCGCGGAGCCGGTCGGCCGAACGGACGGAAGCTTCCTCGATGGCACGGTTGCGGCCGTCGGCACCGCCGTCATACAACTCAATGGTTTCTCCCCGGGCCGCATAGTCCAGCTGGCGTGCCATGGCATCGGCCACCCCGGCCACATGCGCCAGGACGTGTCCGCGGGACCAGCCCGGCAAGCGGGAAGGGGCACGGACATCGGCGTCCGTCAGCGGGGCGGCGCAACTCCGGAAATACGCTGCAGCAGCTTCCACATTGGACAGCAGCGCAGAGGGGGCGGGGCGGTCCGGGGACTTGGGCCCGAACGAACCCGGAGCATGAGTAAAACCAGTCATTGCACCACCTTATGGGAGCCGGACCATTTCGCCACGCAGCAGCACAAGCGCCGTCGACACGTGCCGCTCCAGGCCCCGGCAGCCTCAGGAACAGACGGACCGCGCCAACATCAGAGCCGGTAACGGTGGCGGATGTGGTGCCGGTCCGGGTCTGCCTGCCAAAACTCCACCTCAGCCGGTTGCAGTGCGTACACCTGCCACTGCGGATTCTCCGAGCCGTCGGCGCCCGGGCGTTCATTCCAGTCCCTCGCCGACACTGCTTCGGAGAGCTGGACGACGGTGCCGGCAACCCGGACCTGCCGTCCCAGCTCGGACCAGTAAAAGTTCATGGCTGCACGGGGGTTGGCTGAGAGCTCCCGGCCCTTCCTGGAGGTGCGGGAGGTGGCAAAGTGCCAGCCGTCGTCGTCGAGTTCCTTCAGGATGAGCATTCGTGAGGACAGGTTGCCGCCCGCGTCCGCCGTGGCCAGCGAAAAGGCATGGGGCTGGCGGACACCTGCGGCCAAGGCCCCGTCCAGCCAGGAGCGGAACAGCTCAGCCGGATCGGCCGGCGCACCGGCGGGGTCGAAGTCCGGCAGGTCCTCCGGAAAATCGGGCAGGGCACGCAGCATCAGCCGGAAGGAATCAGTCATGGCCCAAGGGTAGCCGCTGGGCTGTGCTGAGCGCAGGAGCCCGGGAGACGAACAGACCCCGGAGGCAACCGGCCTCCGGGGTCTGTTCATTCAGCTGCAGCGCTCACGCTGTGCAGCTCAGGCGGTGTAGCCGCGTGCTGTCTCCAGCTCCGATTTCAGCGCAGCCAGCTGCGCCTCCACGGCAGACCGGGCCGTGCCGCCCTGGGCGCTGCGGCTGTCCAGTGACCCTTCGGTGCTCAGCACGCTGCGCACCGCCGGGGTGAGGTGCTCGGAAATACCGGCGTAGTCCTCATCCGTCAGGTCCCATAGTTCCACGCCGCGGCTTTCAGCCAGCTGGACGGCAGCACCGGAAAGTTCGTGGGCCTCACGGAACGGAACGCCCTGGCGGACCAGCCACTCAGCGATATCCGTGGCGAGAGCAAATCCCTGGGGTGCCAGTGCCTGCATGCGCCCGGTGTTAAAGGTGAGCGTGGCGATCATGCCGGAAACGGCGGGAAGCAGGACTTCCAGCGTGTCGGCGGCATCGAAAACCGGTTCCTTGTCTTCCTGGAGATCGCGGTTGTAGGCCAGGGGCAGTCCCTTAAGCGTGGCCAGCAGACCGGTAAGGTCACCGATCAAACGCCCGGCTTTGCCGCGGGCAAGCTCCGCCACATCCGGGTTCTTCTTCTGCGGCATGATGGACGATCCCGTGGAGAAGGCATCGTCCAGGGTCACGAAGGAGAATTCCTTGGTGGCCCAGATGATGATCTCTTCGCTGATCCGGGACAGGTCCACGCCGATCATCGCCGCCACCCAGGAGAACTCAGCGTAAACGTCACGCGAGGCCGTGCCGTCTATGGAGTTCCAGACCGCTGAATTAAACCCAAGTTCGGCTGCCACTGCATTGGGATCCAGCCCCAGTGAAGACCCGGCCAGGGCACCGGAACCGTACGGGGAGACTGCGGCCCGCTTGTCCCAGTCCATCAACCGCTGCACATCGCGCAGCAAAGCCCAGGCATGGGCCAGCAGGTGGTGGCTCAGCAGCACCGGCTGGGCGTGCTGGAGGTGGGTGCGTCCGGGCATGGCCACACCGACGTGCCTCTCGGCCTGCTCCACGAGGGCATCAACCGTAGCCAGGACCCCGGCAGCAATAATGCGGGCATGGTCGCGCAGGTACATCCGTCCCAGCGTGGCGATCTGGTCATTGCGGGACCGGCCGGCGCGCAGCTTGCCGCCCAGCGCAGGACCGGCCCGTTCAATGAGCCCCCGCTCCAGGGAGCCGTGCACGTCCTCATCCGAGTCGGCGGGAACATACGCGCCCGAGCGGACATCGGCGTCAAGCGCGTCCAGGGCGGCGAGCATGCCTGCCAGCTCCCCGTCGTCGAGCAGGCCGGCGGTATGCAGCACGCGGGCGTGCGCACGGGAGCCGGCAATGTCATAGCCGGCAAGCCGCCAGTCAAAGTGGGTGGACTTGCTCAGCGCCGCGAGGGCATCCGCGGGACCGCCGGCAAAGCGGCCGCCCCACAAAGCACCCTGAACGGTGGAGCCAGCTGATCCTGTGCCGGTTGCTTCAACCGGCGGCTTGCCGTGATTCATTTCTTACTTACCTTCTGCCAAACGCTGGTCGCGGCCGGAGGCCACCTTGGAGGACATGCCGAAGAGCTCGATGAAGCCGCGGGCCATGGACTGGTCGAAGCTGTCGCCGGTGTCGTACGTGGCCAGGTTGAAGTCGTACAGCGAGGAATCGGAACGGCGTCCGGTCACCACGGCGCGGCCGCTTTCCAGCGTCATCCGGATGTCGCCTGAGACGTACTTCTGGGTGTCTTCGACAAAGGCGTCCAGGGACTTCTTCAGCGGGGAGAACCACTGGCCGTCGTAGACCAGTTCGGTCCAGCGCTGGCCAACAGTCTTCTTGAAACGTGCCTGCTCGCGTTCCACCGTGACGTTTTCGAGCTCGCGGTGCGCGGCCATCAGCGCCATGGCACCGGGGGCTTCATAGATTTCACGGCTCTTGATGCCCACCAGGCGGTCCTCGACGATGTCGATGCGGCCGATGCCCTGGGCGCCTGCACGGCGGTTCATCTCTTCGATGGCCTGCAGCGGCGTAACCGGCTTGCCGTCAATGGCCACGGGAACACCCTGCTTGAAGGTAATGACCACTTCATCGGCCGGAAGGCCGGCGGCGGGATCGGAGGTGTATTCGTACACGTCAGGGGTGGGGCCGTTCCAGATGTCTTCCAGGAAGCCGGTTTCCACGGCACGTCCCCAGACGTTGGCATCAATGGAGAACGGGTTCTTCTTGGTGGTGACGATCGGCAGGTTCTTCTGTTCGGCAAAGGCAATGGCCTTGTCGCGCGTCAGGGCCAGGTCACGGACCGGCGCAATGCACTTCAGGTCCGGGCCCAGTGTCTGGATGCCTACCTCGAAGCGGACCTGGTCGTTGCCTTTGCCGGTGCAGCCGTGGGAGACGGTGGTGGCACCGAACTCGCGGGCGGCAGCGACCAGGTGCTTGACGATCACCGGACGGGACAGCGCGGAGACCAGCGGGTAGGAATCCATGTACAGGCCGTTGGCCTTCAGCGCGGGCATGCAGTACTCGGAAGCGAACTCGTCCCGGGCATCGGCAACATAGGCTTCCACGGCACCGCAGTCCAGGGCACGCTGGCGGATGGTTTCCAGGGACTCGCCGCCCTGCCCGACGTCGACCGCCACGGCGATGACTTCGGCGCCGGTTGCCTCGGCGATCCAGCCGATGGCCACCGATGTGTCAAGGCCACCGGAGTAGGCCAGAACAATGCGTTCGCTCACGAAATACGCTCCTCTTGCTTGGTGCAGCCCCTGTGTGGGCTGCCTGTTGATGAAGTAGATGGAAAGTTTGGAGGGACAGCTACAGGATGCGGCTGTCCGGAGCCTGCCCGTTGGCGGTGGCTTCGTCTGCGATGCGCAGGAAGCGCGCCGCCACGTCGGCGCCGCCGTTGGGGTCGCGGGTGACCATGACCACGGTATCGTCACCGGCGATGGTGCCGAGAATGGACGGCATCACTGAATGGTCGATGGCGAGGGCCAGGAAGTTCGCGGCACCCGGAGGAGTCCGCAGCACCACAATGTTGCCGGACGCTTCGGCCGTGACCAGCAGTTCCCCGCAGAGCCGGGCCAGCCGGGCGTCGAGGACTTCCTGGGTCACTCCGGACTGGGGTGCGCGTTCGCCGCCTTCGGAAGGCACGGCATACACCAGCACACCTTCCTTGCCCCGCATCCGCACCGCGCCCAGTTCCACCAGGTCACGGGACAGTGTGGCCTGGGTGACCTGGACGCCGTCGTCAGCCAGCAGTGCGGCAAGTTCAGCCTGGGACCGAACCGAGGATCCGGTCAGCAGGGCCCGGATGCGCGCCTGGCGTGCGGTTTTAGTGGCCGGCATACTCATGCTGTGCCTTCCGGACCTGCTGTCCCCTCCGGGACGCCGGTCAGTCCGGAGCGCGCCATGAGCCACACCATGAGGGCCTTCTGGGCGTGGAGCCGGTTCTCCGCCTCGTCCCAGACCAGTGACTGCGGACCGTCGATGACGTCGGCCGAGATCTCGTAGCCGCGGTAAGCCGGCAGGCAGTGCAGCACGACGGCGTCATCCGCCGCCTGTGCCATCGCCGCGGCGTCCACCGCATAGCTGCGGAAAAGGTCGGAACGGGCCGCCTTTTCATCCTCCTGGCCCATGGAAACCCAGGTATCGGTGGCGACGACGTCGGCCCCGGCCAGCGCTTCGGCGGGGTCGGTGGTGATCATCACCGATCCGCCGGTTTCCTCCGCACGGGCGGCGGCGGCGTCGACAATCAGCGGATCCGGAAGGTAGCCGATGGGCCCGGCCACCCGCACATGCATGCCTGCAGTGACACAGGCCAGCAGGTAGGAGTTGGCCATGTTGTTGGCGCAGTCGCCCAGATAGGCCAGGGTGAGCCCGGCGAGGGCCCCCTTGTGCTCACGGATGGTCATGAGGTCAGCCAGCAGCTGGCACGGGTGGTAGTCATCGGAGAGGGCGTTGATGACGGGAACCCGTGAGTGCGCTGCCATTTCCTCCAGTCCGGACTGCGCGTAGGTGCGCCAGACAATGGTGGAGACCATGCGTTCGAGGACCCTGGTGGTGTCCGCGACGCTTTCCTTGTGCCCAAGCTGGGATTCCCCGGCACCGATGATCAGCGGAACACCGCCGAGATCGGCAATACCGGCGGCGAAGGAAACCCGGGTGCGGGTGGAGGTCTTGTCGAAGATGACGGCCACCGTCTTGCGGCCGGTGGATTCGCCGGCGTAGGGCTGGTGCTTGTAGCGGTCCTGCTTCAGCGCGTCGGCCAGATCCAGCACTTCTGCCTGCTCGGCCTGGGTAAGGTCGGTGTCGACCAGAAAATGGCGGGTCATGATTGTCCTTTTGTCTTTGCGGACCCGGCGGCGGCCAGGATTTCCGGCAGGGCGTTCACGAATGTGTCGGCCTGGCCGGCGGTAAGGATCAGCGGCGGGGCCAGGCGCAGGGTGTGCGGGCCGGTGGAATTGATAATGAATCCGGCGTCCAGGGCGGCTGCCACCGCTGCCGGCGCGATGTCTTCGGCGAGGTCGAAGCCGATCAGCAGGCCGGCGCCGCGGACTTCGGTAACGCCTGGGACGGCTGCCAGCGCCGATCTCAGGTGCTCCCCGGTCCTTTGGACCTGCTCCAGCAGTCCCGTGGATTCGATGACGTGCAGCGTGGCCAGCGAGGCGGCCGTGGCCACCGGGTTGCCGCCAAAGGTGGTGCCGTGCTGGCCGGCGGTCAGCAGCGAGGAGACGCGCTCGCCGAAGGTCACCAGTGCGCCCACCGGGAAACCTCCGCCCAGGCCCTTGGCCAGGGTCATGGCGTCCGGCAGCACCCCTTCGGAGGCAAACCACGCGCCGGTGCGGCCAATGCCGGTCTGGACCTCGTCCACGATCAGCAGGGCGCCGGCAGCTGAGGTGATCCCGCGGGCTGCCTGCAGATAGCCTGCGGGCAGCGGAACCACACCGGCTTCGCCCTGGATGGGCTCCACGAAGACGGCGGCAACGGTGTTATCCACTGCGGCGCGCAGGGCCTCCACGTCCCCGAAGGGAACATGCTCGACTCCCCCGGGCAGCGGCTCGAACGGCTGGCGGTAGGCCTTTTTGGCGGTCAGCGCCAGCGCGCCAAGGGTCCGGCCGTGGAAGGCTCCGTCCAGCGCAATGATCCGGGTGCGCTGCGGCGTGCCGGCCGCTGACGCGCCGCCGGCGGCCGCGGTTCCGGTGTTGCGGCGGGCCAGCTTGAACGCCGCCTCGTTGGCTTCGGTGCCGGAGTTGGCGAAGAAGACCTTCGACCCCTCCGGCGCGCCGGCCAGCTGCAGCAGCTTCTCCGCCAGGGCCACCTGGGTGGGGCTTGTGAAGAAGTTGGACACATGGCCCAGAGTGGCCAGCTGGCTGCTGATCACCGAGGTCAGGAAGGGGTGCGCGTGGCCCAGTGCGTTGACGGCGATGCCGCCGAGCAGGTCCAGGTATTCCTTGCCGTCGGCGTCCCAGACGGTGCAGCCGCTGCCGCGGACCAGGACACGCTGGGGCGTTCCGAACACGCCCATCAGGGATGATCCGTAGCGGCGCAGCCAGTCCGAAGAGGTCCCGGTCAGTTCGGCCAGCGCGGCGTCGGTTTCAGGGAGGGCGGAAGTCCCGGAGGCCGCTGCGGCCTCGGTGTGTTTACTCATGGCGGTGCTCATTACTTCTCCTCCGGAATAACCTGGGTGCCGATGCCGGCGGTGGTGAAGACCTCCAGCAGCATGGAGTGGGCCATCCGGCCGTCCACGACGGCGGCACGGTCCACTCCGCCGTCGACCGCTGCCAAGCAGGCGCGCATCTTGGGGATCATGCCCGCTTCCAGCGTCGGCAGCATGTCGCGCAGCTCCCCCGCGGTGAGCGAGGAAATCAGGGAGGATTTGTCCGCCCAGTCGGCATAGAGGCCTTCGACGTCGGTGAGCACCACCAGCCGCGAGGCACCCAGGGCGACGGCGAGGGCGGCCGCAGCCGTGTCCGCGTTGACGTTGAGCACCTGGCCGGTGGGGGCGCCGTCGTCGTCCACTTCCGGAGCCACTGTGGAAATGACGGGAATCCGGCCGGCCTCGAGGAGGTCCACGATGGCGCCGGGGTTCACGCCGGTGACTTCACCGACCAGTCCAAGATCGACTTCCTCGCCGTCGACGACCGCTCCGGTCCGTTCGGCCCGCAGGAGCGCGCCGTCCTCGCCGGAGAGCCCGACGGCGTAGGGGCCGTGGGCGTTGATCATGCCCACCAGCTCGCGGCCCACCTGGCCGGTGAGGACCATGCGGACGGCATCCATGGCCTCGGGCGTGGTGACGCGCAGGCCGCCCTTGAACTCGGATTTGATGCCCAGCCGGTCGAGAAGCGCGCTGATCTGCGGGCCGCCGCCGTGCACCACCACGGGGTGGACGCCTACGTGGTGCAGGAAGACGATGTCCTCGGCAAAGGCCTGGCGCAGTTCATCGTTGACCATGGCGTTGCCGCCGTACTTGATGACCATGATGGAGCCGGCGAACCGCTGGATCCACGGCAGCGCCTCGATGAGGGTGGCGGCCTTGTCCTGGGCGGCCAGCTGTTCCTTGGCTTCTGTGGGTGTGCTCATGATGTCCCCGATCAGCTGCTGTACGCAGAGTTTTCGTGGACGTAGTCCGTGGTCAGGTCATTGGTCCAAATGGTGGCGCTTTCCGATCCGGCGTTCAGGTCGATCTCCACCGTAACCCTGCGGCCGGTGAGGTCCACCAGGTCGCGGGAATCGCCGATGCCGCCGTTGCGGCAGACCTGGATCCCGTTAATGGTGACGTTCAGCTGGTCCGGCTCAAAGGCGGCATCGGTGGTGCCGACCGCGGACAGGACCCGGCCCCAGTTGGGGTCGTTGCCGAAGATTGCCGTCTTGAACAGGTTGGACCGGGTGACGGCCCGGGAGGCGGTTTCGGCGTCGGCCACTGTTGCCGCATTCACCGTGGTGACGGCGATGTCGTGGCTCGCGCCCTCGGCGTCGGTGATCAGCTGCTGGGCCAGCGAATGGCAGACCTCGGTGAGACCGGCGGTGAATTCGTCCGGTTCCGGAACGGTTCCGGACGCTCCGGAGGCCATCAGGACCACGGTGTCATTGGTGGACATGCAGCCGTCCGAGTCGGTGCGGTCAAAGGTGACGGCGGTGGCTGCGCGCAGGGCGGCATCCAGATCCGCCGCGGGCAGCTGTGCATCGGTGGTCAGCACCACGAGCATGGTGGCCAGCCCCGGAGCCAGCATGCCGGCCCCCTTGGCCATGCCGCCAATGCTGTAACCGCTGCCGGTGAACGCGGCCTGCTTGGACACCGTGTCGGTGGTCATGATGGCCTCGGCGGCGGAAGCACCGCCGTCGGCCGCGAGAGCGTTAGCGGCAGCTTCCACGCCGGGGAGAATTTTCTCCATCGGCAGCTGCTCGCCGATCAGTCCGGTGGAGCAGACCACCACATCGGAGGCGGAGATGCCCAGGACGTCAGCGGTCTTCTCGGCGGTCGCGTGCGTGTTTTGGAAGCCCTGCGGGCCGGTGCAGGCGTTGGCGCCGCCGGAGTTAAGGATCACGGCGTCCGCCCGTCCGTCGGAGATGACCTGGCGGGACCAGTGCACCGGTGCTGCGGCCACCCGGTTGCGGGTGAAGACGGCGGCGGCGGCCTTGGACGGGCCGTCGTTGACCACCAGCGCCATGTCACGACCGCCGGAAAGCTTGAGTCCGGCGGTGATGCCGGCGGCGCGGAAACCGGCAGGAGCAGTAACTCCGGCGCCTCCTGTGCCGTTCGCGGTCCCCGTGGTGCTGCCGTTGGCTTCAATACTGTGTTCCGTGGTGCTCATTACGGGGCAACTCCCTGCGTCATCAGGCCGGCGGTCTCTTCAAGGCCAAGGGCAATATTCATGGACTGCACCGCTCCGCCTGCGGTGCCTTTATTCAGGTTGTCAATCACGCAGGTGACGATGACGCGGTTGGCATGCGCGTCGTAGACCAGCTGCAGGGCGGCGTAGTTGGAACCCGCCACCATCTTGGTGGCAGGCCACTGGCCCTCGGGCAGCAGCCGGACAAAGTGTTCGCGGCCGTACGCTTCCTGCCAGGCGGCCCGCAGCTGTTCCGGGGTAACGCCGGGCCGGACCTTCGCGGTGGCGGTGGTGAGGATGCCGCGGGCCATCGGTGCCAGCGTGGGGGTGAAGGACACGGCCACGTTCTCACCCGCCGCAGCCGAGAGGCCCTGCTCAATCTCCGGCGTGTGCCGGTGGCCGCCGCCCACTCCGTAGGGACTCATTCCGCCCATCACCTCCGAACCCAGCAGGTGCGGCTTGGCCGCCTTGCCCGCGCCGGAGGTTCCGGAGGCAGCAACAATGACGACGTCGTCGGCCTCCAGGAGCCCGGCAGAGAAGCCCGGGGCCAGCGCCAGCAGCGATGATGTGGGATAGCAGCCGGGGACGGCAATACGCGTGGCACCTTTGAGCCGGTCGCGGTGGCCGGGCAGTTCCGGCAGACCGTACGGCCAGGAACCGGCATGCGGAGAACCGTAGAACTTTTCCCACGCGAGCGGATCTTCCAGGCGGTGGTCTGCGCCGGCGTCGATGACGAGGACGGAAGGATCGAGTTCTGCCGCAATCGCGGCGCTGGCACCGTGCGGCAGCGCCAGGAAGACAACGTCGTGTCCGGCAAGGTTTTCCACCGTGGTGTCCACCAGGACGCGGTCTGCGAGCGCGTGCAGATGGGGCTGCAGTTCGCCCAGCCGGGAGCCGGCATTACTGTGGGCCGTGATGGCTCCGATGGTGACGGAAGGATGTCCGGCCAGCAGGCGCAGCACCTCGCCGCCGGCGTACCCGGAGGCTCCTGAGACAGCAACTGAAATCGTCATGCCCTTACCCTACAGCAAATTTATACATGGACCTTCATATTTATGCATACATGACGCGGGCCGGATGCTGCGTCCTCCGGCCACAAATCAGACGAACCCGTGCACGGGGGTCGCGGCTGCCCTACGATGGCAGCAACACAGACGCCGTTACGGAAGAGACATTCCATGCATAAAGCTATTGTGGTCCCCGCTCCCGGCGGACCGGAAATCCTGCGTGTCGAAGACGTTGACCTCCCCCTGCCAGGCCCCAAGGAGTTGCTGGTGCGCGTGGCCGCCGCCGGGGTGAACTTCATCGACACCTACAAGCGCAGCGGCGTTTACCCCATGGAATATCCATTCATCCCGGGCGTCGAGGCTGCCGGAACCGTCGTGGCGGCAGGCCGCGATGTTGCGGATTTCCGGGAAGGATCACGGGTGGCCACCGCTGAAGGAGGCGGCACCTACGCCGAGTACATGATCATGGAGGCGGACAAGGCACTGCCGGTCCCCGACGGCGTCAGTTTCGAGACTGCGGCGGCGTTGCCCATGCAGGGTATGACGGCACATTACCTGTGCAACTCCGCTTTTCCCGTCGAGGAGGGGCAGACCGTCCTGACCCACGCCGGCGCCGGAGGTGTTGGCCTGCTGCTGATCCAGCTCCTCAAAGCCAAAGGCGCCAGGGTGATCACCACGGCGTCCACGGACGGGAAGCGCGAGCTCGCCCGCTCGGCGGGCGCCGACCATGCCCTGGGTTATGAGGGCTTCGCCGAGGAAGTCCGCCACCTGACGGACGGTGTGGGCGTGGACGTAGTGTACGACGGCGTAGGCAAGGCTACGTTCCAGGGTTCATTGGCGAGCCTGCGGAAGCGCGGCATGCTGGTCCTGTTTGGCGGGGCGTCGGGACAGGTACCGCCCTTCGACATCCAGCAGTTGAATTCCGGCGGGTCTCTCTACCTCACCCGCCCCACCATCGGTGACTATCTGCTCACCCGTGAAGAACGGCAGTGGCGTGCCCACGAGCTGTTCGAGATGGTCCGTGCGGGCACGCTGAACGTCCGGATCGGCGCCACCTATCCGCTGGCCGAGGCCGCCCGGGCCCAGCAGGACCTCGAGGGACGGAAGACCACAGGCAAGGTGCTGCTGCTTCCGTAGGCGGGGACGAAAAAGCATGGACTTTCCATGTCGGCAACTCTAGAGTTGCCGACATGGAAACTCACGGCGTCGACCCGCGGACCGCAAAGGAACACCTCGACAGGCTTCAGGCCGACGGTGCCGCCGCCGCAAGGCGCTCCGGAGCGCCTTTCTGGTACGTCTGCCTTCAATCCCTCTGTATAGCCGGTTTCGTCAGCGCCTTCGGCCTGGGCCGCTGGGAAGCGATGGGATCCGCGGTGTCTGCAGTGCTTCTTGTCCTGCTGGGCATGCTCCGCCCGGTCATTACCGGCACCCGTGCAGAACCGTGGGCTTACCGCAGCTCCCTGCCGGCCGCCCTCAGGCAGGCAGGACTAGTGGCCGCGGCGGTGCTGCTGGCCATGTTCGCAGTAAAGCCTGCCGATTCCCCCGGGCTCCTGGGTATTGCTGTCCTGTTGAGCTTCGTCAGCAGCCTCGTGCTTGGTCTGCACACGGAGCGGGCCCTGGTCCGGTCCATTGCCGAGGACACCTGATGCCCGCCGCCGCCCGCTTTGACGAGGTTGTCCACGGAGCAGTCAGGCTGCGGGTCAGCGGGATGCTCGCACGGCTGGGAAGCACGGAGTTCGCGCTGCTTCGAGACACCCTGCAGGTGAGTGACCCGACCCTGAGTAAACACCTGAAGCAACTGGAGCAGGCAGGTTACGTGCAGCTGCTCAAGGGACCCGGACCGGCGGGACGAACACGCACCTGGGCTGAACTCACCGCCAAAGGCCTGGCAGCCTTCGACGGCCA
>NZ_JASDDG010000044.1 GCF_030407495.1 Arthrobacter sp. APC 3897 | reverse complement strand
AACAAATGTGTGGAGTGCAGCTGGTGGGGACCGCCGAATCTACCGGAGACCTTTCCGGCCCCGGACAACAATTGCTCACCAAGAATCCCCGCCAGATTAGGGGACGGGGTTGACCCCGGCACGGGTAAGGCATACCCGAATAAGGGACCCCGACCGCTTGGATTTACCGTCAGGCGGAATACGGGGTACTGGGTCAGGCCGAAGCGTCCCGGGTCAAGAGTTCTTGTTTCAGTTCTTCCCGCTTGCTGATGCCGAGCTTTTCGAAGGTCCGGTAGATGTGTCCTTCGACAGTGCGCACGGAAAGGAAAAGCCGTTCCGCGATTTCAGCATTGCGGTAGCCCTGCATCACCAGCGCTGCAACATCGCGTTCCCGGCGGGTCAGGAGCGGGACGCCGGCTTTGGTCCCGGACCCCGTCCCGCCGCGTTGTTTGCCGAGGACCCGCTGCACACGCTGGAGCAGGGCGTGGTCCCCCTTAGCCTTGGCAATCCGCTGCGCTGCTGCGATGCATGGGTCCGCCAGGCGTTCCCAGCCCGGTTCCACGGGGTCGGAGCCCATCAGAAGGAGCTCATCGGCGTCGTCGTCCAGGACTGCCCGGGCAAACCGTCCCAGGACCGATCCCTGCGGGCCTTCAAAATCTTCGGCAATTTTCTGCAACCGGTTGAGCCCCTCGATGTCGCCGAGGGACAGGGACAGGAAGCGCAGTTCCAGCTCAACGGACACAAACCCGGCGTTCTCCGCCTCTTCGGCCAGCTCGCTCAGCGTAATGCCGGGCTGCCGCTCCGGCTGAAGCAGCATGCGGGCCGCTGCCTCGTACCCCCTGGCCAGCAAACGCGTGGTTGCCGCTCCCCGGGGTTTGCAGGAAGCGGCGTCGGCAAGCAGCTCTTCAGCGAGGACCGGCTGCCCGTTCGAGGCCGCTATGAAGGCACCCAGCCCCATCGAGAGCGTCAGCAGTCCTTGGGAATCGCTGGTGCGCAGCCCTTCGACGGAGGCGGTGAGCCGGTCAAGCGCGGCCTTCGCGTCGTTTGTCCGCAGGTGCATGACGGCTTCGGTCAGGTCCACGGCACCGGCCACGTGAACCAGCGCACCAAAAACCCCTGAGACTCCCACTTGGATGGTGGCGCTGATTTCCTTCCACTTCCCGAGCCAGACGAGCACCCTCAAATGGCGGTAGAGGACAAACTGGTAATAGGCCATGAAGCGGTGCCCGCCCCGGTCCAGCAGCGTGAGTGCATCATGCGAAAGACCGTAGGCGGCCTGGAGGCGGCCTGACTCAGTCAGGATCTCGGCAAGCAGGATCTTCGCGATGAGGACCGCTTCGTCGTCGTGCGCCCGCAGCCCGGCGGCGAGGATGGTGCGGAGCTCCTCCTCGGCGGACCCGAACCTGCCCTCGGCGATCCTTCCCGTCAGATCCAGCAGGCGCCCGCCGCGCCGGGATGAAAGGATGTCGGCGGCCAGCTCACTGTCCGGGTTTTCGCCCGCGGATTCTTCGATCCGGTCCACCCCGGCGAGCCAGTCCGCCGCGACGGCGGAAAGGCCGCCGTCATCCGTGGGCTGGAGCCGGATGAGTTCCACCCGGATCAGCACTGCCATCTTGAGCGTGGTCAGGTCCGCGGCGGCAGCGCTCACTCCGAGAATGAGTTCACGGGCCGCCTCCGGCTTACCGTCCTGGAAACGGGCGCGGGCAGCCTGAACGCGCGCGGCCATGGCGTAGGCGGGGTCTTTGACGGCGGTGGCCAGCCGAAACGCCAGCGCGCTGTCAAAGAGGTTATTGGCACGGTACGCCGCGGCAACCAGACTTGAGTCCGGTACGTCCGCCCCGCAGTCCAGGGACCATGACACCCACCGCAGCAGGTTCTCCCCCTGCTCAGTGCCGGGATCGGAGACGGTGAGCAGCCGACGGCGCAGACGCGCGCTGCGGGCTGCGGGAACCAGGCGGCGGACAACGTCGCCGTACAGCGGATGTTTGAGCCGCAGGAGCCGAACCGGGTCCCCGGAAATGTCCACCAGCTTGGCTTCAGTGAGCGAGTCCACTGCGCGGTGCAGCCCCAGGCTGAACGCCGCGGCGGCCGGCAGCGGCTCGGCCAGCGCGATGATCTCCAGTGCATCCCGCTCTCCGGCGGACAACCCTGAGAGCTGGGCCCGGAGCAGGTCCCCCAGCCGTCCCTCCGGCGGGAGCATCTGTTCGTGCAGCAGCCAGACGCCGTTTCGAAACACCAGGCTTTCGGCCCTGACGGACTCGGAAAGAAGCGCCAAAACCAGCATGGGATTTCCGCCGCTGACCCGGGCAATGTCGGTGCTGGTGCTGGTCAGGACCGGCCCGTCCAGTACCTGCACGCAGAGCTCATGCACCTGCGCCTCGGTCAGCGGAGGCAGGTCATGGCGGGACAGCGCACCCTCCCACACCAGGTTGGAGAGCCCTGCGGGAAGGCCGGCGATTCGCCGGGTGAGCAGCAGGACACGCAGCCGGCCGGAGGTAACCAGCTGCATCACGAGGTCACCGGATGCTTCATCCAGCGATTCGGCATCATCCACGATCAGCAGCGGCGCGGTGGCCGATTCATAACGGGCATCCGGAAACAACCGGCCCATCAGGGAGCGCATCACCGCGAGCGGAGAATCGGTCTCGCGTGGATCCAGATCGGAAATGAGCGGTGCCAGTGCTCCGTAGGGGACGGCGGAAAGGGAGGAACTCGTGTGGATGCGGTGCATGTCCATCCGGTCCTTCAGTTTTGCGGCAACTGCCGTTGCCAGCAGGCTTTTGCCCGTTCCGGCGTCGGCCACCACTACGGCACCGTGGCCGCCCGGCCGGAGGAGACTGTCCGTCACAGCCTCAAGGACCGCTTCCCGCCCCACCGGCGGCCGCACGTTAAAGCCCTGCCGCACACGTCACCCCCTGACTTCCGTACCCGTTCAGTTCTGCCCCAGAACCTCTCCAAGTTCCGAGCGTCCCGAAACGTGCAGCTTGTCGAAGATCTTACCCAGGTGCCAGTCAATGGTGCGCGGTGACAGTTTCAACGCGCCGCTGATTTCCGCCCGTGTTGCCTGTCCCGCCGCACGCAGGGCAATTTCTGCTTCAAACGGCGTCAGCGTCTTCATCCGTTCCGTGATGGTGTTGGAGGCGCGCAGTTCGCGGAAGCTCAAATGTTCAATCCTGAGTGCGTCCCGGGCATGGGCCCGGTCTGCGGAGCCCGCACGGCCGTCAACAATCCGGAGTGCAGCACGCGCCGCTGTGTTGGCCAGAAGGACGTTGCCCAGTTCAAGGGCAGTATCCGCTGCCTCCACCAGCAGGGCCGAGTCATTGGCGTCCAGACCGGCCCCAAAGCAGTACAACGCCCGCGCCCAGCGGCCGTCAGCCAGGGCAGCTGCCTCAGCCAGCTCAACCGCGGCCTTGGCATCGCCGTGCCGGGCCGCCGCGGCCAGGCATTCCAGGGCAGGCGCCACCATTGACTCATCCAGGCAGCTGCGCGCCATGGAGCGCAGCTGGGCGCACAGCCGCTGCGGGTCACCGGCCAGCGTGGCCTGCACCCGCATCAGCTGCTCCACTGATTCCAGTTGGGCAGGCTGCCGGTACCGGTGTTCAGCGGTGTCTTCGGACAGACGCGCGGCCTCATCCGTGTTGTCCAGCAGCGCATGTGCGTAGGCGGCCAGTGACTGTGCCATGGGCAGCAGGTCGCCGGAATCCTCCAGCTGCAGCTGGCTCATGGCACAGGACAGGGAACCAAGTGCCCTGTCAGCCCTTCCCGAAAGGGCATGCACCATCCCGTATGCCACTTCACCCGAGTTGCAGCAGAAGGCGCGCGGGCTCCTGCCGAACATCAGGTCATTCGTCAACTCCGCTGCACGCGCATACTCACCGGCCGCGATAAGGGTTTGAAACACCCTGACATACACGGTGTCCAGAATGCCGGGAGCAGATACGGTGCGAACGTCCTCCGTCACGGCGTCGAGCAGTTTCATGGCCTGGCCTGCCTGGCCGGACAGGGCCAGGGCCTGTGCCTGCAGAGCGCCCGCGCCGGCGCGGACTGCAGACGGCAGCGCTTGATCGCTCCTCACATCCGTGAGCTCCGGCGGCACATCGGCCAGGCGGCCGGAGTCAATGGCCAGGGCGCCGTGCACCAGCATCAGCAGGGCCGCGCGCCTGCGGCGGGCCGCTTCCGGTTCATCCGGGAGGACCACCAGCCGGGCCTGCCGGAGCACTTCCGCCGGGTTCCCGCGTCCGAGGCGTCTCAGCAGCAGGACCTGATGACGAATCAGATCCGCCCACGAGTCCACGTCGCCGGGGCATTCCGCCTCGACCAGGGTCTCCAGCGTCTCCAGCGCTTCGCTGTACTCTCCCTGCCCTGTGAGGGCGCGTACCTCTTCCAGCACCACAGCCTGGGTACGCTGTCCTGCTTCAATGGACCGGACCAGCTGCAGTGCCTGGCCAAATCTGCCGGCCGCTGTGGCGTGGGCGGCTGCCCGCTGTGCACTGCCCGGGTCCAAGGCTCCGTCGCATGCCAGGGTCCAGCGGCAGTACCCCGGAAGCGCCGACGACGGCAGTGACTCCGGATCCAGGATGGCTGACACTTCTTCCCAGAGCTCGCGGCTTCTCCCCGGAGGGATGCTTGCGGCGATTGCCTCGGCGGAGGTCTCCGGTCCAAGATGAATGGTCCCGGATCCGGTCACCTCCACCAGCCGCTCTTCTTCCAGCGAATCAACGGTTTCCGCAGGAACCAGCTGCAGGACAACGGATAGCGGCAGCTCGCCGGAGAGTGCAAGCAACTGGATGACGGAACGCTCTCCCGCAGGGCGCCGCTTCAGCCGAACGGTCATTACCTCGGCAACCTGCCGCGAAGACACCAGTGGTTTCGCGAGCACCCAGACGCCGTTCTGTTCTGCCAGCACCCCTTCGTCCGCCTGTTCGCGGGTGAGGAGCGTGACGAGACGGGGATTCCCGCCGGCATGCCGCTGCACGGCACGGGCGGCGGCCGAGGACACCGGACCCTGCAGAATGGACTGCATGAGCTGACGGGTGTCATCCAGGGTGAAGGCCGCCAGGTCCACGCGGAACAGCAGCCCTTCGGTCCAGAGGGCGTGAAACTCGGCAGCTGACTGAAAGAGGTTTTCCGCCGTGGCCAGCACCATGACAATGGAACGCCGCACCAGTTGGGAAACCACCATGGCGGTCAGTTCGTCCAGATGCTCCGCGCCGTCCAGCAGCAGGAGGATCCGTTTTCCGGCGGCACGTTCCAGCAGCAGCTGCTCCAGCTCATGAAGCAGGTGTGCGGGACGGGAGTTCAGCCCTTCCGGAAGGTCCGCAATGAGCCAGGCCAAGGCACCGAAAGGAGTTTTTCCGGATTCGCGGCTGCCGCGGATGGTAACGGCGTAAAACGCCGGATCCGCCGCTGCCGCCTGAACCAGCACAGTCTTGCCGATGCCTTCCGGACCCACCACAACGGCACCGCCCTGGCCGGCCTGCAGCACTTCGCCCAGCAGCGCAAACACTTTTGCCCTGCCGATCAGCAAACAATGCGGCACCTCAGTATCCTCAAGCAACATTTTATTGAACACGCCCCCCGCGGTCCCACGACTACTGCAACCGCACACCCGAGTCCGGCAGCAAGGATGCTGCCGGTTGCCTGAATTGTCAGAGCCCTACGGAAAAGCTGTGGTTACTGGTGCGAGAGTACGCGACGGTCAGGGTTTCGTCTACATACAAAGGCATGCGATTGGGTCCGTGTCGGGCGGCAGCGAAAGACCAAAATGAGACGCAGTGCCGTTTGAGCCCAAAAAACCGGGTATCCGGCAGGAAAGCAATGCCGAACACCCGGTACTTTTGTGAAGGGACCGGCGCCGGAATGGGGGTGGCCCAGTCTCGGAGGCCTCCCGACGCCGGCCCCAGCTCATAGTGCCCGAAGGCATGTGTTGAGTGTAGGCCCGGGGCATGCCTCCAACAATGCGTTCCGGCCTGTTTGCCCTGACTGGATCAGTACTCGTTTTTCCCGGCGGGCTACCTGCCTGGCCGCGGCGGCTGCCCCGCGCGTGCCGGAGAGCCGCATTCCACCCGCATCATGCTCCGGAATGGAATTTCTGCTGCGCGGCCGTCAGGCCGTCCGTCAGCAGCAGCTCCACGGCATCCGCCGCGTCGTCAATCAGGAACGGCAGTTCCCTGGCTTCAACCGAGGGGAAATCCTTGAGGACAAAATCCGCGGTGTCCATGCGTCCGGGCGGCCGGCCAACCCCTACTCGGACCCGGTAATAATCCTTGGTGCCCAGGGCGCGGCTCATGTCGCGGAGCCCGTTGTGGCCGCCTTCGCCGCCGCCGGACTTGAGCTTGATGGTGTTGAAGGGGATGTCGATCTCATCGTGCACGGCCACCACGTGGTCTGCCGGAATATCGAAGAACTTGGCCAGCGCCGACACAGGGCCGCCGGAGAGGTTCATATAGGTCTGGGGCTTGGCCAGAATGACGCGGGGTCCGCCGATCCCCAGCCGCCCCTCCAGGATCTGTGCCCGGGACTTGTGGGACTTGAAGTTCCCGCCCACGCGGGAGGCCAGATTATCCAGGACCATCTGGCCGATATTGTGCCTGTTGCGGCTGTAGCCGGGCCCGGGGTTTCCGAGCCCGACTACAAGCCAGGTATTGCTGTTCACTGCGGGTACTGCTCCTTCGACAAGAACCGGACGGCTCCGTTACGGGGAGCAGACCCCGGTGGTGAATTACGCTTCGGCGCCAACTTCAGCAGCTGCGTCGGCAATCTGCTCGTCGGACGGCGCGCCCAGGTCCTGGACGGTGGCTTCGGAGATGTTGATGACCATGGTCTCGGGATCCAGCAGCAGCTCAACGCCGGCCGGCAGTTCCAGGTCCTTGGCGTAGATGTGCTCGCCGGCCGTGCGGCCTTCGATGCTGACAACGATGGTTTCCGGCAGGTTGGTGGCGTCTGCGGAAACCAGAACCGTGTTGGCTTCCTGGTTGAACACGTCGCTGCCCGGTGCCAGTTCGCCTTCAACGTGGACGTTGACCTCAACCTCAACCTTTTCGCCCTTGCGGACGGTCAGGAGGTCGATGTGCTCGATGATCTGCTTGATCGGGTCGCGCTGGATGTCCTTGGCCAGGGCCAGGTGGGACTCTCCGTCGACGTCGATTTCCAGCAGGGCGTTGGGGGTGCGGACTGCCAGGGTGGTTGCCTTGGCAGGCAGCAGGATGGGCAGAACATCTTCGCCGTGGCCGTAGATGACGGCGGGGATCATGTTGGCAACGCGTGCCTTGCGGGCCGCACCCTTGCCGAACTCGGTGCGGACGGTTCCTGCGAGCTTCTGCTCAGACATTTCAAACTCCTGATAATGGATGTTCCGTGGTTGCCGGGACGAAGGCGCCGGTATGGGAACAGCGCTGCACCCCGCGGATCAAACGTCCGCGGATGCAGTCAGAAGTTGCCAGCCACCGTCGATAACGGAGTAACGTCCGGATTGATCCGGACCTCTCCCTCGCCTAGGCATCGCAGACCATCCTACCAGCAGCGCGCTGCCCGTTCGAACCGAAGTCCGAACGGGCAGCGCGCGAGTTGCTGTTATTCAGTTGGTGCCGTTATCCAGCTGCTGTGCCAGCCGGCAGCAATCAGGCTTTTCCGTCGAAGAGGCTGGTGACGGAACCGTCTTCAAAGACTTCCTTGATGGCCCGGGCAATCAGCGGTGCAATGGAGAGCACTGTCAGCTGGTCGAAGCGCTTGGCTGCGGGGATGGGCAGCGTGTTGGTGACCACCACTTCCCGGGCGCCGGACTCAGCCAGCGTGCGGGCCGCCGGGTCCGAGAACACGGCGTGCGTGGCGGCAATGATGACGTCCTTTGCACCGGCTTCCTTCAGCACGCGCACTGCGCCGGCAATGGTTCCGCCGGTGTCGATCATGTCATCGATAAGCACGCAGGTGCGTCCTTCAACCTGGCCCACAACCTGCTTGGAGACAGCCTGGTTGGGCACGGTGAGGTCGCGGCTCTTGTGCACGAAGGCCAGCGGGGAACCGCCAAGGCGTTCCGCCCACTGCTCGGCCACGCGGACGCGGCCCGTGTCCGGAGACACCACGGTGACGTTGGAAACGTCCACACGGGTGCGGATGTAGTCGGCCAGCAGCGGAATGGCCATCAGGTGGTCCACGGGGCCGTCGAAGAAGCCCTGGATCTGCGAGGTGTGCAGGTCCACGCTCATGATGCGGTCCGCCCCGGCGGTCTTGTACAGGTCAGCAACCAGGCGTGCCGAAATCGGTTCGCGGCCGCGGCCCTTCTTGTCCTGGCGTGCGTACGGATAGAACGGGGACACCACGGTGATGCGCTTGGCGGAGGCACGCTTCAGGGCATCAACAGTGATGAGCTGTTCCATCAGCCAGTTGTTCATGGGCGCCGGATGGGCCTGGATCACGAAGGCATCAGTACCGCGGACACTCTCGCCCGGCCGGACATAGATCTCGCCGTTGGCGAAGTCATAGGAAGCCAGCGGCAGCAGGTCCGTGTCGAGACAGCGTGCAATTTCCTCGGCCAGTTCCGGGTGTGCACGGCCGGTGGCAAGGACAAGCTTTTTTTCACCTTGGGCGGTGATCTCGCTGCTCATTAATGATCGCTTTCTCGCGTGGGGGAATCAGTATTTGAGGAAGAGGTTGTGGAATCGGTGTCCGCAGCGGCGGCTGCCGCAGCGGCTGCGGCGGTACCCGGGCGGTTGGTCAGCACCCAGCCGTCGAGGTTGCGCTGAGGCGCCACGTTGATGGCCAGGGAGCCGGCCGGAACGTCCTTGCGGACCACGGTTCCAGCTCCACTGTACGCGCCGTCGCCCACCGTGACGGGGGCCACGTACATGTTGTCGCTGCCCATCCGCACGTGTGAACCGATGGTTGTGTGGTGCTTGTTGACGCCGTCGTAGTTCACGAAAACGGACGCCGCACCAATGTTGGACTGCTCGCCGATGGTGGCGTCTCCAACATAGGAAAGATGCGGAACCTTGGACCCGGCGCCGATGTCCGCGTTCTTGGTTTCCACGAAGGTTCCAATTTTGCCCTTGGCGCCCAGGACGGTGCCGGGGCGCAGGTAGGCGAAGGGTCCGACGTCGGCCCCGGCCCCCAAACGGGCCTCGGAACCGTGGGTGCGCACCACCCTGGCGCCCTCCCCCACGCTCACGTTGGTGAGTGTGGTGTCCGGGCCGACGACGGCGTCGCGCTCCACCACTGTGGAGCCGTGCAGCTGGGTGCCGGGCAGGATGGTGACGTCTTCGGCGAGCGTGACGTCCGCGTCAATCCAGGTGGTGGCGGGGTCAGCAATGGTGACGCCGGCGCGCATCCAGCGCACGAGGTTCCGGCGGTTGTGCTCAGCGTTCAGGGCGGCCAGCTGGACGCGGTCATTGGCGCCTTCAACCTGCCAGAAGTCGTCGGTGACGACAGCCGCGACGCGGCCGCCGGCGGACCGGGCCAGGCCGAGCACGTCAGTGAGGTACATCTCGCCCTGGGAGTTGTCCGAGGTGACCTTGGACAGGGCATCGCGCAGCACGGCGGCGTCAAACGCGTAGATGCCGGAGTTGATTTCGTTGATGGCGCGCTGGGCGTCGTCGGCGTCCTTGTGTTCCACAATGGCGGTGACGGTGCCGTCTTCGGCACGCAGGATCCGGCCGTAACCGGTGGGATCCTCCAGCCGGGCGGTGAGCACGGTGACGGCATTGGCGTCGATCCGGTGCACTGCCACGAGCTCGCGCAGGGTGTCGGCTTCCAGCAGCGGCACGTCCCCGTAGGTCACGACGACGGTGCCTTCCAGCGGCGCGAAGGCGTCCAGGGCCTCCAGCGCCGCCTGTACGGCGCGGCCGGTGCCCGGAACCTCGTCCTGGTCCACGATGACCGCCTGCGGGGCGGCTGCGGACACGTGTTCCGCCACGCGGTCCCGCTCATGCCGGACCACTACGGCCAGGGCACGGGGCGCCAGCGCCTGTGCCGCCGTCAGGGCATGGCCCACCATGGACGTTCCGCCAACGGGGTGCAGGATCTTGGGAGTCCGGGACTTCATCCGGGTGCCGGCTCCGGCTGCGAGGACTATGACAGCCGCTGGCCCGCCGGTCTCGGCGCTTTCGGTGGATTTAGCATCCTGCATGGTCACGAAGTAGCGCTCCTGGGGGGTGGTACGGCCTCGGGTTTGGAGGGGCTGGCCACCGGAACGGGCCGGTGCTCCTGCCGTTCCGCCCATAGGATTCGAACCTATACTCCACGGCTCCAAAGGCCGGGGTGCTGCCATTACACCAGGGCGGAAAATGCACAGGTTGCCCCGCACACAAGAGTTTAGTTTGCCATGTCTGCCGATGTTGGCGCGACTTGGGGCCGCCGGAGTGTCATGCAGTGCCGCGTCCGGACGCGACGGAACCCGTTTCAGGGACAGGTCGTAGACTGTGGGGGTGGCAAGAAATCCGGCGGGCGGAGTCCGCCTGCGCATGACCGGCGTGCAGCGGCGCGCACAGCTTATTGAGGTGGCCCGGGGGCTGTTCGCCCTGCGCGGGCTCGACGGAGCCACCATCGAGGACATTGCCGCTGCGGCCGGTGTCTCCAAACCGGTGGTGTATGAACACTTCGGGTCGAAAGAAGCGCTTTACACCGAGGTGGTTGAGGCCGAGTTCAACCGGCTGCTCGCCGTGATCACGGAAGCGCTGGGAGCCGACGCCGGCCCGCGGATCCTGATTGAACGCGTCGCCTATGCGCTGCTGGACTATATCGAATCTCACACCGACGGGTTCCGCATCCTGGTCCGGGACGCCCCGCCGTCGCAGCCCGAAGGCACCTTTGCCACCCTGCTCTCCCGCGTTACCAGCCATGTGGAGCACATCCTTTCCAAGGAATTCAGCAACCGCGGCCTCAGCGCCGAGGTGGGCGGCATGTATGCGCAGATGCTGGTGGGCATGGTGGCCATGACCGGCCAATGGTGGCTGGATGCCCGCACCCCGGACAAGGCCACGGTGGCGGCGCATCTGGTCAACCTGTCCTGGAACGGCCTGACCGGACTGCAGAAGGATCCCGAACTCCGCCACATGCAGAAGGATGCCCCGGTGGTCCTCACGCTGTCCGCTGTCCTGGTGCGCGATGCCGATGGCCGGATCCTGCTGGTCCGCAAGCGCGGAACCGGCAAGTTCATGCAGCCCGGCGGCAAGCTGGAGCCCGGAGAATCCTTCAGCGCTGCTGCAGCCCGGGAGATGCAGGAGGAGCTGGGCCTCACCGTTGCCGAGTCCGAACTGGAAGTCCTCGGTGACTGGTACGGCCCCGCGGCGAATGAGGAAAACACCTTCATCGATGCCGGGCTCTTCGCCTACACGCTGCCGGCGTCCAACGGCGATCCGGCCCGGGAACCCGCAGCCGCTGCCGAAATTGAAGAACTGCTCTGGATGGACCCGGCAGAAGCGCTCAAGCGCGAGGATATTTCCCCGCTGCTGCGCGAGCACATCCTGCCGCAGATGCTGGCCGGCGCCTGACCTCGGGTTTCCACGCCGGCTGACCCAGAATCCTTCGTGCAGCTCCCGGGCCTAAACCGCGTGACCCAGAATCCTTCGTGCAGCTCCCGGGCCTAAACCGCCTGACCCAGAATCCTTCGTGCAGCTCCCGGGCCTAAACCGCCTGATTTCGGCGCTTTGAGCCCGGAAGCTGCACTATGAAATGAGGCGAACCCCGTTATCTGCACACAGGATTTTCCTGTCCTGCACTGTTTTCCTGTCCTGCACAGGGGCTATCCGGCGCAGGACCATCGAGAGTCGTGATCGTGCCCTTTCCAGCGCGCCAAAGCGGCAGCGGCTGCACACTCGATACGAGAAAACGGGGACGCTACTCGAGCTTCTCTGATGCCTCGAGCCACTGCATTTCCAGGTCGTCCTGCTCGGCGGCCAGGGTCTGCAGCTTCTTGTTCAGCTCGGCCAGCTGCTCAAAGTCCGCTCCGCCGGCCTTTTCAGTGGCGGCGCTCATCTGCGCGTTGACCTTTTCCACCTGCTGCTTCAGCTTGCTCAGCTGCCGGTCGATCCGCACCAGGTCCTTCTTGGCAATGCGCTTCTCGGCTTCGGAAGACCCCGGGGCCACCGCCGTTGCAACGCCGCCTCCGGAACCGGGCCGTGAGGACCCTGCCGCCGCGGCACGGGCCGCCTGCGAGGATCCGCGGGCCGCCGTCGACGCCGAAGAGTTCGCCGTCAAAGCCGCGTTGCGCAGCTCGAGGTACTGGTCCACGCCGCCGGGCAGACCGCGCAGCTTGCCGTCACCCAGCAGGGCCATCTGGTGGTCGGTGACGCGCTCCAGCAGGTAACGGTCGTGGGAGACCACCACGAGCGTCCCGGGCCAGCCGTCCAGGACGTCCTCCACGGCGGCCAGGGTGTCCGTGTCCAGGTCATTGGTGGGCTCGTCGAGCATCAGCACGTTCGGCTCACCCACCAGCAGGCGCAGCAGCTGCAGCCGGCGCCGCTCGCCGCCGGACAGTTCCTTCACCGGGGTCCACTGCCGCTGGGCGGAGAAGCCCAGCTGTTCCACGAGCTGGCCGGCGGAGAGTTCGCGGCCGCCCACGTTGAAGACGCGCTTCTCGTTCTCAATGACCTCGATGACGCGCATGTCCGCCACCTCGTCGAGTTCCTTGACCTCCTGGGTCAGGACGGCGGTCTGCACGGTCTTACCGCGCTTGAGCCGGCCTTTGGTGGGTTCAATGTCGCCGTTGAGCAGGCGCAGCAGGGTGGTCTTGCCGGCGCCGTTGACGCCCACCAGGCCGAGCCGCTCCCCCGGAGCCAGGCGCAGGGTGATGTTCTTGAACAGTTCGGTGTCGCCCAGGGTCAGGGACACTTCCTCAAGATCAAGCACGTCCTTGCCCAGGCGGGCGGTGGCCATCTTGTTCAGTGACAGGGTGTCGCGCGGTTCGGGCACGTCCGCAATGAGGTTGTTGGCCGCCTCGATGCGGAACTTGGGCTTGGCGGTGCGGGCAGGGGCGCCGCGGCGCAGCCAGGCCAGTTCCTTCTTGACCAGCTGCTGGCGCTTGCCCTCAATGACGTTGGCCATCCGGTCGCGTTCGGCGCGGGCCAGCACGTAGGCTGCGTAACCGCCGTCGAACGGATCAATGACGGCGTCGTGGACTTCCCACGTGCGGGTGCAGATTTCGTCCAGGAACCACCGGTCATGGGTGACCACCAGCAGGCCGCCGGCGTCCGCGCGCCAGCGGTTCTTCAGGTGCTGCGCCAGCCACGCGACGCCCTCAACGTCCAGGTGGTTGGTGGGCTCGTCCAGCATGACGACGTCGTCGTCCGCGGTCAGCAGCTTGGCCAGGGCCACGCGGCGCTTCTGTCCGCCGGAGAGGGAGGACACGGAGGCGTTCCAGTCCACTTCCTGGATCAGGCCGCTCATAACGTCGCGGATGCGGGCGTTGGAGGCCCATTCGTAGTCCGCCGCATCGCCCACGATCGCCTGGCCCACGGTCAGGTCGCCGTCGAGCACATCGGACTGGTCCAGGTAGCCCACAGTGACGTCGCGGCGGCGGGTGACGCGGCCGTCGTCGGGCGTCTGCCGCTCGGCCAGCAGACGCATCAGGGTGGACTTGCCGTCGCCGTTGCGGCCAACGACGCCAATCCGGTCCCCCTCTTCCAGGCCCAGGGAAACCCCGTCCAGAATGGTGCGGGTGCCAAAGGAAATGCTGAGGTTCTCAGCACCAAGCAGGTGTGCCAATCGGTACTACTTTCTTCCGGGTTTCAAAATGTTGGAAAGGATGAAATCAGCCGGCGGCGGCGGATGCCGGCCGGGCGCCGGAGACAGGTCCCTCGACGGCCACGGCGCGGTGGCCTTCTGCGCCCAGGGCTGCCGCAAGCTCCGCAGCTTCGGGAGCGTTCGCGGCCAGGAAGGCAACAGTGGGGCCGGAGCCGGAAACCATGCCGGCCAGTGCACCCAGCCGTTTGCCGGCGCCCAGGATGTCCGCCAGCTCCGGCGCCAGGCGCAGCGCGGCCGCCTGAAGGTCATTGGACATAACGGATGCCAGATCCTCCGCATTCCCGGAGCGCATGGCGGCAAGGATGGCCGGGTCAACTTCCAGGGGCTCTTCAGCCTGCAGCTGCTCCTCTTCGCGGAGGGAATCAAGTTCGCCGTAGACACCGGGGGTGGACAGCCCAAAGTCGGAGGCAACAAGCACCCAGTGCAGCGGCGTCTTGGAGATGGCCGGGGTGAGCCGGTCCCCCACCCCCAGGCCGACGGCGGTGCCGCCGAGCAGGGAGAAAGGAACGTCAGCGCCGAGACCGGCAGCGATGCCGGCCAGCTCTTCACGGGAAAGGTGCGTGTTCCACAGGGCGTCACAGGCAACCAGGGCCGCCGCGGCGTCGGCCGAGCCGCCGCCCATGCCGCCGGCCACCGGCACCCGCTTGGTGATATGCAGGTGCACCCCGGTGGGGTTCTCCGCGAAGCCCGCCAGTGCCCGGGCCGCGCGCACCGCGAGGTTGTCCGGCCCCAGAGGGATGTCCTTCACGGGGACCTGCAGGGCGCCCTTGCTGTCCACTGTGACGGTGATCCCGGGGCCCTCGGTGACCGTGGCCCGGACTTCTTCGAACAGCGAAACGGCCAGATAGACGCTGGCGACGCTGTGGTAACCGTCGGGCCGCAGCGGGCCGACGCGCAGGGATACGTTGATCTTCCCGGGGGCGCGGACGCACACGGAAGCCGGGGCCGCCGTGGGGGGCTGTGCGGATGAAAACTTCGCTGCGCTCATACCTTCCAACTTAGAGGAAGGGCGGGCTGCGCCGTTAATGCAGCCCTTGCCGGGGCCGCACGGGACACCGCGGGTGCCGCGTTAGGGAGGGCGCTTCCGATTAGGAGGCGCCGCCGTCGGCCTGCGCTTCGCTCTCCGCGCTGACCGGAGCCTCCGCGGCCGCCGGACCCTGCGCATCCTTCGCTTCGGCAATGCGGGCAAAGGCGTGGATATCGATGACTTCGCCGCGGGCCCGCGGATCCACCCCCGCCGCAACGAGCGCGTTTTCGGCCTGGGCAGGGCTCCCCGCCCAGCCGGACAGGGCAGCGCGCAGCGTCTTGCGGCGCTGGGCAAACGCGGCGTCGATCACGGCGAAGACTTCTTCGCGTGTGGCAGTGGTGGGCAGCGGGTCATGGCGGGTAAAGCCCACCAGGCCGGACGCGATCTTGGGGGCGGGCCAGAAAACGTTCATGCCGATCACGCCGGCCTTGCGCATGGTGGTGTACCAGGCGGCCTTCACTGACGGCACGCCGTATACCTTGGATCCGGGGACGGCGGCCAGCCGGTCAGCTACCTCATCCTGAACCATGACCAGTCCGTGCCGCAGGGACGGGAAGCGCTCCAGCAGGTGCAGCACCACGGGCACGGCCACGTTGTACGGCAGGTTGGCCACCAGTGCCGTGGGTTCAACGGGGAGCTCGGTAATCCGCATGGCGTCTCCAAGGACCACGTGCAGCTGATCGGCTTTCTCGGGCCGCCAGGCTTTCACCGTTGCGGGCAGCCGCCCGGCAAGCACGGGATCAATTTCGACGGCGACCACGGACTTGGCCGCATCCAGCAGGCCCAGCGTGAGGGATCCCAGACCGGGCCCTACCTCCAGCACGGTTTCTTCCGGCCCGACCCCGGCTGCCGCGACGATGCGCCGGATGGTGTTGCCGTCAATGACGAAGTTCTGGCCCAGGGTCTTGGTGGGGCGCACGCCCAGCTCGTCGGCCAGGGCGCGGATGTCGGAGGCACCCAGCAGCGGTTTGACCGGAGGACGGGAAGCGGAGGCGGATTCAGTCACCTAGCAATACTAGCCGAGCGCCCGGTTCCGCCCTGGGCTCCGGCCGGCTCCGTCCGGGTCCCCGGCCGGGGACACGGCCGGGGACACGGCCGGGGACCCGGGCTGGAACCGTGGACGGAGCCGCCCGCAACGGTTAGTCAGGCCAGTTGCCAACTGAGGTTCCTGCCCGCAGGCAGAATGCGCTCCTCTTCATCGTGTTTCCTTCCAGAATGGGGAACCACCCTGCCCCCGCCCAAAATCGGCCGGTAGCATTCGGGGCCGAGGCACTCTTCCAGTGTCCCTCAGCCCCGAAACGGCGGTAATGACATATGGGCAAAAACTTCGGAAACCGGCTTCAATTGGCGCGCGCTGAACGCCTGCTGACTCAGGAAGAGCTGGGCGGCGATGTGTTTCAGGCACGCGATGTATCGATGCTGGAAAAAGGCCGGCGCGAACCCACCGGCGGGGCCATCCGTTTCCTGGCGGAACGGCTGACTGCAGTGCCCGGTTTCCCGCAGCCGGGGGCCGGGGAAGACAGCCGCCTCTTCCTGGAGTTCTCTGCGGTGCAGGCGTGGGACGAGCGCAATTACCAGAACGCACACCGGTTGTCCCGGCTGGCCGCGGAAGCGGCACTGGTTGAGGGTGACCCCTTTGGCTGGTGGGAGCTGTCACTGATCGCAGCGGCGTGCCTGCGCAGGCTGCACGATTACGCGGGATGCATTGCCGAGGCCGAACGCCTGGCACAGCATCCCCTGGCAGCGGAAGGGCAACCGCTGCGTCCGCAGGCCGAGGCTTTGCTGGCAACCGCCTGCCAGGGGGCCGGACGGCTGCCGGAAGCTGTCCTGCATGCCAGGCGTGCACTGGACGCCGGTGTGCTGCTGCGGCTGAACGCAGATCAGCTCATCGACGCTTATGAGGCACTCATCGCCGCACTTTCCGAAAGCGGACTGCAGGAAGAAGCCTGGGGCCACTGCCAGGCGCTGCTGCTTCCGCTGCTGGAAGCGGCATCTGATACCCAGACGACGGGCAAGGGATACTGGGCGGTCGGCAATGTGGCGTTCCGCCGCGGCGATACAGCCGCCGGCCTCCGCTTCCATGCCAAAGCCGAGTCCCTCCTCAACCCCGAGGCGGATCTGGAGACCTGGGCCGCGTTCAACCGCTCTTCGGCCGCCATGCGTCTGGCCGAGGGGCTGCATGACACCGCTACCAGCCGGTTCATGGACCAGGCCGAGACCGCCCTCTCGGTACTGGGCGGCTCCGAGGAAGACATCCTGGAGAACCAGCACAGCAGGGGCCGCTGGCATCAGCTCTCCGGCAACCATCAAGCAGCAGTGGACATCCTTGCTGATGTGTACGCACGGCGGGCGGCGCTCTCCCCCCAGGGTGCCGCGGAAGTGGCCCTGCATCTTGGCCTAAGCCGGGCGGCGCTGGGAGAAACGAGCAGTGCGGTGCACCTGCTGGATGACAGCGCCAGGGTCTTCTTCGACGCCGGAGCCCTGGACCGCGCAGAACATGCTGCCCGGCTGGCGGGCCAGGCGCGGGCCGGAACACCCGTTGGGTTAACCGCGAGGACCGGAACCTGATCACAGGCTCCGGTCCTCGCGGTACTGAAAATGCTGCCGGTTAGAGCAGCCCGAGCTTAGCGGCGCAGGCGGGCCAATGGCCCCAGCCGCCGTTGGCGCGAAGCTTTTCTGCCACGGCAATCTGCTGATCGGGAGTGGCCCCCGCAGCGATGGGCGCGTACTGGCCGCCGCCGGCACCAAGCCAGCTGGAGACACTGAACTGCAGGCCGCCGGAATAGCCGTTGCCGGTGTTGATGTGCCAGTCCCCGCCGGATTCGCACTGAGCCAAAGCAGCCCAGGTTCCGCCGGAGGGAGCGGCACCGCCCGCAGCGGGAGCCGGGGCCGGAGCGGCGGGCGCCGCTGCTGCCGGTGCTGCCGCCGGTGCGGGTGCAGCCGCGGGTGCAGGCGCGGGCCGGGTTTCCTTCTTCTTGGTTCCCACCGAGATCTTTGCGGCAACCGGCTGCACCGAGACGGTTTCGCTCACCAGGGTGCGGCTAACCTCACGGCCGTCCACCAGCTTCACCGCGAAGACTGCGGCCTTCTCGCCCGGTGTTCCCTCAACCGTTACCTTTTTTTCGCCCTCGTAAAGGTTGGAGTCCGGCACTTCAGCGGTTTCAAACGGGAGGGCTTCGGTCACCGTGACCTTGTCTCCGGCCGTGACGCGGGTAATCTTCAACGCCATGCCGTCCACCAGGGCGGCGGATCCGGGAGCCGAGAGGCGGTCCGTTCCGGTAAGTTCAATGCCCGCTTCATCCAGCAGCTCATCCACGGTTTCTGCCGTGGTGGGACGGTTGTAGGACTTGCCGTCCATCACCATGGTGATCGTCTTCGGGGTGGAGATCGACAGCGGATCCTGGAGCCCGGAGAGTGCGGTGTCCAGGGAGGCGGACACTGAAGAGTTGGACGATACCCGAAGTTCCGACACCAGATCCGCAACGGTCTGGCCGGTGGTGCTTACGGTGTGCCCCTGGCCGTCCAGGGTGACGTCCACGGATTTGGCCATGGAGACTTCAATCCGGGTTCCGTCGCTGACCTCAGTGGCCAGGTCCGGGCTCACCAGGTCAGCTTCGGTGACCTGGACATCTGCTTTTTGGAGAACGTCAGCGACTGTGCCGCCGAACGTCTTGACGTCGCTGGCCTGGCCGTCGACGCTTAGTACTACGGACTTATTGGTGCCTACAAAGGCCACCAGCCCAAGAATGAGGGCGACCATAACAACGGCCTGCCCGGTTAGTTTTACCCCACGCCTCACGAGTGCATGTGCCACGGAATCCCAAACGTTCATAGTTTCCGGGCACGGGGATCAGGGCGCGTGGCAGCCGATATCCCCGGGTCTCACGGGGCAGCTCTGTGCGCAGGCAAGGAACCTCTTCCGCAACCGGGCACAGGTGTGGCGCGGTGCTTCGGCTGAAGCGGCGCACACCCGTTCACAGGACGGTGTGTGGTTCGGTATTAGTTCCGGCGCCTTCCCCGACCCCGGCTAATAGGTCCCCACCGTAATCGAACCGTGACCTGAGGGCAAACCGGAGTTTTGGCCATTCCAAGTGGTACCCGTGCGTCACAGGGAATTACTGTGCCGGCGGCTGGTCCCAGGAACCGTAGGTACGGACCGTGTTTTCCACCAGCTGCGTCCCCAGTTCAGCCAGGTCGGCTCCGAGTTCCGCAGCCATGAACCGAACAGTGTAGGGCACCATGTAGCTGGCGTTGGGACGGCCCCGGAACGGGTGCGGCGTCAGGAAGGGGGAATCGGTTTCCACCAGCAGCAGCCGCCGGTCGGCTACGGCGAGCGCCTCACGAAGATTCCCCGCGTTCTTGAAGGTGACGGTGCCTGAGAAGGACATATTCCACCCGTGCTCGTTGCAGGTCCGGGCCAGCCCCGCATCACCGGAGAAACAATGGAAGACCACTTTCTCGGGGGCTCCCTCTTCCAGCAGCAACCGGAAAACGTCCTCATGGGCATCGCGGTCATGGATCTGCAGGGCCAGCCCCAGCCGCTTCGCAATGTCGATGTGCCGGCGGAAGGAGTACTGCTGGTGCTCAACGCCGTCGGGGCCGGTACGGAAGTAGTCCAGTCCGGTTTCACCGATCCCCCGGACCCGGGGATGGCCGGCCAGGGTTTCAATTTCCCCGAGCGCCGCATCGAGGGTTCCCTCGCCGGCCAGGACGGGGGCATCGTTGGGGTGAATAGCCACGGCTCCAAGCAACCGGGGTTCGTCATCCAGGATCCGGACGGTGAAGCGCGAAGACTCCAGATCCGTGCCTACCTGAACCGCGCCACGCACTCCTGCCGCCTCCGCGGCGTCCATGGCAGCCCGCGCTTCGGCGGTGCCGGCCCTGCCGGGGGCAAAGTCCAAATGGGTATGGTTGTCGATCACGGGTACCGGCAGCGGCTCCGGGGCGGGAGGATAAGGTTTCCCGCTGCCGGATTCGAAGTCCAGATAGGCCGCAGGGATTTCACCCGGAACATAACCACTGTCATTGCACATGTCTTTAACCCTAAGTGAGCTTGTACCCTGTATTCACATGAGGCCCCTGCCGAACCGGCGGAAGGCCTGTAACGCCGCACACCGGATCCTTCCTCAGGGAACGGGGCGCGGTTTCCCGAGGCTTGGAAGGTATCCATGGACGCTCGAAATCCAGCTGCAGCCGCCGCTCCCTATGCCGGTGATACACCGGGAACGGAGGTTCCCGGGCCCGCGGCCGGATGGAGCCGGGCTGCAGGCACGGGATACAGCGCCGATGCCTTCCACACCGCGGCGTCCAACATTCTCGCGGCTGTCAATACTGTCATTGACGGCAAAGAGGAAGCGGCCTCACTGGTCCTCACCGTGCTGCTGGCCCAGGGCCATGTCCTGTTGGAGGACGTGCCCGGCGTCGGAAAAACGCTCCTGGCCAAGACGCTTGCCCGGACCATTGACTGTTCAGTGACCCGGATCCAGTTCACCCCGGACCTGCTGCCCTCCGACGTCACCGGCGTGTCCATCTATAACCAGGACGCCCACCGCTTCGAGTTCCGCCAGGGGCCCATCTTCGCCAACATCGTGATTGGGGATGAGATCAACCGGGCTTCGGCGAAGACGCAGTCCGCACTGCTGGAGTGCATGGAGGAGCGGCAGGTGACAGTCGACGGCGGGACCTACCGGCTGGCCGAACCCTTCATGGTGGTGGCCACCCAGAACCCGATCGAGATGGAAGGGACCTATCCCCTGCCCGAGGCCCAGCGGGACCGGTTCATGGCCCGCATCTCCATGGGTTACCCGGACACCCGGTCCGAAATTGAGATGCTGGAAAGCCACCAGTCCACCTCGCCGCTGGATGCGGTCTCGGCGGTGGTCGACGTCGGTGAAGTTGCGGCCATGACAGCCAGGGTGCGGGACATCTTTGTCTCCTCCGCCGTGAAGGAGTACACGGTTGCCATTGGACAGGCGACCCGGGAACATCCCCATCTGCGTCTCGGAGCCAGCCCCCGGGCCCTGCTGCAGCTGCTGCGTGCCGCCAAGGCCCGTGCGGCGCTGGCGGGACGTGACTTTGTCCTTCCCGATGACATTTCCAGCCTCGCGGACCCCGTGCTGGCCCACCGCATCATCCTGGACCGCAAAGCCACCAGTTCCGGCGACACACCGTCCGGCCTGCTGTCACACCTCCTCGCACGCATTCCCGTTCCGCGCAGCCCGGCAGGTGAACGCCTGAGGCGGTAAGGCCCCAGGCTGGACAGCTCAGGCGGCACCACCGGAACACCACCAGCGGGAAGGCTCCATGGACTTTGCAAACGCAGCACGGCTGCTGACGGCGCGCGGCTGGGGTTTTGTCGTGGCAGGGGCAGCCGCCCTCCTGACCGCCCAGATCATGGGCCGCAGGGACGCCCTCGTCCTGGGCGTGTTCCTCCTCGCACTGCCGCTGCTCTCGGCGCTGGCCCTGCGCCTGGTCAAGCCGGTGTTCCTTGTTGAACGCACCTTCAGCCCGCCCACCGTGGAAACCGGGGTCCCTGCCAGGGTGGTGCTTTCGCTGCGCACTCCCCGCCCGGTCCGGCAGAGCGCCTCCATGCGCGAAGGCCTGCCCCTGCGTTTCGGCCAGAGTCCGGTGTTCCGCTTCCCGGCCCGGTTCCCCGATGCCGACGGCGGCAGCACCTACGAGTATCAGGTGCGCTCCGCCCGGCGCGGCATGTTTCCCCTGGGACCGGTAACGGCAGAGTTCTCCGATCTGTTTGGACTCTCCCGGCGGCAGCATACCCTCGGCACCACGGATCCTTTGGTGGTGTCACCGGCACCGCAGGAGCTGCCGGCCACTCCGCTGGGCGGGCCCCGGGGAACGGAGGGGTCGGTTTCCAGTCCCCGCCGCGGCAACCCCAGCGAAGATGACGTTTCCACCCGCGAATACCGCGCGGGCGATCCAATGCGGCGGGTTCACTGGGCGGCGACGGCGCGTCACGGCGAACTCATGGTCAGGCAGGAGGAACCGGTCACCTCCCCGGGCGCCACGCTCCTCCTCGATTCACGGCAGTCCTGCTTCGCGGGCGGCCCGGGAGCACCGTTGTGGACGGACCCTGCCGGAAACGGACTGTCCACCTCCGAGTCCTTTGAATGGGCGGTTACCGCAGCAGTTTCAGCAGCCGCGTACCTCATCGATAACGGCTACTCGCTGCACCTGCTGGATGCTTACGCGCGGCCCGGACTCGCGCGTTCCCCTTCTGCACCCGATCCCCTGCAGCGCAACTTCAGCGGCACCGCAGGGTTGCAGGACATTGCCGAAGGGCTGGCGGCGCTGGACCTTGAGGCCCGCCCGTTTGAGCGGCAGGCGGACCGGAGTAAGGCCGCGGCCACCGGGTCCGTGCCCGCCCGGTTCCGCAGCGTCCTCAGAGCGGGCGGCTCGCCCGGCGGCGGCACGGCCGGTTTGACGGAACCGGACCCGTCACCGTCCGAAAACCGGAGGGAGTTGGGTTCCGGGCTCGCGGACACTTTGGCCCAGCGCCGCCGCGGACCTCTTGTTGCGGTTCTGGGGAGACTCTCCGCCGACGACGCGGCCAGGCTGGCCCCGGCGGCGGACTATGCCACCCGGGCCTGCGCCATCCTGGTGACGGACCGGCTGCGGGAGGCCGGGCCCGCTCTTGCGGTCCTGAACGCCGCCGGCTGGCAGGCCGTTGCCGCCACTCCCGAATCAGACCTTGCACGCTGCTGGGCGGCTTTCGCTGCCTCCCCCCAG
>NZ_JASDDG010000043.1 GCF_030407495.1 Arthrobacter sp. APC 3897 | reverse complement strand
AGACGGCTGGGAAAACTCACGCCCATCGAATATGAAACAATCAACCGAACCGCGCTCTTAGCGGCCTAAGACCCCGAGTCAACAAAAGTCGGGGCAGTCCCGAGTGTGCCCAGCTTTGGGCGGATATTAATCGGGCCGGCTCAACCCCGGCAATTGGATCACATTTCACGGGATCGATCGTCTACGTCGCCAAGGAACAATCCACTAATACGTCTGCTGAGCCTGACCTGATCATTGACGGACAACAGCGGGTGACAACCGTCACCCTCGTCCTGGCGGCACTGGCAGCCAGACTGGAGGAACTGCCAGAGGGTCAGCGCGAGCCCCGGGACGGTTTCTCTCCGAGAAAGATCCGGAATCGTTATCTGCTTAATGACGACGAAGAAGGCGAACGCCAGTTCAAACTAATCCTGTCTCAAAATGATAAGGATGCGCTGATCGCCATTCTCCAAGGGACGGAGCCGGCTCCGGACGTGGCCACTCGAGTGACCGAGAACTACGCCTATTTCCGGCGGAAACTTGAAGATCCGAAGCTTGACCTGGCCATGTTCTGTCGTGGCCTGGACAAGCTCGTCGTCGTTGACGTGAAGCTCGAGCGCGGGGTGGATAACCCGCAGTTGGTTTTTGAAGCCATGAACTCGACCGGAAAGAAGCTGTCCCAAGCTGACCTGATCCGTAACTACGTCCTGATGGATCTGCCACCCAAAGAGCAGGCGAAGGTCTACTCAGCCTACTGGCGCCCGATGGAGCAGGAGTTCAGCGGCGCGGGGGAAAGCCAGTTTGATGAGTTTGTCCGTCATTACCTGACCATCAAGACCGGTGAGATACCTCGGTTGGACGACATTTATGATGCGTTCAAGACACATGCGGCAACATTCACTAAAAAGGACGAAACCATCGAGTCCCTCGTCATCGAGCTCCGTCAGTACGCCGGGCGTTACTGCGCGATGGCGTTGGGCAAGGAGACGGACCCGGCGTTGCGGAACGCTTTCAAGGACCTGGACCAGATCAAGGCTGACGTCGTCTATCCCTTCCTGCTGGATGTGTATACCGATTACGAGCTTGGAACTCTGACTCGGGACGACTTGCTGGAGATCGTTGACTTGATTACCTCCTACATCTTCCGCCGAGCGGTCTGCCGCATGCCGCCCAACTCGCTGAATAAGACCTTTGCCAGCTTCAGCTCGTCAGTGCGTAAGGACCGCTATCTCGAGAGCGTCAAGGCGCACTTCCTCGGTCTTAAGAGCTACCGCCGCATTCCGACCGACGCAGAGTTCCTTGCGAGTCTCAAGTCGGCTGACCTGTACAACTTCCGCCGGCGTTCTTACTTTCTGCGCATGTTGGAGAACCATGGACGCAAGGAACGCGTGACGATCGAGGACTACACGATCGAGCACATCATGCCGCAGAACGAGAAGCTCTCGAACGAGTGGCGCGCAGCCCTGGGAGATGACTGGCAGGACGTGCAGCAAACGCATCTGCAAACACTCGGTAACCTGACGCTCACGGGGTACAACTCAGAGTACTCCGACCACGCGTTCGCGAAGAAGCGCGACATGGAGGGGGGGGGGTTTAAGGACAGCCCGCTCCGGCTCAATAAGGGATTGGGCAATCTGGAAACATGGAACGTCACGGCAATCCAGGAACGCGCAGAGCGTCTGGCCGACGATGCCCTGAAGATCTGGCCCCTTCCCGTATTGCCGCCCGAGACCATCTCAGAGTTTCAGGGGAAGAGATCAGAGTCGGATTTCTCGATCGAAGATCACCCATACCTGCTTAGGGAGCCCCGCCGATCCCTGTTCGAGATGCTCAGCGCAGAGCTTCTGGCCCTCGATCCAGGCATCACTCGGCAGTTCCGTAAGCTCTACGTTGCTTTCAAAGCTGACACTAACTTTGTCGACGTCATTCCGCAGAAGGCGCGTCTGATATTGAGCCTCAACATTCCGATCGAGACTCTGCACGATGAGCGTGGCCTCGCCTGGGACGTAAACGGCAAGAGCCACTGGGGTAATGGCCCGACCGAGGTCAGCCTGGACGAGGACACCGATCTCAACTATATTCTCGGCTTAGCTCGCCAGGCTTTCGAGTTTCAGATGGGTGGAGAGTAGCCAGGTAGGACGATGCAGCTGTCCGGCCAGGATGGCGGTTCCCACCGCTACAGCAGCCGATCCGAAGTACAGCAGCAGCAACACCGGGGGCGCCCCGCAGCGTCGTTAATGCTGCGCCGAGCCGCTGCTGGCCCGCCAGCCGGAACCCGCCGGAACCGCGCCGGAACTTGACCGGAACCGCGCGGGAACTTGACCGGAACCGCGCGGGAACTTGGCAGATGCCGCTGGCCAGGTTCGCCACCAGTGCGCGACGATTATCCGCTGGCGGTGCACCGGATCGATCTTCCCGTCCTGGGCGGAGGCATCCGGCAGCACCTTGCCGCCGTTGTATTCGGCCACCTTCTGGCCACGGTGTCCGGAGTCGCCGAATGACCGGCTGCCTAGTCCTGATCCGCAACTGGACCGGAGTCAGGCCTATTTGCGCGGTCGCCGGCATGACCAAGTTTCGCGCCTCGATGCACGTGGACACCGTGTTCACCACCAGCGAGACAGCGCCAACAACGCCGTCGCGCCGGAACGGGGGAGTGGTGGTCACCCATGACCGCAACACGCAGGCGACCGAGTCTGCTGAAGAAAACGGAGAAATGTAGAGCAACAGGTAGCAAAAGTAACGCGTAGCGGCCGCTTTCAGGCTGAGATCAAGCACACCTACTCCAAGTAGGGCGAACGAAAAGTCGCGTACCTTCCACTCGCTGCTCGAACCGCCGTCGCTCATACGGTGGTGGAAGTGCTCACCGCAGAGTCCGGCGGTGACGCAAATTCTCCCAACGCGAGGGATAACCCGGATACGGGACACCGGCCGGAGTCTGCTCCGGGCGCTGTGGCTGCGCCAAGGACCCAGTCCTGAAAACGCAGCCTCACACCACGTCCGCGTCTCATGCAATCCCACCGCCGGCTCTGCCGACCAACGGTGGTTCTGGAGAATCCATGCCATCCCTGCAGGCCCTGTTCCACGACGCCTATGTCCGCCGCCGGACCCTGGCAATTATTGCCGCCCTCATCCTCACCGCCGCTGTCCCGTTTGCGGACACTGTCCTTCCCACGGGCTGGTCCTACGCCCTGCTGGGGGCCGGAGTGCTCCTGGTCATGGCGGTGCTGCTGCGCCAGCTCCGCCCCGGCGGGCCCGGAACGGACGGCGCCGCCGCCTCCGGCAGGCGGTCCGGCGACGCCGCCCGCCCCGGAGCCGGACTGCTCCTCTACCTCTCGCCCGTCATCCTGCTGAACCTGGTCTTTCCGCTGATCAGCCCGCAAATGGCGGCCGTGCAAGTTGGCGGGGTCCAGCTCACGTATGTGGTGCTGGCTTGCTCCATCACCGTGCCCTGGCTGGCACAGGCCGCCTGTCTTCCCGCTTACCGGCTGATCGGCGATCTCATGGCGGAACAGAACCCGGCGGCAATCGCCCGCCGGTTCTGCTCCGGATGGCCCGCGATGTTCACCTATGCCCTGCCGCTGGTAGTGCTGTTCGCCGTCCCGCTCTGGCTCGCCACCGGCTGGTCCCTGACCGCCATGGCAACCTACGCCGGGCTCGCCGCCCTGCACCTGCTCTTTGTCCAGTCCCTCATACTGGCCAATGTGGGAAGCCGCCGCGGCCTCTGGGCGCTGGCCTGGTTGGCCTACGCCGCAGCACTCGGCGTGGCCCCGACCCTCTGGTGGCTGCCGCCGCTGGCCGGCGCGCTCACCCAGATCGCAGCCATGGGACGCAGCCTGGCGGCCCTTGGCTTCCGGAACCGGCCTGCCCTCCGCGGATTCAGCGCCGACCTCGTCCGCGGACTGCTCATGGGCGCAGTCCTCTGGGCGGACAAGTACCTGCTGTTCCTGGTGACCGACGGCGACTTCCCGGTGGTGATCATCTTCGTGGCCATGCTCCCGGCTGTGATCGCCTACAACTACTACTTCGTCAACCTCGCCCCGCGGGTGGACAAAGCCGTAGCCTCCCTTCACCGGGCGATCTCCGACGAACCCCTGACCGTGATGACAGCACGTTCCCAACGGCTCAGCCGCACCGTGGACCGCGCCATCCTCAGCACCGGCGCCGTCGGCATGCTGCTCACGCTCGCCATCACGCTCGTGCTGGAGGGCGTGCAGCCGGCGAACGTGCTGCTGGCCGTCAGCGTAGGGGTGGCGTCCTGGGCCTTCATGCTCCTCACACTGCTCAGCTACGAGCTGGACTATATCGGCGTCAAAGGACTCCCGCAGCTGTTCGGCGGCATCCATCTGGCGCTCTGTGCCGGAGTCTTCCTGCTGCTGGATGCCGCCGGAAGCGCTGACGGGACCGGACTGGCCTACGCGGCACTGGTCGCTGCGGACGTGCTGCTGGTCGCCGTGTCCTGGGTGCTCTACAAACGCCACTGGTCCCAGCCCGAATACACCCTCTTCTGGCGCCACGCCACCTCCTGGTAGCCCGCCGCCCGCTCGTCTTGAAAGGCACAGCCATGTACGGAATCAAGCAGAAACTCTTCCGCCGCGCCCCGCTCGCGCAGGCAACCGCGCAGGCAACCGCCGGGGGAGCCGCCGTCGTGCTCCCCGCCCAGGCCGCAGCGCAGGCCCAATACGACGACGTCGACGTCGCCATTGTCATGGAATCCACCTACCCCTACCTCAAGGGCGGGGTCTCCGCCGTGGTCCACGACATCGTCACCCACAACCCGGACCTGACCTACGGGATCATCCACATCACCTGGGACTCCAACGCGCCCTCCGAAGACCTATACGGGATGCCCGAGAATGTCCTTTGGGTCCGCCCGGTGTATTTGAGCATGCAGGAGCACCGGCACGACTTCATGAAGGTATCCGCCAAGGACCTGGGCATGGATGCCGGCCAGCGCTCCGCCCTGGCGCACCGGCTGTTCGACGCGCTCTACGCACTGTCCGAAGACCGCGAGGTCGAACCGCTCTGGGACCTCATTGACGAAGGGTTCAACGAACGCACCCGCACCTATCCGCTCTGGGCGCTGCTCGGCACGCGGGAATTCATGGAAGCGCTCGCCGTCCGGATGCCGCAGCTGAACCTTTCGCTGGCGAATTCGTTCTGGACGCTGCGGAACTTCCTTTCGCTGGCCTTCGCCATCCTCGGCGAAACCATGCCCCGCGCCAGTGTCTACCACGCACACACCACCGGCTACGCCTCACTCCTGGGCGCCGCCGCAGCCCGCGACCACGGCACCTCGTTCCTGCTCACCGAGCACAACCTCTACGTCCGGGACACGGTCAACACGCTGCTGGACCGCAACATGGCGCTTTCCATCACCTCCGAGGACTACCGCACCTTCGACGTCACGCACGAGCAGCGGGCCTGGATGGCCTGGTGGACCGAAATGGGACACTTCTGCTACCCCAGCGCCTCACTGATTACCTACCTGTACCCAACGGCGATTACTGAAGCGGCGCACCTGGGAACGGACATCGACAAGGCCGTGGTGGTGCCCAACGCCATGGTGATCGAGGAGTTCGAGGAGAAGTACCGGGCACGGCTGGCTGCCCGGGAACAGCTGGTCCGCAACGGAGACAACCACACATGGAACCTCGTCTACATTGCCCGGGTGGTCCCGATCAAGGGCCTGCTGGACCTGCTCTCCAGCATAGATGTGCTGCGCCGGGACGGTTTCCCGAACCTGCACCTGGACGTCCTGGGCCCCACCGAACACGTTCCGGAGTATTACGAGGCGTGCCTGGCCAAGATCGAAGCCCTGGATCTGGACGACCACATCACCATCCACGGCACCGTCAACGTCCGCGACCGGCTGGACCAGTTCGACCTGCTGGTGCTGCCCAGCTACAACGAGGGCCAACCGATCGTGGTGCTGGAAGCCATGGCGGCAGGCATCCCCACGGTGGGGACCGACGTCGGCGGCATGCGTCAGCTGATCAGTGACGAGTTGGCCACTAACGACGGGCGGATGGTCGGGCCCTGCGGCGAACTGGTGCCGGCAGGGGATGTGAACACGATGGCTGAGAAGATTCGGGCCGTCATCGGCAACATGGAGCTCTATGTTGACCACGCGGACAACGCCCGGACCCGGGTGGAGGAGTTCTTCCAGATGCACGAGATCATGTCCTCCTACAACGGGATCTACCGTGCGGTTGGGAACATTACGCACGTGCGCCAGCTGGACACTGCGGAACTGGACTTCCTCGCACCGATGGTTTCATGACCGGAGTCGGCGCCTGGATCCGGTATGGCGGTCCGCTGACACCTGAGCAGATTGCTTTTGCCGCCGGGCACTACCGCGCCGCAATCCTGCAGCCCTGGGAAACGGGGGCTGCCCGGGAACTGAAGCGGCTTCGTCCGGACATGACTGTCCTGGCGTACAAGTGCCTTTCCTCGGCGCGCAGCTACGAGCCGGGTCCGGTCTTCAGTTCGGGCGTCTCGTTCGCGGAGGCTGAGGCGGGTTCCGGGGGTTCCGGGGGTTCCGGAAGCTCCGGGAACGACGACGCCGGTTGGTTCGCCACCCGCCTGGGCGGCACCCGCATCGAGTGGGAACGGTACCCGGGACACTGGCAGCTGCAGGTCTGGAATCCGGACTACCAGCGCCGCTGGGTGGACAACGTGGTGGCCGAGTTCCGGGACTCGCCGTTCGACGGCGTGATGGCCGACAACGATGTTTTTGACGACTACTACGGGCTGAACCTGCCCATCCGAGGAGCCGCGGACATGGCAGTGTTCCGCGCTGCGCTCGGAGACCTGGTGGCTGCTGCCGGCACGGCATTGAACGGCGTCGGGAAAACCCTGGTTCCGAACATCGCCGAATCCCGCCGGGAGGCCGGCCGCTGGGAATCCCACGGGGCCTACGGCGGCGGCTTCGAAGAGGTCTGGCTCGGCTACAGTCCGGTGGACCTCTTCGACCCGGTTACCGCCGAGGCCCAGCTGCCGCAGGCAGCCGGCCCCGGACTGTCCATTCTCCGCGTCCCCACCGACGGCGACGACAGCCATCCCAACTTCCGGTACGGACTGTCCGCGTTCTGGATCTTCGGTGCCGGTGCCGGAGCCTACTCCGCCACCGCTCACGACGACTACAGCCGCACCCAGCACGCACCGGAGCTGGACTGGCAGCTGGGCAGCCCGCTCGGTGAGCCGCAGGGGAGCAGGCACACATGGTGGCGGGAGTTCGACGGCGGCTTCGCGGCAGTGAACCTCAACGGTGACGGCAGGCGCCGCCGCAGGGTGCGGGTCCCCGCAGGGATGCTCGACGCCGCCGGCCGCCCCGCGCCGTCGTCGTACGTTTTGCCGCCGCACCGGGGTGTCCTCTTCCGGCGCGCTTTTTAACCTTCCTGATCTGCCGGATTCGGAGCGCGCCCCACCTTCTGCAAGGATGGAAGTAAGGCTACTGACTAAGGAGATCCGATGCAGAACGAAATGCAGGAACATCCCGCTGACGAGAATGCCCCTTCAACTAAGCGGACGACACCGCTGATGAACATTCCGGCGGCAGACATCGTCGACGGCGGAGCATCCGCAGCCAGGCCGCGGGACGTGGACCCGGCCGAAGTCGCGGTCCTGGCCGAAGCTGAAGACCCCGGCACCACCGGCCTGCGGCTGCAGGAACTGGCCACCGATGAGCCGAAGGCCCGCCCCGCCGTCGCCGCCAATCCCGCTGCCGGACCTGAACTGCTCAAGTGGCTCGCTGCGCTCGACGATCCCGCCGTCAACGAGGCACTCCGCCGCCGCAAGCAGGCCCAGCAGGCAGAGCGCGGACACTAATTCCTAATCTGTGGAGGGATGGACAAAAAGTCCCTCCTCGACATCTGTTGAGCCTGCAGAGACTCACCTGAATACCAAGGAGAACCACATGTTTCCCGCCACCTCCGCACCCAACGCCGCCGACTACGGGGTGTACTCGGAGGTCGGAAAACTGCGTAAGGTCCTCGTCTGCGCTCCCGGTCTGGCCCATGAACGGCTCACCCCGACCAACCGGGAAGACCTGCTGTTCGATGACGTGATGTGGGTGGAAAACGCCCAGCGTGACCACGCCGACTTCGTGAACAAGATGACCAGCCGCGGCGTCGACGTCGTCGAACTCCACGACCTGCTCGGGCAGACCATGGACATCCCCGAGGCACGGACCTGGCTCCTGGACCGCAAAATCATCGCCAACCGGGTCGGACTGGGCCTGGTCCCCGGCACCCGGGCCTTCCTGGATTCACTGACCGGTGCGGAGCTGGCGCGGATCCTCATCGGGGGACTCACGACGTCGGACCTTCCCGATGATTACCTCTCCGGCTACGTCGGTCTGGTTCGCGAATCCACCGGCCGGCCGGAGTACCTGCTGCCGCCGCTGCCCAACACCCTCTACACCCGCGACACCACCTGCTGGATCGGCGGCGGTCTGACCCTGAACCCGCTCTACTGGCCCGCCCGACACGACGAGACTCTGCTGATGCAGGCCATCTACCGGTTCCATCCGGACTACACCGGCTCGAAAATCTGGTGGGGCGACGCGGAAAAGGACTGGAGCCAGGCCACCTTGGAGGGCGGCGATGTGATGCCCGTGGGCAACGGCACCGTGCTGCTGGGCATGGGGGAGCGGACCTCCCGGCAGGCCATCACCCAGCTCGCCCAGGCCCTCTTCAAGGAAGAGGCGGCGGAACGGATCGTCGTCGCGGGCATGCCCAAACTGCGCGCCGCAATGCACCTGGACACCGTGTTCACCTTCGCCGACCGGGATTTGGCCACCATCCATCCGGCCATCGTGGACGGCATCCATCCCTTCACCATCCACCCCTCGGACAAACCCCTGGGCCTGGAAGTGCGCGATGAGCGCGACCGCCGCTTTGTGGACGTGGTCGCCGAAGCGATGGGCTGCAAGCAGCTGCGCCTGGTGGAGACCGCGGGGGACTACCACGCCACCGAACGCCAGCAGTGGGACAGCGCGAACAACGCCGTCGCCCTGGAACCGGGCGTGGTATTCACCTACGACCGCAACACCCAGACCAACGCAGCACTGCGCAACGCCGGCGTTGAGGTGATCCCGATCGTGGGCGCTGAGCTGGGCCGCGGCCGGGGCGGCGGGCACTGCATGACCTGCCCGATCATCCGCGACGGGATCGACTAACGTAACAACGACGGCGGTGCGGTTCGCTGACTGACCGCGTCGACGTAGCCACGGTGCGGACCCCTCGGGGTCCGAATCGGCTGCCGGCCGCCGATTCGGACCCCGCCGTCGCCTTCTGAGAAGATATTGGGGAGCTGCTAACGGGGGATGCCCCCGCAGGGCGCGGCCGCCCCTCCACTTTTGTCTACCCCCGTGCTGCCTCAGCTGCCCCCACACCCGATTGGAAGAGAACCATGTCTAATCCGCCTGTCTCCGGGGAGAAGGCCCCAGCAGCCAAGCTCTCACTGCTGACCCTCACCACTGTGGTGATCGGGTCCATGGTGGGGGCCGGGGTGTTTTCCCTGCCCCAGCGCTTCGCCGAGGAAACCGGGGTGTGGGGTGCCCTTGTCGCCTGGTTGATCGCAGGTTCCGGCATGCTGATGCTGGCCTTCGTCTTCCAGCGGCTGTCCCTGCGGAAGCCGGCGCTTGACGCGGGGATCTTCTCCTACGCCAAGGCCGGCTTCGGAAACTACGTGGGGTTCTTCTCCGCAGCTGGCTACTGGGCCAGTGCCTGTGTTGGAAACGTCACCTACTGGGTGCTCACCATGTCCACTCTGGGTGCCCTGTTTCCGCAGCTGGGTGCAGGGGACACCCTCCTCGCCGTCGTGCTGTCCTCGGCCGGGCTGTGGGGATTCTTCTTCCTGATCAGGCGCGGCATCAGGGAAGCCACGGCCATCAACCGGATCGTCACGATCGCCAAGGTGGTTCCCATCCTGGTCTTCGTGCTGTTTGCCGTCTTCCTGTTTGACCCCGCCGTCTTCGCCGGAAACCTGACCGGGGCGGACTACACGGGGCCGCTGTTCGAGCAGGTCAGCAACACCATGCTGGTGACCGTTTTCGTTTTCCTCGGTGTTGAAGGCGCCAGCGTGTATTCACGCCATGCCCGACGGCGGGAGGACGTTGGCCGGGCCACTGTCCTCGGTTTTCTGAGCGTCTTTGCCATCTTTGCCTCGGTCACGATCGTTTCCTACGGGGTCCTGCCGATGGAACAGCTCGCCGAGCTGCGCCAACCGTCGATGGCGGGTGTCCTGGAATCGGGAGTGGGGACCTGGGGGCTGGTGTTCGTCAGCGCAGGCCTCATCATCTCGGTGATGGGCGCCTACCTGGCCTGGAGCCTGATGGCAGCCGAAGTCCTGTACGTGGCCGCCACGGAGAAGGACATGCCGCGGTTCCTGTCCCGGGTCAGTGATAACGACGTCCCGGTCAACGCGCTGCTGCTGAGCACCCTGCTCAGCCAGCTGGTCATGGTCATCACGTACTTCTCCGAGGATGCCTTCGACTTCGCGCTGGACATGACCGCGGTCCTGACGTTGTTTTCCCTCCTTTTCGCGGCCCTCTACGCCCTCAAGCTCGGGTGGAGCGGCGAAACGTATGAAGGGGCGCCGCGCCGCGTCCGGCGGGGCGACCTGACCATTGCCGTCATTGCCACCGTTTACTCAGTGTTCCTGGTCTACGCCGCCGGCCTGCCTCTGGTGCTGCTGTCGATGATCTTCTACGCCCCCGGCACCGTACTGTTTGTGATCGCGCGCCGGGAACAAGGGCAGCGCGTCTTCCGGAAAGGGGAGCTCTTCCTCTTCCTCATTGCGCTGGCGGGAGCCGTTGCAGCTGTGCTCGCCCTGACCCAAGGCTGGATAGAGCTCTAAGCAGGGGGCAGGCCGCGCCCTCGACATGCGCCACAAGGACCGGCCACGGCGTTGACGTCGTCGAGCCCCCTGAGTTGCGTGACCAGACGACCGATTTGCCCGAGGCCCGGTCTTGGCCGCTAGACCGCATGAGCTGTAGCTCATTACTTTCGGAACTGATGGCCCCTTCCCTTAGCGGCCCAGACCAGTCACGCTTGTTGTTTGAAGGGCATCTGCTGGGGATGCTGAGCCCAACTTCCCTACATGGCAAAAACAGCTTCCAAACGGGAAGTGAGAGTGACTCCGCCGGGACCTGGCAATGATGCTGAATTGGAGTCCGGTCACCCACTGTGCAGGCGGGCCACCGGGCCGGTCCTAATTGAGGTGAATCATGACCCAGGAACCAGAGTCCCCCCCGCCCAGCTACTTCATCAGCCAGCGTCAAGCGGCCGCGTTCCACTTGGTTTGTTGTAGCAATTGCGGCCGTATTGATGGTGGGTTTCGCCCTCAGCGGTCTGATAGGCCTGGCAGCTTGGTTAATCCTTGCCGGGCTGGCGGTACTGCTGACAGCCGGCTATGCGCTCATCTTTCGGCGCCAAACATGGGCACGCGTTTCGGATGGTAAAAGGCGCCGCCAGCTACTCGCAGTTGGCGGAGGGCTTCTCATCCTCGGGTTCGTAGTTGCAGGAATTTCCGCTCCTCCAGACGAGTCGAGACAGGCAGGCAATAATCAACCTAGCCCCACTTCGGCGTCTCCCTCCGATTCTCCGTCTCCCACAGAAGAACCTCTAGCAGACAAAGAATGCCAGGGAGAAGCAGATACGAGGTCGCAAGGGGACGTTGAGTACGTATGCACTCCGGATAACAGCGGAAAACTCATCTGGATGGACAAAGAGTCCTCAGAAAAGCTGCTGGAGGCACGGAGACAGGCAGAAGCTCAGCGGCAGGCGGATGAGGCGGCCGCTGATGAGGAGGCCCAGCGGCAGGCGGATGAGGCGGCCGCTGATGAGGAGGCCCAGCGGCAGGTGGATGAGGCGGCGGCTGCGGAGGAAGCTCAGCGGCAGGTGGATGAGGCGGCGGCTGCGGAGGAAGCTCAGCGGCAGGCGGAGGAGCGCGCCCGTCAACAGCAGCAAGACACTTTCGTATACCCGAACTGCACCGCGGTTAAAGAGGCCGGTGCCGCTCCCATCCGTAGAGGGGAGTACGGCTGGCAAGATGACCTGGACGCGGATGGAGACGGGGTTGCATGTGCCGGAGACTAGTAACACCGCCCCGGGTTGCCGGGCCTACCATCAAATGGCCACGACACATTCTCAGGACAGCCGGAGTGGAGCAGGAAGGAACTGCGGGGGTTCATTGCGATTGTGGACCCAGAGCTAATCTTCCGCTCCTGCACTCTAGAATCAATGCCATAAATGACCCGGCGGCACTGATTGAATTGATATCAATTTGCAATGCAGGCATACCGGATATCAGAACTGTGCAGGAGATGCAAAAACATCACATTTGGGAACCGGAATGCCGAATGCCGTTCAATGGGCTGTGTTTATTGGCATAAAGTAGCCCGATGACTCAGACAACCTCGAAAAGAATTCGTGTAGGCACGGTCATCACCACCATGGGCGCGATAGTCGCCTACCTGATCGGCTCCGGCTTCGCCACAGGCCAGGAAGGGCTGCAGTACTTCGCTTCCTTCGGGCCGGCCGGGGCGGCCGGGGCGCTCGTGATTACGCTGATTCTCTACTGCTATGTCACGGCCATTGTTCTCCGTGACGGCCGCAACCTCCGGTTGCAGTCGGGTAACAAAATCTTTGAGTATTACTGCGGAAAGTACATCGGTAAATTCTTCGGCGTTTTTGCGCCATTGTTCTTCTTTTGCCTGTATGCCGTCATGCTTGCTGGAGCCGGCGCAACCTTGAATGAGCAGTTTGGCTGGAACGGCCAGGTGGGCGTCCTTGCCATGGCGGCCGCAGTGCTGCTGACGGTCATGCTGGGGCTGGACGGTCTGGTGGCCATTCTGTCCAAACTCGGGCCCATCATCGTTGCGCTGTGCCTCGTGGTGGGACTGAGCGGGATCGTCAGGAACCCGCAGGGCATCGCAGAATCGGCCGATGCCCTCGCCGGCATCGACGTTCTGCAGGCGGCACCGCACTGGGCGGTCTCGGGATTGAACTTCCCGGCACTGGGAATCCTCATGCTGGTTCCGTTCCTGGCAAGCCTGGGCAGGAAAGTCCGGAACAACGGTGAGGCCGTTGCCGGCGGGCTGGCCGGAGCCATTACGTTGGTGGTGGCCGTGGGCGTGGTGGCATTCGGGCTGCTGGCAAACATCGGCGACGTTTACAACAACCAGATCCCGATGCTGTGGATCGCCGGTCAATTGTTCTCCGGTGCGGGCAGCATCTACTCGGTGATCCTCTTCGCCGGCATCTACACCACGGCCGTTCCGCTGCTGTGGGCTGTGGTGAACCGCGTCGAGACCAATGACAAGAGCAAGCGGGCCAAACTGCTCGCCCTGATCGCCACGGTGGTTGCGGTGCTGCTGGCACAGGTGCCGTTCGCCGAACTCGTCAACTTCCTCTACCCGGTTGCCGGCTATCTGGGGCTTGTCCTGCTGGCCTGCATTGGAATCCGGCACCTTCGCAACGTATTGGACCGGAAGAAGGGCATTGACGTCTACGCCGTTGAATTCGAACGCCTGGACAAAGAACCAGCCGCAGCCAAGTAAGGCAAGTGCATCGGGAGGCCTGCCGGGCACATGGTGCATACGGCAGGCCTCCCGTCCGCCAACCTCTGCCGCCGTCGTCGAACCCTTCCGCCGCCGTGGCCGGCCTTTGCGATAAGGTCAGTGCTGTCTCTTTCCGCAGACACGGTGCGGTACACAATGAGGGAGAACTGATGGCAGTGCGTTTCGGGAAGCCCGCCGGGAATCGGGCCACCTCAAAGGCAGTGGTGGCCGATCTTGGACTGGGCGAGCACGTGGCCTTCGAGGAACTGCTGGCAGCCGTGACACAGAAACACGGCAAACCCATTGAACTGCGGGACATCGACTCCGCAGTGATTCCCTCCGTTACCGGGCTCTGGATCGAGAAGGAAAACAAGTCGATCATCCTGCTGCCCTCGGGCGACAACAGACTCCACCGCACGCACGCCGCGTGCCACGAATTCGGCCATATCCTGCTGCGGCACCAGGGCTGCGGGGGAGTGGAAACCACCATGCCCTCCGTCTTCCAGCACATCGGCAGCCGCCGGGGCATCCGCCGGATGCTTGCCCGCTCACTGGACTGGAACGATACCGAACGCGCCGCCGAACAGGTGGCCTATCTGCTCTCCCTGACCCTGCTGCCCAAGGACCCCGAGAGCACCAACCCCTTCGAACGGACCTTCCTGTGATCACCCTGCAGATGCTGCCCGCAGCCTGCCTGTGGCTGCTGGTGATCGTCCGGTTGGCGGGCCTGCGCTTCGGCTGGAGGCCGGGCATCATGCCCGGCATGGCCGCCGTGGCTGCGGGTGCCACCCTGAACATCGACCAGGTGTACCTCTCCGTGGACTCCCTGCTGGGGGAACGGAACCTGCTCAATCTCATCGTGCACCTGTTCATGGGCGCCGGGATGACCGAACTGAGCCGCCTGCTGCTCAAGGCCACCGGGCGTTCCGACGACGGCGGCCGGCACGTAAGAGCGCTCGTGGGCATCGGCGTCGTCCTGGCCGTCATCCAGGCAACCCTGCTGCTGGTCTCGGACACCACCGGCTCGGCCACCAACTTCACCGACACCTTCGCCTTCATCCCCGCCGTTGCCGCCTACCAGGCCAGCTTCTTCGCCTGGATCGGCGTGGTCCTGGGCTACACCGGCACGGCATGCCTGAGCCGGGACAAAACCGGAGAATCCCGCGAGTTCGGCATCGGGCTGCGCATCGTCATTGCCGGCTGCGCAGCCGGCGTTGGCGCCGTAGCGGTGAAAATGCTGCTGATCGGGCTGGAATTCGGCGGCGTTCAGGCCTCCTTCGCCCTCTACCTCGGCTACCGGATCCTGATCGCGCTGACCTTCCTCTGCTTCGCTGCCGGGTTCGCAGTTCCCTCCTCCGCCCGCATCATGGCAGCAGCCCAGGCACGACGACGGCGCGCGGCGGACCTGGATGCGCTGCGCCCCATCGTGCGGCGCCTGAAAACCACCTGCGAAGGCACCCGCGCCCTGGAAGCAGCCAACGTCTCCCTGGACGCCCGAACCTCCAAGACCCAGCTCTACCGCTGGTTTATCCTCATCGGCGATGTCCGGGTGCTGGAACCCGGACTGCTGTCAGCCGAAGAGAACCGCATCATTGACGAGATAGGCACAAGACTTGAAGACAACGGAACACCGGCCCGCCGCGCAGCGCTCAGCCGCAGCTAGCTGGTACTCCCGCCTCCTGCCGCCGGCCCTGGCCCTGGTGGTCCTGGTGATCCTGGCCGGCCTCCAGGCAGGGCTGGGCCCGCTGGGCATAACCCTGCTGCTGGCCGGCGTCGTGGTGGTGCCGGGGGTGGTCTACAAGGGGACCAAGGGCATGTTCCGGCGCCGCGGCATCCCGGACAGCCGGCGGACTACTGTGGTGTCGCTGCTGATGCTGGCCGCCGTCGTCGTCTGCTTCGCGCTGCCCGTGCCCGCACCGGTGCCGGCCACGGTCACCGGGCTGCTGCTCGGCAATTTGGGCCTGGTGTTCTTCCGGCGCTGGTTGAATGTCTCGGCGCACGTGTCGGTGCTGACCTTTGCCGTGCTGTGGATTACCGCAACATACGGGGCGGGCTTGGCGTGGCTGTTGATACTGCCGCCGTTGATGATCCTCAGCCGGGTGTCCCTTGGCGAACATACCCTCCGGGAAGCGCTGTCCGGCGCCGCCCTGGGCCTGGCGACCTTTGGCTGCTATCTCGCAGTCGGAACATGGAGCTGAACACGATGGATGATCTTGGTCTTTCCCCGGAGCGTGCTGCGGCCCTTCGGCGGGCCGAAACGCTGGCCCGGAAGATCAACCTCCTGCTGGACGTCATCATGTCCGAGTCCGGCAGGCCTTTTGATTATGCGGCGATCCGGGACGGCGCCAAGAAGGCAGGCTATTACCTTTCCCGCACCCGGTGGTCGCTGCTGAAATCCGGTAAGGAACAGGTGGTCCCTGACGAGGCATTGCGGGCTATTGCCGCGGTTTTCGACGTGAATCCGGATTACCTTCTGTTGGAGGACGGCAGTCTCCCGGAACGGGTGGAGGCCGAGTTGGAGCTGCTGCGGAGCATGCGCCGTGCCGAGGTGCGGAATTTCGCTGCCCGTGCGCTGGGTCCGGTGGACCCGGAGGCGCTGAAGGCCATCGCCAAGATCCTCGACGAGGACTAGGCACGGCCCGCCGTGTGAAGGGGAAACACGACGCCGGAGCCGCGGACTTTATTCACCGCACCGGCGGTGATAAGCTCTCACGCATGCCTCACACATGTGTGGGAAATAACGACACAGGGATCGGATCAGGTGCCCCGCACCCCGATCCCGGATCATCCGCCGGCCGTGGGGGGACGGCGGGAGATGACAAGCGAAGCCAGCGGATACTTCCGCTGGCTTCGCTGTTTCCTGCTACGGCGCCACCACCTCGCGGAGAGCGTCGATGATCCCGGTGGCCCGCTTATCGTCCCCGGCTTCCATCCAGTTGGTCAGGAACGCCGCGCTGAGCCCCAGCAGGGGTTCGGCAAAGGCCGTCTGCCCGCCGGCGCCGTCGTGCCCAAACCCGTCCGGGGAGACGTAGCGCCGCGCCGCCGAATCAAGCTGGAACCCGGCACCCCACCGGGACCACGGCTCAGGAGCGGGGAACACGGGCGCACCTTCGCTGCGCACCCGAACGGCCTGCTCGAGCACCGAGGGATCAAGTCGGCGGGTGGTAGCGGTGTCATGCACCACGGAGGACAATGCCGCCGACAACCCGTGCGCGGTGGCAACCGCGCCGGCGCCGGGGAATTCCGCAGCCCGGACATCGGGACGGTTGAAACCGTCGTTGTCGCCCACCAACTCCTGGGGGAAGGCTTGTCCCAGCGTCAGCGCCCGGGCGGGCCAGTCCGTGACGCCCGGCTGAGCCGCCGTCTGGGAGGACCGCGCGTGCTGCAGCAGGCTCTCGCCCGCTTCAAGATGGGCAATGCCGGTCTGCTGCGCCGCCGGAACGCCGAGCTGCAAATCGGCCAGCAAAGGATCGGCCAGGGTTTCCCGGAGGAACTCACCGGGGGTCTGTCCGGTGACCCGGCGGATGATTTCGCCGGACAGCCAGCCGTGGGTTAACGCGTGGTAGGCGTATCCGGAACCCGGTTCCCACAGCGGTTCCTGTTCGGCGAGCAGGCCGGTCATTTGCTCCCAGTCGAGGGCCCGGGCCAGGTCAACGCCCCGGCGCGGCGCCGATACCCCTGCGCGGTGGGCAAGCGCGTCTCCGACGGTGATGGTGTCTTTGCCGCAGGCGCCAAACTCGGGCCAGATATCCGTCAGCGGTGCGTCGTACTCCAGCCGGCCCGCTTCAACCAGTCGGGCCACGAGGATGGACATGACCCCCTTGGAGCAGGAGAAGACAACAGTGGAGGTCCCGCTGGTCCAGGGGAGTGAGGTGCGGGCATCCGCAACGCCGCCCCACAGATCGACAACGAGTTCTCCCTGATGGTGCACGGCCAGTGCAGCGCCCATCCGGGGGCGCCCGTCGAAGGCTGCCGCGAAGGCGTTCCGCACCGGCAGGAAGCGTGGTTCGAAGGTTCCGGAAATGCCGGTCCGCTCACCGATCATGCGCGGACGCCCGCCGGTACGAGGCAAAGACTGCCGTCCGGTGTCCAGGCCAGCGGGAGCGGGTCCGAGATGCCGCTGATGAAGGTGCCCTCGGTGTCCAGGTTTTCAAAGGCCAACAGCACCCAACCACCTGACCGGGTGCGCACCGCGCGTCCCGCATACAGGTCCTCGGAGGTCAGCCGGGTGGCGGAAGCGATGTCGAGGGGATGTTCCAGACGGTCCGATGCCAAAGGCAGCGCCCAGATCCCGCCCGTGCTGTCATTAGTCTGGCGCTCGCCGGCAAGGTGGGCGGTGTCGCAGGAAAACAGCAGGACGTGCCGGTCCTCGATGGTCACCAGCTGCAGCACCTCAAGGTGGGCAAAGCCGGCTCCAGGTTCGCTCAGCGGAGGCTGCACGGTCCAGTTCTGCAGGTCGGAGGACGTAGCGTGCCCGACGACGCCGCGGTCCCGTCCGGTGCCGGCCCGGGACCGGGCCGTAATGAGCATGTGCCACAGCCCGTCGGAATCACGGTGGATCCAGGGGTCCCGCCACGCTTCCTCATGCCAGCTGCCGTCATCCAGAGTTTCGTACCAGCGGGGATCGGCGGGAATCTTCTCCGTCTGTTTGGTCCATGACCGCAGGTCATCCGAGACGGCACGCCCGACGGTTTCGACGTTGGTGATCCGCCCCGGGTGCAGGAAGCGGGTGCCGGTGTAGAACATGTGCCAGGCGCCGTCGTCGGACCTGACCACGCTGCCGGTCCAGGTGGCGCTGGCATCGAAGTCCGTTTCCGCGCCGGCTTGAAGCACCACTCCGTGGTCAACCCACGCGAAAAGATCTTCCGAGGTGGCATGGCCGATCCGGGCGTTACGGTGCCGCAGGTCCGGATCTGCCAGCGACCGGGGTGCGTGCAGGTAGTAGAGGTGGTGCGTCTGGCCGTCGTCGGCATGCCAAAAATCCCAGACCCAGTGGTCGGTGGGGGCAAAGCTCATGGTGCGTGGTCCTTAAGTGGAAGGCTGTGGGGTTGCAGGGTCACCCCTTGACGGCGCCCTGCAGCAGGGCGCGGACAAACTGGCGCTGGAAGATGAGGAACACAATGATGGCCGGGGTGATGATCAGCAGTGCTCCGGCGTTTAGGAGCGGGATGCTCAGTGAGTACTGTCCCTGAAAGAAGGTGAGCGCTCCCGCCACGGTACGGTCCAGCGGGTCGGCAATGAGCACCACGGGCAGCAGGAACTGGTTCCAGGTCCAGAGGAACAGCAGGATTGCCAGGGCGGAGAGGGCGGGCAGGGCGAGGGGAAGCTGGATCTGCCGGAACTCCTGGAAGACGGATGCGCCGTCCACGCGGGCGGCTTCGGATAGTTCGCGGGGCACGTTGATGAAGTGGGCGCGCATCCAGAAAACGCTGAAGGGCATGAAGAGTCCCAGCAGCGGGAAGATGACCGCCCACTGGGTGTTCAGGGTCCCCATGGCCTGGGACTGGTAGTACAGCGGGATGATCAGGGCTTCAAAGGGGATGGTCAGCCCGGCAACAAAGATGATCAGGACCGCACGGCCACCCCGGGGCTGCAGCGCGCCCAGTGCGTAGCCGGCGAGCGTGGCGATCAGCATGGATGCGGGCACCACGCCCAGGACAATGAATGCGCTGGAGGTCATGAGCCGCCACACGTTGCCCACCTCAAAGGCCGTCACAAAGTTGCCCCACTGCGGGTCCGAGGGCCAGACAATGCCGGTGGGGTTCCGGTCCGCCGGCTGCAGTGCCGCTGAGAGCATGCTGATCAGGGGCACGAGGGTCAGGATCAGGGCTGCCGCGAGCAGCAGCCGTCCGAGCCAGAGTTCCGTACGGCTGGTACGCATCAGTCGTTCACCTTTGAAAGTCGCTGAATGGGAAGGACAACCAGCAGGACCAGGACCATGAGCACAATTCCGAAGGCCGAGGCCAGGCCAACGTCACTTTGCGTGAAGCCGATGCGAAAGATGGAAATGCCCGGGACGAGGGTGGTGCGGCCGGGGCCGCCCTGCGTGGAGGTGTAGATAATGTCGAAGCTGCTCAGGGCGGCAATGATGGTCAGCGTCGCCAGGACCGCAATTTCCTGCCGCAGTCCCGGCAGCGTGACGGTGAAGAATTCGCGCCACCAGCCGGCGCCGTCGAGCCGCACCGCTTCGTAGAGGGAGCCGTCGATCTTGCCGATGCCGGTCAGCAACAGCACCGTGCACAGACCGGTGAGGACCCAGGAACCAATGAGCCCGACGGCGGGGAGGGCCGTTCCGTAGTCTGCCAGCCACGACCGGGTGATGCCGCCGAGTCCGACGGCGCTGAGGACCTGGTTGACCGTGCCCGTCTGCGCGTACATCCAGGACCAGGCGATACCCGCCGCAGCGAGGGGCACAATCTGCGGCAGGAACAGGATGGTCTGTGCCGCCGAAGACATCAGTCCCTGGCGCATGGACCGGATCAGGCTGGCCAGAATCAGCCCAACGCCGATGGGGATGAGTGTGAAGAACACAATCAGGGTGATGGCGTTGAGGATGGAACCCAGCAGAACAGGATCCGTCAGGACCTGCGCGTAATTCTTGATCCCCACGAAGGTGGACGCACCGACACCGTTCCAGTCATAGAACGAGTACTGCAGGCCCATAGCCAGCGGGACCAGGACAAAACCGCCGTAGACGGCGATCGCCGGAACCAGCAGCAGCCAGGCGATGTAGCCGGCGCGGCCCACGGACTTGCGTTTGCGCGGCTTGCGGTCGGCCACTGCCGGCCCCGCCGGCGTCGAACCTGCGGCTGCGCTTTCCTGCTGCCCGGAACGACGGCGGACAGGGCCGGTGGTGGCCTTTTGCATTAGTCGTTCACTTCGCTCTCATAGAACGCCTGCACACGGTTGACGAACTCTTCGCCTGTGATCTTCCCGGTGACCAGCAGCTGCGACTCCGGGATGATGGACCCGGCGTAGATGCCGGAGGTCGTGTTGGACATGAAGTCCACCTGGCCGTTTTCGGCACCGATCTGAGCTGCCATCTCGAGGGCGGACGCGATCAGTGAACCTTCCTCCACCGCGGGCTGCTCGAGCGAAGGGTCTCCGCCGGGGGACGCTCCCGTGACGTCGGAGATGATCTGGCGCGCGGCGGGGTCCGTGTGGATCCAGTCGAGGAAATACGTGGTGGTGTCCAGATCATCGGAGCCGGCGGCCACCGAGAATGAGTTGGCGGCGCCCATGGCTACGTGGTCGTCTCCCTCTTCCAGTGGCGGAACGAGGAAGAACTCGACCTCGTCGCCCAGCGCCTTCTGGTAGTTCGCGGCTTCCCAGTTGCCGTTGAAGGTGAACAGGCCTTCGCCGTCCGAGAATCGGCTGACGAAGGTGAAGTAGTCAATAGCGTTGATGTCGGAGGGGAAATAGCCCTTGTCGGCCCAGGTACGGATGACTTCGGCGCCCTGAATGTTGCCCTCGGTGGCGTAGGAGCTGCCTGGTTCGTTGAACATCCAGGAAAGGAATTCGTCCTTGTCTGCGTACTGGTTCATCGCCGCCTGGATCGCAAAGTTAACCACGCCGTCTTTGTCACCGGCCATGATGGGCTGGACTCCGCCTGCCTTAGCCGTGGCCAGATCCTCTTCGAGTTCGGCCCAGGTCTGCGGCGGTCCGTCGATGCCGAGCTTGTCGGCCAGGGCGGTGTTCATGAAGATGCCTGTGACGCTGTAGCCAAGGCCCACCTGGTAAAGCGGTCCGGAACCGCGCGTGCCCTCCTCGTTCATCCGCAGCGGGGAGAGCTGCGTCTCCGGCCAGGCATCCCAGCCGTAGGCTTCGGCATACGGATCCAGGTTTGCGAGCAGTCCGTCACCGGCGGTGTCACCGATGGTGGGCAGGCGGATCAGGTCCGGAGGATTGTCCCCCGCCAGCAGCTTGGGGGCATTGGCGGTGAGATTCTGGAACGTGTCCCGCGTGATCTCAAAAGTGACGTTGGGGTGCTGCTTGGTGAATTCCTCGGCCAGCTTGTCCGTCACAGGGAAGCCTGTTTCATCGGCGATCGTGAGGGTGACGTCCTCTGACGTGAGTTCGGTGTTCACCTCCGCGCTGGTGACCTCGGAGGACGCGGCGTTGTTGTCTCCGCCGCTGCCCGGAGCACATCCGGCGAGGGCCAGACCGGCGGCGGCCATGAAGGTCACCACGGCAACTGGTTGGCGGCGCCGCGGGCGCAGCGGTGATGTAAGCATGGTTGACTCCTTTGTCGATAATCGTGTGGGGCGGGTCACGGGTCAGTGTGTGCTAAATCCATTCAGCACATAGCCTGACCCCAATTCGGCGATACCGCAAGTGAATTTGCCAAGTCGTTATCGGCAGTTAGCATCGAGCAGGAGGAATTATGGCCACCAGCAAGCGTGTGACACTTGCCGACGTCGCACGTCGGGCAGGTTTGTCGTCCTCCGCGGCGTCCATGATTCTCAATGGCCGCCCGGATACCCGGCTATCCAAAGACGCCCATGACCGGGTGAACCGCGCCGCGGCCGAGCTTGGCTATCGGCCGAATGTGGCGGCACGTGCTTTGAGGGTAGATAAAACCCAAACCATTGGATTCGTCTCTGACACCGTCGCCACAACGCGCTTCGCCAGCGGGTTGATCAAGGGTGCCCTGGCGGCAGCCGAGCGCGCGGGGCACGTCATTCTGGTGGCCGAGACCGGCGGGGACCATGCGCGGGAAACAGAGGCAATTGCTGCGTTGCTGGACCGCCAGGTGGACGGCATTGTTTTCGCTGCCACGCGGGCACGGGAACTGTTTATCCCCGCGCTGCAGGAAAACGTTCCGGTGGTGCTGCTCAACGCCCTCAACGAGCATTTTCCGACGTCGGTTCTGCCTGACGAAGAACGCGGCGGGCGTGCAGCGGTTTCATTGCTGGCAGAGGCCGGCCATAAAGAGGGCATAGTCCTGATTGGCCACAACGGGGTGAAAGAGCGCGATGTTTTCCGATCCACTACGGTGGGGCGGCGGCTGGACGGAATCCGGGCGGAAATGAAGGACAGGGGATTGTCCTTCGAACGGGAAGAATCCATCTGGGATTGGGAACCGCAGAACGGGTACGCCTGCGTGCGTGACCTTTTGAACGAGCATCCGCCGCCGCGGGCGCTGATCTGCCTAAATGACCCGCTGGCGTTCGGTGCCTATCAGGCGCTGACGGAGAAGGGCCTGCGGGTGCCGGAGGATGTTTCCATTGTTTCCTTCGACAATGACGAAATTGCTTCCTATTTGCGGCCCGGCCTGACCACGGTTGCGCTGCCCCATGAGGAGATGGGCCGTCTCGCCGTTGAGCTGCTTTTGGCGGGAGCAAAGGGCGGCGAGCATCTGGTCAACATGCCTGTGGTTGTCCGGTCCTCAATTGCGATTACCCCTTCTACCTGGGGCGTGGACACGGCGCGCGAATAGAAGCGACGCTATCCCTTCCGTGCTGTAGCGTGTGGGTCGATGCATTCGCATCCGTCTTCGCTTGTTTTGTCCATGGGGGATCTATGTCTGTTTTGCGTACCAGCCGCACCGCGCCATCAAGCACCAGCGGCACCGTGCCTCCCGGCCGTGCCCGGATGCTGTCCGTTGGGGCACTGGCACTAAGTGCTGTAGTGGTTCTGTCCGGCTGCGGGGGCGGCGACACGGAGGCGGCAGCCGCATCGCCCTCACCGACCAGGGCGACAACTTCTCCTACACCCACGCCGAGTGCGACACCCACACCCACTCCGACGCAGATTGCCAACAAGACCTGCGCGACGGCCGGTGCCACCCGGACCCTCGAGGCCGCAACCTCGAGCCCCGCACCTATGACAGCCGCGTCGACAGCCGCAGCGACACCCTCCGCCAAGGCTTCTGCCTCGCCTTCACCAACGATCACCAGCGCAACACCGTCGGCCACGCCCACGTCCCGGACTGCAGTCTATGTCTGCACCGAAAATGACAACGGATTGCTCGTTTGGCTGGATGAAGAGAGTTCCACCAAGCTGCTCGCCGCACGTAAGGTAGCCGCTGATAAGAAGGCTGCCGACGAAGCCGCAGCGGCGGCCGAGCGGAAACGGGTAGCCGACGAAGCGGCCGCAGCTGAAACGCAGCGGCTGGCGGACGAAGCTGCGGCCGAAGCCCAGCGTCAGGCAGACGCAGCAGCGGCGGAAGCCCAGCGGCAGGCAGAGGAGCAGGCACGCCAGGCGGTGCCGGCTCCAGTGGTCCCGGCCCCCGCGCCCGTCGAGCCTCCCGCACCGGCTGCCTACTACGCGAACTGCTCCGCTGCCCGCGCAGCGGGAGCCGCTCCGGTCTATGCAGGACAGCCGGGATACGGCACTCATCTGGACCGCGACGGCGATGGGGTTGGCTGCGAGTAGCCCGCAAACAGTCTGCGGCCACGGAAGAGGCTGCCCTTGCACCTGCTTCGCGGGCTTTCAGGGGCAGCTTCCGCCGGGGACCTGCAATGCCCGAACACGTCGAAGAGACGGTTGAGCGGGTTATCCCCGCAGAGCCTCCCGGGCCGCCGCCAGAACATTGTCCAGATGGATCCCCCGAAGATGCAGAATTTCGCTGCCTGAGCCGGATTCGCCGAACTGCTCAATGGAAACCACCCGGCCGCTGCTGCCCGTCCACCGGTACCAGGCATCCCCGCGTCCGGCTTCAACAGCCACCCGGGCCGTCAGCGCGGCGGGCAGGACGGATTCCCGGTATTCCCCGTCCTGCTCGCTGAACCATTCAACGCAGGGCATGGACACGACCCGCGAGAAGACGCCCTCAGCTTCCAGGGTC
>NZ_JASDDG010000042.1 GCF_030407495.1 Arthrobacter sp. APC 3897 | reverse complement strand
CGGGGGAAGCCGCCTCGGGGGGAGGGGATCCGGCGCCGGAAGAAGTGTCGGGCCTGCGGCTGAAGGAGCTGGCGGAGCGGCTGCGGATTGCCCCCCGGTCGGCCACTGAGGTGGTAGATCAGCTGGCTGCTAAAGGGCTGGTCGAGCGGAGGCCGCATCCGGCGGACCGCCGCGCGGCGCTGCTCTCACTGACTGATGAGGGGGCCCGGCTGCGCAAGCTGGTCCAGGCGGACCGGAGGCGGGAGGCCGGCGAGTTTTTCTCGGTACTGCAGCCGCAGGACCGCAGTGAGCTGGCACGGATTCTGGGCGAGCTCATGCCGGAGCGCGGCGGGCGCTAAGGCTGGGCTGTGGGTGGTTTTGCATACCCCCTAGGGTATCTGTCATGATGGTTTTGGGACGCAGCGTCCCTGAACCATCGAATTGGAGTTCTCAAAATGTGCAGAGCAGTCGCATGCCGCAAGTGCGGAAAAACCACCTGGGCCGGATGCGGAAACCATGTTGATCAGGTCATGCGGGGTGTGGCAAAAAATGACCGTTGCACTTGTTCCGCCGCAAAAACCGGGAAGGCAGCTCCGGCCGCAGGGAAGTCAGGGTCAGGCTGGCTTGGGAAACTGTTCGGCCGCTAACAACGGGGTCCGGGGCTAAGCCGGCGGTCGGCGAGCGGGCCGCGCCGGCCGGGCCGCGGTTTCAGGAAGCCGGGCTCCGGCCCTTCAGAATGGTGGGATGTCTAGCAACGTGGAAGTTCCGCTCTGGCCGGCCGCCGCCCCGTCCCATGGTGCGGTAGTTCTGCGCCGGTTTGAGGATACGGATGCCGCGGCGGCCATGGAGCTTTCCACGGATCCATATGTGCCAGCGGTGGGAACCCTGCCGGCGCACGCAACTCTGGAGCAGGCCCTGGCCTGGGTGGAGCGGCAACGCCAGCATCACGTCCGGGGGACGGGGTTCGCCTTCGCCATCGCGGACGCTGAAACGGGGCGCTGCCTGGGCCAGACCGGCCTCTGGCTCCGCGAGCTTGGTGCGGGCCGGGCCCACGCCGGTTATGGTGTCAGTCCGGCGGACCGCGGCCGCGGTGCGGCCGCCGACGCGTTGCTGGCACTGCGCGGTTTCGCCTGGACCATTCCCGAACTGCACCGGATCGAGCTGTATATCGAGCCGTGGAACTCCGCGTCGGTGCGCACCGCGGAGAACTCCGGGTTTGTCCGCGAGGGGCTTCTGCGCAGCCATCAGGAGATCGCCGGCGTGCGGCGGGACATGCTGCTGTATGTCGCTGTCCGGGAAACAGGTCCCTAGCCCGGTGTTGCCATCACCGCACGCCCATCACCACGGGGCCAGCGCGGTGTCCGGGTCCAGGGGTCCCCGGCCCGACAGCCAGGCCATAAACGTTCGCCGGTCACGGGAGGACAGGAGCCGGCCTGCGGCGCCGGCCAGCAGATTCTGCAAATCCCACGCCACGTATTCCTCCGGCCAGTCCGCAGAAGTGTAGCCAAGCCCCAGGTCAACATGGTGCATTTCAATCTCGCGCAGCCGGCGGGCCGGACAGGCCCAGACCCCGTAGTCTGAACCGCCGAGGAAGTGGCCATTGGGCCACCCGGCAGATGCGTACCGGTCGAAGACCAGCTCAAGCCGGGATTCGCCGGCTGCAAGGTCGGCGATGAGCTCGTCCGCTGATCGGCCTGCGCCGGCCTCGATTTCGGCCTCCCGCTGTTTGCTGCCGCCCGCATATTTGGGCACATCCAGTCCGTCCACGGCTCCTGATATTCGCCGCGCGTGGGAGTCGGCATTGCGTGCCAGATGTGTGAGGACATGCCCCATTGTCCAGCCGGGTAAAAGACTGGGAGCCCGGACATCGGTGTCCGTCAGTCCGTCCACACTTCGCATCAGACGTGCATGCGCCTCCCGGCACAGTTCCGCTGCACGCTGCGGATTGTCATCGAGGTTCATGGGGACCGCCGCCTTCGGTTACGGATGTTTCTGCAGCATCTTCCGCCGGCTCGTATCCGATGAGCCAGTGCAGGCCGTACCGGTCTACCACCTGCCCGTCCGAGGCACCCCAGGCTTTGGGGGCCAGCGGATCAACTATGAGACCGCCGTCGGCCAGCCGGGAAAACCATTCATGCAGAAGCGCCGGTTCGGCGGTTCCGAGCAGCGACAGCATCACCCCCTCGAACCGGACGCTCTTTCCCCGGTCTTCGGCGTCCGCCCCGGCCAGCGTTACCGGACCGTTCAGGACGCCGTGGGCGACGGCGCCGGGCGGGCCGCCGCTGCTGAAGCCTGCGTTGGTGTGCAGAGTGAGCTCTCCGCCGAACACATCGGCGTAGAAGGTCAGGGCTTCGCGCGCCGTCCCCGGGAAAAGAACATAGACCATGGGTGCCGTCATGCCGCCGAGGCTACATGATCGACGCCGGGTTGGGAGCAGAGCTGCCGCTCCCAACCCGGGTGTGCTACCAGCCGCGCTGATCGAAGCGGTGCATGAACGCCGCCATCGCATCACGGGCAACGGCCTGCCCGGGCGCGAAAGTCCGGGTGCCGTTCGGCTGTGACCAGCCGGTGGAAATCCCCTGGTCCGCCAGCCACGAGATCTCCTTGTAGAACTGGTTCCCGGTGCTGACATCCGAGAAGGCCGAGGTGCGCGGCGGGGTGTAGGCCGGTGACCCGGCACTGCGGTACAGGAAGGCGGCCATGGCATCCCGGCGCACGGTGTCCAGCGGACGGAATGTGCCGTCCGGCCAGCCTGTGGTGATCTTGGTTCCGGCAAGCCAGGTCATTTCCTTGTAAAACTGCTGGCCGGGGGACACATCGCTAAAAGGGGAGATGTTTTGCGGCTTGTGCTGGGGGGATCCCTCTAAGCGGTAGATAAAGGCAGCCATGGCATCGCGCCGCACAGCGTCCAGCGGACGGAAGGTGCCATCCGGCCAGCCGGTGGAAATGCCCTGCTCGGCCATCCAGCGGATGTCCTCGGCAAAGGCCCTGCCAGCGGGGACATCTTTGAAGACACCCGAAGGCGCCGGAGCAACGCTTGCCAGGTACTCTTCAGCCGTCGCATAAGTCTTCGACGGAACCCGTCCGTACTGGTAATACGTGGTGGTTCCCCACATGAATCCGTCCTGCTTGTCGAACGCGATTCCCACTCCCATGACGTTGTCCGCCGGTCTGCTCATGTTGGCGTTATGTCCGGGGGAATTGATCCACTGGTCCACCATGGACCGGCCCGTACCGTAGCTGTTGTAGGCAACGTTTTCGGCGGCTGCAACAAAGCCGGGGTCCAGGCGTTTGTCGGTGGCGTAGCCCGAGGAGTGCTCCAGTGTTGTTGTAGCGGCCATGCGGTTGGACCATTCCTGGGCAACGAGGGACGCATTCGCTCCGATGCGCAGCGGTTGTAGTCCTTTGCCTTTGCGGAAGGCATTGATGCCGTTGAACATGTCGATGATCTGCTGCCTGCTTTGTGCGGGAGAGCTCTGGGGCGCGGCAAGTTCTGCCGGTGCCGGAGCAGGCGGTGTTTCGACGGCCGAGGCCGGCGCTGCCGCCAGCAGTCCTGCCAGGAGGAGGGAGGCCGCAGCGGCCAGGGTTTTGGGTAGTCGCCGGGTTTCGGTGCTCATATGGGATGCCTCTCAGTAACAGCGGTGCGGTGAAGGTTCAGCCTAGCGGGTGCCCGGGACGACGGATCACAGGGCGCCGTGCACAGAGCGGCGGTGAATTGATTGGAACCGCGCAGGGTCCCGGGCAGACTGGGATCACGCGCACTTTCCTTGTTCTGAGGGGCTCCCATGGTTCATGGCTCAACATCTCCCGGCCGCGATCCGCGTGAACCACAGCCGCGGTTCCGTATCACCAGGGAGAGGCTGCGGGCCTCCCTATGGTTCTGGCCCAGCTGTGCCGCCCTGGCGGCAGTGGTCCTGACTCTGCTGCTGATGCCGGTTCGCCCGGGCGATGAAGCGGCATGGACGCAGTGGATTTGGCCCTCCGGGGTCGACGCCGCCTCCAGCCTGCTGCAGACCGTCGCCACCAGTGTGATGACGGCGGCAACCGTCACCTTTTCTCTGACCGTAGTGGCGCTGCAGCTGGCGTCGCAGCAGTTCTCGCCCCGGCTGCTGCGCGAATTCGCCCGCGATGTGCGGACCCAGGCTGTGCTGGGTATATTGCTGGGAACGTTCCTGGTCAGCATCACGGGCCTGTACGGGATGGATGTGAACAGGCCGGTGCCGGTCCTGGTAGTGGGCCTGGTGTATGTGCTGGGAATTTCTTCCGGAATTGTGCTGCTGCTGTTCATCGGGCACATCGCCCGGTCCCTGCGGGTGGACACCATGATGCTTAACGCCCACCAGGACTGCCTGGCGGTTCTCCGTGACACCTATGCGGTGTCCGAGACGGGGGAGATGCAGGAGTTCGCCCTGCCCGCAGGAGGCACTCTTGTCCCGGGCAGGCGAAGCGGGATCATCCAGACCGTTGACCGGCAGCCGCTGATGAACATGCTGAAGGAGCGGGGTCTGGTCATGCGGATTCTGGTTCAGCCGGGGGACCAGGTCACCGTTGGGTCCCCGGTGGCCCGGGTGTGGGCCGACGACGGCGGACCTGTACCCCTGGGTGCGGTGCAGAAGTCTCTGGCGGAGGCCCTGGACATCGGTTACGAACGTACGCCGGAGCAGGACGCTGCCCTGGGCCTGCGGCAGCTGACCGACATAGCCGTGAAGGCCATTTCCCCCAGCATCAATGATCCCGTCACCGCGGCCCATGCCACCGGCTACTGCGCGGATCTGCTTGTGGACCTGCAGCGCCGGCGGCTGGGGCCGGAGGCGTACCGGGATGAGGACGGTGTGCTTCGCCTTGTCACATCAGGGCGGGACTACCGTTACTTCCTGGACATGGTCTGCGGCCCGGTGCGCCGGTTCGCCCATTCGGAGCCGATTGTCCTCACCGCGGTGCTGCGTCTCCTGCGGGACTGCGCGGCCACCGCCGTCAATGATGCACAGTGTGACGAGATCCGCCGGCAGAGCTCACAGGTGCTTGAGACGGCGCGCAGCCGGATGGTTGCCTCGGACGATGAAGAAATCCGGGACATGGGACGCCGGGTGGAGGAAGCCCTCGCCGGGAATCTGGACGCAGCCTTCAGCGACCGGGCGGGTGAGACCCGGTCGGTCTAGCTGCTGGCCGCGCAATCCCGGGCCGCGCAATCCCGGGCCGTGCCCATCCCTAGGGGCGGTGCTTATCCACCGGTACCAGACCGATGTCAGCACACCCCTGCGCCAGGCCGTAGAGACCAAAGGCGCTGAGGGGACTCGCCACGCCCGGGGCAAGATCCTGCCGGTCACGCAGCTGCTCAGCTCCCCAGGCGATCAGTTCGCCGGTCAGCGTGTAGACATTGGGGCCCGTCAGCTGCACGGATGACAGCAGGCCGCCGTCCGCTCCCGCTACGGTAGCCACCACCTCGGTACGGGTTTTTGCCCGCCGGGCACTGTCCGGTCCACCGGGTTTTCCGACGATGGGCGAGCTCAGTTTTTCCATTACCCGGCGGACCCGGGCGGACTGTGCAAGCGCTGCGGTCACCGCGGATATCAGGCTGATTGCCCGGCTGAAGGGGGAAAACCAGCCGTTGTACACCGTGACCGTGTCCAGTTGGGGAAACTCCTCCGGCAGGAACAGTACCTCCGTGCCGGGAACCAGCAATCCCGTTTTGCGTTCGCCGCGTGCTCCCCTCATAGGGAACACGTGGACGTCTGCCCCCATCCGCACTTCGGTCAAACGTCCGTTGAGGAAGCGAACTGCCGGCAGGAACAGTCCGTCACGGAGAGTATTCCGGGTTCCGTGGCTCAGTCCCGGACGCAGCGCGCCGGAGGTGAAGTATCCGACGTCGAGCCGCCGTCCGGCATCGCCAGCCTGCTGTGCTGCCAGGGCGCCGGCAAGGATGCCCGGCACATAGTCATAGCCGAAGGCGGGCAGCAGTACGGCACCGGTTTCCATCGCCCGGTCTGCGAACCGCTCCTGCAGCATCCGGACAAACCCCACCTCTCCGGTGGTGTCGATGTAGCGGGCACCGGCCCGCACCGCCGCTTCGGCCACGTCCACGCCGAACCGCTCAAAGGGCCCAACGGTGCTGATCAGCACATCACCTTCTGTCAGCAGCCGGCGGATGCTCTCCGGATCTTTGGCGTCTGCCGGAAAGAATTCCAGCCCGGTGTGTTTTCGGGCGAGCTCGGACAGTGCCGCGACGTTGCGTCCGGCCAGAACCGGGCGGATACCCCGTCGCAGCATTGCACCCAGGACCAGGTCGCCGGTGTATCCGGTGGCACCGAACAGAACGATGCGCCCGCTCACTGTTCGGCCTTCGGCGCTGTGCGGGCATCATCGTCCGTTACTGTAGCCATGCTGCACAGCATACGCAGGAAGAGGTGCTAAGCCGATCCGCCGTAACGATCAAACGGTGTAGATCTTTCCGGCCGTGATTCCGCCGTCCACCACAAACTCGCCGCCGGTGCAGAAGCTGGATTCGTCGCTGGCGAGGAACACGACCATGCTGGTGACTTCTTCCGGAGCAGCCGGACGCGTCAGCGTGGTTTCGGTGAAGTCAATCGGTTTCTGTTCGCCCATTACCGCGGTCATAGGTGTCTGGATCGAGCCCGGGTGGACGGAATTGACCCGGACCCGGGAACCTGCCAGCTCCATGGCGGCGGACTTTGTGAGCCCCCGGACACCGAACTTTGAGGCCGTGTAGCCGTGCATGCCGGCAATGCCTTCCAATCCGGCGGTGGAGGAAATGTTGATGATGGATGCGGGCGCCGAAGCCTTCAACGCCTCGATTGACGCTGTCATGCCCAGGAACGGCCCGGTCAGGTTGATGTCCAGTACGCGCTGCCAGCGCTCAACCGGATACTGGCCCAGCGCCCCGCCGTCGAGGATTCCCGCATTGTTCACCAGGACATTGAGCTTCCCGAAGGCTTCAAGGGTGGCTCCGACGGCGGCGGCCCACTCCTGGGCGCTGGTGACATTCAGGTGGACGTAGCGGGCGGCTTCCCCGAGTTCCCCGGCCAGCGCGGCACCGGCGTCGTCATTGATATCCGCAATCATCACCCTGGCACCCTCGCGCACGAAGGCACGGGCATGGGAGGCACCCATGCCGCTTGCGGCTCCGGTGATAAGGGCAACTTTGTCTTTGAGTCGATCGCTCATATATCCATCCTTCGCGTGTGAGGGGATCAATGTGGGTGGTTAGTCGGGCCGGACGGCAGTGAGGCAGAACGGATGGCCCGCGGGGTCCAGAAGCACCCGCCACTGTTCCGGCGCCGGCTGATGGTCGGCGGGCTTCGCGCCCAACCGTACTGCCGTGTCCGCTGCTGAGTCCACGTTGCCCACGGCGATATCCAGGTGCATCTGCTGGCGCTGGGGACCATCCGGCCAGGAAGGCGGTGTGTAGTCTCGGACACGCATCAGCGTCAGCATGGGACCGGCCCCGGACAGCGCCACCACGCCGCGGTCTGGTGTGGCAAAGGCTTCGTCGAGGCCGAGGAGGGCGCAGTAGAACTCCGCCAGCACATCGGTATCGGGGCAATCAAGGGAAATGGACGCGAGCTGTCCGACACGTTCAGTCATGTTTTAAACCTACAACGCGGAAAACCCGGCGGGGCATGTCCCCGTACCGCCGCCGTGCGCGCAAAAACTTCGGGTTTCCTGGGCTGGAATGTAACCTCCGGCCTCCCGGGGGAGGCCCCGCGCTTGTACCGTCGAAGGGGTGCCAATGCCCCGGCCGCACCTCTCGGAACGCCAACGGCAGTAACGCTGCCACTGAAAGGAAACTCCGATGGAATACGTCACCCTCAACAATGAGGTGGTTATGCCGATCCTTGGCTTCGGTGTCTACCAGATCCCGCCGGAGGACACTGAAGCGGCAGTGACCAATGCCCTCAATGCCGGCTACCGCTCGCTGGACACGGCTGCTGCCTACCAGAATGAGGACGCCGTGGGCCGCGCCGTGCAGAAGAGCGGCATCCCGCGGAACGAACTGTTCATCACCACCAAACTCTGGATCCAGGACAACGGCGAGGCCACCACCATGCGGGCCTTTGAAACCTCGCTGCGCAACCTGGGAATGGACTACGTGGATCTCTACCTGATCCACCAGCCCTTCGGCGACGTCTACGGCGAATGGCGCACCATGGAACAAATCTTCAGCGACGGCGGAGCCCGCGCCATTGGCGTCTCCAACTTTGGGCCCGACCGGCTGCTGGATCTGATCCTCCACAACAACGTCACCCCGGCCGTAAACCAGATTGAGACGAATCCGTTCTACCAGCGGGCGGTCGAGAACGAACTGATGCACACCCACGGCGTTCAGCATGAATCCTGGGCCCCGTTCGCGGAGGGGAAGAACAATCTCTTCGAGAATCCGACCCTGGCCGCCGTCAGTTCGCAGCACGGGAAGTCCGTTGCGCAGGTGGTGCTGCGCTGGCTGATTCAGCGTGAGATTGTAGTGATCCCCAAAACCGTCCAGGCGGACCGGATGGCTGCCAACATGGACGTGTTCGACTTTGAGCTGAGCCCTCAGGAAATGGCGGCTATCGCTGATCTTGATACCGGCAAGACCCAGTTCTTCGATCACAGTGATCCGGAAGCTGTGAGCCAGCTCAGCGGTGTCAAAATGGAGTAAGCGGGTTCCGGCTGCCGCAGTGCACGGTCCTTCAGATCTTCATGCTGATTCGGCCGCTGCGGCAGGTTCGGGTGCCCTGTGCAGGTTGCGGACCAGATAGAGCCAGGGGAAGGCCCGGCAGCCGACTTCCCAGCCCTCTGCCTCGTAGAGATGGGACGGCCTTGTCCAAAGCACCCGGCGGTGCTCCCACTGGGTATTGGTGCGAAGCATCCGGTGGCGCAGCCAATCAACGCCGACCGTGCGCCAGCCCATTCTTCCGGCAAGGTCAAGTTCGCCCATCTCATCGAAGGCAGTTACCGGTCCGAGCCATCGTTCCTGAGAATCAGGGACGTCCTCTTCCGCGCGGCCGCCAAAGCGCTGCTGGACCGCCTGTCGTGTCATTCCAAGCTCGCGGCCCAAAGCGGCCCAGCTGACGCCGGCGCTTCGGGCAGCAGCCACCGCACGGCGCTGGAGTTGCTGGCTGGCTTGTTCAGCGGCACCTGTCCGCGCAACGAGGGCGAGATGGTCTGCTTCCGTGAGGTTGCCGGCGCCCTCGTAATCGCCGAGGATCAGGGCTCCAATCTGCTCCTGAAGATCTGCGCCGCCGCGCTGGTCCGTCATTTCCGGTCCGTTCCGTCCCGACTCGGGAGCCAGTCGTCTGTGGGGGTGCTGTGCAGCCCGTGCCGGCGGACACAGAGAACGCCGAAATAGACGCTGAGGATGATCAGCATGACTGCTGCACCCTGACACATGCCCTTGAGGAATCCATCCAGGTCAAGGAGGAGGTAAAGGGTGATCAATGCCAGCCCTGCCAGCAGCATCAGGAAGGCCAGGAGGGCAGTAACGGCTCGCGAAGATTTCATGTGTCAATTAGATGTTGACACGTGCACACTGTCAATATGTCGTTGACACTTTTATGTTTGGAGCGTGGTCTCAGCCTGTCAACGCACCGTGGTCAAATCGTGAGTGACGGGCGGCTGCATGGCCGGCCCGGCTCGTCGCCGCACTCCACGGTAAGCCAGACAATGTTGCAGATTAGGTACCCTCACCGTCCAGCTCGCCGTGCGGGTCTTACGTACATGGAGGATGTCAGTGGATATATGAAGCTTGCCGGAGTGCATAAGTGCACGGTGAGGGACCGGCTTGCGGGCTCCTGGTCGTTTGTATCCTTCATGCGCTGATCACAACTTAAGGTGGGAGGTGAGTGGCCATGATGCCGGGGCGCTGCCGGTAGAGTCAGTTGGTGTGAGAAAGAGCGACGGCGCTGCGGAGAAAATGTATGAGTGATAGGGCGACGTACTTTCAGCAGTTGACCCAGCGCGAATCCGATTTGGCGTGGACGGGCATGAGACTCGATTTCAATCGAATTGAAGAGTGGCACCGATCTGGCCAGAAAGCTTGGAACGTCGGCTCCGGATCAGTCCTGGATACTGCGGACGCACTGACCGAGCCGCATCAGGTCTCGCACCTACTCGGTTACCTGCTCCATACTGCAGTGGACCATCTGCATGCGCTGAAGACCCTGTTGGCTGATGCCGAAGCCCAACACACGTTCGCGCCCTATACACTGATTCGAGGCTCGATTGAAGCAGCCTCAACTGCTCTATGGATCCTCCAAGACGCTGATCCCCGACTCGTTGCACAAAGGGCTCTGCATCTGGAGCACCAGAATTTATGGGACCAAAGACGCGCCACGAAGCTGGTCGATAAAGACGCCGATTTTGACGAGGACCGCTTAGCTCTCCTCAAGAAGGCCCTCACTCGAAATAATTTGACCACCGCCGTGGTCAAGAAGCCGCTCCACGTCAGCGAAACAATAGCGACTGCTGCCGCAGTCTTCGCCCTGCCAGCTTCCTGTTTGACCTGGCAGTTGTGCTCAGCTGCAGCTCACGGTCGCCCGTGGGCTAAACAGTTCCTTACCCTTTTTGAAGCCCATGATGACGACGGAATTTCCAAAACTCTTAGCGGAGAGCTCACTTCCAATCAGCTGGCCATGGCGATTTCCCTCAATAATGCCTGCGACGTTTTCGATAAAGCAAGAACAGTTCGCACCGCACACTCACGCAATCCCAATCACACAGGCTCAAGCTTCACAAATCCGTCTTCTGGACTGCATCTTGTAACCAAGAGGCTGAGATAGTCAGTGAGTTTTGCAGGGTCGCTACTTTTCAGTTCAGTTGACGTGACGCCGCTGACAAGGCGACAGAAACACATGGCGGGGCGAACACATCGTCCAGGGGAATCATCTCTTCCTGAAGAGGAAACGATAGGGGACCCCTCAGGGCGAAACCAAAGCGTGCGTCGCGAGCCTGGAACACGGGTCGCAGCTTCGTCAGCTTATATTGAATCCCTCGCGCGATGAAGTCTGCATCGAGAGGCGCAACCGTGGGGGTGCACGGCTTGTGTTCGAAATACCTACGTGGCAGGAGGCGTGCTCTGATTCTTGTCAGAATCGTAAGACCGCAGCCCGTGCTTCACCCCGAGGCGGACGATCAAGTACAGGATAAAACCAACGACCGCCGGCACCACGACCCACATGATGAAGAGGACGATGAAGAAACCAAATCCATCTACACGCATAACTACCCCACGATTCATAAGCGATTAGTCCCTCGAGCGTAATGCTACGGGCCGCACGCCCCTGTGAGGCCGCAGACAACTATCAGATCCTCGGGGTCTCGTTCAGCACAACGGTGATTTGAAGGCGCCTGACGCATGAGGCGATCCTCGTCTGGACGAGCAGCCACAATGACGGTGATCCCAGTTCTCGGCCGGCGTCCGTTGCAGGACCGGCTTGCGAACACCGAGTTGCGGCCGCTGTGGATCGTTCAGATACGCGCTCTTTGGATGGGCGTCAGACGGTGCAGCGAGCCGCCGAAACCGCATGGAAGGCTGGGAACATGCCTCGAGAAATTACTAGAAGCGAAGTGCTCGAAATCCAGCGTGCCGGCTACCGCGCCTACCTTGCGGGGAAATCCCCCAAAGACAACCCGTACAAACGGGCATCAGACGAGGGCGTCCAGAGGCAAGAAGCTTGGTTCCGCGGCTACGCGGCATCGCGGGCGGATCGCGCCCGTGCAAATCTCGACGCTAAATGACGCCAAGCTGGTCCGGCGGGCTGGGCCCTTGACGGGTGTCCCGCGTATGGAAGCATCTCTGGCCGCTTGAAGGTCGGAGGCGCTGTTGGGTTACCGATACAGCCTCCCATCGGCATACTTGTCTGATGGAAGACGACGGTGGTGAGTTCGGGATAGTCGGCGGGCCGAAAGTCCCCGGTGCCTTGAAGGACGAGGAAGATCATGCCTATACGTTGGAATTAGACCGATTGTGCTTTATGCCTAGTCAAGGGCATACGGATGAAAATGGCTACACCATATTTCGGGAAGATCCGGCGGACGTGGCCCTAGACATGCAGCCTCGAACAATTCACGGCGTCCTGGACGATCATTCCCAGGTCTCCCTATTGGACGCGCAAATGTCGTCTATAGCGGACAGATGCGGAGTCCCTCCACAGCGATTCACCGGACACCAGCGGGTAGTGGGTGCGCATATAAGCGGGTTGTCCGCTGAGGTTAGGGGCATCCGGTGGGTATGGAATATACAATTGCCCTTCTCCAATTCTGAGGGCAGCCACGCAGTGTCAGGTGCCGTGCCTGGTGTCCTACGCGCATTCGACCATCAGGGGTCTACCGGCCTTGAATTCAAATCCACTTTGCCTGCCACGATTCGGACGTTATTGATGGAGGTCCACGCCGTGTGCAGTCCACTCGTTGCACTCTGGTGTGGACGGCGAGCGCCGAGGGTTAGCCAAATAGAAGTGCAATTGGAGGACGGCCGCTGGTGCAGCTATATCGCAACGGTGAGCGGAGACCCAGAACGGATACGGAGCACAAATCTTCTTCCGTTCGATGAGCTGCAGTTGGCGACTTTTGCGAAGTGGATTCAATTGGCGCAGAAGGTCGATCCGATTCCCCATATGGTGGTCTCTGCGCCGAATATCCTGCAAGTTGATGCTCAGATGTTGGCCACAGCGTTGGAGGGGCTGGATGATCGGCTTCGGAGTAGGCGCGAGAAGCGCTTTGTACCTGTGGATCTTGCTGTTGTGAAAAGGGGGAAAGAGCGAGCATCTGAGGCGTTCGCATCGGTGGTGGACGGACTGGCGGAGGCGGAAGAGGCCAAAAAGCGTTTTGATGATGCTGTGATTCCCGTTGGCGGGTTTAACTACAATGACCGGGTCCTGAGGCTTGCATCGGAAGTTTCCCGGTTTGCTCCAGGGCTCTGCGGCGCCGGACCAGGCGGGGAAGCATGGGCCAGCAGAGTAAAGAAGGTGCGCAACGCTCAGAGTCATCAGACACTCCGCGGATTTACAGAGAGGGACCAGGCTCTCTATTTCATGGTCAGAACTACGGCTCAATGGGTTCTGTGGCTGAAGCTCTTACTAGCAGCGGGTGCGGACGAGGACAGTTTGACCCTGGGCCTCCGGACGTCGCGTCCCTTCCTCTACGCCTTGGCGAACATCGATGCGGAAGTGAAAGGACACGGGGTCTGGGATGTGGAATTCTCAGCCTTGACGACGTTCCGCGAGGCTACGTAGAAGAGGTCCACGGTCATTCTGATTCATCGCGCTAGCAAGGGTGGATCTTATTGACATAGCTGCTGCGCCCGCTGGGGGAGGTGATGCCGAGCAGGCGGCCAGGCCCAGCTGCAGCTCGCTGCACAGCTCGGCCAGGGCCTGCGGGGCGCTGCGGCAGAGCCGGGGAAACGCCAGATACCCGTGCGGCATTCCCACGTAGGTGGTGACGCGCACCGGAACGCCGCTGGTGCGCAGGGCTTCGGCGTAGCGCAGGCCGTCGTCGCGAATCGGATCATGCTCGGCCACCTGGATCAAGGCCGGCGGCAGTCCGCTGTGATCTGCGGCGAGGAGGGGAGAAGCATAGGGGTGGCTGCGGTCGCCGTCGTCGGGCACGTAGTGGCGGCGGAAGGCGAGGACATCGCTTTTGGTAAGCACGGGCGCGTCCGCGTTTTCCTCCAGCGAGGCGCTGCCCAGGGTCAGCTCGGTTGCCGGATAGATCAGGCCTTGAAAGGCGATGGCCGGTCCGGACCGGTCCCGGACCATCAGTGTCAGAACCGCGGCAAGGTTCCCTCCGGCACTGTCGCCGACGACGGCGATCCTGCCGCCGTCGGCCCGCCACTGCGCCGCACGGGCGGCCACATCCACCAGCGCCGCGTAGCAGTCCTCAGCGGCAGCAGGCCAGCGGTGGGCCGGTGCCAGCCGGTAGTCCAGCGATACGACGACGGCGCCCGCTCCCTTGGAGATGCTGCTGCCCAGCCAGTCATACGTCGCGAGGTTTCCGCTGGTCCAGCCGCCGCCGTGGATCAGGATGATGAGCGGAAGCAGGCCGTCGGTACCGTGCGGACGGTAAATCCGCACCGGGATTCGGCCCTCGGCCCCGGCTGCCGTGTCATCGGTGACGTCCACACCCGCGGCCAGCCCGCCCAGCACCCAGTCCAGGACGGGGTTGTGTCGAATGGTGCGCTGCTGATCCGCGAGTATCTGTTCCTCGCTTTTGCCGGTGACCGAGATCCGCCGCAGTGCCCGTCCGATCAACCGCACCCGTATATCAAGCTTTGCCATGCCCGTGCCTTCCCTGACGCCGGCAACCGATGCGGCTGCCGCTGGCTTGAATATACAGAACCGTCCGCCGGGAGAGCGGCTACTCCAGCGCAGCCGTGCTGGTCAGCGCATCCCACGCAAAACTGGCCAGCCAATGTGAGGACATGAATTCCGTGGTGACCACAGCATCCAATCCGGCGCCGAGCAGGGGCGGGAGGGCCGACCTCAACGTTGCCGCGTCCGCAGTCCCTGCCGCCCCGGCGGCCTCCAGCGCCTGAAGAACCCGGGCGGCCTGGCCTGCGCGGGAGAGGTTCAGTCCATGCAGGTGAACCATGTAGCCATCGGTTTCATCGGTCACGGACACCGGCTGCAGGATCGGGGACGACGGCGCCAGACCGGGAAGGAAGGCGGAGAACCAATGGGTGAAGGCCTCCGGTTCCATGACGCGGGCCATGAGATCCGCCTCGCTGAGCCCGGCGGAGAGGAAGTCCTGGCCGCTAAGCTCCCACTCGGCGGCCCAGCCGGTGTCCGCGGCAAACCACCTCCGGGCAGCGGCGGCACAGGTCTCGGCTGCTTCGGTGCGCCCCAGCTCCCGGAATGAGCTGTACAGCATGCCGATACCGAATGCGGTGTTGGTGTGGATGCCGTGCCGCACCGGATACTGCGCCTTTGCGGTCCATGCCGTGACCAGTTCTGTCACGGTATCCACCACAGGATCCAGTGCCTTTCCCCAGGCTCGGATCTGAGAATCGGCCGAGACAGCCGACGCGGCGGCCAGGCGCATGAGCCAGGCCCACCCGTAGGGCCGTTCCCAGCCGGGGTGCGCTCGCAAATACGCCTCCTCAACGGCGAGATTCTCCGGGGTGAGCGTGGCGCCCAGGGCTGCGCGCAGTGCGGCGTCCCGCCCGCCGTCGATTCCGTATTCCAGCAGGCTCACGCCCAGCCAGTGCATGTGGACGCAGGAGTGCCAGTCAAAGGACGTATGAAAACTGGGGTGCAGTTCGCGCGGGGCCGGCCGGTCTTCGGGCGAGGTTTCCACATGGTGCGAGGCGAACGGGTAGGGGCGGCGAAGGTTGTCCAGGACGACGTCGGCATACACGGGGGCCTGGGCGTGCCGGCGGCCGGCTGTCACGGGGCTACCGCCGATGCGCGCGGTGCGAACATGATGACAGCTACTCCCGCCAGGCAGATGATCGAGCCGGTGACATCCCACCGGTCGGGGCGGAAACCGTCAAAGACCATGCCCCACGCCAGCGATCCCGCAACAAACACCCCGCCGTAGGCGGCCAGGATCCGCCCGAAATGTGCATCGGGCTGAAGTGTTGCCACGAAGCCGTAGAGCCCCAGGGCAATGACTCCGAGACCGGCCCACCACCAGGCGCGGTCCTCCCGGACGGCCTGCCACACCATCCAGGCGCCGCCAATTTCGGCCAGGGCGGCAAGCAGGAATAGGAGGACTGTTCTTGCGGTGGTCATAGGGTCCATTCTGCTGTACCCGTGGAAGGCACGTATTGCGTCCTTGGTCACCTTTACGCTGTGCGTCAGCGATATTGCGGACTCTGTTCAGGTTCGCCCTATAGTCTGGGCTGTTGTCACGTGCCGCTTCCCGCGGCCGCCGGTGCCGGGATAGTCCGGGTCTGGCTGGCGGAACGCCCCTCGAACAGAACAGAAGGATGAAGATGGATCAAGAGCGCATGAATGTTGAATCGTTCAACCTCGACCACCGTCTTGTTGCGGCACCCTACATCCGGGTGGCCGACACAAAGCAGCTTCCGGGCGGTGACACCATTACCAAGTTTGATGTCCGGTTCACCCAGCCCAACACGGCCCACCTCGAAATGGACGCCGTGCACTCCCTGGAGCACCTTTTTGCCGAGCATTCGCGCAATCACTCCGACAAGGTGATTGATTTCTCCCCGATGGGCTGCCAGACGGGCTTCTATTTGATGTTGCAGGGCGCTCCGGCATTTGACGAAGTTGCTGCATTGATCGAGGTAACACTGAACGACATTCTGGGTGCAACCGAAGTGCCTGCTGCCAATGAGGTGCAGTGCGGCTGGGGCGCCAACCACTCCCTTGAAGCGGCACAGGCAGCAGCATCAGCGTTCCTTGCCGAACGCGCCGGCTGGGACGTGGTGTACGCGTGAGTTCAGCAGCATTCATTATCCTCGTGGCAATGGAAGACGAGCTTGCTCCCTTCCTGGAACGTGCCGAGGATGTTGGCCCGGCCCGGCAGATCGGCAATGCGGTTCACCGCGATGCGGTTCTGGCCGGCCACCCCGTGGTCCTCGTTCGAACCGGCATCGGCCTCGTTAACGCCGCCGGAGCAGCAACCTCCGCCATTCTCGAAGCGCAGCGTGCCGGCGGGAACACTGAGCACCCACTCGTGATCAGCGCGGGCAGCGCCGGCGGGCTGGGTGCCGGTGTCCGGGTTGGCGACGTCGTGGTGGGAACCCGGTACATCAATGTGGACGCCGATGCGCGTGCCTTCGGCTACAAGCTCGGCCAGGTGCCGGGAATGCCCGAAATCTATCCGGCCCCTGAATCGCTGACCGAATCCGTTCGCACGGCCCAGTCCGGCGGAACCATTCCGATGCACCACGGCCTGATTGTCTCCAGCTACAACTTTGTCACTCCGGCGAGGGCCGAACTGATAACCGGCAGTTTCCCCGGTGCGCTGGCAACGGACATGGAGTCTTCTGCGATTGCTCAGACGTGCTTCGTTTTTGGAGCCCCGTTCATTTCTGTCCGCGGCATTTCCGACCTGTGCGGGCCGGCTGCGGAGGATGATTTCCGGGATCAGGTGGATGACGCAGCAACCCAGTCGGCAAATGTGGTGACTTCCTCGCTGGATGCCCTGGCAGGGGTGGCCGGAGCTTTTCAGCCGGCCTAGAGCACCCGCAGGGGAGTACCGGCCAGGAATCCCTGAATGTCTTCCACCACCTGGGGAAAGAACGTGCGGTAGTTCAGCTCCGTCACATAACCCAGATGCGGGGTTGCCAGAACGTTGGGCAGATCCCGGAACTCGGATGACGCCGGCAGCGGCTCCTGATCGAATACATCCAGGCCGGCGCCGGCAATCCGCTCCTGCTTCAGCGCCTCCAGAAGCGCCCCCTGGTGCACGATTGCGGCCCGGGACGTGTTGATCAGGTACGCCGTCGGCTTCATCAGGGCCAGCTCGTCGGCGCCGAGAAGTCCCCGCGTGCGGTCGCTGAGAACCAGGTGGACGGAGACAACGTCGGCCTTCGCCAGCAGTTCCTCCTTGGAGGCCGCAAGCCCCGCACCGGCTGCCGCGGCGCGCTCGGCGGTGAGGCTGGAACTCCACGCGAGCACATCCATGCCAAACGCGGCGCCTACCCGTGCGACCTGCGAACCGATCTTGCCCAGTCCCAGCACACCGAGCGTGGCGCCGTGCAGGTCCGTGCCGACAGTCTGCTGCCACGGTCCGCGCTCGCGGAGGGCCGCCGTTTCGGGAACCAGGCGGCGGGCCAGTCCCAGGATCAGGGCCCAGGTCAACTCCGCAGGGGGAGAGGAGTTGCTGGCCGTGCCGCACACCGTGACACCCTGCCTGCGGGCTGCGTCCAGATCGATGGATGCGTTGCGCATGCCGGTGGTTACCACCAGCCTGAGCCGGGGCAGCCGCACCAGCAGACTTTCCGGAAACGGCGTGCGTTCGCGCATCAGAACGACCGCGTCGAATTCCGTCAGGCGCTCTGCCGCGGCATCCTCCCCGGTGAGGTGGTCCGTGAAGACCGTCAGCTCAACCTGTTCCCCCAGGCTGTCCCAATGGGCAAATTGCGTGGCGGCATGCTGATAATCATCGAGCACTGCACATTTCATCGGCATGCGTTATTCCTCCGGCGACACGGCAAGGCAATTGACATTAATCGGGTTTACTGAAAGTTGCAGATATGAGCCAAGACAATACTGCCCCAACACGGCAGGCCTTTGCAGCTTTAGTTATCGCCCTCGCCGCCGTCGCAACAGCGCTGTCCGCGGTGGCCGCCGATTCACTTCCTTTCAGGATCATCCTGATTGTCTCTGCGTTACTGCTGCTCGCCGGTGCGGGAGCGTTTATTGCCCTGGCGATGGGCCGGCTGCGGCCCTTAGACCCTGAAGCGTGAAAAGACGGAGTACATATACTTTGTCCCCTCCTCCAGCGCAGCAGTGAAAATACGTTCATCATTGCCGTGCATCCCAATCAGCTGTTCGTTGCTCAGGACGTAGGGATAAACGCCGTAACCGGGAATTCCGCGGTCGCGCCACGGTGCCAGACTGGTCCCCGCCTCAAACAGGGCCGGCGTGAACCGCGCGCCGGGATAGGTTCTCCGTGCAGCTGTCTTCAAAGCGCGGAACAGATCGGTGTCCACGTTTGCGGGAGGGGTCGCCCAGGTTCCGTCCAGCGTGGCCAGGTAATCCTCTTCCGACACGCCTTCGGGGGCGGCAATCCTGACTTCCACGTCGTTGCGGGACAACCGGTCGCGGACCTGGGCCAGGAATTCCCGCGGCTTTTGACCTCCGGGAATGGCACGGCAGTTCAACCGCGCCTCGGCAGTGGAAGGAATCACGTTCTCCTTGTACCCGGCGTTCTCGATGACAAAGGCGTGTGTGGTGCGCAGCAGTGCGCTGTGCAGTGCCGGGTAGGGCGATTTGGCGATGACCATGCGTGCCCAGCGTTCCAGCGTCTGCGGGTTCCGTGCCTCCAGCATCCGGCGCAGGGCCTGGGCCAGTCCCCGGTTCCTGCTGGCCTCCGCCAGGGTTCGGAAATACTCACGGGTCACATCCGTGAGATAGACCGGCGCCTGCCAGTCGCCCAGCTTCGCGACGGCGCGGGCCAGGGTGACGATGGCGGCATCCGTGAGTGGTTTGGATGAGTGGGTCGCGGTGCTCCGCGCGATGAGGTCGATGTTGAAATAGACCTTGTCCTGCCTCGTTGCGCTGATGAGCATGGGGGTGGTGCGGTCCTCCTGGGCCAGGAACCATCCTCCCTCCGTGAGTACGGAACCGGCGTCGAGCTTCTCCCAGTAGTTGGCGGCGAGCCAGCGTGAGCCGAAGGACCCTGCCTCCTCGTCGCAGTCCGTCAGTACGATGATGTCCCGGTCGAAACGGGCGCCTTCGCTCAGGTGGCGCAGCAGGGCGGCGATGGAAGCGGCGTTTGCCCCCTTCATGTCCAGCGCGCCGCGTCCGTAGATCTCGCCGTCGCGTACTTCGCCGCTGAAGGGATCGGCTGTCCAGTTCTCCAGCTCCACCGGCACAACGTCGGAATGGCCGAGCAGCAGGAGGGGCTTGGCCCGGCCGGTCCCCGGGATGCGGGCGATAAGGTGCACATTGTTCGGCTGCGGGGTGTCGATAATCTCCACCGGAACTCCCGCACGGGTCCATACCTCCTGCAGCATCTCAGCATGGGGGCGGGTACTGGCTCCGGTCCCGAAGTTCTGGGTATCGAAGGAGAGCATCCGCTTGAGCAGGTCCAGCGGATCGGTATCCGCGCCGGGGATGGCGGGGGCGGCCGGTGCAGGAACGGCCGAAGGTGCAGTGAGCAGACTCAGGCCCGCAATTCCGGCAGCTGTAGTCCCGGCTACTCCGCCCAGGAATGTCCTGCGCCGGACGGCGGCTGCACGCTGATTGCCGGCTGACGGTTGATGGTCACGGGGTGTCGGGGTGCTCATGGTGTTCCCTCTCAGTGCGGCGGCATGTCCGGTGAAGAACGCCGGGGCCGCCACGCTCACAGCAGTGCTGCACGAAAGGCAAGACCGGGCGGCCGTTGAAGAGCCCGAACGGGAAAAAGAGCGGGGCTGCCGGCTCAGACCATTGACGGTTGGGAATGGCCGGGGAAAAACTGGAAGTTTTCCGCCGGTGATGACGATCCTGTTCCGCGGAAGTTTCCCCACTTCGTCCAACACTCGCGCCCTGCTTGTGACCGGCATCATATATCCAGTACAGTAAAGCCAATCTTGTTTCGAATACTGAACTGCCTGTTCAAATAACGAACACAGTTAGATATCGAAGACAGGCCGCTTACCGAGCATCCGAGACCTTGTCGGTCCACTGACACAAAGAAGTGAGGACACCCGTGCAGTTCCACCACCACGGCTACGTATCCGGAGACCCGCGCATTCAGCCGGCGGCAGGCGTAGGCCTCGACCGTCCTGAGGAGCTGCCGGATCAGGTTGACGTCCTGATAGTCGGCTCCGGTCCGGCCGGAATGCTCGCAGCTGCACAGCTGTCCCAGTTCCCGAACATCACCACCCGCATCGTCGAGCGCCGCCCGGGCCGCCTGGTCATCGGCCAGGCCGACGGCATCCAGGCCCGCAGCGTGGAAACCTTCCAGGCGTTCGGGTTCGCGGAGGAGATTACCGCGGAGGCCTACCGCATCACCGAGATGTGCTTCTGGCGTCCGGACCCGGAGAACCCGGAAAACATCGTCCGCTCCGGCCGTGCGCTGGATGACCCGGCCGGCATCAGCGAGTTTCCGCACCTGATCGTGAACCAGGCCCGCGTGCTGGATTACTTCGCCCGGTTCATGGCGAACTCCCCGGCCCGCATGAAGCCGGACTACGGCTACGAGTTCGTGGACCTTGAGGTCGACGACGCCGCCGAGTATCCGGTCACCGTCACCCTGCGCCGCACAGCCGGCGAGGACGAAGGCACCGAACGCACGGTCAAGGCCAAGTACGTGGTGGGCTGCGACGGCGCCCGCAGCAAGGTCCGCCAGTCGATCGGGTCCACCCTGGCCGGCGACGCCGCCAACCACGCCTGGGGCGTCATGGACGTCCTGGCCTCCACCGACTTCCCGGACATCCGCACCAAGTGCGCCATCCAGTCTTCCGGCGGCGGCTCGATCCTGCACATTCCGCGCGAAGGCGGACACCTGTTCCGGATGTACGTTGACCTGGGCGAGGTGCCTGAAGGCGACAACGGCGCCGTCCGCAAGACCAGCATCGACGAAATCATCGCCAAGGCCAACGCCATCCTGCACCCCTACACGCTGGACGTGCGCAACGTCGCCTGGCACAGCGTCTACGAGGTGGGCCACCGGCTCACGGACCGGTTCGACGACGTCAAGCCTGAGGAAGTCGGCACCCGCACCCCGCGCGTCTTCATCACCGGCGACGCCTGCCACACCCACAGCGCCAAGGCAGGACAGGGCATGAACGTGTCCATGCAGGACGGGTTCAACATTGCCTGGAAGCTCGGCCACGTCCTCGACGGCCGCGCCCCGGAATCCCTGCTCTCCACCTACTCGGCGGAGCGCCAGGTGGTGGCCAAGAACCTCATCGACTTCGATAAGGAATGGTCCACCCTCATGGCCAAGAAGCCCGAGGAGTTCGAGAACCCCTCGGACCTGGAGGACTTCTACGTCCGCACCGCCGAGTTCCCGGCCGGCTTCATGACCGAATACACCCCGTCCATGCTGATCGGCGAGGCGAAGCACCAGGACCTGGCTGCCGGTTTTCCCGTGGGCAAGCGTTTCAAGTCCGCTCCGGTGCTGCGCGTCAGCGACACCAACCCGCTGCAGCTGGGTCACCAGGCCAAGGCTGACGGCTGCTGGCGCATCTACGTCTTCGCAGACGCCGCACCCGCCGGCACGCCGTCGGGCGTGACGGAACTGGCCGACTGGCTGCAGAACGCTCCGGAATCCCCGCTCGCTGCCCAGCCTGCCGGGGGTGACGACGACGCCTGGTTCGATGTGAAGGTGATCTACCAGCAGGACCATACCGGAATCGATATCAACGCCGTACCGAAGGTCTTCAAGCCGGAAGTTGGTCCGTTCCGCCTCACCGACCTGAACAAGGTCTACGGCGCCAATCCGGAGGAGGACATCTTCGAGCTCCGCGGACTGGACCGCTCGGGCGTTGTCGTCGTCGTGCGCCCGGATCAGTACGTCGCCAACGTGCTGCCGCTGACGGCAACGGCGGAGCTGGGCGAGTTCTTCGCCCCGCTGCTGCCGGCCCGCCAGCCGCAGCACTAACCACAGGCAGACACAGAACGACGGCGGCACCCGGGTGCCGCCGTCGTCCTGCGTTAAGGTGTGGGCGCAGAAGCCGCTGCGGTGGCAGACTGGGCACCATGGACACCCCTACTGATGTGATTGAACCGGACTTTGAGGCTGCGGCAGTTCTCTGGGATGCCTACGCCGCGGCACATCCGGAGCAGGCCGCTGCAGACAGCCAATACAACGTGGAAACGTTCGGGGATTCCCCGAGACTGGCCGATGAGCTGCTGGCGCTGGTGCTGGACGGCAGCAAAACCGCCACATCTTCGCTCGTTGCGGAGTATGTCGATGAGGGGGATCAGCTGCCGCGGATCGGCATGCACTGGATTGTCTGCGACAGCACCGGAGCGCCCCGGGTTGTTCTGCGTACCACGGAGCTTCGCCTGGGTACGTTCGGCGACGTCGACGAGGCTTTTGCGCGTGACGAAGGCGAGGATGACCTGAGCCTGGATTCCTGGCGGCGCGAACACCGCAGATACTGGGAGCGCACAGCTGCGGCGCGGGGGACCAGCTGGTCCGAGTCCGATGAGCTGGTGCTTGAGCGGTTCAAGATCGTCTGGCGGGCTGACGCCTGAACACCTTTTAGAACCAAGAGCCTTAGCCTGTGAGGGGTCTCCGCTGTTTCGAAAGGAGCCCGCGTATCCGGCGGCGGCGACTCTGCGTGCGTGCATAGACCCTGGCCCGTTCACTGGAAAGGGCAAGGATCAGCAGAATGTCGAACGAATAGCCGAGCAGGTTTGAGCCAAGGAAGGCGGAGCCGGAGAACACGGCAGCAACCTGCAGGATGATGGCGCCGGAGCTGAGGAACATTGCAGTCACCCGTGCCGCGTTGCTGCCCCGCAGGATAAACACGGCCAGCGAAGCCTCCACACAGGCGAACACTGCCAGCGTGAGGCTGGCCGGCGCATAAGCACTGCCCAGATTCGCGAGTTCCGAGCTTTGCTCACCCAGGACATCGTTCACCAGTGTGCTGATCCAGGGCACTTCGGTGATGCGCGCCAGGAACGGAGCGGCGACCGTCAACGCAGCGAGCCCGCGCAGGAACACCAGGCCGGCACCGAAGATGACCGGCGGAGGCCGCCGGCTAACCCGCTGCTGCGCCGCAGCATGAGCGGAGGATCCGGGAATCCGGGAGACTGCAGATGCTGTGGGTGCAGGTACCGTGGCCGTTTCCGGCAGCTTGCTGAGGTTGGTGACGGGCAGATCGCCGTCGGTGACGATGGAATCGCCGCCGCCGTTGCGCGAGTGGTACCCGGTGGAGAAGTTCCTGATAACGTTCACCGACACTTCGGGGAAGGCCTGCTGCATCGAGGAGACCAGGTAATCCCGTTCGGCATCAATGTTCTCCCCAACCCGGTGCGTGACCTGCAGGGTGAACAGGGACAGGCCCACGGCACGGTCAAAGGAAGCGGCCGCCAACCAATCCGACGCGATGCCGCCGGGCAGCAGCCACCCTTCGGGGCACCGCCAGAACCGGACGTGGTGGCGCTGTCTCGGGTTGCCGTTGACCTCCTGCTGATAGGCGAAGTCCTGTTGCCGCCCGAACAGCAGCAGCGGGCTCACCGGCGCCCGGAGATAGCTGCGGTGCAGCAGCGTGGAGGTCACAATCCGCCAACTGCTGGTAAGGGTCACCGGATCTGCAAGGACCCAGCCTGTCCGTTCCAGTGCTCCGCGCAGCTGCTGCTCGCTGCCCAGAAAGGCGAGGTTGACGGCGTCCCCGAAGAGTCCGGCGCTGGTGCGGGTGCGGCCCATGAAATAGTCCGGGATGAAGATCTGCGTCAGCACCCGATCCACCCGGGGCAGCACCAGATAGGCGAGGACCACCCAAAACACCACCAGGAAGCCGATATAACCCAGCTCAAGCGATCCCCGCACCAGCAGCAGCCCGGCGAACCAAATGGAGGCAAGGCCGCTGAAAACGAAGAAGGCCCAGTCCAGAGCCGTCGCGGCACCGGACCCGGCGCCGCCGTCGTCGTCCGCTGCCCGTTTCATACGCAAAACCCTGTCCTGCCGTCCCTGCGCGAGTCAATGAGCCGCTGCCGCTTTGCGGCGGGAACGTAGGATCCCGTCAAGGCCGCTACAGCTGCAGCATCGTTCCGGTCTCATCCGCCAGGGCGTGGAGCAGACTGTCCTGGAATTCGACGTCGTTCGCTGCCTGGTGCGGCTGCCGCCTCCGCCGGTGATACCAGTAACCGCCGCTGGTCAACGCGTCCGGATCCTCGCTGGCGGCGAGCCATTCCTGGGTCTGGTGGCCCAGCGCCAGGTCGTCCGGTGCTCCGGGGCCGCCCATCTTGGTGGGGACCCAGCCGGGATCCACCGAGTTGCTGAGCAGGTCCGGCCGCAGCCGGGCCAGCGCCGCGGCGAATGCGGTGACGCAGAGCTTGCTGTCCGCGTAGGAACCGGCGGACCTGCCCTGCCAGTCGACCCCGGCGAGGGAGGCGCGCCCGGCGTAGTGGTCGTTGCTGCTCAGGTAGATGTGCCGCTGCGGTCCCTCGAGCAGTGCGGTCAGCAGGTAAGGGGCCACAACGTTGACGGGCATGACTGCTGCACCGCCTGCCACCCCGGTGTTGTGAATGACGGAGTCCGGCGGGTTGCCGGCATTGAGTTCTGCGGCGGCACGCCGTACTGCATCCGGGTCGCTGAAGTCGGCGACGACGAGCTCTGCACCGCGGCTGGTCAGGGGTTCCAGTGCTGCCGCACGCTCCTGGCTGCGGGCGTGAACGACGACGTTGTGCCCAGCCGCGAGCAATGACTCCGCCGCGGCTCTGCCCAGACCGTCCGCTGAACCCGTGACCAGGATCCTCACCGCGCCGCGCTCCTTGGGTTGCTGCATTTCCCTGGCGTTTTTCGCTCAGTCATGAAGGGACTGTCCTTTCCGGATCTGCTGGGAGGGCCTCAGTGAGGTCTGTTCAACTTTGGCCGCCGGCCGCACGGCTGGCAAGGGCGCGGCCGCATTCGGCGTGCCTCCCGCGGTTGCCGTGCCGCGCGGAAGCCCTCTGGGGGTACCCGGCTGGGTCCATGCAAGTAAGTGCGTCCCCGTATAGGTAGCTGGCGTTGAAAGTCGGGTATTTTGAGGGTGTCGAAAGTGCCCGTTTTGGGACGTCGAGAGCCGTTTTCTCGCCGGAAGTGTCGGTGCCGGGTGAAAGCCTGAAGGCATGGATCAGGACGGATCTTTCCGAAGCAGCGGCACTGGCGATTTAACCGGTGCCGGGCCGCATGCTGGGGCCAGCC
>NZ_JASDDG010000041.1 GCF_030407495.1 Arthrobacter sp. APC 3897 | reverse complement strand
GGCGGGCTCTTCATGAAATAGCTGGACGCCGAAAGGATCGGTCCGCCGACGCCGCGGTCCAGCGCAATCTTCGCTGCCCGGATGGCGTCGATGATGACACCGGCGGAGTTGGGGGAGTCCCAAACCTCGAGCTTGTATTCCAGCGACACCGGGGCGTCGCCGAAGTTGCGCCCTTCCAGCCGGACAAAGGCCCACTTGCGGTCATCGAGCCAGGCAACGTAGTCCGAGGGACCGATGTGGACGTCGTCGGCCTTCAAATCGGCGGAGGTATTGGAGGTGACGGCCTGCGTCTTGGAGATCTTCTTGGACTCCAGCCGCTCGCGCTCCAGCATGTTCTTGAAGTCCATGTTGCCGCCGACGTTCAGCTGGTAAGTGCGGTCCAGGACCACGCCGCGGTCCTCGAACAGCTTGGCCATCACGCGGTGCGTGATGGTGGCACCGATTTGGCTCTTGATGTCGTCGCCGATGATGGGAACTCCGGCGGCCGTGAACTTGTCGGCCCACTCCTTGGTGCCGGCAATGAACACGGGCAGCGCATTCACGAAGGCAACCCCGGCGTCAATGGCGCACTGGGCGTAGAACTTGGCGGCCTGCTCGGAACCCACGGGCAGGTAGCAGACCAAGACGTCGACCTTGTTGTTCCGCAGCTCGGCAACAATATCCACCGGCTCGTCATCGGATTCAACGATGGTTTCGCGGTAGTACTTGCCCAGGCCGTCCAGGGTGTGGCCGCGCTGCACGCTGACGCCTGTGTCGGGAACCTCGGCAATTTTGATGGTGTTGTTCTCGCTGGCGCCAATGGCATCGGCCAGGTCCAGCCCGACCTTCTTGCTGTCGACGTCGAACGCCGCCACGAACTGCACGTCATTGACGTGGTAGTCGCCGAACTTCACGTGCATGAGACCGGGAACGGTCAGTCCAGGGTCGGCGTCGCGATAGTACTGGACGCCCTGGACCAGCGATGCTGCGCAGTTTCCGACACCGACGATTGCGACCCGAATGGGGTTCTTTGCCACGGTTCTCCTTTGAAGACAACAATTTTTGCTTGCCGCTCCGGACGCGGCAGGACCGGCCCAGTCTACGGCCTCAAACCCGCGGTTATGTGTGTGGCATCACAAGCCCGGAAGGATGGGGGCCCTGACGTCCCATCCCCGGTTGGTCCCGAACCCCGGGATCACGGTGGACCAAAAGGCGCAATGATGCCCGTGTTAGTTTCGAGGCATGAAACGCAAACCCGGAATGACGGTAATCCTGGTTGCCGCGCTGCTGATCCTCGCCTGGAATACGCCCATCCCGCCGGCTGTAGGCGTTCCTGCCGCAGTGGCCCTTTTCCTGGGAGTTTTCATCCTCGTCGTGGTCCGGTCGGTTCAGCGCGTCCGGAGGGACCGGGCCCGCTAGCCGCGCGGCTCGGCAGCGTGCGGCAGGCACCGGCGGCATACTGGTAACCATGGAGCCCAAGCCCAAGCCCAAGCCCAAGCCCAAGCCCAAGCCCAGGCGCCGGCCGCTGCGAATAGTGGTGCCCAGCCGCAACGACCCGCTGCTGCGGAAGCTCACCGAGGGCATTGGCGGTCCGCTGGGCCGCCATACCGCCCCGGGCATCGTGACACCGGGGTTCTTTACCGTGGAGCGGGTCCTGATCCTGCTCACCACGGCAGCAGCTCTGTTGGCGGTGCTGGTGAAGATGCCTTGCCGCACCGGCGGCTGGGCGGCCCCGGCCCACTTTTATCAGGCCTGCTACTCGGACTGGCCCGTCCTGTTCGATTCCCGCGGCCTGGCCGACGGCGTCTTTCCCTTCCTGAGCCCGGGGCACGGTTTCGAGTACCCGGTGCTGCTGGGACTGCTTGCCGGAGCCGTGGCGCTGCTCGTTCCCGGCGGCGGTCCACAGGACCGTGCACTGGCCTACTTCGACATCAACGCCGTCCTGGCCGTCCTGGCCTGGATCGGTACCGTCATCGCGACCCTGCGGATGGCCAACCGAAGGCCGTGGGACGCCGCCATGGTGGCGCTGGCCCCGGCAATGATCCTCTCGGTGTTCATTAACTGGGACATTTGGGCCGTGCTGCTGGCGGCGCTGGGCATGCTGGCTTTTGCGCGCAGCCACCCGGTGCTCGCCGGTGTGCTGCTGGGCCTGGGAACGGCGCTGAAACTCTATCCGGTGCTGATCCTCGGCGCCGTGCTGGTCCTGGCGCTGCGGACCGGGCGGCTCCGCCCGGCGTTCCAGGCGGCGGGTGCGGCCGCGGCCGCGTGGCTGGCGGTGAACGTGCCGTTCATGGTTGCCGACTTCACCGGCTGGAAGTTTTTCCTGACCTTCACCGGGGACCGGCCGGCAGGATATTCCTCCGTGTGGTTTGCCTGGAACGTGCTGGCGGAGCGGTGGGGGCAGCCTCAGGCGGAGTCAGGGTTTATCAATTTCTGGGCCTATTTCCTGTTCGCTGCGGCCTGCGCGGGCATTGCTGTGCTGGGACTTGCCGCACCGCGGCGGCCCCGGCTGGCCCAGCTGGCGTTCCTGATTGTCGCCGCCTTCATCCTGACCAACAAGGTGTATTCCCCCCAGTTTGTCCTGTGGCTGATTCCGCTGGTAGCGCTGGCCCGCCCCCGGTGGCGGGACTTTTTGATCTGGCAGTTCTTCGAAGTGCTCCACTGGTGGGCCATCTGGATGTATCTGGGCGCCCAAACCTCCGGCGGCCCCGCCCAGAACAACATCGACGCCGCCTACTATGTGTGGGCCGTGGCCGGCCACACGCTGGCCACGGCCTGGCTGATGGCCCAGGTGGTCAGGGACATCCTGGTGCCGGCCCGGGACCCGGTGCGCCGCCTGAACATCGATGATCCGCAGGGCGGGCCCTTCAACCACGCACCGGACCGGTTCCGGCTGCACTTCAAGACCCGCGGCACGGTGCCGGAGGAACCCGGCACTCAGGTATCCACTCCAAAGAAAGCAGGAACACCATGACCGATGTCTCGGTGGTCGGCGCCGGGCCAAACGGTCTGGCGGCCGCCGTCATTATGGCCCGTGCAGGGCTTTCGGTACGGGTTTTCGAAGCAGGGCCAACGGCCGGCGGCGGTAGCCGCACCAAGGAATTGCTGGAGCCCGGCCACTTGTACGACGTGTGCTCGGCGGTGCACCCCATGGCCCTGGCGTCCCCGTTTTTCCGCCGGTTTGAACTGGCGGACCGGATCAGGCTCACCGTGCCGGAAATCTCTTATGCCCATCCGCTGGACGGAGGCGACGCCGGGCTGGCCTACAGGGACCTGGAACGCACTGTGGCGGCACTGGGAACGGACGGGCCCGCCTTTCGGAAGCTGATGTCCCCGCTGGTGCAGCGCAGCGAAGCCATCACCGAACTGCTGATGTCCCCGCTGATCCGGGGCTACCGGCAACCGGGTGCGGCACTGGCGTTCGGCCGCGCCGCCCTGGACCAGGGAACGGCGTTGTGGAACCGGCGGTTTACCGCCGACAAGGCGCCGGCCCTGCTCACCGGTGTTGCCGCCCATCCGGTGGGACGCATGCCCTCACTGCCTTCGGCCGGCGGCGGCCTGCTCCTGTCCCTGCTTGCCCACACGGTGGGCTGGCCGGTGCCTGAGAGGGGATCCCAGGCGATTGCCGATGCCATGGTGACGGACCTGCAGGCCCACGGCGGCGAACTGGTCACTGACCACCGGGTGTCTTCGCTCGGAGAGGTCCGTGGCACCGGGACCGTGCTGCTGGATGTGTCCCCGCGGACCCTGCTGGAGCTCGCCGGTCCGGAACTGCCGGGACGGTACGCGAAAGCGCTGGAACGGTTCCGGTACGGCAACGCAGCCTGCAAGGTGGACTTCATCCTTTCCGGTCCGGTGCCGTGGGCCAACCGGGACGTGGGACGGGCCGGAACGGTGCACCTGGGCGGACGCCGCGCCGAACTTGCCGCTGCGGAGGCGCAGGTTGCCGCAGGAAAACACCCGGATAAGCCCTACGTCCTGCTGTCCCAGCCCAGCAGCTTTGATTCCACCCGGGCACCGGCGGGCCGCCACATCCTGTGGACCTACTGCCACGTTCCTGCCGGTTCCGCGGTGGACATGACCGAAGCCGTCACCACGCAGATTGAGCGCTTCGCACCCGGTTTCCGCGACGTAATCGTGCGCTCGCAGGCGACGACGGCGGCGGACCTGGAGCGCTACAACGAGAACTACGTGGGCGGTGACTTTGGCGGCGGCGCCGTGAACCTGCGGCAGATGGCGGCGCGGCCCGTGCCGGCCGTGAACCCCTGGCAAACACCGCTTCCTGGGACCTATCTGTGTTCGGCGTCCACTCCGCCGGGGCCCGGGGTCCACGGCATGGGCGGTTTTCACGCCGCCGGGCTGGCACTGCGCCGGCACGGCCTGCCGATGCCGGACCTTGGTGTGAACAGCTAAAGGGCCGGATTCCCCGCCGGGGGGAAGGGTGCGGGAAAGGGGATACGGCCTGAAGCTTGTATGTTTAAATCCAGCGGAACCCCGCTCACGCTCTGCAGGGGGAATGGACCATGCACAACCAGGACAACGGGGAGCCGGCGAATCCGGACACCCTCGTTCCGACTCCAGCAGCCGTGCGCCGAAGCCCGCGCTGGTGGCTGGCAGTGGAGTCGGCACTGATTGCCTACGGCCTGACCCTGGGCGCCGCCCTGGTGACCATGGCGCTGCTGGTCCTGGGCTTCTTCCTGGGCGGGGCAGGCGCCCTGAACGCCATGAATGATTCGGCCGGCAGCATGGGTGCCCGGCTTGACGGACCCTCGGCCCTGGCTATCTATCCGTTTTTCCTGGCCGCGATGGCGCTGGGCGGAACAACGGTCCTGACCGTCTCCTCCACTGTTCCGGACTTCGGGGCCCCTCTGGTCAGCGTGTGGGTGGGGGTTCTTCCCCTGCTGCTGACCGCCGCGGCAACCGCAGCTCTCTGGCGTCTTGGCCGCAGGGCGGAACGGAACAGCGCACTGGAATCCGACGGCGCCCGCTGGCTCTATGCCGGGATCACAGGCCTGGCGCTTGCCGCTTTCTCCGTGCTGCTGAGCCTGATGGTTTCCCTGCGCGGCAACACTGACACCGGTGCCGCATTCCTGACCGCTGCCTCACCCAGCCTGGTGGCCGGCTCCGTCCTGCTGGGGACCGTGGCCAGCTGGGCGGGACGGGCACGCGAGGCAGGCACGGGGCTTCGCTGGTTCAGGCGGGCTGAAGCAGCACTGCCGGGGCTTCGGCCCGCGCTGCGCCTGGCCGGGTTCCACTATCTGGCCTACACCTCGGTCATCGGTTCGGCACTGCTCATCCTGGCCCTGATCCACGGCGGCGCTGCGGTGGCCTTCGCCGCACCGCTCTGGCTGCCGACGGCGTCGGCCTGGGCTTTCGCCGCCGGCCATTTGTCCGCAGTGGCGAACCTGGGACTGTCACTGCCGGGAACCTTCCCGCTGACCGTGGGCAACCTGCCCGTTGGGGTCAGTGCCGCCGTCGCAGTTCTGGTGCTGCTGCTGGCCGCGGCGGCGTCCATCCTGTGGTTCCTCAGCCGGAACCGCGACGGGGAGGAGCCGTCCCGGGCGGGTTCCTGGCTGACCCTGCCGGTGGTTTTCGGCCTGATGGGCGGAATGCTGTCAGTTCTCAGCATCGTGGCGGCGGGACAGGGGGCTGCCGGGGGCAGCAGTTTCGGACCGGGAGCCGGAATTGCCGGCCCCGCCTGGTGGACGTTCCTGGTCATGGCCGGCTGGGGATTGGTGATCGAAGCGGGCTCACGGACCCTGGCCCCCCATCTGGCGCACCTGGTGCCCCGGAGGACGGCTGCATTCCTCACCGGTTCCTCGGGGAACTGAGGCCGGCCGCCCCGGACACGGGCTGCGTCCCTTGCGCTCAGGACCCCGGCATGGGCAACTGGAACCAGGAGGTTTACCGATGACCGTGCACCTGAACAACCACCACCGGGACACGCTGGACCAGATCCTGCGGCATCCCGCCAGTTCCAACATCGAGTGGAAAAGAGTCCGCTCCCTGCTGGAGGCCGTCGCCGACACCACGCGGGAACACAACGGGAAGTATGAAGTGACCCTAGCCGGTGAAACCGACTATCTGGAGCCTCCGCGGGGCAAGGACATTGACGAGCAGACCGTTGTGGACCTGCGCAAAATGCTGACCCGGGCCGGATACACGCTGGATACCAAGTAGGTCCCGCCGGCCCGCAGCCGGCAACTACTCGACTGTCAGCTCACCCATCCGGGACCAGTCTTCACCCTCGATGACCGTGTTGATGATCTTCGGCGTCTCAACCAGTGCCTGGACCATGTCCTTCATGGCCTGCTGGAAGTGGTCGCTGCCCACGTGAGCCTCGGCGGCGTCATCCTTGAACGCTTCCACGAGCACAAACTCATTGGGGTTTTCCAGGCTGCGCGACCAGTCGAACCACAGGTTGCCGGGCTCCGCACGGGTGGCTGCGGTGAAATCGGCGGTCAGTTCCGGCCACCGCTCCACCCATTCCGGCTTGACGTTGAATTTGACGGTAATGAAGATCATCTTCGCTCCTTAGCGGTATATTTCCGGCAGTGTCCCGGGCGGAGACACGCGGCCTTCATCGTAGGCACGTCAGGGCCGCGGCTGTCCATCCCGGCCGGGATGGGAGGATGGAAGCGTGGCACACCTCGACGTATCCAACATTGACTATTTCCTCTCCGACGGGCGGCAGCTGCTCAACAGCGTCAGCTTCAAGGTGGGGGACGGGCATAAGACGGCCCTGATCGGTCCTAACGGCACCGGAAAGACCACCCTGCTGCGCATCATCGCCGAGGACATCAAGGCTGACGAGGGCACCGTCTCCAAATCCGGATCCATGGGCATCATGCGCCAGTTCGTGGGACAGGTCCGCGATGACAGCACGGTCCGGGACCTGCTGGTCTCCGCCGCCCCGCCGGCGCTTGCCGCTGCAGCCAGAGCCGTGGACGACGCGGAGCTGGCCATGATGGAGCACGACGACGAGCCCACCCAGATGCGCTATGCCACCGCAATAGCCGACTGGGGAGACGCCGGGGGCTACGAGCAGGAAACCGTCTGGGACGAAGTCACCATGGCGGCCCTGGGCATGCCGTTTGACCGCGCCCAGTACCGCAAGGCCTCCACCCTCTCCGGAGGCGAACAGAAGCGGCTGGTCCTGGAGGCACTGTTCTCCGGCCCCGATGAACTGCTCCTGCTGGACGAACCGGACAACTACCTGGACGTTCCCGGCAAGCGCTGGCTGGAAGCCAAGCTGGCGGAATCCCGAAAATCCGTGCTGTTCGTCAGCCACGACCGGGAACTGCTCGACAACGCAGCCACCCGCATCGTCACCCTGGAACCGGGCATCAACGGTGCCTCGGCCTGGATCCACGGCGGCGGCTTCAGCAGCTATGTCACGGCGCGGGAAGACCGAAACGCCCGGTTCGAGGAACTGCGCCGGCGCTGGGACGAGGAGCATCTCAAGCTCAAAGAGCTCGTGAACATGTACAAGAACAAGGCGGCGTTCCGCTCCGACATGGCCAACCGGTACCAGGCCGCCCAGACCCGGCTGGCCAAGTTCCTCGAAGCCGGACCGCCCGAGGCCCTGCCAATTGAGCAGAACGTCAAGATGCGCCTGCGCGGCGGACGCACTGCCAAGCGTGCCGTCGTTGCGCAGAAACTGGAGCTGAGCGGCCTGATGAAGCCGTTCAGCACGGAAATCTGGTTCGGCGACCGGGTGGGTGTGCTCGGGTCCAACGGCTCCGGCAAGTCCCACTTCCTGCGCCTGCTGGCCCTGGGCGGCACCGATCCGGACAAGGAACACGAGCCGGTGTCCGAGGTGGAGATTTCTCCCGTTCCGCACGAGGGCTCGGTCAAGCTCGGTGCCCGGATTCGCCCCGGATTCTTCGCCCAGACCATGATGCGTCCGGACCTGCTCGGGAAAACCCTGCTGGACATCCTGCACCGCGGTGATGAACACCGTTCCGGGCTCGGCCGCGAGGCCGCCGCCGGAGCCCTGGACCGCTACGGCCTGGCGGCGTCTTCCGAGCAGAAATACGACTCGCTTTCCGGCGGACAGCAGGCCCGGCTGCAGATCCTGCTGCTGGAACTTTCCGGTGCCACCCTGCTGCTGCTGGACGAGCCCACCGATAACCTGGACCTGCATTCCGCTGAAGCCCTGGAAAAGGCCATCGAAGCGTTCGAAGGAACCGTTCTCGCCGTCACCCACGACCGCTGGTTCGCCCGCAGCTTCGACCGCTTCCTGGTGTTCGGTTCCAACGGCAAGGTCTATGAATCCGAGACCCCGGTCTGGGACGAGCAGCGGGTGGTTCGGGCTCGGTAGGCGCGTCGGCCGCATAGGGGACAATAGTGCCGTGAAAGAAACCAACGATCTCCACGACACAGCCCTCAACAAGGCACTCGTCGCCGTCTTCGTGGTGTTCGGCCTCAACGGCCTCGTCTTTGCCAGCTGGGCGGCCCGCATTCCGGCCGCCGCCCAGGACCTGGGCATCGGAGCCGCCGGAGTCGGCATCCTGCTGCTGTTTTCAGCGATCGGCTCGGTCACGGCACTTCCGCTGGCCGGCTCGGTGGCGCAGCGGATCGGCACCGCCGGCACCGTGCGCGCCGGCGGAATCACGTCGTCGGCCGCTTCCCTGATCATCGCTGCCGGCCTCTATCTGGGCTCCGTCCCGCTGACCGCCGGAGGCCTGCTGGTCTTCGGAGTGGGCATTGCCGGCTGGGACGTTGCGATGAACCTCGAAGGCGCTGATGTGGAACGCCGGCTTCGCCGCAACATCATGCCCAAGTTCCACGGTGCGTTCTCCGCCGGGTCCTTTGTGGGTGCCCTGATCGGTGCCGGCCTTTCAGCCCTCGGCGTTTCGCTGTCCCTGCATCTGCTCGCGATCCTGACCATTGTCAGCGTTGTGGTGCTGATTGTGCCGCGCAACTTCCTGCAGGTTTCCCACGCGCCCCACGTTTCCGGCGAGCCGGGCACGGACGTGAAGCCGTCCCGCTTCGGCGCCTGGAAGGAGGGACGCACGCTGCTCATCGGCGTCGTGGTCCTGGGGGCCGCGCTGACCGAGGGTGCCGCCAATGACTGGGTGGCCAAGGCGACCGTGGACGGGCTGGGAACCAGTGAATCCGCCGGCGCCGTGATGTTCGCCGTCTTTGTGGCCGCAATGACTCTGACCCGCTGGTTTGGTGCCCGTCTGATTGACCGGGTGGGCAGGGTTCCGGCGCTGCGGATGTGTATGAGCGCCTCCCTGGTGGGCCTGCTGCTCTTTGTGCTGGCACCCAACCTGCCGTTGGCTGCGCTTGGCGCGGTGCTGTGGGGGATCGGCGCAGCCCTGGGCTTCCCGACGGGGATGTCCGCCGCCGGAGAAGACCCGGCGCACGCCGCAGCCAGGGTCTCCGTGGTGTCCACCATCGGCTACTCCGCCTTCTTCGTGGGCCCGCCCGTCCTGGGTTTCCTGGGTGAGCACTGGGGAATCCGCAATTCCCTGCTCGTGGTGGCTGCCGCCATGCTGCTGTCCATCATCTTTGCCCCTGCGGCCGCCGAACAGAAAAAGGTTTCGGTCGAACCCTGACCGGACCCGGCGGGGTTGTTCCAGCGGACCGGACCTGTCCGCAATAGGGGTTCCGTCCGCGGACCCCGCGGTTTACCTTCGGACGATGTCCACTACCCCCATTTCTTCTTCGGGGCGGCCCGGTGCCGTCCAGGGACTGATCCGGGCGCACGGAGTCACGAAGGTCTACTCCTCCAAATCGGGTCCCGTCCGCGCGCTGGACGGACTGGATATCTCCGTTCCGGAGGGGACCGTCATGGCACTGCTGGGCCCCAACGGGGCCGGGAAAACCACTGCGGTCAAAGTCCTCACCACCCTGATCAAGCCCGATGCCGGCACCCTGAGCATTGACGGGATCGATGTGCTGGCCGAGCCCAAGGAGGTGCGCCGCATCATCGGCGTCTCCGGCCAGTACGCCGCCGTGGATGAAAACCTCACCGGTCAGGAAAACCTGCGGATGGTGGGCAGGCTCTACCATCTGTCCGCCAAGGAGGCCCGGACACGGGCCGCAGAATTGATCGACATGTTCGAACTGACGGATGCCGGCAACCGGCCGGTGAAAGGTTATTCCGGCGGGATGCGCCGCCGCCTGGACCTGGCAGGCGCCCTGGTCAACAGTCCCCGGGTGCTGTTCCTGGACGAACCAACCACGGGGCTGGACCCGCGCAGCCGCCTGGCCCTGTGGCAGGTCATCAAGGACCTCGTTGCCGCCGGCACCACCCTCCTCCTGACCACTCAGTATCTGGAGGAAGCGGACCAGCTGGCCGATTCCGTGGCTGTGATCGACCGCGGAGCAGTGATCGCCGAGGGGACCTCGGACCAGCTGAAATCCCGGATCGGCGGCCACAGCGTTGCGGTGGCCCTGATGGACGGGAACGACGCCGCCGCGGCGCGGGAAATACTCGCCCGGCACGGATCCGGAGCCCCCCACACCGCTGATGACGGCCGGACCCTGGAGGTGGCGGTGCAGAACGGTCCGGCGTCACTGCAGCTGGTCCTGGCGGACCTTCAAAGCCGGGACGTTGGACTGCACGACGCCGGAATCCGGCGGCCCACCCTCGATGATGTGTTCCTGCAGCTGACCGGCCGGCCGGCCGAAGAGGACCAGGATCCCCGGGACCCGTCCGCCGTTGACGGACAGGGCAAATCAGCCCGGCACGGGGAAGGGGTCCGCCGATGAGTGCCGCCGCAGCCAGGCTTCCTGCAACTGCCGCCCGCGGCAACTCGGCCGCGGCCAACTGGGCCGCTGACGGCTGGACAGTCACCAGGCGCAACCTGATCAAGATCAAACGCTCGCCGGACATGATCATCTTCGCCGTCCTGCAGCCGGTTATGTTCGTGCTGCTGTTCAGCCAGGTGTACGGCGGGTCCATCAACGTTGCCGGCACGGACTACACGCAGTACCTGATGGCCGGGATCTTTGCACAGACGGTGGTCTTCGGATCCACCTTCTCCGGTGCCGCCATGGCCCAGGACCTGAAAGAAGGCATTATTGACCGGTTCCGCACCCTGCCCATGAGCCCCTCCGCAGTGTTGATCGGACGGACCAACTCGGACCTGGCGCTCAACGCGATTTCGGTGCTGATCATGATGGGCACGGGGCTGCTGGTGGGCTGGCGGGTCAACACGTCCTTCGCATCCTTCCTGGCGGCCGTGGGGCTTCTGCTGCTCTTCTCCTATTCCTTCAGCTGGGTGATGGCACTGCTGGGCATGACCGTCCGCACACCCGAAACCATCAACAATGCCTCGTTCATGATCCTGTTTCCCCTCACGTTTATTTCCAATGCGTTTGTGCAAAGCTCCACGCTGCCCGCGCCGCTGCGCATTTTCGCGGACTGGAACCCCGTGTCAGCCCTGGTCCAGGCGGTGCGCGAACTGTTCGGAAACCTGGGGACCACTCCGGTGCCCGACACGTGGCCCATGCAGCACGCAGTGGCCACGGTGCTGATCGGATCGGCGGCAATGCTGCTCATTTTTGTTCCGCTTGCCGTGCGGAAGTTTGAGTCGGTGAGTTCCCGCTAGGAACCGCGGGCCCCAAGATGGAGACACCAAGTGTGAGGAAACACCATGATTGAGGCACACGAACTCACCAAGCGCTTTGGCGACAAAACCGCCGTCGACGGCCTTACCTTTACGGTCCCGCCGGGCAAGGTCACCGGATTCCTCGGCCCGAACGGCGCCGGAAAATCAACCACCATGCGGATGATCGTGGGGTTGGACCATCCCACCGGCGGAACGGTGATCGTCAATGGAAAGCCGTACGCCGGGCACCGGTCCCCCCTGCACGAGGTGGGTGCCCTGCTCGAAGCGAAGGCGGTCCATCCCAAACGCACCGCCTACAACCATCTGCGGGCCCTGGCCGCGACCGAAGGCATTCCCCCTGCCCGCGTTAACGAAGTCATCGAACTCACGGGACTTGGTTCAGCGGCGCGGAAGAAGGTTGGCGGGTACTCGCTGGGCATGGGGCAGCGGCTGGGCATCGCCGTCGCACTGCTGGGGGACCCGCACACCCTGATCCTGGATGAGCCCGTCAACGGACTGGATCCCGAAGGCGTGAAATGGGTGCGCTTCCTGGCCCGGGGACTTGCAGCTGAAGGCCGTACCGTCTTCATCTCCTCCCACCTGATGAGCGAGATGGCAGTGACCGCCGATCACCTGATCGTGATTGGCCGCGGCCGGATCCTGGCCGATGCCCCCATTGGGGAAGTGCTGGCCGGAAGCCAGCAGGAGCGTGTCCTCGTGCGCACCGACGACGCCGGTGCCCTGGCGGCCGCCCTCGGATCGCCGGGGGTGGAAGTGCGCAGACAGGAAGCGGACCAGCTGGAGATTCTCGGGCTGAGCACCCGCAGCATTGCTGAAGCAGCCTTTTCCCGGGGGCTCCTCATCACCGAACTCACCCCGCAGCAGGTCTCCCTGGAGGACGCCTACATGGAATTGACCGGAGGCGAGGTGGAATACCGGTCACAGCACATGAGCGCCCCTGCCGGTTCTGCGCCGGACGAGGAAGGACGGCAGCCATGAGCACCGCAGCACCTGCAGCGCAGGAACCCCGAAGCTCCGGTGCCGGCCGCGTGACGTTTGCCCGGGTGCTGCGCTCCGAAATGATCAAGACCGCCACGGTTCCCTCCACCGTCATCCTGCTGGCAGTGAGCTTCGCGGTGATGGTTGGGCTGGGCGCCCTGGTTGCCTGGGGAACGGTACAGCTGGTGAATGACCCGGCGGCCGGCCCTCCCGGCGGCCTGGGCGCGTCAGCGCAGAGCCTGGCCTATGACATCCCGGCATCCGGGCTGCCCTTCGGCCAGCTGCTGATCGCCGCCCTGGCCGTGGTGCTGATTGGCTCCGAGTACACCACCGGCATGATCCGCTCCACCATGGTGGCCGTACCCACCCGCACGCCGGCGCTGCTGGCCAAGACCCTCGTGACTGCGGTTATTTCCTTCATTCTGGGTGTCCTGGCGGCCTTCGCCACCTATCTGGCGGCCCAGCCGATACTGTCCGGATCCGACCTGGATTTCGGGCTGGACGCGGACGGGGTGCTGCCGTCCATCATCAACACCGGTACGGTACTGGCCCTGATTGCCGTCATGGGCGTAGCCATCGGCGCTCTGCTCCGCAGTACGGCCGGGGGAGTGGTGACCCTGGTTGGAGCACTTTTTGTCCTGCCGATCATCACCGGGCTGCTCTCCGGCCTGGCGGACTGGGTGGTGGACGCCGAGCGCTTCCTGCCCAGCAGCGCCTCTGCCGCTCTGGTGGCCACGCGGGTCCAGCCGGAGGCATTCAACCAGGCTGAAGGCGGCCTCATTCTGGCCGGCTGGGCCGTGGTGCTGCTGGCTGCCGCCGTCGTGGTGATCAAGAAACGGGACGTCTGACGCGGGACGTTCCGGGGCAGCCGGAGCAAAGCCGGCTCAGGGTCCTCCCTGAGTCATACTCCGGGAGGACCCGGAAAAGTACCGAAATCATCCTCTTGGACGGTGCCCGGGGACGGTGTGCTCCTCTAGGGTGGGGGAAGTCCCCCGGATTTTGTTACACCGCAATGTAATTCCGCCCCAGAGCAATTCCGCCCAATGTGAGGATCACCATGATCGAGGCACAAAGCCTCTCGAAACGCTACGGTGCCAAAACCGCCGTCGACAACGTTTCCTTTACCGTCCAGCCGGGAAAGGTCACCGGCTTTCTCGGCCCGAACGGCGCCGGCAAATCCACCACCATGCGCATGATCGTGGGCCTGGACCGTCCCACCGACGGCGCCGTCACCGTCAACGGCAAGCCCTACCCGCGGCACAAGGCACCCCTGCACGAAGTCGGCGCACTGCTGGATGCGAAGGCCGTGCACACCAAGCGCTCTGCGTACAACCACCTGCGCGCGCTGGCCGCCACCCACGGCATCTCCAACAAGAGGGTCAACGACGTTATTGAGCTGACCGGCCTCGGCCCGGTGGCCAAGAGGCGGGTGGGCGGCTTCTCACTGGGTATGGGGCAGCGGCTGGGAATCGCCGTCGCACTGCTGGGGGACCCCCAGACCCTGATCTTCGACGAACCGGTCAATGGACTGGATCCGGAGGGTGTCCTCTGGGTCCGCAACCTGGCCAAGGGCCTGGCCGCTGAAGGCCGCACGGTCTTCCTGTCCTCGCACCTGATGAGCGAAATGGCCGTCACCGCTGATCACCTGATCGTGATTGGACGCGGCCGGATCATCGCCGATGCGCCGATCACCGAGATCATTGCCGGACAGGACAAGATCCGCACCTTGGTGCGCACGGACCAGCCCGAGGAACTTCGCCGCGAACTCGAAAACCGGGAAACCACCTTTACGCAGCTGGAACCGGACCTGCTGGAAATTACCGGCCGGGATCCGCGCAGCATCGCCGAAGCCGCATTGGCCCGTCAGATCCTGATCTATGAACTGACGCCCCGGCAGTCCTCCCTCGAAGAGGCCTACATGGAGCTGACCCGGGACCAGGTCGAGTATCAGTCACAGGCCATCGACCAGCCAGAGGCACCGGTTCCCGCAGCCGAAGCCACCTTGATCAGCGGCGGAGGAAAGTCAGCATGAGCATCCAGACAGCACCAACCCCCGCTCCGGCCCGGAGCCGCGACGGCTCCGGCCTGAGCTTCGGACGCATCCTGCGCTCGGAGTGGATCAAGGTCACCACGGTGCCGTCCACCGTGATCCTCCTGGCCATCACACTCGTCGTCATGGTGGGGCTCAGCACCCTTTATGCCTGGCAATTAGCAGTGTCGGTCGGTTTTATGGCGGACGCTTCTCCGGAAATGCAGGCCCAGATGGGCGGCGGCATGGAAATGTTCCGCGAACAGGCCCTGATGGCACCGGCCAGCGGCTACATCTTCGGTCAGCTCCTCATCGCCTCATTGGCGGTTGTGCTGATCGCTTCTGAGTGGGGCACCGGCATGATCCGCTCCACCATGGTGGCCGTTCCAACCCGCATTCCGGCACTGCTGGCCAAGAACCTGATCATTGCGCTCATCGCCTTTATCCTGGGCGCCGGAGCCGCATTCATTTCCTACTTCATTGCCCAGCCCATCCTCAGCTCGGAAGGCCTGGACTTTGCGCTGACTGACGACGGCGTGCTGCGCTCCATCCTGAACACCGGAACCTACCTGGCGTTCATTGCCGTGATCTCCATGGCCATTGGCACGCTCCTGCGCAACACCGCCGGCGGCGTCGTCACGGCCATCGGCCTGTTCTTCGTCTTTCCCGTCATCATCGTGAACATCATTCAGGGGCTGGCGGACTGGATTCCGGACGCCGCCCGCTTCCTGCCCACCAACGCCGGAGACCGGATGCTGATGTTCCCGGCCGAGGCCGCCGGGCAGCTCAGCCCGCTGGAGGGCGGGCTCGTCATGGCCGCCTGGGCCGTGGCGCTGCTCATCATTTCCCTGCTCGTGGCCAAACGCCGCGACGTGTAGGGACACACTCTTCGGGGACGGAGGCGGCGGAAGAACGGCCGCCGCTTCTTTCCCCGGACCCTCTTCAGGGCACGGGAACTCCTCCACAGCGGGGAGTTTTTGTGTTTAATCCCCGGGCGCTTCACGGTTTCGGGCATCTATTACGCGCGCGGAGCAGGCTCTGGTTGAATCGGAGTATGTCTGATGCATTGGATCACATTCATGACCTTGGCGCTTTCGTCAGCGCCTCTCCCTCAAGTTTCCATGCGGCCCGCGAGGGCGCGCGCCGCCTCGCGGCCGCCGGATTCACCGAGCTCAGCGAAGACCGGCCCTGGCCTGCCGGTCCGGGCAGGTACCTCGTGGTGCGGGACGGCGCCCTGATCGCCTGGATCGTTCCGGAAGGAGCCGGAGCCGGCACGGGATTCTCGATCCTCGGCACCCACACCGACTCCCCGTCCTTCAAGCTCAAGCCCCGTCCCACTACCGGGCGGCTGGGGTGGCTGCAGGCCGGAGTGGAGGTCTACGGCGGACCGCTGCTGAACTCCTGGCTGGACCGCGAACTCCAGCTCGCCGGGCGTCTGGTCACCTTCGACGGTGAGGAGCGGCTGGTCGAGACCGGCCCGCTGATGCGTTTTCCGCAGCTGGCCATTCATCTTGACCGGGCCGTGAACGAGGGTTTGAAGCTGGACAAGCAGCAGCACATGAATCCGGTCTGGGGGCTGGGAGATCCCTCCGCCGCAGACCTGGTGGGGCTGCTGGCTGCCAAAGCGGGCCTGGCACCGGAAGAGATCGGCGGCTACGACATCGTGGCCGCAGACACGCAGGAGCCGCGGACTTTTGGTGCAGAGCATGAGTTCTTCGCCTCGGGGCGGCTGGATAACCTCTCCTCGGTCCATGCCGGGCTGGCTGCGCTGATTAGTGCCGCGGAGAAGAAGACGGACGGTTCCATCGCCGTGCTGGCCGCCTTTGACCATGAGGAGGTGGGCAGCGGAAGCCGCTCCGGTGCCGCAGGCCCCTTCCTGGAAGATGTATTGAACCGGATTACCTCAGGGCTCGGCGCCTCGGAAACGGACCGGCAGCAGGCCTTCGCGGCATCCTTCTGCATCTCCGCTGACGCCGGGCACGCCGTGCATCCCAATTACGCGGAACGCCACGATCCGGCCAACCATCCCGTGCTCAACGCTGGTCCGCTGCTCAAAATCAATGCCAACCAGCGCTACACCACTGATGCTCCGGGTGCCGCCCGCTGGGCCCGCCTGTGCCGGGATGCCGGAATTCCCTACCAGGAGTTCGTTTCCCACAACTCGGTGCCCTGCGGGTCCACCATCGGACCGCTGACCGCTACGCGTCTGGGGATCCGCACCGTGGACGTTGGTATCCCGCTGCTGTCCATGCATTCGGCCCGGGAGATGGCCGGTGTGCAGGATCCGTTCTACCTGGCACGGGTGAGCGAAGTGTTCTTTATTCGCTGACACCGGCCGGCCCCGGATGCCGGTTCCGGAATGCGGCGTCAGAAGCACCGGCCGCAGTCCGGTAGACTAGCTAAGTCTGTGCTGTCGGCCTTGCCGACGCTTTTCCTGCCCCCTGGTCACCCAGGGCCGGCGGGACGACAACGCAAAAGAACCTCCTGTTACGGAAATGCCGTGACCGTATAGCCCAAAGGAGGTGGGTTCACAAATGCGTGCTTATGAACTGATGGTTATCATCGACCCCGAGGTAGAAGAGCGTACAGTCGAGCCTTCGCTCGACAAGTTCCTCAATGTAGTCCGCAACGATGGTGGAACCATCGACAAGGTCGACATCTGGGGCCGTCGCCGCCTCGCCTACGAAATCCAGAAGAAGACTGAAGGCATCTACGCAGTGGTTAACTTCACTGCAACGCCGGCAGCTGCTGCTGAACTGGATCGCCAGCTGAGCCTGAACGAGACCATCATGCGCACCAAGATCATCCGCCCGGAAGAGCAGAAGATCTCGAAGAAGGATGCCAAGAAGGCCGCTAAGGCTGAAGCTGCAAAGGTTTCCGCAGAGTAATTTCTGCAAACCAAACCGATATCAGGAGGCAATATGGCAGGCGAGACAACTATTACCGTCGTCGGCAACCTAACGAATGATCCGGAACTCCGGTTCACGCCGTCAGGTTCGGCAGTGGCCAACTTCACCATTGCCTCGACTCCGCGGACCTTCGACCGCACATCAAATGACTGGAAGGACGGCGAAACGCTGTTCCTCCGTGCATCTGTGTGGCGCGAAGCTGCAGAGAACGTGGCCGAATCCCTGACCAAGGGGACGCGTGTTGTTTGCCAGGGCCGCCTGAAGTCGCGTTCGTATGAAACCAAAGAAGGCGAAAAGCGCACCGTCATGGAGCTTGAGGTCGACGAGATCGGCCCCTCGCTCCGGTACGCTTCCGCGAAGGTTACCCGCACCCAGCGCTCCGGCGGCGGTGGCGGCGGCTTTGGCGGTAACAGCGGAAACTCCGGAAACAGCGGCTTCGGCGGCAATTCCAACCCCGCGTGGGGCGGCGGCCAGCAGCAGCAGCAGGCTGCGCCGGCTGACGATCCCTGGGGTGCTCCTGCAGGCGGAGGAAACTCCGGCGGCTGGGGCAACGGACCGGACTCCAACGATCCTCCCTTCTAAATCTCAACCGAAGGGCAGCGCGTTTTCCGCTGGTAAGCGTGCAGCTCTTCACCCCTGCGCCTTCGGGCGCAACCTCAGACGGCATTCGCCGTCGAGCCCATCCCGTGGAATGATCCACGGGCTCCACTAGACATAAGGAGCTCCACGATGGCTAAGGCTGAACTTCGCAAGCCCAAACCAAAGTCCAATCCCTTGAAGGCCGCTGACATCACTGTCATCGACTACAAGGACGTAGCATTGCTGCGCAAGTTCATTTCCGACCGCGGAAAGATCCGCGCCCGTCGCGTAACTGGCGTATCCGTGCAGGAACAGCGCAAAATTGCACAGGCAATCAAGAATGCCCGTGAAGTTGCTCTCCTGCCGTACTCCGGCGCTGGCCGCGGCTAAGGAAAGGAACCTAACTCATGGCAAAGCTCATTCTGACCCACGAAGTAACCGGTCTCGGCGCTGCCGGCGACGTCATCGAGGTTAAGGACGGTTACGCACGTAACTTCCTTCTGCCCCGTGGCTTCGCTCTGACCTGGACCAAGGGCGGCGAGAAGCAGGTTGAGTCCATCAAGGCTGCCCGCGCTGCCCGCGAGCACGCTTCCCTGGAAGATGCTCAGAAGCAGGCTGCTGCACTCTCCGCCAAGCCGGTCACCCTGGCCGTCAAGGCCGGCGAGTCCGGACGCCTCTTCGGCACCGTCAAGCCTGCCGATGTTGCTGCTGCTGTTGAGGCTGCCGGTCTCGGCACCATCGACAAGCGCAAGGTTGAACTGCCGACCCACATCAAGTCGGTTGGCTCCTTCCAGGCTAACGTTCGTCTGCACGACGACGTTGCTGCTGTTATCGACCTCAACGTCGTAGCCAGCTAGCAGCAGGCCACCAGCACGCCCTGAGGGTGTGCGGGCGTCAGCGCCCTCCGCATGAGCGGGGGGCGCTTTTGCGTGCCCGAAGGGCCCAGCAGGCCTTGTGTGCCCTTCGGTGGAGGAACCCCGGACCCGTCTGTGGATATGGGCTGTGGAAAATTCGCCGTTTCCGGGGGATAACTCCGGCCTATAGGCCTGTTTTCATCATCTGTCAACCTGAAACCAGGTGATGGAAGTTAGAAAAAATACCCGCTATACACAGGTGTGGACAGAAGTTTTCCCATGTCAGAGCCATGTTTGTGCTGAAATCAATACTTTATCCACACCCTTATGCCCAACCTGTGCACAAGACACGCCGAGTTATGAACACCTTGTCCACAAGGGCTGTGGATAACTCGTTTGGGAGCAGGGGATTTCGGGGCTACGGTTGCGGTGAATCCCTCCTATTCGACCCTCTGCCCGTTACCGGGACGGCGCCGTTGAAACGGTGGCCGCCGCTCATGAAAGTGTCACCGCGGCGGGATAGACCTGAATCAGCTGCCCACCGGCAGGGATCGCACCACAGAAGTACCTTGGGAAAGGGTTACACAGTGTCGCTCACGCATACTGACTCACCGGCATCGAGTTCGGGCTCCGACTTCGCGCGGACACCGCCGCAGGATTTGGTGGCGGAGCAGTCCGTGCTGGGCGGCATGATGCTTTCCAAGGATGCCATTGCGGACGTGGTTGAGGTTTTGCGCGGCATCGACTTCTACCGCCCCGCCCACGAGTCCATCTTCGAAGCCATCATCGACCTGTACGGCCGCGGCGAGCCCGCCGACGCCGTCACCGTGTCGGATGAACTCACAAAGCGGGGTGAGATTGGCCGCATCGGCGGACCGGCATACCTGCACACGCTCATCCAGTCCGTTCCCACGGCTGCCAACGCTGGATTCTATGCGGAGATTGTCCGGGAGCGGGCTGTCCTGCGCCGGCTGGTGGACGCCGGCACCAAGATCGTCCAGCTGGGCTATTCCAGTGACGGCATGGAAGTCGATGACATCGTCAACGCGGCCCAGGCGGAGGTGTACGCCGTCGCGGAGCGCCGCACGGCGGAGGACTACGTACCGCTCAAGGACATCATCGAAGGCACGGTGGACGAGATTGAGTCCGCCGGCCACCGCGGTGAAGGCATGACCGGTGTCCCGACCGGCTTCTACGAACTCGACGAGCTGACCCAGGGTCTGCATCCCGGCCAGATGATCGTCATCGCCGCCCGTCCGGCTGTCGGTAAATCCACCTTTGCGCTGGACTTTGCCCGGTCCGCGGCTATCAAGAACAACATGACCACCGTCTTCTTCTCGCTGGAAATGGGCCGCAACGAGATTGCCATGCGCCTGCTTTCCGCTGAGGCAACCATCGGGCTGCAGGACCTGCGCAAGGGAACCATCAAGGACGAACAGTGGGGCAAGATCGCCACCACCATGGGCCGGATGAATGATGCCCCGCTGTTCATCGATGACAGCCCGAACATGTCCCTGATGGAAATCCGGGCCAAGTGCCGCCGCCTGAAGCAGCGCCATGACCTCAAGCTGGTGGTGCTGGATTACCTGCAGCTGATGTCCTCGGGCAAAAAGGTGGAGTCCCGCCAGCAGGAAGTTTCGGAATTCTCCCGTGCCCTGAAACTGCTGGCCAAGGAGCTGGAAGTGCCCGTGATTGCGCTCTCCCAGCTGAACCGAGGTTCCGAGCAGCGCACGGACAAGAAGCCCATGGTGTCCGACCTCCGCGAATCCGGCTCCATCGAGCAGGACGCCGACATGGTCATCCTGCTGCACCGTGAAGACATCTATGACAAGGAATCCCCGCGCGCCGGCGAGGCAGACGTCATTGTGGCCAAGCACCGGAACGGGCCCACCAAAACCATTGTGGTGGGCTTCCAGGGGCATTACTCCCGGTTCTCCAACATGGCGGTGGAGGGCGGCTCCGGCTTCTAGGCGCCGCGCGACTAGAATTGGTGCTGCCGGTCGGCGCCGTGGCCGCTCACGGTGCCATCCCAGACCAGCCGTATCCAAGGAGTTCCGTGCCCAAGTCAAAGCCCCGCAAGAAGGCAGCCGCGAAGAAAAAGCAGGCCCGCCGCTCTGAGCATGAAACGAACCGGATTTTCGGCAACACCGAATCCTTCGTCAGTGACGAAGGGGAGTCGCTGCTGACGGCCCGCGGTTGGATCAGTGAGCGCAGCCAGCCCGGCGGCGCACTGGACGGTGACGCCTGGTACTGGATGCCGTCCCAGCTGCCTGCATACCTGGAGGAGGGTGAACCGGTTCCGACGTCGGTGTTCCCGCTTGAAACAGGTTTTGTCAGCCAGCTGGCAACGCCGGACGGTTCCGTTCCGCCCGAGGCCCAGACCGAATATGGTTCCCTGGAAGAACTCATTGCCGACCTGGACCGGCTCGAGGCCTACCGCGTTCCGGAGGGAACCTGGACTGTCCTTGGCGGCGGTCCCGGGCCGGAGGAAACCCCCGGCGACCTCATCGATACCATTGCCGAAGAGTGGGAGCTGATCGCTGAGCTGATCCACTTCCCCTATACCGCGGAATCCGGGCCGCGGTCCTTCGAGACCGTGGTGCAGGCCCACGCCGAGGGCCGGCTAACGGACTACGCCTACCGGTCGGTCCTCGCGGGGAGGGAAATGCCCGCTCCCGGCGCCGAGGGCTGAGATTCGGCGGACCAGCGGTTCCCGCCGCGTGCCGGGCCGTGCGCCCGGTGTGGAGTGTTACAGCCCCGAACCGGCCGTAGGTGTGGCGTCCCGGTCCCGGCTGGACGCCAGCTGCCACGGAACGCTGGCCACCATGATGCCCGGCTCAAAGTGCAGGCGGGCTTTCATGCGCAGTGCGGTCTGGTTGTGCACCAGTTGCTCCCACCAGCGCCCGACGACGTACTCGGGGATATAGACCACGAATAGTTCGCGGGGAGCATTTCTGCGGGCCTCACGCAGGTACGTCAGCACGGGCGACACGGTTTCGCGGTAAGGGGACGACAGTACGGTCAGCGGCACCGGAATCTGCATCCGCTCCCACTGCTCCATCACCCGCTTGGTGTCTTCCGGATCAATGTCCACAATGACGGCGTTCAGGCTGGAGGGACGCGACGCCCGGGCGTAGGCCAGCGCCCGCAGCGCGGGTTTATGGACCTTGGACACCAGGATCACGGCATTGACGCGCGACGGCAGGGCGAGGCCCTGAGCATCTTCATCCACCGCCAGTTCCCGGGCCACCGAGTCATAGTGGGACCGGATCAGGAACATCAGCAGGTACAGCACGCCCATGGCCAGCAGGGCAATCCAGGCGCCGTGGGTGAACTTCGTGACCAGGACAATGACCAGGACCAGCGCGGTCATGCCGAACCCGACGGCGTTGATGACGCGTGAGCGTTTCATGCCGCGCCGCACGTCCCGGCTCCGTTCTGTGCGCAGCCGGGCTGTCCAGTGCCGGATCATGCCCAGCTGGCTGGCAGTAAACGAGACGAACACTCCCACGATGTAGAGCTGGATCAGCCTGGTGACATCGGCGTCAAAAAGCAGGATCAGGACCAGCGCACCCAAACCCAGGGAAACGATGCCGTTGCTGAAGGCGAGGCGGTCGCCGCGGGTGCGCATCTGCCGCGGGAGAAAGCCGTCCTTGGCCAGTATGGAGGCCAGCACGGGAAATCCGTTGAACGCGGTGTTGGAGGCGAAGACCAGGATCAGTCCGGTGGCGGCAATCACGATGTAGAAGGCGAGGCTGCCGTCGCCGAATATCGTTTCCGCCAGTTGGCTGATGACCGGATGCTGGACGTAGTCAGATCCCACAGGGCTGCCGTTATAGATCAGCTGGGTGGCCGGATCCTGTACGACACGGACATTGGTGGCGTTGGCCAGCGCCAGGATGCCCGCCAGCATTGCCGCCGCAATTCCGCCCAGCAGCAGCAGGGTGCTGGCGGCATTGGTGGCTTTGGGTTTGCGGAAGGTGGGAACCCCGTTGCTGATGGCTTCCACCCCGGTCAGGGCGGCCGCTCCCGATGAAAAAGCCCGCAGCAGCAGGAACGCGCCGGCCAGCCCCACCAGCCCGCTGTCCAGTCCGGATTCCGGCACCAGGTCAAAGCCTGCCGACGGCGCCTGGGCGAGGTTGCCGGTGGCTGCCTGAAACGCGCCCGCGGCGCACATGCCGAGCACCGAGGCCATGAAGACGTAGGTAGGCACCGCAAATACCGCTCCGGCTTCCCGGATGCCGCGCAGGTTGACCAGGACCAGGACAGCCACGCCAACGGCGGCAATCGGTGCCTGGAGTCCGTTCAGGGCAGGCACCGCAGTTATTAGATAGTGCGAGGCCGAGGACATCGAGACCGCGACCGTCAGTACATAGTCCACCAGCAGTGCCGAAGCAACGGTCAATCCTGCGGGTTTGCCCAGATTGGTGCTGGCAATCTCATAGTCACCGCCGCCGGAGGGGTAGGCATGGACGTTCTGCCGGTATGAGGCCACTACGGTCAGTAGGACAATAATCACAGCCAGACCGACCCACGGTGAGAGCGTTACCGCAGTGACGCCGGCCAGGGCCAGGGTGAGCAAAATTTCGTCAGGAGCGTAAGCTGCGGACGAGAGGGCATCGGAGGCATAAACCGGAAGTGCGATGCGCTTGGGAAGCAGGGTGTGCGCCAGCCGTTCATTGCCGTACGGTCGCCCCACCAGAATGCGCTTGAGCGCATTGAAGAATGTCAGCACGAGGTCAAACCCTAGACCCGCCGTCGGCACGCTGTCCACAAGCCGCAGGTCGGCGCCGGCCGCCGCCGTGCGCTAGGATGGCGCAGAAGCAAATCACGGCCAAATTGGTGTGATTGATATCAATTTGTTATCTGCGGGGACTTGCTTTACCGTGGTTAACGGTTCAAGAAAGTGAACCCCGCCGGGCGTCCAAGTCCCGGCACAGGCGGGTGCCGTTCCAGGCACCGCCGCAGCGCTCGGTGCCTCGAGCTACCTTCACGTCGCCACATCGTCAGGCACCGTACCATGACCTCTATTCGTCAAGGGGGTTGGCGACGGCGTAACGAAGCCCTGGGAAGGGTGGAACGCAGGTAGGCCCTAGGAGCAGCCAAGACCAATGACCAAGTCTAAGATCAGCCGAATCGTGCGCCGGGGACTCGCAGTAGCTGCCATCTCAGGTGCAGGAGTAACACTGACCGCAGCACCGTCCCAGGCTGCCGACGCAAGTACGTGGGATGCACTGGCACAGTGTGAGAGCGGCGGTAACTGGGGCATCAACACGGGCAACGGATTCTCCGGAGGCCTCCAGTTCCTGCCGAGCACCTGGGCAGCTTACGGCGGAACGGGTGACCCCGCCTCCGCCAGCCGCGAGCAGCAGATTGCCGTGGCAGAGCGCGTTCTCGCCGGCCAGGGCTGGGGCGCATGGCCCGCCTGCTCCGCGAAGCTCGGCCTGTCCGGCGGCGCAACCGGCTCGGTAAGCACCCAGAGCCAGACCACCGTTCCGGAGCAGACCCAGCAGTACACCGCTCCGCAGACCACTCAGGAATACGTCGCCGCCCCGGTTCAGCCTGAAGTCCAGGTTGCCCCCGAGGCTGTTGTACCGGAAACCCCGGTACTTCCCGAAGCCCAGGTCCAGCAGCCTGCGCCGGTGCAGGCTCCTGCTCCTGCGCTGAGCGGCGAGACCTACACCATTGAGGCCGGCGACACACTGTCCCACATCGCCGACAAGCTGGGTGTCGAAGGCGGCTGGCAGGCCCTGTACCAGGCCAACGCCGACTCGATCATCCACCACGACCTGATCTTCACCGGCCAGGTCCTGCAGCTGCCGGCCTAATGAAGGCCTAACCCGGTTCTGCAGCACCGCTGCCGAACCGGAGAACCGCATACTGCAGCACAAGCGCCCCGCTACCGGCGGGGCGCTTGCGCGTTAAGCAGGACGGGGACGGCAGGTGCTGCCGTCAGCCGCCGGCCACGGATGCCAGGATCAAGACCTCGCAGCCCGGGGGGACCCGGCTGTCCAGTCCGTTGAGGTCACGCAGTTCCTCGCCGTCAAGGTACACGTTCACGTAGCGGCGAAGCTTTCCTGCCTCATCCCGGATCCGCCGTTCCAGCCGCGGATAGTCGGCCGCCAGTCCGTCCAGCAGTGCGGCGGCGGTCAGTCCCGGGCCCGCAGGGCGGACGAGCTCGCGCTGACCCCCGGCGGAGGCCGATAGCGCGGCGGGAAGCACCACGCGGACCAGGGGCGCAGTCATCCCTATGATCCCGCCGGGACAATACCGGCCCGGACGCAGAGCACATCCGGAAGATTGCCGGCGATGAGAGAGAAAGTGTCCCCTTCGTCCGCGCTGCCGAACACCTGTCCGCCGCGGGTGCCGAAGTACACACCGGCAGGATCGGCGCTGTCCACAGCAGCGGCATCGCGCAGCACCGCGTTGAAATCCGTCTCCGGGAGCCCCTCGTCAAGCCGCGTCCAGGTATCCCCGGCATTTGTGCTGCGGTACACCGCCAAATGCCCGTCGGGAGCAATGCGCTCGCCGTCGGCCTTCAG
>NZ_JASDDG010000040.1:25105-25788 GCF_030407495.1 Arthrobacter sp. APC 3897 | reverse complement strand
CGGGAACACGCCCTTGAGCTCGCACGCCAGGGCGCCAAGGTTGTCGTCAATGACCTCGGCACCACCCTCAACGGCGTCCAGGAAGCCTCCGGCCCGGCACACGACGTCGTGGCCCTGATCCGGGCCGAAGGCGGAGAGGCGGTGGCCAACGGCGCCGACGTTGCGGACTTCGAGCAGGCCGCCGGACTCGTGCGGCAGGCGATTGACACGTTCGGCCGCTTGGATGTGCTGGTGAACAACGCCGGATTTGTGCGGGACCGCATGCTGGTCAACACCTCGGAAGAGGAGTGGGACGCCGTCATCCGGGTGCACCTCAAGGGCCATTTTGCGCCGCTCCGCCACGCAGCTGAGTACTGGCGCGGCGAGGCCAAGGCAGGACGCACGCCGGATGCCCGTGTCATCAACACCTCCTCCGGCGCAGGACTGCAGGGCAGCGTGGGTCAGGCGAGCTACTCGGCTGCCAAAGCCGGGATCGCCGGTCTGACGCTCGTCGCCGCCCACGAGCTCGGCCGCTACGGAGTCACCGTGAACGCCATTGCCCCCTCGGCGCGGACCCGCATGACCGAAGGTGCCTTTGCCGAGGCAATGGCCGTTCCCGAGAGCGGTTTTGATGCCATGAACCCGGCCAATATTTCCCCGGTTGTGGCCTGGCTGGCCAGCGGCTCATCCGCGGCGGTCACCGG
>NZ_JASDDG010000040.1:0-25095 GCF_030407495.1 Arthrobacter sp. APC 3897 | reverse complement strand
TTGAGATTGAGGGCGGCCGGATCTGCATCGAGGAGGGCTGGAACCACGGTCCCGCAACGGATGCGGGGGAGCGGTGGGAGGCTGCGGCCGCCGGCGAGGCCATTGAAAAACTGCTTCTTGACGCCGCGACGCCGGAAGGGGTGTACGGCGCATGAGCGCACAGACCTTTGCCGGGGAAGTCCCCGCTCCGGACCGCCGGGAAACTGCTGACGCCTGGTCAGGGCGCTTCCTGGGGGAACGCACTCTTGGCTACTCCGAGACCGATGCGATCCTCTATGCCCTTGCGGTCGGCGCTCCCGCCGGCGAACTGGACCTTGTCTTTGAGGACCGGCTGCGTGTCCTTCCTTCCTTCGGCCTGACCCTCGCACAGTGGGCTCCGGACCTGCTGGCAGGGCAGGGCGCCTTCGATAACCGCGCCGTCCACGGCTCCCAGGAGCTGACGGTCCTCAAGCCGCTGCCGCGCTCCGGTGAGCTGAAGCTGTCTGCCCGGGTGGGCGAGGTGTGGGACAAGGGATCGGCGGCCGTCTTCAATGTGCTCGTTGAGTGTGAATATTTTGTGGCCACCTGGAGTATCTTCGCTCCGGGAACCGGCGGCTACGACGGGGACCGGGGTCCCGGACGCACCCCGGCCCCGGCCGGTGAGCCCGCCGGGACTGCAGGTTTTCAGACCAGCCCCAACCAGGCCGCCCTGTACCGCCTGCTGGGGGACCGGCACCACATACATATCGATCCGCAGGCTGCGCGGCGCATCGGCCAGGACCGTCCGATCCTGCACGGGCTGGCCTCACTGGCGTCGGCAACACTGTCACTGGCAGGCATGGCCGGTGCCCACCCCGCGGACATCGTCCAGCTGGCGGGACGGTTTTCCGGCGTCGTCTTCCCCGGCGATGAGATGACCGTCCGGACCTGGGAAGACGGACGCTTCGATGCCCTGGTGGGGGACAAGCCCGTCATCAGCGACGGATTGGCGGTCTTTCGATGACGGTTCCACGTCGCGGAAAAATCACGGGCTATGACCCCGATCACAAAGAATTGACCGGTCTGCGATACGATCGCGGCGACGTCTGCCGAACGGTGACTGAGGTCTCAAAGGCCTTCAACAAGGAGTCGTTGACGACGATGCGAGAGGGAAAACAATGAAGATTATCGTTCTGATGAAAGAGGTTCCGGATACCTGGGGGGACCGCACCCTGAATCTGGAGACCGGCCTGCTGAACCGGGCCGGAAGCGAATTGGTGCTCGACGAGATCACCGAACGTGCACTTGAGGTTGCGCTGACGTACCGCGACAGCCAGAAAGACGCCGAGGTGATCCTGCTCGCCGTCGGCCCGTCAACGGTGCCCGCCAGCCTGCGCAAGGGCCTGGCGATGGGGGCGGACCGTGCCGTCCACGTCCAGGACGACGCGTTGCTGGGTGCAGACATGACCCTCACTGCCGAGGTGCTCGCTGCAGCTGTCCGGCAGATCGGCTTCGACCTGGTCATAGCTGGCAACATTTCCACTGACGGCGGCGGCGGCGTCCTGCCGTCGATGATCGCCGAACTGCTCGGCGTGGCGGGACTGACTTCCCTCAGCACCGTAGAGATCAGCGATTCCGGCGTTGCCGGGCGCAGGAACGTTGAATCGGGAACGTTCGAAGTAAGTGCCGCACTTCCGGCGGTTATCTCGATTACTGAAGCACTTCCGGATGCCCGCTTCTCCAACTTCAAGGGCATTATGGCGGCGAAGAAGAAGCCGTTTGAAACCCTAACCCTCGAGGATCTGGGCCTGGCCCCCGATGAGGCCGCCGCGCGGTCCATCATCCTGGCCGTGGCCGAGCGCCCCGCGCGCACTGCCGGCATCAAGATTGAAGACGACGGCGACGCCGGCCAGCAGCTGGCCGATTTCCTCACCCAGAACCAACTCATCAAAGGACGCTCAGAATGACCGGCTACCCCAGTGACTCCGTACTCGTGCTTGTTGACGTTGCGCCGTCGGGCAAGCTCCGCTCCAGCGCAGCCGAAGTAATCGGCGCGGCCTCCGTGGTGGGCACCCCCGTTGTACTGGCTGTTGCAGCCCCGGGAAGCGCAGACCTCATCGGCGCCGAGCTCGCCGCCCTCGGTGCGGCACACGTCCTGGTTGCTGAATCCGACGAGCTCGCCACGGCCATGGTTTCCCCCGTGGTCGACGCGCTCAGCGCAGCGGCAGCCGCCGTGGCTCCCGAAGCCGTGCTGGTCTCCAACTCCATCCAGGCGCGGGACGCCGCAGCACGCTTCGCCGCCCGTTCCGGTGCCGCACTGGCGGCGGACGCAGTTGGAGTTTCGCGTGACGAGGAGGGCATCGTTGCCCACCACTCGGTCTACGGCGGAGCCTACTCCGTGGATTCCGCGGTCACCGCCGGCACCCTCGTCATCACGCTGCGGCAGGGCTCTTCCAGCGTCCGGGCCGAAGCGAAGGAAGCGAACATCGAGCTGCTTTCGGTCCAGGCCTCCGGCGTGCCCGACGGCGTCATCTCCAGTTACGAGGAAACCGCCGTCGCTTCGGCACGCCCGGAGCTGCGCGGTGCAGACGTGGTGGTGTCCGGCGGCCGCGGCCTGGGCTCCATTGAGAACTTCGCGCTGGTCGAGGAACTGGCCGATGCGCTGGGCGGAGCCATCGGTGCTTCGCGCGCTGCTGTGGACGCCGGCTACGTGCCCCAGACTTCGCAGGTTGGACAGACCGGCGTGACAGTTGCCCCGCAGCTCTACATTGCGCTCGGCATCTCCGGTGCCATCCAGCACCGGGCCGGCATGCAGACCGCCAAAACCATTGTCGCGATCAATAAGGACGCAGATGCGCCCATCTTTGAGATTGCCGACTTTGGCGTGGTGGGAGACCTGTTCTCCGTTGTGCCGCAGCTGGTGAAAGCCATCGAAGCGAAACGGGCGGCAGTTTGACAAGACAGGGCCTGCCCCGGACTCCCGGAGCGGGCCCGGCCGCGGAACAGAACGAGAAGCGGGATGCGCAGGAGCCCGCCGCCAAGGGGTCTGCACCTGATGCAGCCGCCAACGGGTCTGCGCCAAACGAAGCGGCGTCCAACGGGCCTGCTGCCAAGCCCGCCGGACGCCGGCAGGGACTGCCGCGCCCCGGCGCAAATGCCCAGCCGCCCGGCACAGCTGCCCAACCGGCAGCTCCGCAGGCGTCTGCAGCCAGCCCGGCTGCAGGTCCGGCTAATTCGGCTGCGCCCGCCGCTCCTGCGAGTCCGGCTGCAACACCGGCAACACCGGGCCGCCGCCAGGGCATGCCGCGTGCGGCTGCGGGTACGTCGCCTGCCGCACCCGCTGCGGGCGCAACCGCGCCTGCGGCAGCTTCATCCGGGACAGCATCATCCGGGGCAGCCGCACCGGCACGCGGTACCCGCACCGGTTTGACAGCAGCTGCCGCACCCGCAAAGGCGGCGGCACCCGCACGCGGACCGGCCGCGGCGCCGCCCCAGGCACCGGCGCCTGCTGCGCCGTCGTCGGGCCCTAACCGTGCGGGCAGCCGGCTGGGCAAAGCAGGCATAGCGGCGGTGGGGCTGCTCGTCCTCTTTGGTGCGGCCGTGCTGCTGGCACGCTGGCTGGTAACCCTTGAGCCGGTGCAGGGTTTCCTTGACCGTTATCCGGGGGAGAGCCACCTGCCGGACGGGGCGCCCGTGGGGTTGCCGGCCTGGCTGGGATGGCAGCATTTCTTCAACGTTTTCCTCATGGTCCTGATTATCCGGTCAGGATGGCAGGTCCGCACCCAGCGCAAACCGCCGGCATCGTGGACTCCCAAACGGGGGAAAAATCCGAAGAAGATCAGCATCACTCTGTGGCTGCACCAGTCACTGGACCTCCTCTGGCTGATCAACGGCGGCATCTTCATAGTGCTGCTCGCGGTCACCGGACAGTGGATGCGGGTTGTTCCCACAAGCTGGGACGTCTTCCCGAACGCCCTCTCCGCGGGACTCCAGTATCTTTCGCTGGACTGGCCTACGGAAAACGGCTGGGTCAACTACAACAGCCTGCAGGTCCTGGCCTACTTCGTCACCATCTTCATCGCCGCTCCGCTGGCAGCACTGAGCGGGTACCGGATGTCGGATCTGTGGCCGGCCAAGGCCAAGGGCCTGACCAAGGTGTACCCGGTTGAGGTGGCCCGGGCCATCCACTTCCCCGTGATGCTGTACTTCGTGGGCTTCATTATTGTCCACGTGGCGCTGGTGCTGTCCACCGGTGCGCTGCGGAACCTCAACCACATGTACGGTGCGCAGGACACGGTGAACTGGTTCGGGTTCTGGATGTTCTTTGCGTCGCTGCTGGTGATAGCCGGCGGCTGGTTCGCGGCCCGTCCGCTGGTGCTTGCGCCCATCGCCTCCCTGTTCGGCAAGGTCGGACGCTAACCGGCGCACAATCGGAAGCACTCCACAGCCCTAGGCACTCCACAGCCCTAGGCACTCCACACACCGGAAGCACTCCGGACGGCAGCCACCCGTCCGGAGTGCTTTTGCATGTGCGGGAAGGAAAGCGTGCCCGCTCCTAGGCCCGCTGGCGCTCCTTGACGGCCAGTACGTCCTGGATTTCCTCCCGGCGCCACTTCTTCAGCAGGCGGTGGAACGCCACCGGACCGGGGCCGTAGGAAAAGCTGACGGGCGGGGGATTGCCTTCCCGGTTGTAATAGCCGGGCGTGCATTCAGCCTGGAATTTCCGGTTGTTCGGAGAAAGCTCCTGGATGGTCCGGCACCACTGGTCCTCGGCCTCCGCGGCCGGCTCGATGAAGTCGGCACCAACCTCGCGCCCCTTGGTGATCACAGCGGCAATGTGGTTGGCCTGTTCCATCAGGATGTGCACGAAGTTCACCGAGTTGGCGTTCTGCAGCGAACCGAGGTGAAACAGGTTGGGGAAGCCGTGGGAGTAGAAGCCGTGGAGGGTCCTCGGACCCCGGCCCCAGGCTTCGAGCAGCGTGCGGCCGCCGCGGCCGGTCACCGGCATGGCGCCTGATGTCACGCCCGAAACTCCCACCTCGAAACCGGTGGCGAAAATGACGCAGTCCACCTCATACTCGGCGTCACCGACCACGATGGAGTTCTCCGTCATGCGGGTGATGCCGCCGAAGTCGGCCGTGTCCACCAGCGTGACGTTTGGGCGGTTGAAGGCCTCCAGATAGAAGTCGCTGAAGGTTGGCCGCTTGCACATGTAGCGGTACCAGGGCTTCAACAATTGCGCAGTGGCCGGATCCTTGACGACCTCGTCCACCCGCGCCCGAATGGAGTTCATCTTGCGGAAGTCCACCAGTTCATCGATGCGTTCCCGTTCCTCTGGCGAGACGGAAGTGTCGACGGCGCCGCTGACCACCTTGCGCTGAAGCTGCGCGGTGGAGGTCCACCCGTCCTGGATGAGGTCCTGCTCCACCGGTTCTCCGGAAACCTGGGCCAGGAAGTTTTCCATGCGTTCCTGCTGCCAGCCCGGCTGCAGGGACGCAGCCCACTCCGGGTCCGTAGGTCGGTTGTCGCGAACGTCCACCGAGGAGGGGGTGCGCTGGAAGACCAGGAGCTGCTCGGCGTCGCGCGCCACCATGGGGATGACCTGGATGCCCGTGGCTCCGGTGCCAACCACGGCCACTTTTTTGTCAGCCAGTTTGTTGAGGTTGCCGAACTGGTCGCCGCCGGTGTAGCTGTAGTCCCAGCGGCTGGTGTGGAACGTATGCCCCTCGAAGGAGTCGATGCCGGGGATGCCGGGAAGCTTCGGCTGGGTCAGGGTTCCGGAAGAGGTAATCACCTGGCGCGCGCGCATGCGGTCGCCGCGGTCGGTCTCGACGACCCACTCGACGGCGTCTTCATCCCACATCAGGTTGGTGACCCGGGTGTGGAAGACGGCGTCACGGTACAGATCAAAGGTCCGCGCGATGGCGACAGCGTGCTGCCGGATTTCCTCGCCGGGAGCATACCGTTCGCTGGGCATGCCGCCGACTTCCTCCAGCAGCGGCAGGTACACATAGGACTCAATGTCACACCGGATGCCGGGGTAGCGGTTCCAGTACCAGGTTCCGCCGAAATCTCCGGCTTCGTCCATCATGCGGATATCCTCAATGCCCGCCTGCCGTAGCCGGGCGCCGGTGACCAGTCCGCCGAAACCGCCTCCAATAACAAGGACCTCCACGGCGTCCGTCAGCGGTTCACGGTCAGCCCTTTCGGTGTACGGATCAACGGCGTAGTAGCCGAAGGAGCCCGTTGCCGGCTGGTACTGGGCGGCGCCGTCGGGCCGGATCCGCCGGTCCCGTTCCGCCTTGTATTTTGCCCGCAGCGCATCAACGTCCACCCCTTCGCCCAGCAATTCATTCGAGACACCTTGGACAGGGTTATGCGTGCTCATCTGTTGTCCTCACGTTGGATGAGGGCATTCACGGCCGGGCCCCCAACCCATGACCGGAACACCGTTTGTTATCAACCACTTCAAAATGGTTAGGGTCAGCCTAACCATCTTGGCTGAACGTTTCCTGATCCGTCCCGCCGGAACTACGGTGAGGAGATGACCGATGGAACCGATGCCCGGCAAGAACGCCAGCGACTGGTCAACAGCCTGGAAAACCTTGGGGTTGCCTTCCAGGCGACCACGCTTCCAGTGCTGCTTGACTCGCTCCTCTCCACGGAATTGACCATCCAGCAGCTGAAAGTGCTGGCGGTTCTGGCCACGACCGAGAACGGTGCCACCGGCCGGGGACTGGCAGACACCTTCGGCGTTTCCCTGGCCTCCATGTCCGGACTTATTGACCGCCTGGTGGCCCAGGGTGCGGCCGCCCGTTCCCAGGATGAGACGGACGGGCGGGTGCGCAGGATCCAGGCCACACCGCTGGGTTTGGCACTCGTGCGGCGCCTCATGTCCGCCCGGCCTGAACTGAGCGGGGACATTCTCGCCCGGCTGCCGCTGGAGGACCTTCGAGCATTGGAACAGGGGATGCGTGCCGTGCACCGGTACTCTGTTCTGAATGCCGGTCCGAACCCAAGCCCTAACCCCGGCTCGGACTCCGGTTCGGACTCCGCGCCGGCCCCTCCGAAGGACCCCCGCGTGCCGCGGTTGCGCTGACCACGGCACCTGCCCGTGCGGACCCCGTTCGCCGGCTGTGAAAGAGCGGATGCGGTAAAGCCGCAAGATAATGAGATGATAAGAGATGTCCGTAGGTTTTGGACGACTCCACCCGTCAGGGTCCCTGCCCGTTTTGGAAAAACGGCGGCGGCCCAGGCCCGGGATGCGCAGGGTTGCGCGGGCCCGGTGGAGTCGGTGCTGAAGACGGACCCTAGACCTTTTGGTGTCGCAGCCTAGTGCTGCAGCGCCCCAGTAAAACCCGTACCCGACGAAAGAAACACCATCCGTGAATAGAACACCTGCCGCATTGAAAGCCCCCCGGGAACTCGCCAATGGAACCATGCGTATTGTTGCGCTGGGTGGTATCGGTGAAATCGGCAGAAACATGACCGTCTTTGAGTATGACGGCAAACTGCTGATCGTTGACTGCGGCGTGCTTTTCCCTGAGGAAATCCACCCCGGCGTCAACCTGATCCTCCCCGACTTCTCCTACATCCGGGACCGCCTGGATGACGTTGTGGGCGTGGTTCTGACCCATGGCCACGAAGACCACATCGGCGGCATTCCCTACCTGCTGCGTGAGCGCTCCGACATTCCCCTGATCGGCTCCAAGCTGACGCTGGCCTTTGTTGAAGCCAAGCTCAAGGAACACCGCATCACCCCGAAGCTAATCCAGGTCAAGGAAGGCGACCGCCGGACCATGGGCGGCTTCGACCTGGAGTTCGTGGCTGTCAACCACTCCATCCCGGACAGCCTGGCCGTTGCCATCCGCACCCCTGCGGGCATGGTGCTGCACACCGGTGACTTCAAGATGGACCAGTTCCCGCTGGACCGCCGCATCACCGACCTCGCCGGTTTCGCCCGCCTTGGCGCTGAAGGCGTAGACCTGTTCCTCACCGACTCCACCAACGCCGACGTGCCCGGCTTCATGGCTTCGGAGAAGGAACTGGCTCCCGCCATCGACCAGGTGTTCCGCACCGCGCCGCGCCGGATCATCGTCTCCAGCTTTGCCAGCCACATCCACCGGATCCAGCAGGTCATCGACGCTGCCGACCGCTACAAGCGCAAGGTGGCCTTTGTGGGCCGCTCTATGGTCCGCAACATGACCATTGCCGAGGAACTGGGCTACCTGAACATCCCCAAGGGTCTCCTGGTGGACTTCAAGCAGCTGCAGCGCTCGGATGACCACAAGGTGGTCCTGATCTGCACCGGCTCGCAGGGTGAGCCCCTCGCCGCCCTGTCCCGGATGGCCAACAAGGACCACGCTATCCGCATCCATGAGGGTGACACCGTCCTGCTGGCCAGCTCGCTGATCCCGGGCAACGAGAACGCCATTTACGGCGTCATCAACTCCCTGACCAAACTGGGCGCCAACGTGGTTCACAAGGGCAACGCCAAGGTGCATGTCTCCGGACACGCCAGCGCCGGCGAGCTCGCGTACTGCTACAACATCGTGAAGCCGCGCAACGTCATGCCGGTCCACGGCGAATGGCGCCATCTGAAGGCCAACCAGGCCGTCGCCGTCGCTACCGGCATGGACCCGCGCGACGTCGTTATTGCCGAAGACGGCGTCACCGTTGACCTGCGCCGCGGCCGGGCAACGATCTCGGGCAAGATTCCCGTGGGCCTGGTATTTGTGGACGGCGACAGCGTCGGACACACCACCGAGGACGATCTCAAGGAGCGCATGCAGCTCTCCGAGCAGGGCTCAGTCACTGTCCTGGCCCTCATCGATCCGGACACCAACACGGTGGCCGAGCCGCCGGAGCTCTTCATCAAGGGCTTCGCCTGCACCCCGGGCGACGTCAAGAAGGCCGAAGCCGCCATCGAAAAGGCCATCAACGACGCCGCAGGCCGCGGACGCGGCGGCCGCAGCGAAGATCCGGAGGCGATCATCGAACGCGCCACGGCAAACTGGATGCGCCGCTTCTACAACCGCACACCGGCCATCACGGCCATCGTCGTGGATGCCTAAAGCAGCAAGCGTTCAGGGACAGTAGTCCCGGCAACACAGCGGGGGAGGGGCCGGCGTCGTACTGCGACGCCGGCCCCTCCTTCTGCGTTTCCCTCAGTGTGCAGCAGTAAGGGTACTGATGGCAGACTGGGGAGCAGGGTTGTGCACGCTACGCGAAGGGAACTGACGCATATGAGGACGACGCCGGACTGGGTACGGCATGTGCTGTGGTGGCACGTCTATCCGCTGGGATTCACCGGAGCGGAGAAGGCGGCCCTCACAGAGGCGGTGCCCGGGGTCCGGCACAGGCTGCCCCACCTGACGGCCTGGCTGGATTACGCCGTTGAGCTCGGCCTGTCCGGCATTGCCCTCGGGCCGGTGTTCGCCTCGGAAACGCACGGCTATGACACCGCGGACTATTACCGGATCGACCCGCGGCTGGGGGACGATGCGGACTTTGACACCCTGATCAGCGAAGCCCGGGCCCGCGGCCTGCGGGTACTGCTGGACGGCGTCTTCAACCACACCGGACGCACCTTCGCTCCGTTCCGGGAAGCGCTTGAGCAGGGACCGGAAGCGCCTGCCTCGAACTGGTTCTCTTTCTCCTGGCCCGACGGATGGACACCGGGCACCGAACCCGGCTACGCGGACTTTGAAGGGCACCACCAGCTGGTTGCCCTCAACCACGCGGAGCCGGCCGTCGCCGAATTCGTGGCAGACGTCATGAAGCACTGGCTGCGGCGCGGAGTCGACGGCTGGCGCCTGGATGCCGCGTATGCCGTGCCCTCCGCATTTTGGGCCCGGGTGCTGGACGATGTCCGTTCGGAGTTCCCTGAGGCCTATTTTGTGGGTGAGTACATCCACGGCGATTACCCGGCCGAGGTGGAAAACGGAAACCTGGACTCCGTGACGCAGTACGAGCTGTGGAAAGCGATCTGGAGCTCTCTGACGGACGCGAATTTCTACGAACTTGCTGCAGCGCTGGAGCGGCACAATAACTTCCTGGACACGTTCGTGCCGCTCACCTTCGCGGGCAACCACGACGTCACGCGTATCGCCAGCCGCCTGGAACCGGCCCCAGGGGAAAGCGCGTCCCGGCTGGCCCATGCCCTGGTGCTGCTGTTTACCCTGCCTGGTACTCCGGCCGTCTACTACGGCGACGAGCAGGGCTACCGCGGCATCAAGGAAGACCGTGCCGGGGGAGACGACGACATCCGGCCGGTATTTCCCGCTGGCCCCGGCGAGCTCTCCGGCCTTGGCAGGCCGGTGTACCAGCTGCACCGGGACCTGATTGGCCTGCGCCGCCGGCATCCCTGGCTCCATGATGCCCGGACGCGGGTGCACGAACTCACCAACGAGCAGCTGGTTTATGAGGTGCACGACGACGGCAACTCGCTGTTCGTCGCCCTGAACCTTGCTGGCCAGGCGGCTTCAGTCCCGGTACCGGGCGCTGCCCGGGAGGTGTTGGCAGGGGAATCCGGTTTGGACCCCGAGGCCAACACCCTGACCCTGCCGCCCAACTCCTGGGCGGTGCTGGGGACGGCGGGGGACGGCGGCTCCCAGCCCGGTTAGACCGACTCCAGGAAGAAATCAGTCTCAGTTTCCAGCCTTAGGTGCGAATTCGAGGTTCACGTCCCGGATTTGGTAGACGTGTTCCACAGACGGCGGTGCATTTTTGGCACTGCTTCTAGTGGATTTGAGTACCCCGACCAGCTTCACGTCAGCTGAAAACGTTGCCTGAGGGGAGTCAGCGGGCACCTGATACCAGACCTCCTGGCCACCCCCGAAGAAGCCGTTGTCGACGTCGCCGAGTTCCCCGGCAATGCTCTTACCGGCTATCTGCAGGGTGGGGGTTTCTATTGTCTTGGTCAGCCCATACACCCCTCGGTCATAGCCTTTCCCATCCCATTCGGGTCCGATGGTGTTCGTGCTGAGGTTGACTTTCAGCCAGGACATCCCAGCCGCGGGCCACTTCCGCTCCTGGTCGTATGCAAGCCGTTCGGCCTGTACCTTGTAGTTCAGGCTCCCGGAGAAGGTGTTATCCGCCTCAGCTTCGTTAATTCTCCTGTCGCCGCTCCGGCTCTCGGACTCCTTTGGTTCGGTCTCCAAATCGCTGTACAGGCCGGCGGCAACGCTCTCATCCACACGGGAAAGATCCGACAGCGACAAGTCCTGATCCAATCCGTCATAGGTCAGCCGGAGGAGTGCCTTTTCGAGATCCCCGGACACCGGAACAACCACTGATTGCCCGTCCACAGTTTCGACGGGATACGTCTTGTCCCCAACGACTACCGCCATCGCGGATACGTCTGAAGAAGGCTCAAAACCAGTTAAAGCCGAGAAGTTGATCGTCAGAAACTGCGTTCCCTCGGGGGCCTGCTGTCGATTGCTGGCGCCCCCTATGCGATTCGACATTTCAGTGCTGACAACGCTCACAGTGCCTATCGGACTTTTCAGGATCCCGGGCTTCGCGTTCGAAGAATCTGCTTGAACCGGCGCCTGCCCGACGGGCAGCCAAAACGCTTTGTCCTTTTCAGCTACCGGAGCGTCCGGTTCTTTCAGGGCCATCTCAGCGGGCGGCTCTTTGTCATCTGGCCTGTACAGGTCAGTGTTCGCCTGCAGCTGCTGATTGGGGACAAAGCTGGTTTCGCTTTTTAGGGAGAACTTATCCTTGCCGGCAGCAATTGCCTCCCACTGCGCACCGTCCCATGTCGTCTCGTCATTGCCGAGATAATGAATGGGTCCGCAGACTGCCGTCTCGGCGACTGTCTCATCATTCACCTGGAGATAGCAGCGAGAGTCATCGGAGACCGTAGCCTCCACCCCGTTAGCAACGGATTGTTTCCAGGCAGCGTCAATTTCCTCCATCGATTTTTCGACTTCGGAAAGTTCCTGGCCGTTATAGATTAGCGGCGGACCGCCGCAGCCAGCCAAAGCCATTACCGAGACAAATCCCGCTGCGCCAGCAGCCGTAAGTTTCCTCTTCATGTATGTTTCCCCCGTTGAAATGATGCACTGCTGCTTCACGCTGGAACCCTACCTGCCGGGGAAACGTTTTAAGGCGCTTGTGGATAACATCGGCATGTTGCCGGAGTGGCTGCAGGCTAGGCGCTCACGCGGCTGCGGCGAACAATAATCTGTTCGCGCAGAATGTCCGCGTGACCGCAGTGCTGCGCCAACTCGCGGAGGACGTGAAGGTAAATCCACCGCATCGGCAGCGGTCCGCGGCGGTTCCCGTACACAATGTCGTCGAGGTCCCGTCCGGCTGCTGCTTTTCGCGACGCTGCACAGACCCGGAGGTAGGCGGACAGCACTGAGTCGATGGTGTCTTCCGGAAGCAGGTCGAAGGATTCGTCCGGGCCGGAGGGACAGCCGATGTCAGCCCTGGAGTGGCCGGTAATGGCCTCATCAAACCAGACCTGCTCCACGAATGTCGCGTGTTTGACCAGTCCCAGCAGCGTCGTCTTGGACGGGACCAGGGGAGTGCGCGCTTCCTCCTCGCTCATGCCCTCCAAACAGAGGCCAAGGTCCCTGCGGTGGTGATCAATAAACAAATGCAGCTGTGCTGCCAGCGGTGCGGCGAAAGCCACGGGCTCGTCGCTTGATGACGTGCTTCCGCCTGAATCCGGCCGGGTCCGGAAAAGCTTGGTGTGCTTGCGGACCAGATCGGCATGCTGCGGGAGAAGCTCCGGGCTACGCGGACCAAGCAAATTCACCAGCGGCTCGTACCATCTCAGAACGCACAGCGCGTTCAGGCGGCCGAAGGCGATGATTTCATCCTGGGAGAGATCCTCCCCGTTGATGAGGCGAACGACGGCGCCTTCGGCTCGGGCACCTTTGATGGCCAGGGCGAGGTCAGCACCGGCAATGCGGGTGTCCTCCCATGGGCGCAGGGGCTCGCCGGGGCGGTAGTTGGATGATTCCTGAATACCCTCGGGCAACTTTTCCATGCCTGACCCTAACAGCCACCCCGCGCTCATCGGGTCAGCGCCTGTGCGGCCGGAATCCGGGTCGCCGCCGCAATCATTCAACTCCCGGAAATGTATTTCGTTATGGTTCACTCCCGGAGCGTGAGGAAACCGTGAGGATTTCAAAAGCCGGCTCTGACAAGGCGTCTAATCGAAACGGCGTCCGCGCCCATGGCGCCTGTCCGGCGGCATGAGATCGAATCCCGGGGGTTCCCTTGTTAGACGTTGTTGTTGTGCTGGGAGTAGCGGCTTTCTTTGCCGCCTTGTTCCTGTGCGTCGGAGCGGTGGAGAAGCTGTGATCTTCTTCGACTTTCTCGCCCTGGCCCTGGCCGTTGCTGCCGCCGGTTACCTGTTGGCGGCGTTGCTCCGCCCGGAGCGGTTCTGATGAGCGTGTGGCCGGCTGCGGCCTCTTTCGCGCTGGTGGCCCTGCTGCTGGCGGCCCTGTACCGTCCGCTGGGCGATTACATGGCCCGGTTCTACGCTTCGGACCGAAACCTGGCGGTGGAACGGGGCTTCTACCGCTTGATCGGCGTGGATCCGGGATCCCGGCAGTCTTGGCAGTCTTATCTGCGCAGCATCCTGGCCTTCTCCGCCGTCGGACTCCTGCTTGTCTATGCACTGCAGCGCACCCAGCATCTGCTGCCCGGATCCCTGGGCCTGCCGGCCGTGTCTGAAGGCCTCGCCTTCAACACCGCGGCGTCCTTTGTGGCCAACACCAACTGGCAGTCGTATTCCCCGGAAGTGACGGTGGGGTACACGGTCCAGATGGCGGGACTGGCTGTGCAGAACTTCCTTTCGGCAGCGGTTGGCCTGGCCGTGGCTGTTGCGCTGGTCCGGGCCTTCGCATCCCGGAAGGAAACCACCATCGGCAACTTCTGGACGGACATGACACGGTCCGTGCTGCGTCTGCTGCTGCCCCTTGCCTTCGTCAGTGCGCTGCTCCTGCTCGCGGGCGGCGTCATCCAGAACTTCAACGGCTTCACCTCCGTTTCCGGTTTGGCCGGCGGCACCTCAACGATTCCGGGTGGTCCGGTTGCGTCCCAGGAAGCCATCAAGCTCCTGGGCACCAACGGCGGCGGATTCTTCAATGCCAATTCCTCACATCCGTTTGAGAACCCGTCCGCCTGGACCAATCTGCTCCAGGTGGTTCTGATGCTGGCCATTCCATTCAGCCTGCCGCGCACTTTCGGGACCATGATCGGAGACCGGAAACAGGGATACGCGATCCTCACGGCCATGGCCGCCATCTTCACAGTCTCCCTGGCCACGATGACGGCCCTTGAATTCGCAGCCTCTTCGGGGGAAGCCGGCTCCATGGAAGGCAAGGAACAGCGGTTCGGCATCGCCGGTTCCACTCTGTTCGGTACCACCAGCACGGCCACCTCCACCGGCGCGGTGAACTCGATGCATGACAGCTTCAGTCCGCTCGGCGGGATGATGGCCATGCTGAACATGATGCTCGGCGAAGTGGCTCCGGGCGGCGTGGGATCCGGGCTGTACGGCATGCTGGTCCTGGCACTGGTGGCCTCCTTCATCGCCGGCCTTCTGGTGGGCCGCACGCCCGAGTACCTGGGCAAGAAGATCGGGCCGCGGGAGATCAAGCTGGCCAGCCTCTACCTGCTGACCATGCCCACCCTCGTCCTGACCGGAACGGCACTGAGTTTTGCGGTGCCGGGCATCCGCGAGGATGTCCAGGGCATCTCCATCTACAATCCCGGACTGCACGGTTTCAGCGAGGTGCTCTACGCCTTCACGTCGGCGGCGAACAACAACGGGTCGGCGTTTGCCGGATTGACGGCCAACACTCCATGGCTCAACACCGCCCTCGGCCTGGCCATGCTGCTGGGCCGGTTCCTGCCGATGATCTTCATCCTGGCCCTGGCGGGTTCCCTGGCGGCGCAGGACCATGTTCCCGTCAGCGCGGGAACACTTCCCACCCACCGGCCGCAGGCAGTAATCATGCTTTCCGGCGTCACCGTCATCGTGACCGCCCTGACCTTCTTTCCCGTACTCGCGCTGGGTCCCCTGGCGGAAGGGTTGCTCTAACCATGTCCACAGTGACAAGCAGAACCGATAAGACCGGCCGCCACTCACCGGACGGCCCGCAGTCCGACGACCCGGCAGGAAACCGGCCGCCCGTCCCGGGGAACCCGGTACCGGGCCGCAGCGGCTTTTCGGCCGCGCAGTTGGGTGCGGCTTTCCCCGGTGCCCTGCGCAAGCTCGATCCGCGCATCATGTGGCACACACCCGTGATGTTCATTGTGGAAGCGGGCGCCGCGCTGATTACCGCCATTGCGGTGGCGGAGTCGGTCACCGGCGGTGCGGAGACCTCAGGCGGCAGCGCAGTGCCCGGGGCTTTCACCTGGCTAATTGCGGGATGGCTCTGGGCGACCGTCATCTTCGCCAACCTGGCCGAATCCGTTGCCGAAGGCCGCGGAAAAGCCCAGGCCGCCTCGCTGCGGGCCACCCGAACCACCACCCCCGCCCGGCGGGTAACCAACTATGACGCCGCGGGGGATCCCTCCGCGTCCCGCACGGCAGTGGAAGAAGTTGCGTCGGCTGATCTGGTGCTCGACGACGTCGTGGTGGTCACTGCCGGCGGCATCATCCCCGGCGACGGCGACATCATTGACGGCATTGCCTCCGTGGACGAATCCGCAATCACCGGCGAATCCGCCCCGGTGGTCCGCGAATCCGGCGGCGACCGGTCGGCGGTCACCGGCGGAACCCGGGTGCTTTCGGACCGCATCGTGGTGCGGATTACCAGCAAGCCCGGTGAGACCTTCGTGGACCGCATGATCCGCCTGGTGGAAGGGGCCGCCCGGCAGAAAACTCCGAACGAGATCGCCCTGGACATCCTGCTTGCCACCCTGTCCCTGATCTTCCTCGTGGTGGTGGTGACCCTAAACCCGCTGGCCGGATATTCCGGTGCGTCCGTCAGCATTCCGGTGCTGGTGGCACTGCTGGTCTGCCTCATCCCGACGACCATCGGGGCACTGCTCTCGGCCATCGGCATCGCCGGCATGGACCGGCTCGTCCAGCACAACGTACTGGCCATGTCCGGCCGCGCCGTTGAGGCCGCCGGCGACGTGACCACCCTGCTGCTGGATAAGACCGGCACCATCACGTACGGCAACCGGCAGGCCGCGGCCTTTATCCCGGTGGCGGGGGCGGACCGCGATGAGCTGATCCGGGCCGCGGTCCTGGCTTCGGCCGAGGACCCCACGCCCGAGGGCAAGTCGATTGTGGACCTGGCCGCAGGCATGGGCGTTACACCCGTGAAGGAAGCCAACGCCGTCAGCGTTCCGTTTACCGCCCAAACCCGCATGAGCGGCCTGGACTATGCAGATGAAACAAAGGGAGCCACCGGAACACAGATCCGCAAGGGTGCCGGCTCGGCCGTGATGGACTGGGTCTCTGAATCCGGCGGAATCGACGTCGATGTGCTGTCAGACCTGACCTATCAGGTGGACAAGATCTCGGCCGGCGGCGGTACGCCGCTGGTGGTGGCCGTCCGGGAGTCCGACGGCGGCACCACCGGCAGCAGCGCCCGGATCCTCGGCGTCGTGCACCTGAAAGACGTCGTCAAGGACGGACTGAAGGACCGCTTCGCCGAGCTGCGGCGGATGGGTATCCGCACCGTGATGATCACGGGAGACAATCCGCGCACCGCCAAGGCAATTGCTGCGGAAGCCGGGGTGGATGACTTCCTGGCCGAAGCCACGCCGGAGGACAAGATGGCCCTGATCCGCAGGGAACAGGCCAACGGCCAGCTGGTGGCCATGACCGGGGACGGCACCAACGACGCCCCCGCCCTGGCCCAGGCCGATGTGGGGGTGGCCATGAACACCGGAACCTCGGCGGCCAAGGAAGCCGGAAACATGGTGGACCTGGACTCGGACCCCACCAAGCTGATCGACATTGTCCGGATCGGCAAGCAGCTGCTGATCACCCGCGGGGCATTGACCACCTTCTCGATCGCCAATGACGTGGCCAAGTACTTCGCGATCATTCCCGCCATGTTCATGGGCGTTTTTCCGGGACTGGCCGTCCTGAACGTCATGAACCTGCACTCGCCGGCGTCAGCGATCCTTTCCGCCGTAATCTTCAACGCCCTGGTGATCATTGCCCTGATCCCGCTGGCGCTGCGGGGCGTGAAGTACCGGGCTGCGGGCGCCTCCGCGGTCCTGACCCGGAACCTGCTGGTCTTCGGAGCCGGCGGGGTGGCGGCGCCGTTCATCGGCATCAAGCTCATCGACCTCGCCGTATCACTGATCCCGGGGTTCTGATCATGGGCACAGACACCGTCCAAGACAACAAAAAGGAAAAACTATGAGCACCGCACGCGCGTCCGCACGGCAGCTGGGTGCAGCAGTCCGCGCCGTCATCATCCTGACCCTGGCTTTGGGACTCGTCTATCCGCTGGCGGTCACCGGCATCGCCCGGATGACCGTGAACTCCCGGGCAAACGGATCGGTGGTCTCGCTGGACGGGCAGCCCGTGGGATCAGCCCTGATCGGCCAGTCCTTCACGGATGCCGGCGGCGCAGCCCTGCCCGAGTGGTTCCAGTCCCGCCCCTCGGCCGCCGGTGACGGATACGACGGCGGAGCCTCCAGCGGTTCCAATCTGGGCCCTGCGAATCCGGATTTGGCCGCGGCGATCGGCGAACGCCGCGAGGCCGTCGCCGAACTCGAGGGTGTGGATCCCGGCGACGTGCCCGCGGATGCCCTGACGGCGTCGTCGTCGGGCCTGGATCCCCACATCAGTCCCGAATATGCGCTCCTTCAGGTGGAGCGGGTGGCAGCCGCGCGCGGCCTGGACCCGGACGATGTCCGGGCACTGGTGGACTCGGCTGTGGAGAGCCGGCGCGGGGGAGTGCTGGGAGAACCCGCCGTCAACGTGTTGCAGCTCAACATTGCCCTGTTGGAGTTGGACACTTAGAAAATGACAAGAGGACAACTCCGGGTATTCCTGGGCGCTGCGCCCGGAGTCGGCAAGACCTACACCATGCTCGAAGAGGGCCGCCGCCTCCGCGATGAAGGCAGGGACGTGGTGGCGGCGCTGGTGGAGACCCATGGCCGCGCCGCCACCGCGGCCATGGCCGAAGGACTGGAAACAGTTGCTCCGGTACGGGTGGATCACCGCGGCCTGCTGCTGTCGGAACTTGACCTGCCGGAAGTGCTGGCACGCCGTCCGGACTATGCACTGGTGGACGAGCTCGCCCACACCAACGCTCCGGGACTGGACCATGCCAAACGCTGGCAGGATGTCCAGACACTGCTGGACGCGGGCATCAACGTCCTGTCCACCGTCAACATCCAGCACATTGAGTCACTGAACGACGTCATTGAACAAATCACCGGGACCGTGCAGCGCGAGACGGTTCCGGATTCCGTCCTTCGTTCCGCGGACCAGGTGGAGTTGGTGGACATTGCGCCGCAGCTGCTGCGCGGGAGGCTCTCCCAGGGCATCGTTTATCCCGCCGGACGGGTGGACGCAGCGCTTTCCAACTACTTCCGCCTCGGCAACCTCACGGCGCTGCGCGAGCTGGCCCTGCTGTGGTTGGCAGATGAAGTGGACAGCGCGCTGAACCGGTACCGCGCCGAGAACGGGATCAGCAGCAAATGGGAAGCCCGGGAACGCGTAGTGGTGGCCCTGACCGGCGGGCCGGAAGGGCAGACGCTGGTGCGCCGCGGTGCCAGGATTGCGGCCAGGTCCGCCGGCGGGGACCTCCTTGCCGTCCATGTGACCACCCCCGACGGGCTGCGGGACGGACATCCGGGCGAACTTGCCGCACAGCGGGCACTGGTGGAAAAACTCGGCGGAACTTTCCACCAGGTGGTGGGCGGAGATATTCCGCATGCACTCGTGGACTTTGCCCGCGGAGTCAATGCCACGCAGCTGGTGATTGGCGTCAGCCGCCGGCCCCGGATGCAGGCGCTGCTCACCGGGCCGGGGATTGGCGCCACTGTAGTGCGGGAGTCCGGGGACATTGACGTACACATCGTGAACCATGCGGCAGCGGGCAGGCGCCCGGCCCTGCCCCGGCTGGGCGGTGCCCTCACCGCCCGGCGCCGCCTGTGGGGGCTGGCGCTGGCGCTGGCCGGCGGACCGCTCCTGACCTGGGTGCTGGTTACCATGAGCACACCGGAATCCATCACGGGGGATGTGCTGAGCTACCAGTTACTGGTCATTGTGGTGGCACTGGCCGGCGGGATCTGGCCGGCACTGTTCGCTGCCCTCCTGTCCGGAATAACCCTGGACTATTTCTTTATCCAGCCGCTGTACACGGTCACTGTAGCCACGCCCGCCCACGTCCTGGCGCTGGTGCTCTACATCGTCAATGCCGTGCTGGTGAGTTTTGTGGTGGACCGTGCAGCCCGGCGTTCCCGAACTGCGCGCCGTGCGGCGGCTGAGTCCGAACTGCTGGCGTCAGTGGCCGGTAACGTGCTGCGCGGGGAGGACGCCCTTGCGGCGCTGGTGGGCCGCACCCGTGAGGCCTTCAGCCTCGACGCCGTGCGCCTGGTGGCCGACGGCGGTGAACTCTCCTCCTCCGGTGCGGCGGCAGGCCAGGGCGCATCCCTGGCCCTGCCGGTGGGGGAACGGGCGGTGCTGGAACTGTTTGGCCGGGATCTTGAAGCGGCTGACCGCCGGCTCCTGGACGTGATTGCCGCCCAGCTGGAAGCGGCACTGGACTACGGCGACCTCACTGAGACCGCTGAGGGACTGGGCTCCCTCGCTGCGGCCGACAAGGTCCGCACCGCGCTGCTGGCCGCCGTCGGGCACGATCTTCGCCGGCCGCTCACAGCCGCCACCGCCGCGGTGACCGGTCTGCGCGCACCGGATGTGCACTGGAGCGAACAGGACCGGGCCGAGCTGCTGGCAACGGCCGAGGAGTCCCTGGCCACTCTTTCGGGCCTGGTAACGAGCCTGCTCGATGTCAGCCGCCTGCAGGCCGGAGTCCTGGGCGTTTCGCTGGCGCCGCTGGATACTGCCGAAGCGGTGCTCCCGGCGCTGGAGGAGCTGGGGCTGGGACCGGCCGAGGTGGAGCTCGAGATTCCGCCGGGCCTGCCGCCGGTTCTGGCCGATGCCGTACTGCTGCAGCGCGTGCTCGTGAACCTGCTGGCGAACGCAGTCCGCTTCTCGCCGCCGGATGCCAAGGTGGTCCTGGCCGCAAGCGCCTTTGCAGGCCGGGTGGAAGTGCGCGTCATAGACTGTGGGCCGGGGATACCCCCGGAACGGTTGGAAGATGTTTTCCTGCCCTTCCAGCGTCTGGGGGACACCGACAACCAGACCGGACTGGGACTGGGCCTTGCCCTGGCTAAGGGCTTTATGGAAGGAATGAGGGGAACGCTGGAAACCGAGGACACCCCCGGAGGCGGATTAACCATGGTGCTGTCCTTGCCGGCGTCTGCCGGCACCGCGGCATCCCCGGGTGCCGGAGAAGCGACGAGCGCAGCAGAGTCCGGTGCAGCATGAAGATCCTCGTTGCTGACGACGACGTACAGATCCTCCGCGCCCTTCGCATCACCCTGTCCGCTTACGGGTACGAGGTTGTCACGGCACCCGACGGCGCAGCTGCCGTCCGCAGGGCCGTTGAGGAACATCCTGAGCTGATCGTGCTGGACCTGGGCATGCCGCGGCTCAGCGGAATGGAGGTCATCGAGGCGGTCCGCGGCTGGAGCCGGGCACCGATCCTGGTGATTTCCGGGCGCACGGACTCCTCCGACAAGGTCCGTGCACTGGACCTTGGGGCGGACGACTACGTCACCAAGCCCTTTTCCACCGAGGAGCTGATGGCCCGCATCCGTGCCCTGACCCGCCGGCATCCGGCGGCTCCGGAACAGCCTGAAGTGGTGTTCGGCGATGTCCGCGTGGATCTGAATGCAAAGGCGGTGACGCGGGTGTCCGACGGGTCCGCCATCCGCCTGACTCCCACCGAGTGGCGGCTGCTCGAGGCGCTGGTACAGCATCCGGGGCGCCTGGTCAGCCAGTCCGCCCTGCTGACCGAGGTGTGGGGTCCGGGAACTACTGACACGGGCTACCTTCGGCTGTACATGGGACAGCTGCGGCGCAAGCTGGAGGCCGATCCGGCGTCGCCGGTCCATCTGGTCACCGAGCACGGACTGGGGTGCCGGTTTGTGCCGGCGGGTTGAAGGCCCCCCGGCTGAACCGGTTCCTAGCCACCGGACTGAAACGAACGGTGATAGTCCTCCAGAATGTGGCGGGTGGCAGCTCCGATGGCGCGGTATTCGAAGTCTGTGAGGTTCGCGAGTGACACCCTCGCGGAGGGGGCGACGACGTCGAACCCCTTTCCGGGCAGCAGCACCACGCCCGTTTCTGAAGCCAGGCGCATCAGGAAGCGCATCCCCAGGTCCGGACGGGAGGCAAGCCATTCCCGGAACTCCTCTCCGTAGAGCCGGCCGCCGAGCTTCCGCAGGTCTATCAGGCTGTAGTAGCCGACGTCTTCGGGCTGTGGTTCGGGAGCCACGCCCATGCTCCGGTACAGAGTGGCATAGCGTCCGCGGACCAGCGCCTTGGCGGCGTCCTGGTAACGGTCCAGCCTGTCCATGAGCCCGTGCAGGGCGAAGAGCACCATCTGCAGCTGCTGCGGACCCGACAAACCGGCGGTGTGGTTCAGTGCCACGGACCGGCTGTCTGCCACCAGCCGATCAATGAACTTCAGCCCGGGGACGTCCGTGGTGAGCGAGGAGTAGCGCGCTTCCAGCCGGTCCTTTTCGGTGCGCGGCAGGTCTTGCAGCAGGTCATCGATGACGTTTTGCCGGTGCAGCGCAATGGTGCCCAGCCGCCAGCCCGTGGCCCCGAAGTACTTGGAGAAGGAATAGACGCACAGGGTGTTCCGCGGACAGGCGGCAAAGACCGAGACAAAATCATCGGCAAACGTGGCATATACGTCGTCGGTGATGATGATCAGATCCGGCCGTTCCTTCGCCACCAGCTCTGACAGCAGGTCCAGGACCGCCTGCGGCTGCTTGGAAGAAGGAGGGTTGCTGGGGTTGACCAGACAGAAGACCTTCACCGACGGATCCAGCAGTTTCTCCAGCTCAGCCTCCGGCAGCCGCCAGTCCTCCGACTCGTCCATGGCCACCTGGACCACTTCCAGCCCGTAGTCCGGCAGCCGCGGGATCTCCAGATACGGCGAGAAGATAGGCGTGGCGAGGGCGATCCGGTCACCTGGAACCAGCAGGCCGTTGACCGCGAGGCTCGAGAAGATATAGCTCATGGCTGCCGTGCCGCCCTCAGTCGGGAAGACATCGAAGTTCTCCGCCGGAGTTTCACCTCCCAGCAGCTCCTGTTCCAGATAAGCGCGGAGGACCTCCTGCGTCTGTGGCAAGACCCGCGGCGGAGTCGGATAAATGCAGCCAAGGAACGCCGAGACCATCTCCTCCAGGAACACTTCCCGGTTCAGCCCCAGCCGATCATGGACGTAGCTCACCGCAGAGCGCAGGAACTGCAGGCCCACGCGCTGCGGATCGTTCGCCACAAAGGTGTTGAACCGCCCCAGCATCCCGTCCTGTTCGGGCAGTCCGCCGAACCCGCTGTCCAGATACGAGTACGAACGTTCGGATTCAGACACGGCAAAGTTGCCTAGCGCCAGGAAAGCGCGGCGCGGCAGGGTGGCCAGGAAGTTTGGATTTCCGCGGCCGGCGTTCAGCATCAGCCGTTCGGTATCCGAGGATGCAAGTGCTATCAGCCGGTCCTTTAGTTCAAACGGGCTCAGCGCACCCAGCGCGGACAAGTCCTGATCGGCCGGATTTTCTGTCATGGTGCTCCTGACCTCGCATGCGGCGGCGGGCCGGCGGGGTCCGGGCGCTGCCACCCGGCACTGTGCCCTGTGGCGTCCACACTCCTGTCACTGGAAAGAGGTGTCAAGGGATTGGATCAGGTTGACACGTACCGCACCGGTCTTTGGACTGTCCGGCGAGCTCGGCAGGACACGCAGGAGCCCGGCGCGGCGTTAGGCGTTCGCCATGGGTGCCTGCTCGAGGTTCTCCCTGACAGGCCCGGCGGCCGGGGCATCGCGCCGGTCAAGTTCTTCCGTAACGAACTCGAGGCGGAAGGAGGTTTCAGGCTCCGTTTCTCCCTCTTGCCGATATTCGTACTCGGCTTGGCGGTGGAGCCTGCTGTTCAGAATTTCCAGGTCATCATCAGACAGCGTTTCGAGATGCTCGGGAAACGGGTCATTGGGGGTGAGTCTGCTGAAGAAAGTCATGTCACCAATCAAGGTTGGACGTGCCGGCAAAGCTCGGCGGACGTCGGGCGAAGAGGAATCCGGAGATTGCGTCATGGGCCGATCTGACAGCCCAGACAGTGGAACCTGAGTAACGAGAGTTGTGGTCCGCAGTGTTCTCAACGGTCACTCTTCACTGTCGAGGGTACCCGTATTCGGCGCCGCCGCCTACGGATACCGGGAATCGGCGCTTTCGTGTCGGGCCCTGTTCCCAGACGCGGGCAGGTGTCACACGCCGGCAACCAGCATTGAGCGCAGCGTCCGGGCATTGCGGACGGCGTGACCCTCGCCGTCGTTGTTGAAGTAGACGTACACGTCCTTGCCCAAGTGCTGCCACTCGCGGATCCGATCGGCCCACCACTGCAGGTCTTCGTCGCGGTAGGAGCCTGCGTAGAGGTGCTCCTGATCAGGGCCGTGCATCCGCACGTAGACGAACGACGCCGTGGCACGCAGATTGCAGGGCAGATGGGCTCCGCTCATGACGGTATACGCGGCGTCATGCCGTTCAAGGAGGCTGTAGACCTCGTCGGTTTCCCAACTCGGATGGCGGAATTCGACGGCGGTCCTGATGCCGGGTGGAAGGGAGCGCAGGAAGTAGTCCAGGCGTGCGTCGTCGCGCTCCATGTTGGGAGGCAATTGAACAATCAGGACCCCGGCTTTGGCGCCCAGCTCTTTCCAGCAGCGGCTGATCCTGCTGATCCATTCTTCGGGTTCGCGAAGCTTGCGCGCGTGGGTCAGGCCGCGCGGTGCCTTGACTGAGAAGGAGTAGTTATCCGGCAATCTGTCCCGATAGGCGGCAAAGGCGGGCTCGCGGGGCCACCGGTAGAAACTGCCATTGAACTCGACGGTATTGAACTCGGCAGCATAGGTCTCCAACCAGAGACGGTTTGGCAATCCGGGCGGATACAGGACCTTCCGCCAATCCGCGTAACTCCAGCCGGACGTGCCGATGTGTAACGCCATACCCCTAGCCTGCCACCCCGCTTACTCGCTCCGTGTCCTACTCAAATCGTGCGGGGTCGCCGGTTCCGTAGCGCACAATTTCAGGTTCGCCGCTGGAAAAGTCGATGACGGTGGTGAGATCCGGCGGGCAGAATCCTGCGTCCAGGACAGCTTCAACCTGATGATCCAGCCGTTCCTTGATTTCCCAGCCCTCGGTCAGGGGATCCTCCTCGCCGGGGAGAAGGAGCGTGCTCGAGATCAGCGGTTCGCCCAGTTCTTCCAGCAGCGCCAAGACGACTTTGTTGTTCGGAATGCGGACGCCCACTGTTTTCTTCTTGGGCTGTGAGAGCCAGCGCGGCACTTCTTTTACTGCCGGCAGGATGAAGGTGTAGCTCCCGGGAGTGACGGCCTTGATGCTGCGGAAAACGTCATTGTCCATTTTCACGAACTGGCCGAGCTGTGCGAAGTCATGGCACATCAGCGTGAAGTGGTGCTTGTCGCTGAGGTGACGGATGGACCGGATACGGTCCAAAGCGTCCTTATTGTTCAGCTGTGCGCCCAACGCGTAACAGGAATCTGTGGGATAGGCGATCAGCCCACCGGAACGCAGAATGGCGGCCACCTGGCCGATGGTGCGTTGCTGCGGGTTTTCAGGGTGAATGTCGAAATAGCGTGCCATAACACGAGCTTACAACCGGGGCCTGCGGGGTTCTCCTTCCGGGGACGGGTAAGGCGGCTTCCGGGGAGGGATATGGCGGCGGTGATCCAAGAGTGCTTGCTCAGAAGGGCGGTGGATCCTCTGGATCGCCACCCGGCAGTTCACCTGCGGAGCTCAAGCCGGGCGAGGCCAGGGTGAGGTGCGGATCGGTCCGGTAGGTCAGCCCGCCGGGCGACGTCCACTCAATAATCCCCGGGACACGCT
>NZ_JASDDG010000004.1 GCF_030407495.1 Arthrobacter sp. APC 3897 | reverse complement strand
CCTGCGCGCCGAAGCCGCCGCCTCCGCCGCGCAGGATGGAGTCGATCAGGATACCGCCCAGGATCGCTCCGCCGAGTCCGGAGCCGCCGCCACGTCCACCGTACATGCCGCCCCCGCCGCCAAAGCCGCCGCCGAATCCGTCGACATCCTGCTGAGCCATATCGGCTGCCTGTGCCGCCAGTGCGTTGGCCTGCTGGGCGTAGGCCAAGGCGCTGACCGGATCCGAGGACTGCAGGGCAATGGCCTGCTGGAGGTTGCGTTCAGCCTCGGCCAGCCGGGTGCGGGCCTCACTGCCCACACCGCCGCGCCGGGCGCGGATGTAATCAGAGGTACCGGAGATTTGCGCCTGGGCGGACATCACGGCGTGCTGAAGCGCATCCCGTGCCCGGCGTTCCTGTTCCTGCCGGTCCCGGATGCCTTCCAGTGCACTGTCGAGCTGGGAGTTGGCTGTTTCCAGGCGGCGCAGCAGATCCACGGGATTGTTCCGCGCCGATGACTCGCGCTCAATGGCAGTCAGAGCAGCCTCCACACCGGCCATCGGTCCAGCCAGCCCGGCATTGGCGCCGTTGGCCGAGAAGGCCCTGGCCTGGGCCAGATCCTGCCGGGCATCCGCAACGGCACGCTGCAACTCGCTGCGCGCTGCGTCGAGTTCGCGTCCGGTCTTCTCAATGGCGTCCAGCAGGACGTTCGCCTGGTGCACGCTTTCTTCTGCCGCGCGGACGGCGACGACGGCGGAGGCCGTGTCACCTTCGTCGAGCTTAGCCTGGGCCGTTTCTTCGGCGCTGTCGACAAACTCTAGCCGCTGGCGTGCCTGTTCGATGTTGTCCGCGATCTGGGTCAGGGCGGAATCGGCATAACGCTGGCGCAGTCCGCTGAGGGAGGCCTCTGCCGCATCCAGGCGTCCGCCGGCCGACTGGGCGGTGCTTCGAGCCGCGCTCAGGGCAGCAGGAGCATTTTTCTCCAGCTCGCGGAGCGCATCAAAGTCTTCCTTGTGCGCCTGGAGGGACTCATTCACGGCTTGGCAGCGGCGGATGATGTCCTTGAGCCAGGTCCGCTGCTGCGCTTCAGTATCCGGAATATGGTCATCCAGCTGCTGCTGCATCTTGAAGGACTCGCTCATGTGGTTTTTGGCTGCTGCGAGATCCTCGGTGAAGGTCTTGACGGCGTCGTCCCCGTAGGAAGCCATGGCGAAGGCCAATTCCTGCTCGCTGGACTTGATGGCGTCGTCGGCGGCTATCAGGAGGCTGCCGGCGCGCTTGCGCAGGTCTTCCACACTCATTTGGTCCAGCGGATCCGCCGGCTCCTGCGGTTCTGACCTGCGCGGCCCGGCAGGGAGGGCACCCTTGCGCTTGCTGCGGACGAAGAGGAAGGCAGCTCCGCCGCCCAGCAGAATAATTCCGCCGATAAGAATGACCGGAGCAAGGCTTGCGCCCGAGGACGCTGACGAGCCGGTGGAAGAGCCGGTACGGCCCGATTCGAGCGTGTCCGCGGCGCTGACGGCTGCTGCGGCCCAGTCCTCGGAGGTGAAGCTCTCCTTGCCAACCAGCGGATCGGCTGCTGCATCAATTACGGCGTCGCCCTGCTCCCGGGTCAGCGGGCTGTTATCGGAGACCGAGACGTTGATCTGCCGGCTTTCCGTGGCAATGCTCAGCAGCACGTCCTGGGAGTTCATGCCCTTCTGCTCGACAACCTGGTCTCCCCAGGCAGCCGGGTCTGAGGGGTTCGTGAACTCATCCACGTACACGACAAAAAGGGTGTAGCGGCTGTTTTCCCGCACTTCGGAAATGGCTGAGCGGACCTCGCCGGCGTCCGAGCCCAGAACGCCGGCGTCGTCGACCAGGAACTGTCCGGGCGGGATGGTGACCGGCGGGACCGCGGACGCGGCTGCAGCCGGAACCAGAAGCGCCGAGACACTCAAACCGAGCACGGCAGCTAGCCGCATGGTCTTCAACCGCATAAATTTGTCCTCAGGATTGTGTGGTGCGTGGCATCTGCGCTTCGTTCCGCCGGATTCGGTTCCCTCCGCGGAGGAAGGCCGATTCCTGGTTCGATTCTATGGTTCGCCAATATATCGAGTCCACCATGGAGAAGGCTGTATGTCTTTCGGGAAGTTTTCAGGAACCGTTCAGGAACCTCCATCAATCGTCACAGAAAGTACTGTCATAGTTGAGGAAGCCTCACACACTTCCACGGCACCGGCACATGATTTGGAAAGGACAGCACATGTCTGAGCAATATGGGGGCACCGAGGGTCCGCAGCGTCCGCTTCCTCCCCGTCCGCCTGCCCCGCCTGCTTCCTCCGAGCATGCAGCGGCTGGTGAGGCCCGCGGGGACCAGACCCAGCAGCTTCCCGATGCCGCGGCCCAGCAGCCGCGCGCTTCCGCATACGGCGCTGCAGCTTCAGATGCTGACGGTGCCGCCCGGAATGCCCAGCCGCAGCCGCCCCGGCAGCCCCCTGCCCACGCGCCGTCGGCGTCCGGCAGCTACAGTGCCGGCAGCTACGGTGCCGGCAGTAATGGAGGCGCGGGCTCAGCGGGCGGTTATTCCGGGGGCGGCTACGGGCAGGATCCCTACGGCTCTTCCCATCAGCCGGTGCCGGCTCGGTCGCCGCGCAGGTACGGAGCCGGCGCCCTGATCACAGGCATGGTGCTGGCCGGACTGCTGGGCGGCGGTGTTGCGGTGGGAGCCGATGCACTGATGGACAACGATTCCTCGCCCCAAAGCACGGGCCAGGCACAGACTGTCGTGGTGAATAACGATGACAGCGTCAATGCGGTGACTGCGGCCGCCGTGAAAGCCTCCCCGAGCGTTGTCACCATCGATGTCTCCGCCAGCGGCAGTTCCGGCACCGGCTCCGGGATCATCCTGGACGATGATGGCCATATCCTGACCAACACGCACGTCGTCACCCTCGGCGGGACTGCCTCCTCGCCGTCCGTGGAAGTCCAGACCCATGACGGCAGGGTCTTCTCCGCCACAGTGGTGGGAACCGACCCGGTGTCCGACCTGGCTGTTATTAAAGTGGACGCCTCCGACCTGACCCCGGCGGACCTGGGCAATTCCGACGATCTCAACGTAGGGGACACGGTCATCGCCATCGGTGCTCCACTGGGACTCGCGGGCACCGTAACGGACGGCATCGTGTCCACGCTGAACCGCACCATCAGCGTGCAGTCTTCAGCGGCCCCGGAATCCCCCACCGACGGTGGGACGGGCCAGGAGAATGACGGCAACGGATTCCGTTTTGCTCCGCCGGACGGTTCCAGCCAAAGCCAGAGTACGGCTCAGGGCTCCATTTATCTGGACGTCATCCAGACGGATGCAGCCATCAACCACGGAAATTCCGGCGGGGCACTGGTCAACACTGACGGCGACGTTATCGGAGTCAATGTGGCCATTGCCTCGGCCAGCGAGGACAGCGGAAGCATCGGCGTCGGTTTTGCTGTGCCGATGAGCTACGCCGAACGGGTGGCCAACGAGATCATCGACAACGGTTCAGCGACCCACGGGTTCCTGGGCGTATCGGTCACTCCGGCAGTGGCCTCCAGCTCCTCGGCCTTTACCGTTGGTGCCGAGGTGGCCGAGAACCCGGCCAGCGGAACCCCTGCCGCCCGGGCAGGACTGAAAAAGGGAGACGTCATCACGGCGGTGAACGGCATTCCGGTCACCGATGCCCAGTCCCTGACCGCTGCCATTCGGATGCAGGCAGCGGACTCCAAGGTCACCATCGACTACACCAGCGGCGGCCGCGCCGACAGCACGGATGTGACGCTCGGCGACTCCGCGGATCAGTAACACCATGCACCACGGACCCGCTCTTCTTGGAGAAGGGCGGGTCCGTCCGTGTCCGGTGCCGGGCACGGGGCTGCCCCGCAGTGTGATTAGCTTAAGTTTGCCGCCCCGGCGGCTGGTCCCGGACCCGGCAAAGCCAGCCCCGGAAGGATCTCCCACGCAGAAAGGTTCCGCATGCAGGAATCAGCCGACAGGCCGCTGAACATTGTTGTCCTGGTAAAGCACGTGCCCGATGCCCAGTTTGACCGGCACCTTTCCGGTCCCGCCCACACGCTCGACCGCTCCGAGAGCATCCTCTCCGAGTTGGACGAGTATGCCCTGGAAACGGCGCTGCAGCTGGCCGAGGCACGCGGGGGCCAGGCGGCCGGGAACATGGTGACCGCGCTGACCATGGGCCCGGATGCCGCGGTTAATGCCGTGAAAAAATCCCTGCAGATGGGTGCCTATCAGGGCGTCCACGTGAACGACGCCGCACTGGCCGGTTCCGATGCGGCAGCAACGTCGCTGGTGCTTGCCGCTGCCGTGCAGCACGCGGCAGGCACGCCGGGTGCCCCGGCGATGCCGGACCTGGTACTGACGGGCATGGCGTCCACGGACGGAGAAACGTCCCTGGTCCCGGCGCAGCTGGCGGAGCGGCTCCAGCTGGCCCAGATTACCTTCGCCGCCGAGATTAACGTGCTGGATGTTGACGGCGCTGCTACGGTCCGTGCCCGCAGGGACGGCGATTCATTTTCCGAGACGCTCGAAGCGCCGCTGCCGGCACTGGTATCAGTCACTGATCAGGCCAACGAGCCGCGGTACCCCAACTTCAAGGGCATCATGGCCGCCAAGAAAAAGACCATCACAGTTCTCTCCCTCCAGGATTTGGGCATCGAACCGGAGCACACCGGTGTGGCCGGTTCCTGGACCTCAGTAGCTGCCTCCGCGCCCCGTCCGCCGCGTTCAGCCGGAACCATCATCACCGACGACGGCAACGCCGGGGTAGCGCTGGTGGACTTCCTGGCCGCCTCCAAACTGATCTGACAATCCTTTCACCGGCGTTGCCCCGGCGGCGCCCGAAGCACTAAGGAGAGCCCACCATGGCCTCTGTCCTCGTCTTTATTGATGTCCCGGGCCTGCCGCTGCCGCGGGCGAGCCGCGAATTGCTGACCATCGCCAGTGAGCTGGGGCAGCCGGCGGTAGCCAGCCCCCGCGCCCTCAGCGATGAGGTGCTGCAGGCTCTGGGAGACTATGGCGTCGCGTCCGTCTACGAGCCGGAGGAAGAACTGCCGGACGTCCTGATTGCCGCCAAGTCCGCTTTCCTGGCGGAGACCGCGCAGGCGGCGGAGGCCGCTGCGGTGCTGCTGGGTAATTCCTTTGAGGACCGCGAGGTGGCGGCGCGCACCGGCATCAAGCTGGGTTCCGGCGTGATTACGGACGCGGTGGCCGTTGCCCCGGACTTTTCAGTGACGAAGTCCGTGCTGGCCGGGTCCTACACCTCCACCTGCCGGGTGCAGACCGGGATTCCCGTCATTACGGTGAAGGCCAACAGTGTTGAACCGGTTCCGGCGCAGGCTTCCGCGGTCCCGGAACGCCACCGGGTTGCCGTCCCCGACGCCGGTCCCGCGGCACGGGTCACGGGCCGCACCGAGAAGCGGGTCAGCGGCCGTCCCGAACTCTCCGAAGCCCGGGTCATTGTGGCGGGCGGACGCGGGATGGATGGTGACTTCACTCCGGTGGAAAACCTCGCGGACGCCCTGGGAGGTGCCGTGGGTGCCTCGCGGGCAGCCACCGACGCCGGGTGGATTGAACATTCCGCCCAGGTAGGCCAGACCGGTAAGACAGTCTCACCGCAGCTCTACATTTCGGCGGGCATCTCCGGCGCCATTCAGCAGAAAGCCGGGATGCAGACAGCAAAGGTGATCGTGGCGGTCAATAAGGACGCTGACGCACCCGTCTTCGAGATTGCGGACTTCGGCATCGTGGGGGACGTGTTCTCGGTCCTGCCCCAGGCCACCGAGGAAATCAAGAAGCGCAGGTCCTGATTCCATGACCCAGCTACAGGGGCAGACACCCCTCCAGACGCCGGCCGCTTCCCGGGTGCAGCGTGTGCTGGCTTTCGCCGCCCATCCGGATGACATTGATTTTGGTGCAGCCGGAACAGTGGCGGGCTGGACGGCAGCAGGGGCTGAGGTCACGTATTGCATCATGACCGCCGGAGACGCCGGGGGCTTCGAGCCCGGGGACCGGAGCAAGGTAACGGAGCTGCGCAGCAGTGAACAGCAGGCAGCCGCGAAGCTCGCCGGTGTATGGGACATCCGTTTCCTGGGCGAACGCGACGGTTTCCTGGCGGTGACCCACGAAGTGGTGGAGCAGGTTGTTGCGCTCATCCGCGAAGTCCGCCCCGACGTCGTGCTGTCCATGCACCCCGAACGCAACTGGAACCGGATCCAGGCCAGCCATCCTGATCATCTGGCCTGCGGCGAGATTGTCACGCGGGCTGTCTATCCGGCCGCGGAGAATCCTTTTGCTTTTCCGCGGCTGGCGGAACAGGGCCTGGAAGCATTCAAGGTCCCCTGGCTGTGGTTTTACGGTGCTCCGCGGGAACGCGAAAATCATGCCGTGGATATCAGCGCCCTGGTGGAGACCAAGCTGGCGGCAATCCGGGTACATGCCAGCCAGCATCCGGACATCGCCGGGATGGAGGCTGCGGTGCAGTCGATGCTGCGCGACAACGCCCGCCGCTTTGGGCTTCCGGACGGTGCCAGTGCTGAAGTGTTCCACGTCGTGGGGATCAATACCGAGCAGACCATCGCCGGGTTCTGAGGCCCTGATTGGCCCCCGGTCCGCCGCTTCCGCAGCGGATCGGCAGGGATTTCCTAGAGGTTTGCTTCCGCCCGGGAGCCGCTGGCTTCGGCAAGGTAGGCCACCGGGCCCGGCGCTTCACTGTTGTAGAAGGCCGTGAAGCGGCTGTCCTGCACATACAGCTCGCCCAGACCCTTGTAAGCCGCCCGGTCGGGAGTCCAACCCGCGCAGACCCACGGGTAATAGCGGGCCACAGCGGCGCCAAGCCGAGGATCCGACGGCGCCAGTCCGGCAGGGTATCCAGTGTTGCCCGGACCGCCGCTGCCATCTGTGCCAGGCGCCTGCTCTGCTCCTGCAGCCACCGGTGGTAGTACCGGTACCCGTTGGGCCCGGTAAAGGCAGGCGGGAGAAAACCGCGGTGCTCCTAATGGCGCAGAGTCCGGGACGAAACCCCGGCCATGCGGGCTACGCCGGAGACGGCCCGGGCGTCCTGCTGCCGGAACGGTTCGGACGGGGATGCCCGGCAGCGGCTCTCAGGCTGCGAAGGGAATGACCGCCAGAATCGGCATGGTGGGGGTCGGCGAACCGCCGTCGGGTTCCACGGTGAGGGCCACGGCACTGTACGGGTCAATATCGGTGAGTTCCGTGGCCTTGGCGCCGGAAACTTCCTCACCCGTCATGACGCCTGCGGACACCGGATTGGATCCGTCCGCCGGGACACGCCACATCTGGTAGACGGATCCTTCCGGCGGGGCCGGCAGTCCGTTGAGAGTGACGACGGCGGCGTCCCTGCCCCTGGACGTGGCAACTTCCGCAGTCCCGCCGGCGGGCAGGTCAACGGTGTGCTGCTGGAGGTCAGAGGCCTCAAGTACTTCCTCGCGCACCGTATCCGGTCCGAGGTTGCTGCCGATGGCAACTCCGCCCACAACGATCGCTGCTGCCGCGGCACCGGCGAGAATCCAACGGCCGGCGCGGCCCAGGGGGGAGCGGCGGCTGCGGCGGGCGGCCAACTCGTCGCCGGGCTGCAGGGTGGGAGCAGAATCATCCCGCTCATGCGGCGGATCCTGTGGCTGAGGGGCCCGTGCAGGGGAGTTCTCCTGCTGCGGCAGCCGGGACATGATCCGCTCCAGCAGATCCGCGGGAGGAACAGCCTCGGCCCGGTAACCGCCGGCCAGGGCTTCGCGTGTGGCCCAGACACGGCGGAGGAAGGACGCACGCAGGTCCGGGTCTGCCTGCTCGAGGGCAGCATCCATGATCCGGCGGTCATCGTCCGAAAGGGCGTCCAGGGCATAAACCTCGGCCCATTCCAGCAGCCGGCCTTCGGCCGCATCGGTGCTGAGCGCATCCGAGGAGGCTTCAAAGTTGTTGTCAGGCATCTGCAGCCACCCCCAAACAATTCTTCAGTCGTATCAGTCCGTCACGGATCCTTGATTTGATGGTCGGCACCGCGGCATTCAGCTTTTCAGCGACCTCACGGTAGGTCAGCCCGCCGTAATAGGCTAACCGCACCGATTCCCGCTGTGTTTCGGTCAGGGAATCCAGGCACTGCACCACAGCCTCGGCATCGAGGCGCTGGGCGACGGTGTCCGCAACATTGTCATAGTCCGGTTCCTGCATGGCGGCGCCGAAGCGGGCCTCCCGGTTGGCTGAACTCTGTTCGGAGCGGACCCGGTCCACGGCACGGCGGTGCGCGAGGGTCAGCAGCCACGCCAGGGGGGAACCGACGGCGGGATCGAAACGGGAGGCGTTGGTCCACACCTGCAGGTAAACCTCCTGGGTGGTGTCTTCACTGAGCTCGGCATCAATGAGGACCCGGCGGGCCAATCCGTACACACGCCGTGACGTCAGTGCATAGAAGCGCTCAAAATCGTCCCGGCTGCCGCCGGCAATCCCCGAAAGGAGAGCTTCCAGCGAAGCGGAGGAAACGGGCTGCTGCCCGCTGTTATGGGCGGTCTCGGCGGCAGGCTCCGGAACGGAGGACTGCGAGGCGGGAGGCCGTCCCTGGTTGGGCGTTTCCATAGGTTTCCAGCATAGGGGGAAACCCTGTTGCACAGGTGCAGGAGCCCGCGGCAAGTCGCCCGCCTGCCGCGCTGCGGCGGGCGGGCGACGATCCGCCGCCACAAGTCCCTCAACTCCCATGCCCTGTATTCGCTGCCGCCGGGGCAACGGATGGGACGGGCTTCGGTAAACGGTGCTTAGGGACGCCGGGCGGAAGCAATCAGCGTGTCGGCATTCAGGCGGTATTCCTCACCCACCACCGCCAGGAACGCCGCTTTGACCCGGTCCGCAGCCTCCGGATCAGCGGGCAGGAGGAACCGAAGTCCGCTGCCCGCGACCAGCGACCAGGCCAGGGACTGGCTGAGCTGGACCTGGACAGGTGTGGACAGGACCTTGATGTCGTGAAGCCCCAGGCCTTCGAGCCACGCGGTGAGTTTTTCCGGCGTGTTAAGGCGCTCGGTGTTTTCCCGTGCTGCGGAAAAGTGTTCGGTCAGCTCCGGCCGCTCGCGCCGGCACTCCTGCAGTAAGAGCTCAGTGAACGGGGCCAGGGCGCCCTCCGCCCAGGTGCTCAGGGCCAGGCGGCCGCCCGGGCGCAGGTTCGAGACCAGGTTTGCTGCTCCCTGGTCCATGTCCGGGAGGAAGAAGATCGAGTAGGCGGACAGCACGACGTCGAAGGGTTCGTCGCTGCTCCACCCGGAGACATCGCCGACATGCAGTGCGACGTTCTCCAAGGACAGGGTGGTGGCTTTGGCCTGGGCGAGGGCGAGCATCTGTGCCGAAAGATCCACGCCGTCCACACGGCCGTCAGGACCGGCGTACTGCGCCGCCGGGATGGTGGTGGCTCCGGTGCCGCAGCCCGCATCCAGGATGCGGTTGCCAACCTCTATTTCCGCGGCTGCAACCAGCGCATTGCCCATCGGGTTCCACAGGGAAGGCGCCAGGCGTTCAAAGTCGGCGGCTCCGCCGTCGAACGCGGCGCCAATATTGGATTCGGGCATGGGAGTCCTTAGAGCTGGGCACCTGCGAAGCCGTGTTGGCGCCAGGCTTCGTAGACGGCGATGGAGGCGGAGTTGGCAAGGTTCAGGGAACGCAGGGAGGGCAGCATGGGCAGGCGGACGCGGGCGGTGACGTGCGGGTCCTGCTTTACCTCCTCCGGGAGGCCTACGGACTCGCGGCCGAAAAGCAGCACGTCGCCGGGCTGGTACGCGATGTCCGTGTAGGACGTGTCGCCGTCGGAGGTGAAGGCATAGACGCGTTCCGGTGCCAGCGCTTCCCAGGCAGCTTCTAGGTTGGGGTGCACGTGAAGCACGGCCAGGTCATGGTAGTCCAGGCCGGCGCGGCGCAGCTTGGAGTCCTCCAGTTCAAAGCCCAGGGGCTCAACAAGGTGGAGCTCAGCTCCCGTGATGGCGGCAAGACGAATGGCGTTGCCGGTATTGCCGGGGATTTCAGGGGCGTGGAAGAGAATGCGGAACACAACCCCATCCTAAGCCCGGCAGCTAGCGGACCGTTGCATCGAGGAGGCCGCCCAGCACGGGAAGCTGGACGGTATTGGGCTGCGGTCCGTCGCTGAAGAACCGCTTGAGTTCGCGCTGGAGGGTCCCGGCGTTGACGATGTGGACCATGGCCGGCGCGCTGCGGCTCAGCGACGGCGGATAGTCGATCACCGGTTCAAAGGGATTCCCGTTGGGGCTGTGCAGCACCACCCAGCCGCTGACGTTGCACTCAGGGAAACGGTCCTGAAGGGTGCGGACGGCATCCGGCAGCCGGCCGATGGACACTTCTTTGCCGCGGTAGCGCAGATGTCTGCCGTCCCAGCTGTAATTGCCGGGAGACGCCACCTGGGATTCGAGGACGGCCATCCGGTAGCCGCCCAGGAGCACATGGCCCACATTGAGGTTGCCGCCCCGGGGAGAGCGGTCCGGCAGGTGCAGGCCGTTGACCAGCCGTCCGGCCGGATAGTCCGGCAGGAAAGTGCGCTCGAGCAGGCGTACGGTGAGGCACTCGCCGTCGTACCGGGCGCCCGCGCCGGAGCCCAGGCGGGCCATGAACCCGGGCCTGCGGGGGGTCCCGTGGACCTGCTGTCCGGCCAGCGCCAGCGGCAGCACCGGCGGGGAGCCGGGGGAGAAGTCCGGGACAAAGCGCGGTGTCCTGGCCAGGACCTCGTCCGGGGACACTGATCCTCCGCCCGTGTAGCCGGTGCGGGCGGAGGACGCCGGTTTGGCGGCGCTTCCGGGCCGTCCGCCCGAACCGCGGCCCAGGCTGAGGTCATAGGCGGCCTTCTGCTCCGGGTTGGACAGGACCTCATACGCCTCGGCGATGACATGGAATGTTTCGGCGCTGCCGCCGTGGTCCGGGTGCGTGGCGCGGGCGGCTTTGCGGTAGGCCGTCTTGATCTGGTCCGATGTGGCCGAGGGGGCAAGACCCAAAACCTCATACAGCGTCTTGGGTGACGGGCTCACAGCGGGTCCTCTCATTGGGCCCGAAGGCCCCGGCAGTCAACAGCGCACGGATGGCGCCGCAGGTTTAACAGCGGTTGCATTCTCTCAGGTTGGCAGCAACACCTGCCACACCGGCAGCAACAAGGCTGCACCAGCTATAACGCTGGAACGGCGGACTATGTTTCCGGCCGGGTGCGGGCAGCGTTCCGGCCAGGGCGATAGCTGGCCGCGGCGGCAGGGATGAACCGCGGGCGGTCCGGGTCCGTGTTGTCCACCACCACCGTGGCCCGGCCCGCAGGATCCGTGTCAGCGAAATAGAGGCGCTGGCCGCCCACGTAGCGGCGCATGGCCGGATCATCCGGATCCGGCGGTGTACCGTCGCGCAGCGCCATGCGGGCTGCGGTCACGGCAAACGGCACGTCAAGGAACACCGAGAAATCCCATTCCGCCGCCAGCTCGCCGCGGTGCAGGAAGAGCCCGTCCACCAGGAGGACGGCGTTGGCAGGGGCGGGCAGCGCGGGTGGGGACAGGACGGCGTCGGTGAGGAGGCTGTGCCCGGCGCGCCGGTAGCGTCCGCCGCCTCCCGGCTTCAGCGGATCAAGGACATAGGCCCGAAACTGGTCCACATTGTAGGAATCATGGCGGAAGCCGGCTGCCGAATTCCGGCCGCGCCGGTACCGCATGCTTTGACGGTGATGAAAGTCATCCAGTGACACCCGGATCACCGGGCGCGGGTTCCCGGCAGCGGCCAGTTCGGCAGCCAGGGCGTCGGCAAAGGTTGTCTTGCCGGAGCCGTCAACGCCGTCCACCGCCGCGAATATCCGGCGGGCGGGGGACTTGCCGGACACGTTCGACGCCAGTGCCTGAAGGAGCACAGCCCGGGGGACAGAAGCCGGGCAGGCCGGGAGCGGCGGCAGGGGAGGCAGAGGAGTCACAACGGCATTGTGCCAGCACCGATCGGCATTGGTTGCGATCCCCGTTAGAATAATCAAGTGCCCGTGTACCTAGATCACGCGGCGACCACGCCTCTCTCGGCCTCGGCCCTCGCCGCACTCACGTCAGAACTTAGCCGCAGCGGTAATCCGTCCTCGCTGCACGGCTCCGGCCGCCGCGCCCGGATGGTGGTGGAGGACTCCCGCGAAGCGCTCGCCGCCGCCGCCGGCTGCCACCCCTCGGAGATCATCTTCACCTCCGGCGGAACCGAGGCGGACAATTTGGCCGTCAAGGGACTTTACTGGTCCCGGCGCGATGCCGACCCGCGCCGCACCCGCATTCTCTGTTCCCCGATTGAACACCATGCCGTTCTGGACACCGTCCAGTGGCTGGAGAAGCATGAGGGCGCCACGGTGGTGTGGCTGCCGGTGGACCATGAGGGAGTGGTCTCCGAAGAGGCCATCCGTGCCGAGCTTGCCGCCCACGCGGACAGCACCGCGCTGCTGACCGTCATGTGGGCCAACAATGAAGTGGGCACCGTTCAGGACATTCCCGCGATTACGGCGCTGGCGCACGAGTACGGGGTGCCGGTTCACACCGACGCCGTGCAGGCGTTCGGTTCGTTGCCGGTGAACTTCCGCGCAGCCGGCGTGGACACCATGGCCATCAGCGGCCACAAGATCGGCGGACCGGTGGGAGTGGGAGCGCTCGTCGTCGGACGGGCCGTCAAACTCACGCCCGTGATGCACGGCGGCGGACAGGAGCGGGACATCCGCTCCGGCACCCTGGACACCCCCGGCATTGCGGCCTTCGCCGCTGCAGCCCGGGAGGCCACGGAAAACCTTCCCGCTGAGTCCGCCCGCCTGCGGCAGCTGCGAGACACACTGATCGCCGGGGTCGAACGGGAGATTCCGGACGCCGTGCTCCGGGGTGCCCGGGAGGAACAAAGCGGGGACACCGATCGTCAGGGCATGCCCCGCCGGCTGCCGGGCAACGCCCATTTCACGTTCCCGGGCTGCGAAGGCGATTCGCTGCTGTTCCTGCTGGATCTGGCCGGAGTGGAATCCTCCACCGGTTCGGCATGCACGGCGGGAGTTCCCCGGCCCTCCCACGTTTTGCTGGCCATGGGGCTGAGCGAGACCGAGGCCCGCGGCGCCCAGCGTTTCAGCCTCGGGCATACAACCACGTCCGCGGACGTTGACACTTTGTTGAACGCACTTCCGGGAGCCTACGAACGGGCCAAAAAGGCCGGTATGGCTTCCCACGTCAGCAGCATCCAAACAGCAGGAACAGGTTTTACTTCATGAAGGTTTTGGCAGCAATGAGCGGCGGAGTGGACTCCGCGGTAGCCGCAGCACGCGCAGTGGAAGCCGGGCACGACGTCGTTGGCGTCCACCTGGCACTGTCCCGCATGCCGGGCACCCTGCGTACCGGCAGCCGGGGCTGCTGCACCATTGAGGATTCGCGCGACGCCTGGCGGGCGTGTGACATCCTGGGCATCCCCTACTACGTCTGGGACTTCTCCGAGCGGTTCAAGGAGGACGTGGTGGATGACTTCATCGCCGAATACGCCGCCGGCCGCACCCCCAACCCCTGTATGCGCTGCAACGAGCGGATCAAGTTCGCCGCCCTGCTGGAAAAGGCCCTGGCCCTGGGGTTCGACGCCGTCTGCACCGGCCACTACGCAAAGGTGATCACCGACGCCGACGGGAATCCGGAACTGCACCGTGCCGCGGACTGGGCCAAGGACCAGTCCTACGTGCTGGGTGTGCTCACCCATGAACAGCTCAAGCACTCCATGTTCCCGCTGGCGGAAACTCCGTCCAAGGCCGAGGTCCGGGCCGAAGCCGAACGGCGCGGCCTGTCCGTGGCCAACAAGCCGGACAGCCACGACATCTGTTTCATCCCCGACGGCGACACCCGCGGCTGGCTCGAAGAGCGCATCGACCTGACGGAGGGCGACATTGTCGATTCTTCCGGGGAGAAGATCGGCACGCATCCCGGTGCCAACGCCTTCACTGTAGGTCAGCGAAAGGGCCTGAAGCTGGGCCGCCCGGCCGACGACGGCAAGCCCCGCTTCGTGCTGGAAATCCGGCCCAAGGAAAACAAGGTGGTTGTGGGGCCGGAGAAGCTGCTGAACATTGACCAGATGCGCGGCATCAAGATCTCCTGGGCCGGTCTGCCGATCCCCGAGATTGCTGCCCGCACGCAGTTTGACTGCATGGTGCAGGTCCGTGCCCACGGCGACCCCGTTGCGGCGCGCGGCTGGATGGAGGATGTTGCCTCCGAGGAGGCCGAGGGCGGCATCCGCGAGGAGCTCGTGGTCCGGCTGAACGAACCGATGCGCGGCGTTGCTCCCGGCCAGTCCATGGTGGTTTACCAGGGCACCCGCGTTCTGGGGCAGGCCACGATTGACTCGGCACGTTCGCTGGAATGGGATCCCGCCGCCGTGTCCTGATCCGGGCAGGCCGGCGTAACGTGCTCTGCGGCACGCGGGCCGGACTCTAGACTGGAGCCATGACTGATACATCCGCAGATGAGTTTGACCCCGCTGCCAGTTCCCTCGCCGGGAAAGTCTCCGACGAGGTGATGCAGGAACTGCTGGCAGTCCGCAGCAGCATCGACAACATCGATGCAACGCTGGTGTATCTCCTCGCGGAACGTTTCAAGGCCACCCAGCGGGTGGGGTATCTAAAGGCGGAGCACGATCTTCCGCCGGCTGACCCGGGACGGGAAGTGGCCCAGATCGCGCGGCTGCGCAGGCTGGCCGAGGACGCCAACCTGGATCCGGCCTTCGCCGAGAAATTCCTGAACTTCATCATCAGCGAGGTCATCCGGCATCACCAGGCGATCTCCGACAACCATAACGGCGGCAACAGCAATGCAGCAGGACTCTAAGCAGGCGGACGCCCAGCAGCGGGAATCCGCCACTGTCACGGCCACCGCCCCGGGTCCCTGGCCCGGTCATGACCCGGTGGAAGCCACCCGGATCATCCGCGGTGAGCTCGGTGCGCCGCATCTTCCGTTCCTGGTGGAACTGCCGCACCGCGGTCCGGGCGCTGATGCCCTGGGCCGCACCGCGGCACTGCTCGTGGATCTCTCCGTGGACCTCCAGCCGCACGGGTGGCGGCTGGTGCCCCGGCCCGGAAAAGACCACCGCAGGGCAGTTTCGCTGCTGGGACAGGACCTCAACGCCCTGGCTGACGTTGCCGGCGGCGAGGAATCTCCGGGCAGCCAGCTGAAGATTTCGCTGCGCGGCCCGCTGTCCCTGGCCGCCGGGCTCTATCTGCACAACGGGGAACGTGCCCTCTCCGACTCCGGTGCCCGCCGGGAACTGCTGCAGTCGCTCACGGCCGGCGCGGTGGAGTTTATGGCGCGTGCCCGCACGGCCGCGCCGGATGCCGGCATCACGGTTCAGCTCGATGAGCCGGACATTGCCGAAGTTCTTGGCGGTGCCATTCCCACGGCCAGCGGTTACCGGACGCTGCGCTCCGTTCCGGCCACGGAGGTCTCCTCCGCCTGGGCACAGCTCATAGAAGCGCTGACCGGTGCCGGTGCTGAGCAGGTCATTGTGCGCCTGCCGGAGACCGGACGCTCCGCAGTGCTGCGGCCCGGAGCCCAGAGCCCCTTTGCACTCGCGCTGGGGGCGGGCGCAGACGGCGCGGCCCTGCCCGCTGCCGGGCTGACCGGTGCGGATTGGGAATCCATCGCGGAAGCGGTCGAAAGCGGAAAAGCACTGTGGCTGGGGATACTGCCGGAGCCGGCCCGGGACGCTGAGCCCCGCCAGGTGAAAGCACTGGTGGAGGATGTGCTGCGGCCGTGGGCCAAGATCGGCCTGTCACCGGACAGGCTCCCGGCGCTTCGCCTGATGCCGGCCGCTGATCTGGCGGCGGTGTCGCCGTCGTCCGCCCGGAAGATCCTCACCCGGCTCACGCAGACTGCGGAAGCACTGTCCCAGGTCGCCGCGGAGGGCTAGGCATACCCGCCGGAGTCTAGACCCGCCGCTCCCAGCGGGCCGGCACGGCCTCCGGCGGAAGGTTGCCGTCCCAGGGCTGCTGCCGGTACGTGAAGCGTCCGTCGTAGACGAAGACCGTGCCCACCTGCCTCTGCACCACCCGGGTGCGGATGCGGAAGACTCCCTCGCCGTCGTCGTACCACTGCTCCACATGTGCATCCGCAGCCGCAAAGCCGGGAAGCGGAAGCCGCAGCGGGCCAAGGAACAGCCGGCTGCGCGGGGAATCCATGAGCAGATGCCCCTCCCCGGTCACGGACAGCACCAAATCCGTGGCCAGATTTCTTTTCCGGCCCAGATAATCCGTCAGCTGCCGCGGACCGGTCAGCGTGGTGGTGTCCTCGAAGACCCGATTGCCGCCGGGGAACCGGAACGTCCGCACCGCGGTCAGCGAGGGCCTGCCCGCCGGGTCCTGATGCGGATAGTTGCGGATGGTGAAGGGTATGCCGGTGCCGTAATCAGGGAAGAACGCGTTGGATACCGGTATCAGCTTCAGCAGCGGCCGCAGCCAGGGACGGGGACAGCCGGCGGTTTCAAAGACACCCTCTCCCTCGCCGTACACGCCGCCGCCGGGGACCGCCGAGAAGTATTCCTGCAGTGCGGGCTGGAGCCGCTCGAAGTCGGCTCCGAGGACCTGGCGGTAGACGGAGCGGGGAACTGCTGCCGGTTCTGCAGAATCCATGATCTAGAGCCTTCCGGACGCTTTGAGTCGGATATAGAGGTCCGCGAGTTTGGGCGGCAGCTCCTGCGGGGTCTCATCAACCACCTCGGCACCCATGGACCGCAGCTGGGCGCTGACCGCCGCCCGGTCCAGCAGGGCACGCTCCGCGGCCGCTGCCCGGAAGACTTCGGCGGCTGTTGTCCGTTGCCGCCGAAGTTCCTCCAGCTCCGGGTCCCGGACCGAGGCAACCACCACCACATGCTTGGCCAGCAGCTGCGGCAGCACCGGCAGCAGCCCTTCTTCGAGTGCACCGGAATCCAGGGCAGTGATCAGCACCACCAGCGAACGGCGCGTGGAGACTGATTGGACGGCGCCGGGTACCAGGGAAAAGTCGGCTTCGATCAGCTCGGCGTCCAGCGGGGCAACCGCCGAAACGAGCCGGTGCAGCAGGTTGCCCTTTCCGCGGGACTGGACACGCGCCCGGATCCGCCGGTCAAAGGCCAGGAAGTCCACCCGGTCGGCGCCGCCGGATGCCAGCATGGCCAGCAGCAGGGCGGCTTCGATGCCGGTGTCCAGCCGGGGCTCATCAGCAATCCGGGCTGCTGACGTGCGGGAGGTGTCCAGCAGCAGCACCACGCGCCGGTCACGCTCGGGACGCCAGGTCCGCACCACGGTGTCCCGCCGGCGGGCAGTGGCACGCCAATCAATGGACCGGACATCGTCCCCGCGTACGTAGTCACGCAGGGAATCGAATTCGGTGCCTGCACCCCGCATCTGGACTGTGGTGTTGCCGTCCAGCTCACGCAGCCGCCTCAGTTTCGAGGGCAGGTGCCGTTTGGCGTGGAAGGGCGGAAGCACCCGCAGCGTTGCGGGGCACGGCAGGGTGCGCTGCCGGGCGGCCAGGCCCAGCGGGCCAAAGCTGCGCACCGTGACGGATTCACTGTGCAGATCGCCGCGGCGTTCGGGGCGGAGCTGCACGTCGAACCGGCGGGCTTCGTGCCCGGGGATCTGCACCCGCTGCACCGGGTTCAGGGCGCCGGCCGAGGGCTGCCAGCCGTCCCGGAAGCTGCCGCGAAGGGGACGGGAACCGGTGTTGCGGACAGTCAGGACTGCGGCGGCAGGCTCGGTCAGGCGAACGCTGCCCGGAACGGTGCGCTCCAGGGTGAGTGAACGCGGCGAGGCCGCCGCCAACAGATCAACGCCGGCAGCAGCGCATAAAAAGACGAGCCACAGCGTGATCGTGGCAGCGCCCGGAAAGAGCAGAACAGCCACGGAGCCCGCTGCGGCAAGGAGTACCAGCCGTCCGGAGATCGCCATCAGAGCCGGCGGCCTAGCGCGGTACCGGAACGGTGGCCAGGATGCTGCCCAGCACGCCGTCAACAACGACACCGTCCATCTGCGCCTCCGGGCGAAGCGACACCCGGTGCCGCAGCGCCGGGAGCGTGAGTGCCTGGACATCATCCGGCGTGACGAAGGACCGTCCTGAAAGCCAGGCCCAGGCGCGGGAAGTGTTCAGCAGGGCCGTGGCGCCGCGCGGGGAGACGCCCAGCTGGAACGACGGCGCGTTCCGGGTGGCCCGGACCAGGTCCACGATGTAGCCAAGGACCTCGGGGGAAACTTCCACCCCGGCGACGGCGCGCCTCGCAGACTCCAGATCGGCTGCCGAGGCAACGGGGCGGACCCCGGCGGCACCGAGGTTCCGGGGATCAAAACCTCCGCTGTGCCGGCGGATGATCTCGATTTCGTCGTCGCGTCCGGGCAGGTCCATGGTCAGCTTCAGCAGGAACCGGTCCAACTGGGCCTCCGGCAGGGAATACGTCCCTTCATACTCCACGGGGTTGGAGGTTGCCGCCACAATGAACGGATCAGGCAGCGGACGCGACACGCCGTCCACTGACACCTGCCGCTCTTCCATGGCTTCCAGCAGCGAAGCCTGGGTTTTGGGCGGGGTGCGGTTGATCTCATCGGCGAGGAGGATGTTGGTGAAAACGGGCCCTTCCCGGAAGGAGAATTCCGAGGTGCGGCCGTCGTAGATCAGCGAGCCGGTGACGTCTCCGGGCATGAGATCGGGGGTGAACTGCACCCGCTTGGTGTCCAGCGACAGGGCAGCGGACAGCGAGCGCACCAGCAGTGTCTTGGCGACGCCGGGAACCCCTTCCAGCAGCACATGCCCCCGTGCCAGCAGGGCAATGATCAGCCCGGTCACTGCTGCATCCTGGCCTACGACGGCCTTGGCCACTTCCCGGCGGACATCCAGCAGGGCCTGGCGGACCGGGTCTCCGCCCGGCTCGCCGCCGCGGCCGGCGTCCGGTCCGGAGAGACCGGCCCGCTCCGCACTTCGGGCGCCTGCTGCTTCCTCGGCAGTGAGGCCTTCTCGGCCGGCCGGGGCTTTTTGTGCCGGCGGGGGACCCGGGGGCTGCGGCTGGTACTGCTGGCTCATGATGCGGTGACCTCTTCCTCTAGGACTTGCAAATCCTGTGACCATTGAACAAATGCGGCATCGCCGGCAGGCAGGGCTCCGGTCAACAGCTCCTCGACCTCACCCTTCGGCCGGCCGGCGGCCGCGGCGGCTGCCCGCACCACCGTATCGGTGCTGCTGCCGGGACCCAGCCGCAGCCGGACAGCCAGGCGGGTGAGCGCGGCGGCGCGAAGCGTTTGGACCGCGCGGTCCGTTGCACGGGCATTCTGGTACAGCCGGGCACGGCCTTCCGCCGTCTCCGCGGACCGGACCACCACGGGCAGCGGTTCGGCAGCCAGGGGCCCCAGCCGGCGTCCGCGCCAAAGCATTGCCAGTGCCGCCACGACGAGCAGCCACAACAGCAGCGGATCCACCCACGGCGGCAACAGCGTGCGGAAGTCGGCAGGTGCCTCTGCCTGCGGGATATCCGAGGCAGTGGGCAAAAACCAGACCAGCGTCTGTGTGGAACCCAGGGTGCGCAGCGCCAGTGCCGCATTGCCCCGGCCGGCGAGCGACTCGTTGGCCAGCAGTCCTGAATTACCCAGAACAATGACAGAGCCGTCATCGTTGGCCGCATACGAACCTGGTCCGTTACCGCGGTCGGAGGCGGGAAAACAGGTGACCGGACCGCGGTAGGCCAGACCGCCGGCGTCGATGCTCCGGGCGGCGGATGGGTCCGCAGCTGAGCATTCAGCTTCCAGCCCGGCATCCTGCTCCGGAAGTACCCCGGCGGAGCGGATCTCCCGTGCCAGCTCGGTGAGCTGGGCAAAGCCCGGTTCCGCCAGCACCTGCCGGCGGGCAAGCCCGTTCAGTTCCGCCAGCTGGTCCGCTCCCAGGAAGCCGTTGGGGTCATACAGAAACAGCGTTGACTGCCCGCCGCGGTCTTCAAGGATGGCGAGGGCTTCCTGATAGGAATCCGGAGCCTGCACGTCCACACCGTGCTCACCCAGGATGGTTGCCGCTGCCATGGCGCCGGCAGGGGCGGGGTTTGCGGGGGAGAGGGCAGCATCGTCATCACCGGATTGTCCGAGGACAGCCAGGAGGACAACGAGGCAGAGCACCAGAGCCAAAATAATCCACAGGCGCCACGCCCGCAGCTTGGTACGCACGTTTTCCCGTAGCGCCGGACCGCGCTGCGGACCTGCCGCGGGATCCGCTCCAGCGTGTGCCGGGCTCACCGCGGGACCGCCGGTGCGTCGCGGACTAGCGGGGAAACGGCGGGAGACAGGCCTCCCAGCAGCGTGTCCAGGACACCTGCCCGTTCGGCGTCATCTGCGGTGGCGGGCAGATGGCCGTACCGGACGTCGTCGAACCGCCGGACCAGCCAGATGATGTCATCTGAGGCCGCAGGAAAAGACCCCGCCAGGACATGCCCTGCCTCGGCTGCGGTGCGACCCGGGCGGGGCTCGAGGATAACCCGTTCTTCCGCCGAACGGATGATGGCACGCAGGCGTTCGGTCACTGCCGTGTCCCATTCGGCGCGGGCAGCTGCCTCCTCGGCAAGCCTCCGGTGATCCACGGCAACGCGGACTTCCCCGGAGTCGAAGACCTCGCGGCGGTGCCGCGCATTCAGCCGCGGGCGGACCAGGAACACAGCTGCAGCCAGCACGGCCGCCGCACCGACGGCCAGGAGCACCACCCCAAGAGTGGGGTCAACTCCGGCAATGCCGTTGAGAAGTTCAGTAAAAAAGTTGCCCACCCACTGCCAAAAGCGCTCCAGCAGCGTGGGTTCAGCAGCCTGGTACACCGGCCGGGACAGTTCCTGCTCGGCCCACCGGCGGGCTTGATCCGCGTCGGGAAGCACCGGGACGTCCCCCGCCGGGAACACCTGCACCGGGATCACCTGCACCGGAGCTGCCGGCACCGTCATCCGCCGTAGCCGGGGCCGGGCGTGCCGCTGTGCCGTCCGGGTACCAGATCCGGTGTGGTCCCGGTGATCTCCTGTTCCTTCATCAGCGTGAGGTCAAAGCCCTCGCGCCGGATCCGGAGGTCAACGTACAGCAGCGAAGTCACCGCCGCCTGAAAGGCATAACCAATGGCGCTGAAGAAAGTGGTGATGGCGGCGTTCAGGGCAAACAGCGCCACCGCGGTTCCGGCATCCGTGCCGGAGCCGCTGCCGAATGCTCCAACAAGGCTGGTGATGAGGAGCACCGGAACACTGATGACTGACGAAATGATGGACACGAGGATGGCCGTCAGTGCAAGGATCCCGAAAGAGCGCCAGAAGTTGCGGTTGGTCAGCTGCCAGGACCGGCGAAGCGATGCGAAGATCCCTGCAGGTTCCAGGACCAGTGCCGCCGGTGCAAAAGCGAGCTTTACCCCCAGCCAGACAAACAGGGCAATCAGAGCCAGGAAACCCAGAATCAGGACAGGGAGGCCCGCTGCGCCCAGGATGCTTACCAGCAGTCCCAACAGCACACCGAAAACCGCGAGCCCGATCACGAAGGCAACTGTCAGCAGCAGCCCCATTCCTGCCAGCGCAAGCAGCCGGGAGCGGCAAAGCCGCCATGTCTGCGCAAAGCCGGTCTTGAGATTCAGGATGGACCGCGCAAGGGGCACCACCAGCACGCCCTGCAGCAGCAGGACTCCCACTACGGAAAGGACGCCCAAAAGGGACAACCCGGTCACGGACCAGCCGGCGTTTGACTCGACGGACTCAAAGTCCGTTTCGTCGAAGTTGGAACTGAACAGAGCATCAGGCACCAGGGTGCCGATGAACAGGTAGGTTAGCAGCGAGATGACGGCCTGGATCAGCAGTGCCGTTCCGAACGTTGCGGCAGGGTTCTTCCGGCAGGCCTGGAAAGCACCGTCCAGAAGCTCGCCCAGCCCGAGAGGCCGCAGGGGAATGATGCCGGGCTTGGGCGGAGGCGTCCAGCCGCCCTGCGGCAGGCTGCCGGGGAACCCCCAGGGCTGCTGGGGCTGCCGGGGCGCAAACGCGCCCGGCTGGTTCCACGGATTCTGCGGCTGCGGGGGCTGGTTCCACGGATTCTGCGGCTGCGGGGGCTGATTCCACTGCGGCGCATGCCATCCCGGGGAGCCGTCCGAACGCGGGGCCGGCGGGATGCCGGGGATCCCGCCGTCGTCATTTGGCTCCCGCGGATCGCCGCCGCTGTGATTGTCCTGACCCAAGGTGTCTCCCCAAAAGAGTTGTTTGCCCTTATCCCACCATAGTTCCAGAGCAATCCGGACAGGCCCTGCAGAAATGGCCGGAAACTCCGTCCCTTAGGATGATAGGGATATTGCCAGCTGTCGCGGTGTCCCGGGACACAACCGGGGACCCGCCTTTTCCGGACAGCGGGCTGAAGCGCGGTGCAGGCACCGGGCAGCCGGAAATTCGTCCGGCACCGCAACGATGGACCGGTGTGAGCAGTCATCCGGGGACAGGGAGTTATGAAGGCACGCATACTGGTCGTGGATGACGACGAAGCACTGGCCGAGATGATCGGCATTGTGCTCCGCAACGACGGGTTTGAACCTGTCTTCTGCGCGGACGGCTCGAAGGCCCTTGAGGTCTTCCGCAGTTCCAAGCCGGACCTGGTCCTGCTGGACCTCATGCTGCCCGGCATCGACGGCATCGAGGTGTGCCGTCAGATCCGCGGTGAATCCGATGTTCCCATCGTCATGCTCACCGCTAAGTCTGACACGTCCGATGTTGTGCGCGGCCTGGAATCGGGTGCGGACGACTACGTGCCGAAGCCGTTCAAGCCGGCAGAGCTCGTGGCCCGCGTGCGTGCCCGCCTGCGGCCCGGCGACACGAAGTCCCCTGAAACGCTCAGCATCGGGGAAGTCACCATCGACGTCGCCGGACACGTGGTGACACGCGGAACCGACATCATTTCGCTGACCCCGCTGGAATTCGACCTTCTGGTGGCACTGGCCCGGAAACCCTGGCAGGTTTTCACCCGCGAAATGCTGCTGGAGCAGGTGTGGGGTTACCGTCACGCGGCGGATACCCGGCTGGTCAACGTCCATGTGCAGCGGCTTCGTTCCAAGATTGAGCGCGACCCCGAAGCACCCGAGATTGTTCTGACGGTGCGTGGTGTCGGTTACAAAGCCGGTCAGAGCTAGGCGCTCGCGGACTGCGGTCCTAAAAAATGACATCCTGCCGGTGGTACTGCGGACGCTCCGGCGTCTTCGCGGCGGTCTGCGGAAAGCGACGTTCCACCGGGTTGCACGCCTCTGGCGGCGTTCCCTGCTGTTCAAGACCGTGGTCTCCACGCTGCTGCTGGTGACCCTTGCCTGCGGCGGCGTGGGTGCGTTTCTTTCCCACCAGATTGCCGGTGCGCTCTATGAAGAGCGGCAGAACCAGTTCCAGTCCGAAGCCACGGCCGGATTGATTTCGGCGAAGGAGAATTTCCGGACCACCGCCGCAACGGATCGTGAAGGCACTGAACGCCTGGTCTCAAACACCCTGTCGCTGCTGGAAGGACAGGGCGCCGATGCCCGGCGGCTGTACCTCCTGACGCCCATGCCGGACCAGGAACAGAACCTGTTCGTCTCGCAAACCCTCGGTGAAGGGATCACCGCCGGCAGCATTCCGCTGGCCCTGACCGAATCCGTGCGCAGCATCAACGTCAACGAGGACCTTGACACCATCCACTGGTCCCCGCTTGCACTCTCCCACGGGGAACCCGGCCTGGCCTTCGGCACCAAAGTCACGCTGCCGCCGGACAGCGCCGAGTATGCCCTGTACCTGATTTACGATCTGTCGTCCATGCAGCAGACCCTCGATGACATCCACCGCATCATGTGGATTGCCGGCGGGCTGCTCATGGTCATCATCGGAACCATCGCGTGGCTGGTCACCAAAGCCGGTGTGGGTGCCGTCAGCGACGCCGCGGCCGTGTCCGAAAAACTGGCAAACGGCGAGCTGCAGGAACGCATGGTGGTCAAGGGCGAGGATGACGTGGCGCGGCTGGCGGCGTCGTTCAACCGCATGGCTGCCACCCTCCAGGACCAGATCACCCAGCTGGCCCAGCTCTCACGCATGCAGCAGGTCTTCGTTTCCGATGTTTCCCACGAACTGCGCACCCCGCTGACCACGGTCCGGATGGCCGCCGAAGTGCTCTACGACGCCCGGGACGGCTTCGACCCGATCAGCAAGCGGTCCACGGAACTGCTGTATCACCAGGTGGAACGCTTCCAGGCCCTGCTGGCGGACCTGCTGGAGATCTCCCGGTTCGACGCCGGTGCGGCGTCACCGGATCTGGAACCCACCGACATTTTCACCGTGGTCCGCGACGTCATAGACGCCACGGAACCGCTGGCCCTGAACATTGGGTCCGAGATCACCGTGGTCTCGAAGGAAACCAGCTGCATGGTGGACGCGGATCCGCGGCGGATCGAGCGAATCCTCCGCAACCTGGTGGTCAATGCCCTGGAACACGGCGAGGGGCAGCCCATCGAGATCGCCATTGGCTCCAATGTCGACGCCGTTGCTGTCGCCGTCCGTGACCATGGCATAGGCATGACCGAGGACGAGGCTTCCCGGGTGTTCGACCGTTTCTGGCGTGCCGACCCGGCCCGCGCACGGACCACGGGCGGCAGCGGACTTGGCCTCTCGATCGCCGTCGAGGACGCGCTGCTGCACGGCGGCCTGCTGCAGGCGTGGGGGCGGCCCGGAGACGGGGCCTGTTTCCGCCTCACGCTGCCCCGCCGGCACGGCGTTCCGTTCTCTGATTTCCCGGTGCCGCTGTCACCCTACGACGGCGCAACCGTGCCGAGGGCACTGGACGCGCCTGCATCTGTGACACAGGAGATACCCGATGACCGGTAACAGTCCGGCCGCCCAGCGGCCGTTCACCCGCCTGATCCTGATGGCCGCACTGGTACTGGCTGTGCTCTCCGGATGCTCATCCATTCCCACCACGGGACCGGTGGGCACTGCCTCCGCGGACAGCGTCGGGAGCTCGCTGGTGGACACCTTTGCGGTGGCGCCGCGCGGCCCGAGCCAAAGCGGGGGAGAGACGCCGGAAGACATCCTTCAGGGCTTTATTACGGCTGGAACGGGAGCCGCTGACGATTACAGTGTGGCCCGCGAGTTCCTGACCGACAGCCTTGCCGACACCTGGGCACCCACCGAACGGGTGCTTATCTACGGCGCGGATCCCAATATCGTGGCCGCGCGGGATGGCGAAACCTACTCCATCCAGCTGGAAGTCGTGGGAGCGCTGGATACCAGAGGGATCCGGACCGACAAGGCCTCGGGGACTACGGAGACCGTTTCCGCTTCCATGGAGCAGGTGGACGGCCAGTGGCGGATCAGTGCCGTTCCCAACGGCATCATGATCTCCGAGGTCAATTTCTCCCTGCTGTTCCTCTCCCACAATTTGTACTTCTACTCCAGCAATTTTGAATTCTGGGTTCCTGACACCCGCTGGTTCGTGCAGAAATCCGGCATTGCCGCCAATGTTGTCAAGGCAATGCTCGAGGGCCCCGCCCCCTACCTGCAGGGTGCTGTGAGCAGTGCATTCCCCGCAGGCACGGCGCTGGCCCGGGACGCCGTCCCGGTGGTCTCCGGCGTGGCAACAGTGGATCTGTCAGCAGAGGTCCTGCAGGATTCCAGTGACCTGAACCGGCAGCAAATGGCGCTTCAGCTGCAGCAGAATCTGACCCACCTCAACAACGTGAATTCGGTCAGCATGACCGTCAACCAGCGTGAGGTGGATTTGGGCAAGGAAAGCGGCGCCCTGGTGGAGGCCGTTGCCGACCCCGAAGCGGGCGGCACGCAGATTGCCGTCTTCCAGAATGAGCTGGCGTACTTCAAGGGAGTGGAACCGCAGGCGATCGAGGGAATCCCCAGCGTTGCGGAGTACGCGCCCCGCGATCCGGCCCTGTCACTGGATCTGGCGACCATCGCCTTCCTCAACGGAGACCGGACGTCGCTGTTCCTGACCGGGCCCAACCAGGAGGTTCGAAAAGTGGCCGACGGAGCGTCCCTGACCGCACCCAGCATCGATCCCGAAAAATGGACCTGGACGGCCTCGAATGTCGGAACGGCCAGCCGAATCCTGGCCCTGCCGCCGGGCGGCGGGCCAGACCAAATCATGACGCTCCCCGTTCCCTGGCTGGACGAGGCAACTATCTCCGAGCTCCGGATCTCACGGGACGGTGCACGGGCGCTGCTGGTGACATACTCCGGCGGCCGCAGCCATGTCCTGGTGGCCGGCGTTGTCCGGGATGCGGACGGAGTTCCGAAAACCCTCACTACCCCGCTGGAACTGGCTGCCACAACCGAGTCAGGATCAGGAATTCCGGCAACACAGCCGGTGGACCGGGCAAAGTGGGTTTCCGAGGATGCCATCGCCGTCCTGAATACCTCAGCCGAGGGACAGGTGACTCCGTTGATTCTCCGGCTCGGCGCAGATCCCGAGCCGCTGGCCGGGCTGACCGGTATCACCGGCCTGAGCGTCGGCAAGGGTGAGCAGGAAATCTACGTGCAAACCCAATCCGCCATGTACAAACGCATGGGTAACAGCTGGTACGAGGTGGGGGAGGGGCTGCTGGATCCCGCATTCCCGGGGTAGGCACTCCTGCACAGGCCCGCGTGCGCGCGGCCTGTCCACCGACTGTTGTTTGCGCCCGGATTCGGCGCAAAAGTTGCCCAATGCTGGGCGGATGAACGTGTTTTCCCGCCTTCCGAATCTGGCCCGCAGCGCCGACCGGTGGCGGCTTCACCCCTGGGCAGCCGCGGCCGGGACTGCATGGGCAGACCTGCTGGCGGTGCTCCTGCCGACGGCGTGCGTGGTGTGCGGGACTGCGGACTGCTCGCTCTGCCCCGGCTGCCGCCGCACCGTTCGGCGCAGCGGCACACGCCCCTACTATGCGCAGGACGGTGCAGAGATGCTTCCCGGCGTTGAAAACGCCGCGGACGGCGTCTGCTGGCTCGACGCCGACGCCCCGGAGCTGCTCCCGGTCACCGCGGCCGGCCGCTACGCGGGCAGCCTGGCGAGGGTACTCCTTGCCTACAAGAACCACGGTCACACTGACCTCGCCGGTGTGCTGCGTCCAATGCTTGCCGGTGCGCTCCACCAAGCCGTAGCTGACGCCGGCGGCTTGACGGGTTCCGGCAACACCGGGCTGGTCCTGGTCCCGGTCCCCGCCACGGGCCGTGCCCGGCGCCGGCGGGGCTATAACCCGCTGGGCATGCTCCTCTCCGCGCTCCGGTCCGGAAGCCTCCTGCCGGCGGGTACGGCAGTGGAACCGCTGGTCACATTCACTGTCCGGCGTCCCCGGCAGCTTCTGCGCCCCTCCGCCCCGTCCGCCGCGGCAGCCGGTGCGCGAAGCCAGAAATCTCTGGGCAGAAGCGGGCGCCGCAGGAATGTTTACGGAACTATGACGGCCGGGGAGAGTGGTTCGCTGGCCGGAATTCGGTGCCTGGTCATCGATGATGTCCTCACTACGGGGGCCACCATCGCAGAAACCACCCGTGCCCTCAGGGCTGCAGGAGCGCGCGTCGAGGGCGCCGTTGTGCTGGCCGCAACCACAGCGCCCTCATGTGACGCATCTAACACACGGGAGGAGTGTAATCCAGATCCGGACACCTCGCGTAATCGGAATGTCCGGAGGTGAATAACGACCGGCAGTGATCTAACGTGTTGGTATGGACAGCTTCAAGAAGCGGAGCTGTCCTGCGGCAGCGGTCGCAAGGGTTTTGGCAGCGGCCGTTGCTGTGTCACCGAAATCTATTGGAGGGCACCATGGAATTCATGATCAGCGGACGCAACGTTGCAGTATCCGACCGGTTCCGGGAGTATGCCGAAGAACGCATCGCCAAGGTGGAAAACCTGGCGAACAAGGTCCAGCGTGTGGATGCGCGCGTGACCAAGCAACCCAACGTCCGTGAGGCCGACAGCTCTCTTACCGTGGAATTGACCGTTGTGGGGCGCGGACCCGTGGTCCGGGCAGAAGCCACCTCCGGGGACAAATTCGCAGCCTTTGACCTTGCCTATGCCAAGCTCCTTGAACGCCTGCGCAGGGCCAGTGACCGCCGCAAGGTCCATCATGGCCGTCATACCCCGGTAGCTGTCAGGATTGCCACCGCGGACCTGGACACTGTCAACACCAGCGAGCCGCTCCATGTGCAGCTGGAGAAAACCGCCGCTGAGGCTGAAGCCTTGGCCGATGCGGTGAACGAAGAGAACGAGGCCGCGGAAACTGCGGATGACTGCCCTGTATTGATCCGGCGCAAGGTTTTCCCGGGTGCCCCCATGAGCCTTGACGATGCCGTGGACAATATGGAGCTGGTCGGCCACGATTTCTACCTTTTCGTGGATTCCGCCACCGGAGCACCGTCGGTTGTGTACCGGCGCCGGGGCTGGACCTACGGCGTGATTACCCTCGACTCCCGGTGCGCGGAGGGCACGGAGGACATCAAGGAGGAAATCCGGCCTTACCGCGCGTCGGAAGGAACCGCAAAGACCGCATGATGAGCGGCGCGCCTGACAGGCGCCCGGCACCTTGACGCGGAAAAGGCCTCCGGAGCAGATGAACGCTATGACTGTCCATCGCCCGGAGGCCTTTTGGTGCCCGGAGCCGCCGCCCCCATGGACCTAGGATGAGCGTATGACAACAACCCTCACGCTCAGGCAGGCGCGGCTGGCAGCGCTGGGGGCGCAGGGGCTGGCCCGGGGACGGCCGGCAAAACCTGCCGCCGGATCAGTTGAGCGGACGCTGCAGAGGCTGCAGCTGCTCCAGATCGACTCCGTGAATGTTCTTGCCCGAAGCCACTATCTGCCCCTTTTCTCACGGCTTGGACGCTATGACACCGCCGTACCGGACCGGCTTTCTTCGCAGGCGCCCCGGCGGATGACGGAGTACTGGGCCCACGAGGCCAGTTACATCCGCCCCGAACTTTTCGCTGACCTTCGCGCGGTCCAGCGGCGGGTGTGGATGACGGCGCACTCCCTGCCGGCAGAGGTCCGGGACCGGCTGAGTCATGACATCATGGCAGTCCTTGACGGCGGCCCGCCGCTGACGGCCCGGGAAACCGCACGCAGGCTTGGCGGGGAAAAGACCGGGGACTCCGGCAACTGGGGCTGGAACTGGAGCGCGTCCAAGCGCGTGCTGGAGGACCTCTTTGCTGCCGGGACCCTCAGCTCAGCCGGGCGCACGCAGCAGTTCGAGCGGCTGTACGCGCCCACTGCCCGCGTCCATCCCGCCGGAGAAGCTGCACTGGAAGCCTCGGATCCCCGGGAAGCGGTGCTGCGCCTGACGGAGCTGGCAGCCCGGGCACACGGCGTGGGTTCCGTGCGCTGCCTGGCCGATTATTTTCGGCTTCCGCAGCGGGAAACGGCCACCGCCGTCGCAGACCTGGTGCGTTCCGGGACGCTGCGCCGGGTGGATGTGGCGGGGTGGAACACACCGGCGTACCTGCACACTGACGCCGTCATTCCGCGCCGCTCCGCGGCCCGTGCCCTCCTGAGTCCTTTCGATTCCCTGGTGTTTGAGCGGAACCGGCTCGAGGCCCTCTTCGGTTTCCGCTATCGCCTGGAAATCTATACCCCGCCGCCGAAGCGCCGGTATGGCTACTACGTGCTGCCGTTCCTGCTGGGAGAACAGATAGCTGCCCGCGTGGATCTTAAAGCGGACCGCTCCGGCAGGGCCCTGCTGGTGCAGGCCGCCCACCGTGAACCGGAAGCACCTGCCGGCACAGCCGTTGAGCTTGCCGCAGAACTACGTATGATGGCAGATTGGCTGGGGCTTGAGGACGTTATTGTAAAACCGTTGGGGAACCTCGCAGAGGAACTGAAACTGGCAGTATGCCGGGAATAGCCCCGCTGCGGGAATTCCGGCACCTCGCCAAACGTCTCTCACGTAGACTGGGGACGCCAGAATTAGGCAACACTAGATTGGGAGCAAATCAGTGGCATCACTACTCGAACGGGTTCTTCGTACAGGCGATAAGAAGACGCTGAAGACGCTGCGCAACTACGCCGATGCGATCAACGTGCTCGAGGACGAGTACAGGGGCATGTCCGACGCAGAACTCCGCGGGGAGACGGAACGCTTCAAGGAGCGGTACGCCGACGGCGAGAGCCTGGACGATCTGCTGCCGGAGGCCTTTGCCGCTGTGCGCGAGGCCGCGGGCCGTACCTTGGGAATGCGCCACTTCGATGTCCAGATGATGGGCGGGGCTGCCCTGCATCTGGGCAACATTGCCGAAATGAAGACCGGTGAGGGTAAAACCCTTGTGGCAACGGCACCTGCCTACCTGAACGCCCTGACCGGCCGCGGCGTCCACATTGTGACCGTCAACGATTACCTGGCCGAATACCAGTCGGACCTGATGGGCCGTGTCTTCCGCTTCCTGGGCATGACCAGCGGCTGCATCCTGTCCAACCAGGACCCCGCCACCCGCCGCGAGCAGTACAACGCGGACATCACCTACGGAACCAACAACGAGTTTGGCTTCGACTATCTCCGCGACAACATGGCCTGGAGCGCCGCCGAGCTGGTCCAGCGCGGCCACCACTTCGCGATCGTCGATGAAGTGGACTCCATCCTGATCGATGAGGCCCGCACACCGCTGATCATCTCCGGTGCAGCGAGCGGAGACGTCAACCGCTGGTACACCGAGTTCTCCAAGGTGGTGCAGCGGCTCACCCTGGACACCGACTATGAGGTGGACGAGAAAAAGCGAACCGTTGGTGTGCTGGAGTCCGGCATCGAGAAGGTCGAGGATTACCTCGGGATTTCCAACCTCTACGAGTCCGCGAACACGCCTCTGATCGGTTTCCTGAACAACGCCATCAAGGCGAAGGAACTCTTCAAGCGGGACAAGGACTACGTGGTCCTCAACGGTGAGGTCATGATCGTTGATGAGCACACCGGCCGCATCCTCGCAGGCCGGCGCTACAACGAGGGCATGCACCAGGCCATCGAGGCCAAAGAAGGCGTGACCATCAAGGCCGAGAACCAGACGCTGGCAACGGTCACGCTGCAGAACTACTTCCGGCTTTACGAAAAGCTTGCAGGCATGACCGGCACGGCCGAAACCGAAGCCGCCGAATTCATGAGCACCTACAAGCTGGGCGTGGTGCCGATCCCCACAAACAAGCCCATGGCGCGCATTGATCAGTCGGACCTGATCTACAAGAACGAAATTGCCAAGTTCGACGCCGTTGTCCAGGACATCGCCGAGCGCCATGCCGCGGGCCAGCCGGTGCTGGTGGGTACCACGAGCGTGGAAAAGAGCGAATACCTCTCCAAGCAGCTGGCCAAGGCCGGCATCCGGCACGAGGTCCTCAACGCCAAGAACCATGCGCGTGAAGCCGCAATTGTGGCGCAGGCAGGCCGCAAGGGTGCCGTCACGGTAGCCACCAACATGGCAGGCCGAGGCACCGACATCATGCTTGGCGGAAACGCCGAGTTCAATGCCATCGCCGAGCTGGAACGGCGCGGCCTGGATCCGAACGAGAATCCGGAAGAGTACGAGGCAGCCTGGCCCGATGCCCTCGAAACGGCACGCGAAGCCGTGGCTGCCGAGCAGCAGGAAGTCATCGAGCTGGGCGGCCTGTATGTGTTGGGCACCGAACGGCACGAGTCCCGGCGCATCGACAACCAGCTGCGCGGACGGTCCGGCCGCCAGGGCGACCCGGGGGAGTCGCGCTTCTACCTCTCGCTCACCGATGACCTGATGCGCCTGTTCAACTCCGGTGCCGCGGAACGCATCATGAACAGTTCCTCGATGCCCGACGACGTCGCCCTCGAGTCCAAGCTGGTTTCCAAAGCCATCCAGAACGCACAGGGACAGGTGGAGGGACGGAACGCCGAGCAGCGCAAGAACGTCCTGAAATACGACGACGTCCTGAACCGCCAGCGTGAAGCCATTTACGGCGACCGCCGCCGGATCCTGGAAGGCGATGACCTGCAGGAGAAAATCGGGTTCTTCCTTGAGGACGTCGTCACCTCGATCGTCAATGAAGCAACCGCCGAGGGGCACGGGGACGATTGGGACTACGAGCAGCTGTGGACCAACCTCAAGACCCTGTACCCGGTGGGACTGACCATTGACGAGGTCATCGAGGAAGCCGGCGGACGGTCCAAGGTCACCCGAGAGTTCCTGCAGGAAGAGATTCTCTCCGACGCGAGGCTTGCCTACCAGGCACGCGAAGAGGCGCTGGGCGCACCCGCGATGCGTGAACTGGAACGCCGGGTGGTTCTGTCGGTGATTGGGCGCAAGTGGCAGGAGCATCTCTACGAGATGGATTACCTGAAGGAAGGCATTGGCCTGCGGGCCATGGCTCAGCGTGATCCCCTGGTGGAATACCAGCGCGAAGGGTTTGTCATGTTCCAGACGATGACCGAAGCGATCCGGGAGGAGAGCATCGGTTACCTGTTCAACGCCGAAGTGAAGGTCAACCAGCCGTCAACAGAGGTCCCGGCCGCGCTGGCCGGCCTCAAGGACGGCCGCGGCGTCGTCGGACAGCCCACCATTACGGCAGCCGGCCTGGAGGAACCGCAGCGCCCGGCCAGCCTCCAGTTCTCAGCTCCGAACAGCGAAGGCGGAGTGGAAACCCGTGTGGAGCGGGCAACCTCTGACAAGCCTGCGAAGCCGGAAAACCAGTCACGGAAGGGCGGAACCTCCGCTCCGAAGAAGAACAAGCGCCGCAAGTAGGTCCTGAAGCTCTCCGGGGGCCGGTCAGCCGATCTCCAGGGCCGTGATCTTCCAGAGTCCGCGCCGCAGCTCTATTCGCAGAGCGGCCGCGCGGACTCTGTTTTGTTCTGCCGCCACGACAGCGGCTTCGTAGATCCCCTCCGATACGGGGCAGAGCCGGCAGCCGCGGATCACCACCTGCCGGTGCAGGCGCACCGGAACGGTGGCGGGAGTTCCTCCCCGGGGGTTCCTGCGGTTCGCAGCGGCAGCTTCCCTGCTGCGCACCAGGTTTGCCCGCAGCTGGAGCCTTTCGAAACTCTCCGGATCCAGCCACCGAACCATTTGCTGCAGCGGACGGGTTCCGCCGAGCACTTCCAATGCGGCCTGCGTGACGGATCTTGCGATCGCGTCCACCCGCGCGTCATCAACCGGGTCGCTGTGCCAGTGATCCTGCTCCGGGGGATCCGGAGGCGGCACCGACCCGGAAAGCTCAGGCTGCACGGGCCGCGGACGCAGCTTGACCGGCGGCGCGCCCAGCGGCGCATGGCCGGTTACCGGAATCCGGTGCACCGTGAGCGGACGGGGTGCTCCGGAGGCGGCGGCCAGGTGGCCGGCTTCTTCCTGGACGGGAAACGTGATCACGGTGGTCATGGGACTGTCCTTTCCTGCAGGCTGCTCCGGGGAGCGGCAGTGGCTGGATGTACGTCGAAACTGGCGGGTCGCTCAACCGTGCTTGTTACTGCCCGGGATCTTCCGGGACTTCCGGGACTTCCAAAACCTGGCCGGGGAGAATCAGGTCAGGGCGATCGCCGATGACCGTCCGGTTGACCTCATACCACCGGGGCCAGTGGGCAGCGATCCGGGCATCAGCCGCGAGTGGTCCGAGCTGGGCCGCAGCCAGGCTCCAGAGGGAGTCGCCGGCCTGGACCGTGGTCTGCGCCGGGGTGTCAGCCCGGCCCGGGCGGATGAAAACGTTCTCCGCGGACGGCACTTTTCGCGGCTTCCAGTGCGGGGAGGGCGGCTCGCCGTCCTGTCCTGCGTCCGCTGCGGCACTGGAACCGGCAGCCGGTGCCGAGATGCTCTGTGCCGGGCTGTCCGGTGCGAAGGATTCGGCTGCAGAAGCCGCTCCCATTCCGGAAACCAGGTTCAACCCGATCGCGGCTGCGGCCAGCCGTTTCATGAACGAGGGGGCCAAGGCCCCGGCGGCTGCGGCAGCTGCCGCATGCCCGGCCTTCTGCAGAGCTGTGGAAACAACAGCCAGGATTAGTCCAAGACTCCACCACAGCGCGACGGCCAGGCCGGCGGCGGCGGCAGCGAATCCGGCGGCCTCCTGCAGGGAGGACACGGAACCCCTGAAGAGGGTTGCCGGGTCCGGCCGGGTTGCCAGGCCAGCCCAGATCAAGATGGCTGCTGCAATGCCGACGGCCGCAAAAGTCATCAGGTCCTTTCCATGGTTACGCAACGTGCTGCCTTCCTTCCGCCGGTTCTAACCCTGGAGCACCCGGTTCTTGGGTGCTTTTGGAGCGATGTGATGCTTTTTGATGCAGTTTGACGTTGTTTGATGTCAATAACTTCGTTTGGTGGGACTTGTCTACATGTCGGGAGGCAGCGTGTCTAGGGTGATTTGGAGAATGTTTGTTGAGCTCTTCGCTGGGTGACACTGATGGGAGCCGTTAGCCTGTGCCAATGCGATGGGATGCTCTTTTTGCCGATATGGAGGCCCAGCTGGCCTCCGCCCGCGATGCTGTCCGTGATTCCGAGGTGGCAGAGCGTCTTCGGACGGACTTCGCCGCAATGGAGATGTCGGGGCGCCTGCAAAGCCAAATGGGAAGGCCGCTGAAGGTGGATGTTGGACTTCCCGGGTCTTTTCAGGGGGTACTGAGCCATGTGGGCCGCGGGTGGATGGTCCTGGAAACAGGCGGACAGTCGTCCGTGATTGCCCTGAACCACGTGGTGTTTATCGCCGGAATGGACCGTTTCTCCGCTTCCGGGACACCGGCGCCCCGGTTAGGTCTCGCATCCGCGCTCCGGGGGCTCTCCCGGGACCGTGCGTCGGTACGGGTTTATCCCGCTGGACAGCAGCCGGCCGCAGCCCTGGAAGGCAGCGTTGATCGGGTCGGCAAGGACTTCTTTGAGCTGTCGCTCATACCCCGCGGAGAAGCGCGCAGGCCGGAAAACGTGCGGGGCGTTTACGTTCTTGCCCTGCAATCGGTTGCCGTGGTCTCGTCACTGCTGTAGCCGGCCGCAGGCGGCGGGGCCAGGCGGGTTACTGCTTGGCAGCGTGGACCTGGGACGCGTCCTCGCGAATGGCGGAGGCCGAACGGCGGTATGCATCGGCAATGAACTCTTCGAGCACGCGCGATTCCACCCGCCACTGGCCCCGTCCTCCAATTTGGATGGCCGGCAGCTCTCCGGAACGCACCAGGGCGTACGTCTGTGACGAGGATATGTTCAGCACCTCACCGACATCAGCCAGTGTCAGGAACCTCTTTTCATCCACGTTTCTACCTCTGTGTTTCTCTGTATTCCTCGGGCGCATGTTCCTTTTTCAGAACGCTGCCATTAGTCTCCCATCTCCGGTATCGGGATGGGCGGGTTATCCACACTTTGAACATTTCCCGCAAACACCGTGTTCTTCCGCAGATTTGTGGTTAACAATGACACCGATTGCCAATCCGGAGCTTTTGCGGCCCGGATTCCGGTGCCACCAGGGGGAAGAATGAGTCTCGCAGCAAACACGCAGGCGTCCGCGCCGCGCCTGAAAAAACCGTCATGGAAAGATCCCCGGCTGCTTCTGGGGATACTGTTGGTCCTTGCCTCAACGGCAGGTGTTGTCGGGCTGGTCGGTGCGGCGGACGAAACCACCGACGTGTTCGCCGTCGAGGACGCCATCCCGCTGGGAACCCGGGTCACCGCTGAGGACTTCGCGGTGGTGCCGGTTCGCCTCGGGGAGGTTTCAGGGGCTTATCTTCCGGCGGCCGAGGGCATTCCGGACAACATGGTGGCTTCGTCCCTGCTGAGGAAGGGTGAGCTGCTGTCCCGGGCTGATCTGGGCAAAGCGGATGAACTGGACCGGAAGCCGGTTGGTCTTCGCGTTGATGACCCGCTGCCGGCCGGAACCGAAGCCGGGTCCAGGGTTGACGTGTGGGTGTCCCTGCCGGATGAACGCAACGGATTCAAAGAGCCTCAGCAGATTCTGACGGCAGCCGAAATCTCTGAGATCAGCATTGATGAATCCGTGCTGGGGGCAAACCGCGCCACGCAGATACTGATTCTGGTCGGGGATGACGATCTCCCGTCGCTGCTCAGCGCCCAGTCCAACGGTGCCCGGATTTCGGTGGTCCTCAACCCGGCGGCCGGGTCATGAGTATTCCTGTCGTCACGGTGGGCAGCGGTGTGGGGAACCTCGTGCAGGATCTGGAACGGCTGCACGGTCCGGTCACCGTTGTGCGCCGCTGTGCTGAGCTGCCCGAGCTGATTGCGGCGTGCCAGAGCGGGATAGCACGGGCAGCCATTGTGTCCGACGACGCCGGGGAAGTCACCGCGGCCCTGGCAGAGCGGCTGGCGGCATCGGGCGTGGCGCTGCTGGTGCTTGCGGATGAGGAAGGAGCTCTTCGCCGCCTTGACGCACTGAACATTGTCCATGCGCCCCGGGGATCGGCCCCTGAAGCGCTCTCCGACCTCGTCGCGGCTGCAGTGGAAGGCCTGAAGGCCGGAGACGGCCCGGCCTATCCGGCAGATCCGGCGGCAGCCCTGGATACCTGGGCAGCGGGGGCCCACAGCGGGCACGGTTTCCCGGGGGCGGCGGGACGGGCTCCGGGACAGCGGGCGGACGGGGACAACTCGGAGCAGGCACAGGAAACCGGGGCCGGCGGCAGCCGCGTGGACGGTTCGGTGGTGGCAGTCTGGGGACCGGCGGGAGCGCCGGGCAGGACCACGCTCGCCGTCAACCTGGCAGCCGAGGCCGCGGCTGCAGGCAAAACCGTTCTCCTGATTGATGCTGATACCTACGGTTCCTCCGTTGCCGCGCATCTGGGACTCCTTGATGAATCAGCAGGAGTGGCCCAGGCCTGCCGTTTGGCGGATCAGGGACTGCTGGACGCAGACTCCCTGATCCGCAGCACCCTCAGCGTGTCGCTGAAGGGGGAGCGGCTGCTGGTGTTGACGGGCATCACCCGCTCGGACCGATGGATCGAGCTGCGTCCCACGGCACTGGGCCTGGTGGTGGAGCAGGCACGGAAGGCCATGGAACTGATCGTCATTGACTGCGGGTTCAGTCTGGAGACGGATGAAGAGCTCAGCTTCGACACCATGGCCCCGCGGAGAAACGGTGCCACGCTGCGGGCACTTGAACTGGCGGACACCATCTTTGCCGTCGGCTCAGCGGATTCAGTGGGGGTGCCCCGGCTCGTCCGGGCCCTCACCGAATTGGAATCCGCTGTACCAGGCTCGGCGCCGAAAGTTGTGCTGAACAAGGTTCGCGCCTCATCCGTGGGGCGTTCCCCCGAGCGGCAGCTGCGGGATGCGTGGGAACGCTTCGGCCCGGGAAACCCCGTGACCGCTTTCCTTCCGGCAGAGTTCGCCGCGGTTGATGCGGCGCTGCTGGCGGGGTCGGCGCTGCTGGAAACGGCGCCCTCATCGCCGCTGCGACACGCGATAGCAGCGCTCGCGAATGTGCGGGTCTCCACCAGGCGGCGTGCCGGCCGGGCGGCAGCAGCTGCAAAGTGACCTTTTCATTCTTGCGGGATAGGCTCGGGTAAGGCCATCCGCAAAGAAGCGGGTTGCAAAGAAGGCTATAACGGAGGCGTATTACATGTCGTCTGGATCCCGTATTCCGGATCTACCAGGTACCGACGATTCCCTGGATGAATTCATAGGGAACTACTACGAACATCTGGCGGGGGAAGACGCAGCCGGATATCCGCCGTCGGCACTGCAGGAAAGGGCCCGGCGCCACAGAGCGCTGGGCGCTGTTCGGCCGGAAGGCCAGGCATCCGTGGAGATGTTCGATCAGGATGATGCCAGCATCATCCTGATCGTTACTGATGACATGCCGTTCCTGGTGGATTCGGTGACCGCCGAAGTGGTGCGCCGCAATGCTGCGATCCGGCTGGTGGTGCACCCGACGTTCCTGGCCAGCCGCGACCGCGGGACCGGCGAACTGCAGTCAGTCCACCGCGTTCCTTCCGCGGCCGGTGTCTCCAGCGGAGACACCGCAGCCCTGCCCAATCTTTCCAGCCTGCTGGGCAGCCAGGACGAGACCACCCGGGTGGAGTCATGGATTGCCGTCGAAATTGGACGCGTGGGCGACGAAGCCCAGCGCACCGAGCTGGTCGAGGGGCTGCGTAAGGTCCTCGAGGATGTACGGCTGGCTGTCACCGATTGGCCGGCAATGCGAGCGAAGGTCCATGAAGTTTCCCGTTCCCTGGAAGCTGCCGGCAACGCAGGCAGCATTCCCGATATCCAGCAGGCCCGTGAGCTTCTTTCCTGGCTGGACAACGGAAACTTCACCTTCCTCGGCTACCGGGAATATGACCTCATCACCGAAAACGGCGAAGATCTGCTGCAGGTCAGCGAGGACAAAGGCCTGGGGCTGCTGAGCCGCGCCTCGGGTGCCCGCCGTGTCCAGCACCTGACCAGCGCCGGCCGGGCCAAGGCACGCGAGAAGCGTGCGCTGGTGATTACCAAAGCCAATTCGCGTTCCACCGTTCACCGTGCCGCTTATCTGGACTACATCGGCGTCAAGCGATTCGACGCGCAGGGGAACGTCAACGGTGAGCGCAGGTTCATTGGGCTTTTCTCCACCGGCGCCTATACCGGTTCGGTGCGCAACGTGCCGATCGTTCGGGACAAGGTCCGTGAAGTCATGCGCCGGGCAGGCTTTCCCGCGGATTCGCATTCAGGAAAAGACCTGCTGTCCATCCTGGAGACCTATCCGCGGGACGAGCTTTTCCAGATTGATGTGGAAACACTGCTGGAGACTGCCCGGAGCATCCTGCGGCTGCAGGAACGACGCCGTACCCGCCTGTTCCTCCGCCCCGATGTCTACGGCCGGTTCATGTCCGCGCTGGTCTTCCTGCCGCGGGACCGGTACAACACCTCGGTCCGCCTGCGCATCCAGGATGAACTGCGTTCAAGCTTCAATGCCGAATCCATCGATTTCGAAGCGAGGCTGACCGAGTCCGCCCTGGCCCGCCTCTTCTTCCGTATCCGCCTGCCGCGCGGCGTCGAGATGAAGGATCTGGACCCGGCTGCCCTGGAGCAGCGGCTGGTTAAGGCTGCGCGTTCCTGGAGCGAAGGGATCAGCGAAGTTGTCCGGGCAGAGTACGGCAGCGATGCCGAAAGGCTGGCAGGCCTGTGGGTTGAAGCCTTCCCCGAGAATTACCGGGTGGGTTATGAAGTCGAAGACGCCCTGGAAGACATTGCACGCTTTGAGGCGCGGCTGGCAGCCCCTGACTCCGCCCCCGAACTGTTTGTCTATGTCCCGGAGCGCACCGGTGTTACCGGTGATGAAGACGCACGGCTGAAGCTGTACCTTCTCGAGCCGCGCTCCCTGACGCAGCTGCTGCCCACCCTGCACAACCTGGGACTGGAAGTGCTGGACGAACGCCCCTACGAAATCCGCCGGGGAGACGGCACCACAGTGTTCCTGTACGACCTGGGACTGAAGTACCCGGCAGGGATGGATCCGGTGAAGACCGGTTCGCTGCTGGCCGAGGCCTTCCGCGCCGGCATGTCGGGAGCAAGCGAGTCCGATTACTTCGACCGGCTCATTCTCGAACAGGGACTCTCCTGGCGCCAGGTAGTCATCCTGCGCAGCTACGCCAAGTACATGCGCCAGCTGGGCAACACCAATTCCTACGGTTTCGTTGCGGGCACGCTGCGCCGAAATCCGGACGTGGCCCGGGCGCTGGTGGCCCTGTTTGAGGCCAGGTTTGATCCGGACCTGTCCGGGGAAGAGCGCCCTGCCGCCGAGGAATCGGCCCGTGCCGCGCTGGACTCGGGCCTGGAGCAGGTGCCCACGCTGGACGCAGACCGCGTCCTGCGCACCATAGCGAACCTGATCAACTCGACCCTGCGCACCAACTTCTACCAGGACAAGCCGTACGTCAGTTTCAAGCTGAACACGGCCGCCATTGAAGGCGCTCCGTTCCCGCGGCCCAAGTACGAAGTGTGGGTTTACTCCCCGCGGGTCGAAGGCGTGCATCTGCGCTTCGGCGAAGTGGCCCGCGGCGGGCTGCGCTGGTCGGACCGGCGCGAAGACTTCCGCACCGAAATCCTTGGTCTGGTCAAGGCACAGACAGTAAAGAACGCGGTGATCGTTCCCACCGGCGCCAAGGGCGGGTTCTACGCCAAGCAGCTGCCGGATCCGGCAGCGGACCGCGCGGCCTGGATGGAAGAGGGCAAGGAAAGCTACCGCACCTTCATCCGCGCACTGCTGGACATTACCGACAACCTGGTGCTGTCCGAAGACGGCGAAGAACGCGTGGTCCCGCCGCAGCGCGTGGTGCGCCACGACGGCGATGACAGCTACCTCGTGGTGGCAGCGGACAAGGGCACTGCTTCCTTCTCCGACATCGCCAATGCCCTGTCGGCCGAATACGGTTTCTGGCTCGGCGACGCCTTCGCCTCGGGCGGCTCCGTTGGCTACGACCACAAGGCCATGGGCATCACTGCCCGCGGTGCCTGGGAATCCGTCAAGCGGCACTTCAGTGAGCTGGGTGTGGACACGCAGACCGAGCCCTTCACCGCCGTCGGCGTGGGGGACATGAGCGGCGACGTCTTCGGCAACGGCATGCTCCTGTCGGACCAGACCAAACTGGTGGCGGCCTTCGACCACCGGCACATCTTCCTGGATCCGAACCCGGATCCGGCGGCATCCCATGCGGAACGCCGGCGGCTCTTTGAGCTTCCGCGTTCCTCCTGGGCGGATTACGACGCGTCGCTGATCAGCGAGGGCGGGGGAGTCTTCCCGCGCCAGTCCAAGAGCATTCCGCTGAGTCCCCAGATCCGCAAGGTGCTGGGCCTGGATGACCACGTCACCAAAATGAGCCCGCCGGACCTGCTCCGCGCGATTCTCAAGGCGCCCGTGGACCTGCTGTACAACGGCGGTATCGGCACCTATGTGAAGGCCTCCACGGAGACCAACACCGAGGTGGGGGACAAGGCGAACGACGCGATCCGTGTGGACGGCTGCGACCTGCGGGTAAAGGTGGTTGGTGAAGGCGGAAACCTGGGGATGACCCAGCGCGGCCGCATTGAAGCCGCCCGTGCCGGAGTCATTCTCAACACTGATGCGATCGACAACTCCGCCGGCGTCGACTGCTCCGACCACGAAGTCAACATCAAGATCTTTGTGGACCGGATGGTGGCTGCCGGCCGGCTGGACCCGGAAGAGCGAGCCGAGTTCCTGCATTCCATGACGGATGAAGTGGGGCGCCTGGTTCTGCAGGACAACAAGGACCAGAACATGCTCCTGCTCAACGACCGCCGCCATGTCGTTGAATGGAGCCCGAGCTTCGAGCGGCTGATGGACTGGCTCGAAAAGCATGCGGACCTGAACCGCGAGCTCGAAGCCCTGCCCTCCAATGAAGAGCTGCACGCCCGGGTGGCTGCAGGCGAGGGGCTCACCTCGCCCGAGCTGTCGGTGCTGGCTGCCTACGCCAAAATCGAGCTGACCAAGGCACTGACCAACTCGGACCTGGCCGATGACCCTTACTTCAGCGGCACGCTGCGCCGGTACTTCCCGAAGCAGCTCGTGGAGCGGTTCGAGGATCAGCTGGACACCCACCCGCTGCGCCGGGAAATTATCTCCACCGTGGTGGCCAACGACATCATCAATATCGGCGGCATCACGTTTGCGTTCCGGGTCATTGAAGAAACCTCGGCCACCGAATCCATGGTGGCCCGGGCCTTCACCGCGCTGCGGGAAATCTACGAGATCGACGGCGTCGTGGAGGAGCTGAACCATCTGCCGGCCAGCTTCCCCACGGAGAACTGGACCACCATCCATCTGGACATGCGCAGGCTGCTGGACCGTGCCGTGCGCTGGTTCATCAACCATGTGGGACGCGGAAGCTCCATCGATGAGGACATCGAAGCGTTCAAACCCGTCATGACCCCGCTTCGGGCGGACCTGCTCGAGTACCTGCAGGGAGAGGACCTGGAGCGCTTCCGGAGCGCCCTCGACCGGTCCCGCCAGTGGGAGCTCCCCGAGGATCTGGGTACGTACTGGGCTGAGCTGTTCGAAAGCTTCGGCCTGCTGGACATCGCGCTGCTGGCTGCCAACCGGGTGGACGAACCGGCCGCCAACGTCGCGGGCGTGTACTTCGCCCTCTATGAGCGCTTCGGCGTGGATGACCTGCTGGAACGGATCACCAAGCTGCCGCGCGGTGACCGCTGGCAGGCTCTGGCCCGCGCTGCGCTGCGGGATGACCTGTACTCGACGGTGGCTGACATGACGGTGGCTGCGTTGACGGCAACAGCCGGCCAGGCGGGGGATGACCCGCTGAAGCGGGTGGAATTGTGGGAAGAGCAGAATGCCGACAATTTGGAACGCGCCCGTGTCATGTTCGAAGATGTGAACAAGCTGGAGCACGAAGACATGGCATCCCTCTCGGTTGCCCTGCGTCTGCTGCGCTCCATCGTTCGACGCTAGAAACGAAAAGAAGACGAGACTGTGGCCATATTCACCGACCCCATCAAGGATCACGCCGATTTTGGACCGGGAGACGCGGAATGGCTGCACCTCTTGGTCGGCGACTGGCAGCTGGTCGCCGACCTGGCCTTCTCTGACCTGGCGCTCTGGTTTCCGGTTCCGGACGGAAGCTACGTGGCGCTGGCACACGCCCGCCCCTCGACGTCGCACACTGTTTTCCACAGTGACTTCGTCGGGGAGCGGATCCGTGCCGACCTGCAGCCGCTGGTCGACAGGGCCTGGACCAGCCAAGTCATTGAGCGTTCACCCGAAACCAACTGGACTGCTGAAACGGCCATGCGGGTGGAAGCCATCCCCTTTGTCCGCAACGGGCGGACGCTTGCCGTGGTCACCAGCCACATGGATCTTTCGTCTTCGCGGATGCCGTCACGGCTGGAGCTGACCTACCGGCAGTGCGCCTACGACCTGCTGCGGATGGGCACCCTGGGCCTCTGGCCGGACTTTGCCACACCCACCGGTTCCCGCCGCGGAGCTCCGCGGGTGGGGGACGGGCTCATCCGCATGGATGCTGACGGCGTTGTGCAGTATGCCTCGCCCAACGGCGTCTCCGCCTTCCGCCGGCTGGGGGAGATGGAGAGCCTGGAGGGGCGCGCCCTCGCGGAGATTACGACGGCGCTGCTCAAGGACCGCCGGATGGTGGACGAGACCCTGCCGCTGGTGGTGACCGGCCGGATGCCGTGGCGCACCGAGATTGAGTCCCGCGGAGTAAGCCTCTCCCTGCGGGCGATCCCGCTGCGCGACGAGAAGGAGCGCTTCGGGGCCCTGGTCCTGTGCCGAGATGTCTCCGAACTGCGCCGCCGGGAAATGGAACTGGTGTCCAAGGACGCCACTATCCGTGAAATCCACCACCGGGTAAAGAACAACCTGCAAACCGTGGCAGCCCTGCTGCGGATGCAGTCGCGGCGGATGGAGAGCGAAGAAGGCAAGCAGGGGCTGGCGCAGGCCATGCGCCGGGTCGCCACGATTGCGCTGGTGCATGAAACGCTGTCCCAGGGCCTGACCCAGAACGTGAACTTTGATGAGCTGATCGACCGCCAGTTCCGGCTTGCCGCGGAGGTCGCTTCGCCCACGCAGCAGGTGAGCACCGAGAAGGAAGGCTCTTTCGGAGAACTGCCCAGCGATTTTGCCACCCCGCTGGCCCTGGTCATCAATGAACTGGTGACGAACGCCGTCGAACACGGTCTGTCGGACCGCAAGGGGACGGTATGGCTTAGTGCCGCCCGGCAGCGGGGCGCCTATGCCGAGGAAATCCTCACGGTTACAGTGGCCGACGACGGCGCCGGGCTGCCTCCGGAGCCGCGGCGGGAAGGGCTGGGACTGCAGATTGTGCGCACCCTTGTGCAGAGTGAACTGGACGGCACCATTGAATGGTCTGCCCGTCCGGGCGGGGGAACCGAGGTCCGGATTGAAATGGGACTGGACAACGAATCGCGCAGGAGCTGAAGCCCCGGCGATCCGTGCCGGGACGGGGGAACGCCAGAGGAAAACAAGAACGGCCGCTGCTCAGGCAGCGGCCGTTCTGAAGTCTTTTGGACAATTCCGGTCCTGCGGGACCGGCAAACGTCCGTGCTGAATTACGAAGCGCGGCGTGCTCGTGCGGCACGACGCTTCAGTGCGCGGCGTTCGTCTTCGCTCATGCCGCCCCAGACGCCAGCGTCCTGACCGGTTTCGATGGCCCACTGGAGGCAGGTGTCCATCACCGGGCACCGCCGGCACACACTCTTGGCTTCTTCGATCTGAAGAAGAGCCGGGCCGGTGTTGCCCACAGGGAAGAACAGCTCCGGATCTTTGTCCAGACACGCTGCGCGGCTCCGCCAATCCATGTTAATCACAATCTCCTCTAAATAGTTGACTCCCACGTGTTTGTGAAAACATTCACGAGCAACTCCAAACGAAAGGGGCCGGCTCCGGCCCCTGATTTCCCCAGCTACTAGGATTCCACGTTACGGAAACTCAAACAAGGGTTAACCTGCCCTCAATCTGGCCAAAGGCGTGAGGGATGCGTCACAGCATCCGCTATCCGGGCCCATGGGCCGGACGCTCTCCGACTATGTCCGGTAGGGTGCCAATGTGTCAAGACCCCAAGAACCACAGCCCCCGGCCGGTCACCCGGCGTCCGTTCCGGCGGCAGTCATTGTCATTTCCGCAGTCCTCGTCCTTGAAGCAGCGGCCCTCCTGGCGCTGGCAGGCTGGTTTGTCTACAACCTCTTCACCACGGCAGCGACGTCCCTGGGCGGAGCCGTGTTCACGGCAGTCGTCCTGGCGGCCGCCGGGGTGTGGCTGCTGGTCCTCGGCCATTTCTTCTTCCGCGGCTTCCGCTGGACCCGTGCCGGAGCACTGGTTTTCCAGTTGTTCGCGATAGTCCTTGCGGTTCCCACTCTTCAGGGCGGAGTAGTCCTGACGGGCCTGCTCCTGCTGCTGCCGGCAGCCGTTGTGCTGCTGCTGCTCTTCACCCGCCCGGTGCTCGATCACACCAGCCGGGTCTCGGGCGAGCCGAAGGCCTTCTAGGAGGAGCGCCGGCAGCATCAAAGAAGCAGGTCCGGCTGTCTAGTTGGACACACGCGCAGGTGCTCCGCGGAGAGCCTGCCACAGTCCCTGATGATGTGAATACTCGCGTGTTGGTCGCCGGAACCGGGCCGGCAAGCCACTTAAAATAAAAATGGCGTGGACTGCGGACGGTCCCGCACCCGAAGTCCATGCTCAGGGCCGCCAGGCTTAGCGGGTAAGGTCTATGGCTGGAATGAATGCCTTTACTGACGAGAGGACTACGTGTCTAGGCTAGAAACGGAAACACCGCCGGTCTCCCCTGACACCCGAACTCCGTCGGCAGTCAAATCCACCTTCCGCCCCGAGGTGCAGGGACTCAGGGCCCTCGCCGTGCTGATGGTCGTCACCTACCACATTTGGTTTGGGCGTGTCTCCGGCGGCGTGGATGTCTTCCTCCTGATCTCCGCCTTCCTGCTGACCCTCTCCTTTATCCGCAAGGCGGAGGGCGGGCGGGCCTTCCAGCTGGGAAAGTACTGGCTGCACCAGTTCAAGCGGCTGCTGCCTCCCGTGGTGGTGGTGCTGCTCGGAACACTGACCGCAACGGCGCTGTTTGTTCCGCAAAGCAGATGGACCGAAATTCTGTCCCAGAGCTGGGCGTCGCTGCTCTACTTCCAGAACTGGCTGCTGGCAGCAGAATCCGTGGACTACTATGCCGCGGACCACAGCACGGCGAGCCCGCTGCAGCATTTCTGGTCACTGTCCATTCAGGGCCAGGTTTTCATCCTCTGGCCGCTGCTGCTCGCAGGTGCGGCACTATTGGCCAAAGCCTTCCGGCTCCGTTTCCGTGCCGTGGTGCTGTGGATTTTCGGTGTTGTCTTTCTCGCGTCACTGAGCTTCTCGATTGTGGAAACCTACGGGAACCAGGCGCATGCCTACTTCGACACCCGCACCCGGCTGTGGGAATTCGCGTTCGGAACGCTGCTCGCCCTGGCCCTGCCGTACCTGAAACTGCCCCGGGGCCTTCGTGTTGTCGCCGGATGGCTGGGGCTGGCAACGATGCTGAGCGTCGGCTTCCTGCTGGACGTCCAGGGCCAGTTCCCCGGCTATGTTGCGTTGATGCCGCTGCTGGCGGCTTCGCTCGTGATCGTCGCCGGGCAGACCGGCAGCCGCATTGGCGCGGACCGGTTCCTGTCCTGGAAGCCGCTGATGCGTCTTGGCGACATGTCCTACGCCTTATACCTGTGGCACTGGCCCGTGCTGGTGATCTACCTGATCTGGCGGGACCGCCAGGAAGTAGGCCCGGTTGGCGGAACGGCGATCATCGGTCTGTCCCTTATCCTGGCCTACCTGACCACCAGGCTCGTCGAACGCCCGCTTCGTTCTTCAGCCTGGGTGAACCGCAACTCGGCGCGGGCCGCTGTCGTGATTGGTTTGTGCGTCGCCCTGGTGGCGGCCCCGGTAGCAGGCTGGCAGTACGGCTTGAAGGTCCAGGCCGAGAAGCTGGAGGCCGAAGCGGTCAGGGACAACCCGGGTGCGCGTGCGCTGCTGGCGGATTTCACGGATCTCAGCGACCCGGATGCACAGCCGATTCCCCTGCTCAGCGCCCTTTCCAAGGAATGGGGTGTCCTGGAAACAGATTGCTCGGACCTCGAAATCCAGCCCTCCGACCCCGTACTGATGGAATCCTGCAATGCCTCGGTTCCACCGGCTGCCCCGGAAAAAACCATTCTGGTAATTGGCGATTCCCATGCGGAACAGTGGCTGGGCGTGCTGGAGCCTATGGCCGAGGAGCACAACTACCAAGTGGTTTCACTGCTGCTGGGTGCTTGTTCCTTCGGGGCGAGCTCTGAAAGCAGGGGCGCAGGATGCAACGACTTCAACGCTGCGGCGCTCGAGTACGCCCTGGAACTGAAACCCGACGCCGTTTTCACTGTGGCGACGGCTGCTCACCCGGTCAACGCGCTTGATACACCCGTCGACGGGCTTCCGGAGGCGTCAGCTGCCCTGCAGCAGGCGGGAATCACGGTCGTGGGTGTCCGGGACAATCCGCGGTATGCCTTCAATATGATCAGCTGCGCCGAGGCCAACGGATTGGACTCGGAAGCATGCACCGCGGATGTAAGCGAAAAGCTTTCCGACCCCCGCGACATCGCATCCTTCTTTGCGGCGGTGCCTGGCGTGGAACTCATGGACATGACGGATGTGATCTGCCCGAACGGTACCTGTGGGCCTGTGGTGGGCAACGTTTATGTCTACATGGACGACAACCATTTGACGACCACTTATACGTCTTCCATGCTCGAACAATTTGAGCAGCGGTTCCACGCAGCCGTGAACTGGTAGCCGGCAGGCCGTGTTGCCAAAAGTGCCGGTGCAGCGATTCTCGGATAACCTAGACCGTCGGGTGCGTGCACGCATGGGCCGTACCGAAACAAACAGGAGAAACAAGTGAACGTTGACCTCGTCGTCGTCGGGTCGGGATTTTTCGGTCTGACCGTAGCCGAGCGTGCTGCAAAGGAACTGGGCCTGAAGGTCGCTGTCCTGGACCGCCGCCACCACATTGGCGGCAACGCCTACAGTGAAAAGGAAGCGCAGACGGGCATCGAGGTGCACCGCTACGGGGCGCACCTCTTCCACACCTCCAATGAGCGCGTGTGGGAATACGTCAACCGGTTCACTGAGTTCACGAACTACGTTCATAAGGTCTACACCAGCCACAAGGGCGAGGTGTACTCCATGCCCATCAACCTGGGCACGATCAACCAGTTCTTCCGTTCCTCCATGGGGCCCGCCGAGGCGAAGGCCCTGATCCAGGAGCAGGCCGGCGAACTTGCCGGAACTGATCCGGCCAACCTGAATGACAAGGGTATTTCCCTGATCGGCCGCCCGCTCTACGAGGCATTCATCAAGCATTACACCGGCAAGCAGTGGCAGACGGATCCCAAGGACCTGCCGGCTGAGATCATCAGCCGCCTGCCCGTGCGGTACAACTATGACAACCGGTACTTCAACGACAAGTACGAGGGCCTGCCGGTTGACGGCTACACCGCCTGGATCGAGCGGATGGCAGACCATCCCAACATTCAGGTGCATCTGAAGACGGACTTCTTCGATGACGGCCACGAGTTCTCCCGCGACGCCACCCGCGGCCAGGTTCCCGTTGTCTATACCGGCGCAGTGGACCGCTACTTCGACTACGCCGAGGGCGACCTCTCCTGGCGGACCATCGACCTCGAAGAAGAGGTCCTGCCGATGGAGGATTTCCAGGGAACCTCGGTCATGAACTACCCGGACGAGGACGTCCCGTACACCCGCATCCATGAGTTCCGCCATTTCCACCCCGAGCGGGACTACACCAAGGATGCCACGGTCATCATGCGGGAGTTCTCCCGTTTCGCCGAAAAGGGCGACGAGCCGTACTACCCCGTCAACACGGCCGAAGACCGGGCCAAGCTCCTGGCCTACCGCGACCTCGCCAAGGGTGAGAAGGAAGTGCTCTTCGGCGGACGCCTGGGCACGTACAAGTACCTGGACATGCACATGGCCATCGGATCGGCATTGTCGATGTACGACAATAAGATCAAACCCCACTTCACCGGCGGGGCAAAGCTCGAAAGCGGAGGAGTTGACGCGTGAGCCAGCTGAAGACTGAAGAAAAGCAGGTCACCACCGGGGAGTCGGAGCAGTGGCATACGCTGCAGCGCATTATTTTCCCCGACCAGAGCCAGATGGACACGGCACTGCTGTATGTCGACAGCGGCTCCGCCATGGGTGCGCAGTTCAACACCATGGACGGCTCCATGATGAAGTCCACCAGGATGCAGAGCACCGAGGCCGCTGCAACCGGCGGTGAAGTGCACGTTGAGGACTTCCTCTCCCGCACGGGCACCATTGCCCGGCCCGGGCAGCGGCTGTCCTTCGGCACCTATTTCAACGCCTTCCCCGCCAGCTACTGGCGCCGCTGGACTGACGTCGAAAGTGTTCGCCTGCACGTGGAAACCAAGGGTGCCGGCGCCGTCAGCGTCTATAAGTCCAATGCGCGCGGCTCCCTGCAGCACGTCGAGACCCGGCGGGTTGACGGTGACACGGTCTCCGACTTCGACCTCACGCTGAAGCCCTTCGGCGACGGCGGCTGGTACTGGTTTGACCTGGTGGCGGGCGCCGAGCCCATGGCCCTGATTGAGGCGAACTGGATGGCCGCGGGCGAGGCGAAGAAACCCGGTTCCATCACGCTGGAAATCACCACACTGAACAAAAACGAGTTCTGCCTGAACAACCTCAAGATTCTGGCGGACAACCCCGAGGCACTGGAAAACGTTGCCGAGGTGCTGATTGTTGACCAGGGAACAAAGAAACTGGTTGATGCGGAGGGCTTCGCGGAAGCCGAAGCCGCGCTCGGCGGCAAGCTGCGGATGATCCACCAGGGCAACCTCGGCGGCTCCGGCGGCTTTGCCCGCGGCATGTATGAAGCCGTGGAGAACGGCAGCGACTACGCTCTGCTCCTGGACGACGACATCGTCATGGAGCCGGAGAGCATCACGCGGATGCTGACCTTCGCTGACCACTGCAAAACTCCCACCATCGTCGGTGCGCACATGTTCGACCTGTACAACCGATCGGTCCTGCACACCTTCGGCGAGACGGTGAACGTCTTCCGTTTCCAGCCCGACCATCCCTTCAAGGAGCAGGTGCTCGGCCACGACTTCGCGCGCACCAACCTGCGCACCACCTCGTGGATGCACCGCCGGGTGGACGTGGACTACAACGGCTGGTGGATGTGTATGATCCCCACCGAGGTTATCCGCAACATCGGGCTTTCCCTGCCGGTATTCATCAAATGGGACGACGCCGAGTACGGCCTCCGCGCCAAGGCTGCCGGTTACAACACCGTCTCGCTGCCCGGTGCCGCCGTCTGGCACATCACCTGGGCTGACAAAGACGATGCCGTGGACTGGCAGGCGTACTTCCACAGCCGGAACCGCATCATCACTGCCCTGCTGCACAGCCCCTATCCGCGGGGCGGACGGGTGGTGCGTGAAGGTAGTTTCATCGATATCAAGCACCTGATTTCCATGCAGTACTTCACCGCGCAGGGGCGCGTCATGGCGCTGAAGGACCTGATCGCCGGTCCGGAGCAGCTCCACGACATTCTGCCCAGCCGGCTTCCTGCCATCCAGGCGATGCGCAAGGAATACTCCGAAGCACAGTTCAAAGCGGACCCCGAAGCGTTCCCCCGTCCGGGCATGGTCAAGCCGCCGCGCCACGGACAGGGCTTCAAGGCGCCGTCCTACGTCACGCTCGTGCCCTGGGCAGCCAAGACCATTGTCCGGCAGCTGACCAAGCCGGTGGCGAAGTCCAGCATGGAGCGGCCGCAGGCCCAGGTTGCCCACATTGACAATCGGTGGTGGCGCATGTCCCAGTACGACAGTGCAGTGGTCACCAACGCAGACGGCACTGCGGCCTCCTGGTACCAGCGCGACCCGAAGAAGCTGCGGGCGCTGCTGGCCGAGGGCGCGCGCCTCAATGCGGAAATCCTGCGGGACTGGCACAAGCTGAGCCAGAAATACCGCAAGGCGCTCCCGGAAATAACGTCCATGGAGGCCTGGAAAGCGACCTTTGAAAAGCACTCGGAAGAGAGTAAATAAGCTTGTCCACCGGCGCGCTTGAAACCCCGGGGCGGGGAGCGGGACTGGCTGATATTTTTCGGTCCCGCTTCCTGCTCAAATTGCTGGTTTCGAAGGAACTGAAGGTCAGGTACCGGGGATCGGTGCTGGGTCTGCTCTGGTCTTATGTGAAGCCCGGCGTCCAGTTTGTGGTCTTCTACATTGCCCTGGGAGTCTTCCTCGGACTGGAACAAAGCGACCGGAACCCCAACGGCCTGCCGAACTATGCGATCTATCTCTTCTCCGGAATTGTCCTGATCAACTTCTTCACCGAAGCCCTTGGCAACGCGTCCCGGTCCATCGTCGGCAACGGAGGCCTGATCAAGAAGATCTACCTTCCCCGGCAACTGTTCCCGATGGCCTCCGTATGGGTGTCCGGCGTGCACTTTGTGCCGCAGATTGTCATCCTAGTGGTCGCCTGCCTTTTCAACGGCTGGCGGCCCTCGCTCCTGCAGCTGGCAGCTGCCGTAGCGGGATTCATCATCGTGACCCTGCTGGCCACCGGCCTGGGCCTGCTCTTTGGGGCGGTGAATGTCTACTTCCGCGATGCGGAGAACCTCGTGGACATGCTGCTGATGATTGCCACCTGGGCCTCTCCGGTGCTTTATTCCTGGATCATGGTCCGGGACAAACTGGGGGAGACGTACTTCAACATCTACCAGCTGAACCCCATCACAGTAGGCGTGGAAACTTTCCACTACGCGTTCTGGCTTCCCACCACGGACGGCGCGGAGGCAATTCCACCGCATCTGCTGTCCATGTGGATCCCCGTTGCACTGGCTATTTCGGCAGCCGTGCTGCTGCTCGGCCAGCTCGTCTTCCGTCGCCTTGAAGGCCGTTTCGCGCAGGAGCTGTAAACCGTGGTAAATGCCATTGAAGTTCGCAATATCAACAAGCAGTTCGTGCTGCGGCACACCCGCTCCATGAAAGAAGCGTTTGTCTGGCTCGTCAAAGGACGCAAAGGCGACCTCTCGGAGAAGTTCCACGCGCTCAAGGGCGTAACGCTGGATATAGAGCAGGGCGAGACGGTGGCGCTGCTGGGCCTGAACGGATCCGGCAAGTCGACGCTGCTCAAGCACATCTCCGGGGTCATGCGCCCCGACAGCGGAACCGTGGGAACCAGGGGGCGGGTAGCCGGGCTCATTGAGGTGGGAGCGGGTTTCCACCATGACCTCAGCGGCCGGGACAATGTGTACCTGAATGGTGCCATCCTGGGGATGACCGAGCAGGAGATCGACGAGAAGTTCGACTCGATTGTGGAGTTTTCGGAAATTGGCCAGTTCATTGATACCGAAGTGAAGTTCTACTCCTCGGGAATGTATCTGCGGCTGGCCTTCTCCGTGGCGGTGCACACCGACCCCGAGGTTTTTCTCGTCGATGAAATCCTCGCGGTGGGAGACGAACCGTTCCAGAAGAAGTGCATTGCCAAGATCCGCGAGCTGGCCGATGAGGGCAAGACCCTTGTTGTAGTGAGCCACGACCTGGACCTGGTGTCCAAGATCTGTGAACGCGGCGTACTGCTTGAACACGGTCAGGTGGTCATGGACGGACCGGTAATCGACGTCGTCGCCCGCCTGCGCGGCCAGGGCTAGGGAAACCAGACAGCAAAGGGCGGACCTGCCGGGTCCGCCCTTTTTGCTGCCCTGTGGAAGCGCCCTAGTTCTGACCCGAATGAAGCAGGGAAAGCAGGTAGTCTCCATAGCCGCTCTTTACCAGCGGTTCGGCCCGTTTGCGCAGGTCATCGTCCGAGAGGAATCCCTGCCGCCAGGCAACCTCCTCCGGGGAACCAATTTTGAGACCCTGCCGGCTCTCCACTGTGCGGATGAAGTTGGAAGCGTCATTGAGCGAATCGAACGTACCGGTATCCAGCCAGGCGGTGCCGCGGGGAAGGATGTCCACACTCAGCTTCCCGCGTTCCAGATAGACCCGGTTGACGTCGGTGATTTCCAGTTCCCCGCGGGGGGAGGGCTTCAGGGACTTGGCGATCTCCACAACATCATTGTCGTAGAAGTACAGGCCCGGGACTGCGTAGTTGCTCTTGGGATGTGCAGGCTTTTCTTCCAGGGACAGTGCCTTGCCGGCGGCGTCGAACTCCACCACACCGTAGGCGCTGGGGTCCTGGACCCAGTAGCCGAAAATAGCTCCGCCGTCCACGTTTTCGAACCTGCGCAGCTGGGTTCCCATGCCGTGGCCGTAGAAAATGTTGTCTCCGAGGACCAGAGCCACGGATTCTTCGCCGATGTGTTCTTCGCCAAGGATGAAAGCCTGGGCCAGACCATCGGGGGAGGCCTGCTGGGCATAAGTGATGCTGATCCCGAATTGGCTGCCGTCTCCGAGCAGCCGCTCAAACTGATCCGCATCGTACGGGGTGGTGATGATGAGGATGTCGCGGATGCCGCTGAGGATAAGGGTGGAGAGCGGGTAATAGATCATGGGCTTGTCGTAGACAGGTACAAGCTGCTTGCTGATGCCGTGGGTGATGGGGTGCAGCCGGGATCCCGTGCCGCCGGCCAGTATTATTCCGCGCATGGAATCATCTTCTCCCAGCCCGCGGCACCGGCAAAATTGCCCGGCGCCCTTTGAGCCGCGGGAGCTTGGGGCTGGCGGCGGGTGGTGGAGGCGCCCGGTCCGGTGCCTCCGGCGTGATGCTGGCGGTAAGGTTGACCGGGGAGTTACGAGTCCGTGGCTGATCCCCGCCCGGAGGCATCCGGATAGTTGCCGCCCTCCCGCCCGGGATGGCAGGTTCCGCTGACAACGAGGTGAGAAGCACATCAGGTTCAAGTTGGGTAAACCGGTCAAAGCCTCTGAATCGGAAACCGCTGAAAAGGGTATGGGTCAGGCTTCGGCCGCAGGAGTGGGCGCAGCTTCGCTGGCTTCCGCAGCCGTAGGTTATGTCGTAATCGTGGTGGCGGCCCGCACGCTGGACAAACAGGACAACGCCGCCTTCCTGACCTTTTGGTCTGTGGTCTTCCTGGTCATTGGAGTGCTGGGCGGCATCGCCGTCGAGACAACCCGCGCCGCCAGGACCGCACGCAGCCTTGAGGCTTCCGGTTCCGCGTCCGTGGAAGCGTCTGACGGGAGGCGCCGGCCGCGCATGGGCCCGGTTGCTCTGGCAGTGGGCCTGGGGACAGGCCTTGTCCTGGCTGCGGCTTCCCCTCTGTGGGCGCCGCCGATCTTCGGCAGCTACGCCCCGGCACTTGTTCCGGCGGTTTGCGTCACTGCTGTCTTCTACTCCGGTCACGCGGTGATGATGGGGCAGTTCGGCGGGCTGGGACGCTGGGGGACGTACTCGCGAATGATTGCCTCCGAGTCGGCGGTTCGTCTCGCCGTCCTGGTCGCGGTGGTCCTCATCGGCGCAACGGTAACGGGTCTGGCATGGGCAACCGCCGCGGGCACAGCAGCCTGGCTGCTGTTTGTGCTTTTCTCTTCCCAAAGCCGCAGGGCCTTTCTGCAGCGGTCCGATGCAAGCCTTCGGCCCTACCTGCGGACTGTCTGGCATGCCTGCATGGCCGCGGCGGCCAGTGCATCACTGGTGGTTGGTTTTCCTGTCCTGCTGCGCCTGACCACAACGGATTCCGTGTATCTGGAATCTGCCGCCCTTCTCATGGCGCTGTCGCTGACTCGTGCGCCCCTGATGATCCCTCTGCAGGCGTACCAGGGCGTTGCCATCACCCACTTCATGTCCCGGCGGTCCGAGGGGCTGAAGGCAGTGGCTCCCATTTTCGGTCTGGTGACTGGAGTGGCAGTGGCGGGCGCCGCCGCGGCATGGCTTCTTGGCCCCTGGCTCATGGTGGCCTTCTTTGGCGAACACTATGAAATGTCGCCGGCGGTGCTGGCTGCACTAACGTTCGACGCCGGATTCCTGGCGCTGCTCACCCTGACCGGCGCGCTGACCATTGCCTCCAACCGGCACCGGGCCTACTCGCTGGGCTGGGTCACCGCCTGCGTGGTGTCCTTCGCCATGCTCTGGCTGCCGCTGGACATCGAGACCCGGACCATCATCAGCCTCGCGGCAGGTCCGCTCTGCGGCATCGCGGTGCACCTGTGGGTCATTGTCCGCTCAGGGCCGGCGTCACCGGCCTCCGGCGGGACCAAGCGCAGCACCACGGCCCCCTGAACGCGGGGCTGTCAGCGGGGAAACCCCCGGACAACGGTGCCCTGACGGGCAGGTAGGGTTAAATTATGCAGAAACTTCTGGTGACCGGCGGTGCCGGTTTTATTGGGTCAAACTTCGTCCATTACGTCCTCGAGCACACCGATGCGCAGGTTACGGTGCTGGACAAGCTCACCTATGCCGGCAACCGTGCCTCCCTGCAGGGCCTGGACCCGGCCCGTTTCACCCTGGTGGTGGGGGACATCTGCGATGCCGCCCTGGTGGACCGGCTGGTGGGCGGGGCCGACGTTGTGGTGCATTATGCCGCGGAGTCCCACAATGACAATTCGCTGCATGACCCGCGTCCGTTCCTGGACACGAACATCATCGGCACCTACACGCTGATCGAAGCGGCCCGGAAGCACGGCACCCGCTTCCACCACATCTCCACGGACGAGGTCTACGGCGACCTGGAACTGGATGACCCGGAACGGTTCACCGAAGCCACCCCGTACAACCCTTCCAGCCCGTATTCCTCCACGAAGGCCGGTTCGGACCTGTTGGTGCGTGCCTGGGTGCGGTCCTTCGGGCTGCAGGCCACCATCAGCAACTGCTCCAACAACTACGGGCCGTACCAACACGTGGAAAAGTTCATTCCCCGCCAGATCACCAACGTGATCGACGGCGTCCGGCCCAAGCTCTACGGGGCCGGGGAGAACGTGCGGGACTGGATCCACGCCAATGACCATTCCTCCGCGGTGCTGACCATCATCGAAAAGGGTGAGATTGGTCAGACCTACCTGATCGGTGCTGACGGGGAGAAGAACAACAAAGACGTCGTGGAGCTGATCCTCACGCAGATGGGCCAGCCGGCGGATGCCTATGACCAGGTCATTGACCGTCCAGGGCATGACCTGCGCTACGCCATTGATTCTGCCAAGCTGCGTTCCGAGCTGGGCTGGGAGCCGCAGTTCTCCAACTTCGAGCAGGGACTGGCCGACACCATTGCCTGGTACCGGGACAACGAGGACTGGTGGCGGCCGCAAAAGGATGCCACCGAAGCCAAATACAAGGTCCAGGGCCAGTAACGCCATGACCGTCGAATTCTCCAAGCCCCTGGCCGCCCGTTCCACGCCCATTCCCGGGGTTGTGCTCTATGACCTGCCCGTCCACGGGGACAACCGGGGCTGGTTCAAGGAAAACTGGCAGCGGTCCAAGATGACCGCGCTGGGGCTGCCGGACTTCGGACCGGTGCAGAACAATATTTCCTTCAATGAGTTGGCCGGCACGACCCGCGGCATCCACGCCGAACCGTGGGACAAGTACATTTCCGTGGCCACCGGACGGATTTTCGGCGCCTGGGTGGACCTGCGCGAAGGCCCGTCCTTCGGCACGGTCTTCACCGCGGAGATGGGCCCGGACACGGCGATCTTCATTCCCCGCGGGGTGGGCAACGCTTTCCAGACCCTGGAAGACAACACCGCCTACACGTACCTGGTGAACGACCACTGGAGCGCTGATGCCCAGGGCCAGTACACGTTCCTGAACCTCGCGGACGAGACCGCGGCCATCCGGTGGCCGATCCCGCTGGAGCAGGCGGAGCTCTCGGACAAGGACAGGGCCCATCCCCGGCTGGCCGATGTGGTGCCGATGCCGCCGAAGAAGATCCTGGTCCTGGGGGCGGACGGTCAGCTGGGCCGTGCCCTGCGCGCTGAGTACGACGGCGCGGGGAACGTTGAGTTCGCTGCCCGCACCGACTTTGACCTCACCGATCCCGAGTCCTTCGCGTCCCGGAACTGGAAGAACTACTCGGCGGTCATCAACGCCGCCGCGTACACGGCCGTGGACGCCGCTGAAACAGCCGAGGGCCGGGTTGCGGCCTGGGCGATTAACGCGGCTGCAGCGGCCCGGCTGGCCCGGGTTGCCGCCCAGCACCGGATCACGCTGGTGCAGGTGTCCTCAGATTATGTTTTTGACGGCACCGTACCGCTGCACGGCGAGGACGAGCCGTTCTCTCCGCTGGGCGTGTACGGGCAGTCCAAGGCTGCCGGTGACGCGGCGGTCTCAGCGGTGCCGGCGCACTACATTGTGCGCACGTCCTGGGTGATCGGGGACGGGAGCAACTTCGTGAAGACCATGGCCTCGCTGGCCGCCCGGGGAATCTCGCCGTCGGTGGTCAATGACCAGATCGGCCGGCTGACGTTCACCGGGGACCTGGCCGCCGGTATCCGGTATCTGCTGGAGTCCGGTGCCCCGTACGGTACGTACAACCTGACGAACAGCGGGCCCGAGGCTTCCTGGGCTGAGATCGCCGCCGAGGTTTTCGAGCTTGCGGGACGAAGCCGAACCGACGTCACGGGTGTGACCACCGCGGAGTACTTCGCGGGCAAGGAGGGCGTGGCTCCGCGGCCGCTGCGCTCCACCCTGGACCTGGGCAAGCTAGAGGCGGCCGGGTTCGTGCCCGAGGCCGCGTCCAAGCGCCTGGAGAGCTACGTACGGAATCTGGGAGAAAATTCATGACCGCCGAGCCGGAAGTGCTGGGCATCTACATTCCGTTCTGGGGAGATCTTGGCTATTTGCGGACTGCAGTGGAAAGCGTCCTCAGCCAGACGAGTCCCCATTGGCGCCTGACCGTTGTCAACGATGCTCATCCGGACCTCGCCGTTGATGACTACTTTGCCGGGCTGGCGGGGGAACCGCGGATCCGGTATATCCGCAACCCGGAAAACTGCGGCATTACGGAGAACTTCCGCCGCTGTGCACAGATGGCCACCGAGCCGCGGGTGGTGATCATGGGCTGCGACGATTTCATGCTTCCGGGCTACGTCGAGGCGGTTATGGCCGCCCACCGCGCGGCTCCCCGGGTTGGGATCATCCAGCCGGGAGTCCAAGTGGTGGATGAGCACGGCAACAGATCCGTCACGCTGGCGGACAGCGTGAAGCAAAAGGTGCTTCGTCCGAGGACGCCGCCTGTCCGCACGCTCCACGGAGACCGCCTGATGGCAGGCCTGATGCACGGAAACTGGCTCTACTGGCCGTCTCTGGCCTTCCGCCGGGACGCCATCCAGACCCATGACTTCCGCAACGACTTCTCGGTCATCCAGGACCTGGCCCTGATTCTGGACCTGATCCTGGACGGCGAAGACCTGATGGTGCTTCCGGACACAGTGTTCTGCTACCGCCGCCACAGCTCCAGTGCGTCTTCGCTGGAACTGGTGGACGGCAGCCGGTTCGAGGGGGAGCGCCGCTTCTTCTCTCTCGCTGCCCGTTTGACGGCAGACAAGGGGTGGTCGCGCACCCGGCGGGCCGCGGGGCTGCACCTGACCTCCCGTGCGCATGCTCTGGTCCTGGTTCCCGGTGCCCTCCGCTCGGGGAACACCCGTGCTGTGCCGATCCTGCTGCGGCACGCGTTCGGCAGCTGACCCGTCGAGTCCAAAGACATTAAAGAACGGCGGCCGCCCCCAGGGGGACGGCCGCCGTCGTCGTTCTGCGCAGGTGCCGGCTCAGTGCTGCCGGGACGGCGTCAGCACCCGATGAATTCGTAGAGCCGGACGTCGCCGACACTGCTGATCAGCTTGAAGTCTGCGTCGGTTTCCAGATCGTCCAGTCCGGGATAGGGGTGGTCACCGCCGTGGACCTCCTGGTCACCGAAGTCCAGAACATACCCCACGCCGGTTGCTTCAACCGCTTCGCAGACGCCCGGGGCATCTTCGGCCTCCCTGAGGCTGGTATCGATAATGTCCAGCTCCGGCGTACTGGTGGAGAAGATGTGCTTGTGGGTGGTTTCGCGGTCGCCAAGCGCATACGCAAGTGCTCCGCCCGTCCAGGGATTGACGGCGATGACCGCGTCATCGGGAGTAAGCTCGTCCAGCCTGTCAATCATTTCCAGCTCATCATTGGTCAGCAGGGACGCAGTGTCGGTGGGGATGTAATTGACGCGCGCCTTGGCAACTGCCGTGTCCATGCTGTTGCCCTGGGTCAGGGGGAAAAGCACCAGGGCCGGAACCACGGTAAGGACCACGGATGCTGCCGCGGCGGTGGTGCCGTTCATCCGGCTGCGGGCGATGGCAGTTCCGGCGAACGCAGTCAGCGGCTTGAGAATAAAGTTCAGTCCCAGTACCGCCAGGGGAGCAGCGGCCAGCGGGAGGACCGCAGCGAGCCGCTGGGAGTCGTTATACCAAACCCCGGTCAGGAACATGCGGGTGTCCGAGATGGGAGTTCCGGATGACACCGCGAAGAGGGCAACGGCAACGGCAAGCGAGCCGGCAACCCACAGCAGGCGCGGCTGCCGGAAGCAGGCAACGATACCCACGATCACGAGGATGCTGGCAGTCCAGGCAGCCGGTGCGCCAAGGGGGCCGAGCAGGAGAGCCTCACCTACGGCGCGGGGAACTGTTTGTACATTGCCCCAGAAAGCATCCTCCGGAGCGGGACGGACAAGGTTCCACAACACGATAATGATGCCCCAGGCCGCGGCAAACAGAACGGTCGGAAGAACATAGCGGACTGGTGCGGCCTTGGAGGCCGCCAGGTCCCGGAGACGGAAAACGTAGGCGGAGATCAGGACGGGCAGCGCCAGGGCGATCAGCGTCATGATGCCGTTGGGGTGGGCCACGGCAATGCCGGGAAGGGTCAGCGCAGCCAGCAGCCAGGCGCGCGGGGCATCCAGGACTGCTGCCGGGGCCTGCTTTAGCACGATGGCACCCAACGCCAGACCCGCCGGGACCATCGCCAATGACAGGAGGTTGGGATAAAGGACGCCGAAATCCAGCAGGAGAAGGGGGAACGCCGCGAAGCTGCCGGCAAGGATCCCGGCACCCAGAACCGCAGCCGGAACCAGCCGGACGAGCTGACGGACTGCGAAGAGAAGGCTCAGCGGCCAGACGGCAGCGGCTATGGCAATGCTCACGGCGCTGACTCCCACCGTGAGGTGTGCACCCGACAGTTGGATGACAAGTGCAGTCAGCCCGTGCCAGGCAGCAGGGTAGAACGTTGCAGGCTGATCACCGGAAGTCATCGAATTCAGGGTCAGCGAGGAGGCGTCGGCGGTTTCCAGCACATAGCGCACTGCGTTCAAATGGAAGTTGTTGTCAAAGGTCTGGGAGAAGTTGTCCGGCACACCAATGACGCGGGCAACCTGCCAGCCAATGAGCAGGAAGGCTATCAGGGCACCGCCGGCATACAGGAGCTCACGGGAAAACGGGGTTTGCTTCCGGGGCAGTGGCTTCGTCCGCAGCCGGCCTTCTGCCAGCCGGAACAGGAAAGCGATCACGAGGGCGGCCAAGGTGGCCGCAGCAACCACGCCGATGTTCCATGGAAGGCCAATAACGGACGCTACAATGGCCGAGACGCTGATGAGGGTCACCGTGATCAGGGGCGCCAGCGCAATCGCGTCGAAGATCCGGATGCGAAGCACCAGCCCGACGGCAAAACCGGGGATAATCAGGATGAGCAGGGCGATCATCAGGGCGGGTGCGGCGCTAAGCCAGTCCATGTAGGGAGCCTCCGGGGCGTAGACGGTGAGCCATAGGGCCGCGACCAATTCTAGCCTTTGGTGCGGTGAATCCCGGCATTACGGGTGAGCGGGACCGGTTGCCGGTACGTTCCGGCTGTGGCACGCGGCAGGTTCCGGGGACACCCGATGTGCACGGTACAGCGCCCTGAGATACGTTATCGATCTGCACGATGCAGCGCCCTGAGATACTTTAGTAGGGGACGCCGTTATTTTCCCGGAACACAGCGGGGAAGCACCACGCTTTCATCACTATGTAGGAGTTGGAACCACTGAGCGGGCAGAATAATCACGAGACAGCCACGGACAGGCGTACTTCCCCGGCCGTTGAAGACCGCATTTTGGTCATCATGCCGGCATGGAACGAGTCGGAGTCCGTCGGCAACACGGTGACGGAAGTCCTGGGTGCCGTCCCCAACGCCGACGTCCTCGTCGTTGATGACGGGTCCTCCGACGGCACAGCCGACATAGCAGAAGCCGCCGGTGCCACCGTGCTGCGCCTGCCGTTCAACCTTGGCGTGGGCGGAGCCATGCGGGCCGGCTTCAAATATGCCAGGAGGCACGGTTACGGGCGGGTCATTCAGGTAGATGCAGACGGCCAGCATGATCCCAAAGACCTGATCAGCGTTGTTGACGGCCTGCAGCACGCAGACATCTCCATTGGAGCGCGGTTTGCGGACAAGGGCAGCTACGAAGTGCGCGGCCCGCGGAAGTGGGCCATGTCCTTCCTGGGGTGGTCCATCTCCAGGATCGCCAAAACCCGCCTGACCGACGTGACGTCCGGATTCCGTGCCGGCAACGCCCGTGCCATTGAACAGTACTGTGAGCATTATCCGGCCGAGTACCTGGGTGACACGATCGATTCACTGGTTGTCGCCGTCCGGTCCGGACTGACCGTAACCCAGGTGCCGGTGGAAATGCGGCCACGCCAGGGCGGGCAGCCCAGCCACAACCCGGCCAAGGCGGCCATCTACCTGGCACGCAGCGGCTTCGCCCTGCTCATTGCCATGTCACGCAAGAAGACCAGCGTGGTAACCGACCGGAGCGCAGCGAAATGACCACCACCCTCGTACCGTTCATCCTTGCCCTGGCAGTGGTCTGCTGGGTGGTCCTGCTGCTGCGCCAGCGCAAGCTGAAGGAAAAGTACGCTGTCCTGTGGGTCATTGTCGGCCTGCTGATCATCGTCCTGGCAGGCTTCCCGCAGCTCCTGGGCTGGGCCTCCGATCTGGCAGGGTTCGCTATTCCTGCCAACCTCCTCTTTACTTTGGCGATCTTCCTGGTCCTGGGCGTGTGCCTGCACCTGTCTCTGGAGATATCGGTGGTAGAGGACGAAACGAGAGCGCTGGCCGAAGAGGCAGCCATTCTCCGAGCGGCTCTGGACAAGCTCACCGCCCGTGTCGAAGCACTGTCTCCGCCGTCCGGCCAGGGCGGGACTGAGAACGAAAGCTCACCGGCGACTCACCACGGTGACGGACTGCAGGGGCCGCGCCACGGTTAAGACACCAGCGGCCGCCCGGACAGGACAGAGGTTCCCGGTCCTGTCCGCGGCGGCCTGTGCCCTGACCCTGATTGTGGGGGGAGCCACTGCCGCCGTCGCCTCTCCGGCAGCCCTAACAGGCGTCGAGCGGGCAGAAACAGCCATTGACCGGGAGTATGAGCGGCTTGGCGGAACGGACAGCGGGCTCGGCAGGCCTGCGGGCGCAGAGACCTGCGGACTGCGCGACGGCGGTTGTTACCGCAGCTATGAACACGGCGGAATTGTGTGGTCCCCGGCCACGGGAGCCCAGCCCTCGTGGGGTGCCATCCGCGACGCCTGGGCTGCACACTCCTTCGAGAACGGGCCGCTGGGTTACCCGGTCGCCGGCCCGGCCTGCAGCGACGGTATCTGTTCGCAAAACTTCCAGCGCGGCACCATTTCGTGGCGTCCCGCCGCGCCGGCCACAGCGGACCTGGACATCGACAACCCGGAGAACACCGCCGTCGTCGTCAACAAAGAACGCCCGCTGAACCCGGAAGATTATGCTCCTGAGGACCTCCTGAGTGTCGACGGACAGCTTCTGCGTGCTGAAACGGCGGAAGCGCTGAAGCTCATGCAGGAGGCGGCTGCCGCCGACGGCGTGACGGTCCGGGCCATCAGCGGGTACCGTCCCTTCGAGACACAGTCGGCGCTGTACAGCGGGTACACCTCGCAGTACGGGCAGGAACAGGCAGATGCCATCTCAGCCCGGCCCGGCTACAGCGAGCACCAAACCGGGCTGGCCGTGGACATAGCCGCCGCGGACGGCGCCTGTTCTTTGCAGGCCTGCTTTGCAGACACTCCGGCCGGAGTCTGGGCAGCAGAAAACGCCCACCGGTTCGGGTTTATTGTCCGGTATCCGGCCGGGTCCTCTGCCGTGACCGGCTACGCCTACGAGCCGTGGCACCTGCGTTACGTGGGCGTGGACCTGGCCCAAGCCGTTCACGCATCAGGTATCGGCACGCTGGAGGAGTATTTCCGTCTTCCGGCGGCTCCCGGCTACCCGGCCCAATAACCCGGACCCGCGGCCGGGCGGCTTTCGTCACCCGACGATGTGACGGGTCATGTTCTGTGCCGTGTGCACCGAGGGACGCCGCAGGGAAGCCAGAAGCACCGTCAGGGCATTGAGCCTTGACGTCCAGTGGAGGCGGGCCGCCCGTTCGGCACGAGGCCAGCCCTGGTCCCGGAACCGGTCGGTTTGTTCCCGAAAGTACCGGCGCTCTTCGTCGAAGCGGCGTCCGTCTGCTGCCCGCACTGAAGAGTCAGACGATGCGTGGCGCCGGTATTGGAACGAAACGGCGTCGTCCACCACGATGGATCCGCCGGCCGCGGCAATGTCCACCAGCAGTGCCAGATCCTGGACAACATCAAACTCGGGACGGAAACCAAAGCGGGCAATGGCCTCCCGCCGCCAGGCCATGGCTGGAAAATAATGCCAGCCGGCCCTGAGGAGGCTGGCAGCCATCCGCTCACCGCCAACCAATGCCGGATACGGCCCGGAAGGGGCGGTCAGGGACTTCACGGAGTCGGTAAGAGTTTTGGCGCGGTGTCCTGTTTCGTTGATGATCTCCACGCCCGGCTGCGCCACTGAGGCTTCCGGATGCTTTTCCAGCAGGGCAACAACGTGCTCCAGATAGGACGGCAGCATAACGTCGTCGGCCCCCATGATGACGACGATCGGGGCCCGGGCCATGTCCAGGGCTTTCCGGTAGTTTCCATTGGCGCCGAGGTTGGTTTCGTTGCGCAGATAGGTGACGCGCGGATCTTCCAGCGACGCGAACCAGCGCTGCGGCTCCGGGTCCGGGTAGGCGTCATCCAGAACTGTCAGGCGCCAGTCCCCAAGGGTCTGCGCAAGCACGCTGTCCACCGCTGCTTTCATGAGCTTTACGTCGCCGTAGTAGGGCAACAGGATATCGACGGCATGCATGTCAGTGATACGTCCTCTCTCCGGTGTCCAAAGTCCCCTCGGGCTGGTCCAAGAGTAGGAGCGGGCTGCTGCACGGACAATGCCCCTGATCGGGAACGAGTAGGAACTACCTGCTTATCCACAGTTCCGAAAACACTCTCGTATCTGCCCGGTCAGTCTCCTAATCTGACCCCCGTGGCCGCAAACAGGCTGCACCAGTCTCACGGCCGGGATGGAAACAGCCGTCCTGTCCGTGCTTTAGTCCGGGGGAACGTTAGTGGACGCCGTTGCAATTGTGGAGGATGAGGTCCGGGAGCTGATCCGGCTGCGGGGCCTTGACCCCGCCAGCCAGCCCGCGGAGGTCCGCCGCCTCGTCGAGGACGCGGTGACCGATTACGACGAGCGTTCCCTCCTTGGCTCGCTGCCGCCGCTGGGTGCGCTGGAGCCTGCCCGCCGGCGCGTACTTGATGCCGTGGCCGGGTTCGGAGCCCTCCAGCCGTTGCTGGATGACCCCACGGTGGAGGAAGTCTGGATTAATTCACCCGCTGAGATCTATGCGGCACGCGACGGGCGGTCGGAGCTGACCTCGCTGGTCCTGTCCGCGGACCAGGTGCGGGACCTCGTGGAACGGATGCTCAAGAGTTCAGGCCGCAGACTGGATCTCTCCTCCCCGTTTGTTGACGCGTCGCTGCCGGACGGTTCACGCCTGCACGTCGTGATTCCGGACATCACCCGCCGCCACTGGGCGGTCAACATCCGCAAATTCATTGCTCGCGCCGTGTTGGGTACTATCTGATTTGGGCGGTGTGAATATCCGTTTGCTACCAGACGAGAAAGTACCAATATATGCCAGTCCGAAACGGTGCTGCGATCGCGGTGGCCAGTCCAAATTTTGCCCTTCATACGCTGGGCTGGCGAGCGTTTCAGGACCTATGTCTGGTTGTGATGCGCGAAGAGTTGGGCCAGACGGTTCAGTCTTTCGCTGACTCCAACGATGGTGGGCGCGATGGCGCTTTTGAGGGTGTGTGGAACCCAGATGGAGATCCTGCCAGCGCTCTAAGCGGAAATGTGGTCGTGCAATGCAAGGCAACGACTAGGGACGATGCTGCCATATCCCTTTCGCATCTCACTGGAGAGATCGATAAAGCCAGAAAGCTAGTCAAAGACGGCCGCTGTGATTCATACATCCTGATGACTAATGCAACAGTTTCGGGAGACGCCGCCGGAAAAATAGAGACGGCTCTCAAGTCTGCTGGGGTTCAGCATTTTATGCTTTTTGAGCGTAGCCGCATTAGCTTAGCGATTTCAAGTAATTCTAATCTTAGACGCTTTGTTCCTCGCGTGTATGGTTTAGGTGACCTCTCAACAATTCTCGATGAACGACGACACGATCAAGCGAAGGCCCTACTTGCCTCACTTGGTCAAGATCTAGCGACCTTCGTACCAACAGATTCCCACAGACGAGCTGTGGAGGCCGTACAGAGACATGGGTTCGTTCTTCTTTTGGGGGACCCGGCCTCAGGTAAGTCTGTTATAGCCTCAACTTTAGCTGCTGCCGCAATGCACGAGTGGGACTGCCTTGTCCAAAGACCAACCACCCCTGAGGCGCTAGTAAGCGGCTGGAACCCCCACGAACCAGGTCAGTTTTTCTGGCTCGACGATGTGTTCGGCTCTGTGCGGTTTGACCCATCGAAAGCGGAGAATTGGATTTCTCACGCCCCTGCGATCAGGGCCGCTATTTCTGGAGGTGCAAAGGTGGTCCTAACCTCGCGCGGATATATATGGAATGAAGCGCAGAGTATGGTCAAGACGTACACGTTTCCTCTATTGAAAGATAAACAAGTAATTATTGATCTTGCTGATCTGAGTCTCATCGAAAAAAAGCGAATGCTGTACAACCATATAAAACTGGGAAATCAGGACAGTTCCTTCAAGGAGGAGTTGCGCCCCTTCCTGCATGAAGTTGCAGAGCTATCATCGTTCAAGCCGGAAATCGCTCGGCGCCTAGGGGCGAAAGAGTTCACGCGAGGGCTATTGATCAGTCGGACAACAATCCACCGCTTCTTTGAACGTAACAACGAGTTTACTGCGGAGATTTTTGAGGCTTTAGATGTTCATTATAAGGCTGCATTGTCGCTTGTATATATGAGTGTCGACGGTTTACCGTCTCCGATACCAAATCTGGGCATATACCGAGAGATCTTGAATAATCTTGGAACCAATGTTGGCCAGGTCAGTGCCGCTCTGCGTGCTATGACGGGTTCCTTTGTTCGTTATGTCGAAAGCGTTGATGAGCCACACTGGCAATTCTGGCACCCAACCCTTAGGGAGGGATTTGCTGGATTGATCTCGAACGATCCGCAGCTCCTCGGCGTATTTGTGGAAGGATTGTCTCCGTCAAACATTGTTGAAAAGCTGAGTTGCGGGGGACAAAGAAAGAAGACCGGGCTTGGAAATGTTGTGAACGTACCTCGAAGTCTTTATAAAAACGTGGTCAAACGCCTCTGCGGATACGTTGCAGACAAGGACAACTTATCCTCCATTGGGCTTCAGGAACTACGGTATTCCAGCTTCCTCTATGAGGGGACTTCTGACGAGTTCCTTCGCCTGATGATCGAGGCGGACCCTTCTTTAGTCTCCCGGCTGCTACCGAGGGGCGAACGATTCGACCAGTCGATGGTGATAAGGCTGTGCGCCCGGCTGCACAGTTTGGGCCTGCTCGAGGAAGCATCCCGCACTTGGATTGTTCGCGAGTCGTCAGAGAGGGCCTTGGATGTTCCCGACGACAGCTGGCTCAGTGACCACGTTCTTAGCCTCCATACACATGAAGAGACATTGGCCCTAGTGGAACGTTTGCGGGAAGAACTGTTGCCGGATATCAATGGCGTTGTTAACTCTTGGTCCGATGATTGGAGTTCGGAAGATGATCCCGAAGAGTACTTCGCTCCATTAATCGAATGCTTCGACAACTACGGCGACTACTTCCAAGGTCTCGGAGATCCTTCGGCTACCAGAGAGTTCCGTAAGGCCTCGAAGTCTGCGGAAAGTGACCGCAACGACCTCATCGAATTTTATGAGCCTGCTCCTGAGGAAGATTGGGAGAGACCTTACGAGGAGCCTGGATCCACCGAGGACGGCCGGGATATGTTCGACGACGTACATCGATGACTAAGACCCGGGTGGAAGGTCGGTCACGACCTTCCCCACACAGTTGAACCATTGGGAGATCCTCGTCATGCACTGCATTTTGTGATACTCCGGCCTAGCGAAGTGGCGAGCAACTCCGGTGGTACTACAGGGCGTCAGCCCTGGTTAGTAGGCTTATGCGAGTGGACCTCAACCGGGGTGATCACTTCTACCGTGGAGGCTAGCTGCCGCCACGCAGAACTATGGGGGTATCTTGTCCGGAAGCATCGCACCTTGGACGCCGCTGGGGGCGTCTGAGGAAGAGGTAGAAGAGTTCCTCGCCCTCAGGGAAGGGGTGCCGCCCTATCTCTACGAATCCATAATCAGGTGGATACGCGCCCGCAAGGCTAGGGATCGTTGGGTGTATTGGGAATTTCTGGTCAATTTTCAAGCAGCGTCCAGGATGTCCTTAGGGGTTACTACCGGAATGTACACACCTGTCGACGACCTTGCGATCTTTCTTAGGACACTCAGCCCGGAGAAGATGGCTAACCTGCTGGACTACATGCTGGGAACTTTGGAGTCCTACCATGCTGATGATGAAGCCCAGGAGCTGGAAAAGTCTCTTGCTGCGGGTGGCTCCTCGTGGGCCGTGGGGGTGCGCGGTGGGCGGACTGGCCTCGTTGCCCGGATGCCTGCCTCAGTAGTTGATGTGGTCGCCTCCGTAACAAGTACCAGTGATAAGGCAGGGGCGAAGCTTTCCCAAGCTTGGGACAAGGCTTACGGGCCGGACGCTCAGCCCTCTGATGCGTATGTTGCGGCTGTTCGGGCAGTTGAGATTCTCCTCTGTCCCCTGGTTTCTCCCAATAACGACCGGGCTACTCTGGGCACGGCGATACGCGACCTAAGGAACCAAGGTGGTTCCTGGACCTTTGCTATGAAGCACGGGGACGGCACCGACACTTCCCTGGAGATTGTAGGGATACTGCAACTCCTCTGGAAGGGGCAGAACGACCGCCATGGCAGTGGCGAATACGCCGACGTGACAATCGAGGAGGCGCAGGCCGCAGTGCTTCTTGCCAGTACCATCGTCGGCTGGCTTGCTAAGGGAATGCTCCGACGGAAGTAGGTCCTGTAGCCGGGGGGACAATCAAACGACCTAGGGTGAGTTACGGGCCTGCCCATTTTCCGGAGATATGCACGACGCCGCGCCGTTGTGTCGGACAGGGTTGCTGTCTGAGCGAGCATGAGCGGGATGCACTAGACGTGCATCTCGCTTTTCTCGTCAGGGACAGGGGCAATACGGCAGATCCCAACGCGATCGCCGCGATCTGTGATGACTTCCGAAAAAGTTGGTTACCTTTTACTAGCCTCGATCGAGCGGGGGGGCTGACTCTGGGTCCAGCACTTCACGGACGAAAAGGAATCGGACTACCCGGCTCGCGGAACTTCGCATGCTAGGCGCCACTTCCATCGACTATCTGCGGCAGACCGATGGCGTTTGCATATCCGACATTTCGTTCTGCGGCAATCCCAAATGGAGGGACGCGTAGATCACTACGATAAGTGGTCTAACCCTGACTTGGCGGCAGTGTGGAAGGACACTGTATCGGGCGTTGGCCGTCCGCCCGTACTCCTCAAGGCCCGGCGACTGCCACGGAATGAATAGGTTGCGTTTCAGCATCCTCCGGCCTTCCCGGGATGTGCAGCGTCCATGCGAACAGTGCCCATGATGCGACATTGTCAACAACGCATACAGGTCGTAACCCCGTCCTCTGGCACACCTCAGGTGGCTGGCGCCTCCTGAGAGCAGCATAGGTCGTATGGGAGCGGCAGCTTTCGGGTATTAGTCGGCACTTCGCTTGCTGGTTTAATTCGCAATACGTCCCTGTCTGAAAGAAGGATACAAACTGTTGTATACACGACTGTCGCTTTATGGTCGAGGCAGAGATGAAGGCATTTGCGCTTTACAGTGAGCATGGAACGTGAAGGATGAAAAGCTTGTGATGATCGAATACAACGTCAGCGATCACTGGTCTGCTGACGATCCCGACTGGCTAAAAGCACTCGTTTCCTCATTCGATCTCCGCCGGGGTAGGAGCGTGATCCTTCCGCTCACAACCATCGTGAGTGAGATCTCAGAGTGGGTTCAACTCGCGCACGGCACCGAGGCTTGGAAGCCAAGACCGAACCGTGACTCGTTGCGGCTCGACCTGGATGAGTCCATGAAAGCGATAGGCCCATCGCTCAAAGCACACATCGCTATGCCACTGGTTGCATTTAGTGAGGCCTTTGATCGCCTAATCGGAAGTCTGAGGGTCGTCCTTGAGCAGCCGCCTGGCACTCGAACAGACTCCGTATGGACTGATGTAGACAGGACCGCAACCCATCTGCAGGAAGTGCTGGCCGAGGATGATGCAGCGCGCGCGAGTTGGGACGACCTAATTGCGGTGTCACAAAATAAAGCTCTGGTTCGGCGCGAGTATCGGCAGATTGTTGAGCTCCTATTCGATCAGCTGGAGCGACGAGGGATAAGAGCAGAACAAGCCGCGCGCGATCTCATCTCAATCGTTGCATTCGGTCGGGATCCCGAAGACTTTCCAAGCGGAGAGAAGGACACGCCTCTTGACCAGCGTCTCTTGAACGCAAGCGTCTTGGTGGGGACGCCGGTCGAAGTCCAGACCACCGTGGTCTGGTTGGCCTTCAAAGGACGCATGGACGTACGTTTCGACGCTGGGCGGGTTACGTTTTACATGGCGCGGTGGGCAATTCCGAACGCTGAGCCAGGCCGATTCGACTTCAACCATAAGGACGAGCTTTGGAGGCTTGTGCAACTTGGCAACAGCTTTCGCGTATCGGAGCCAGGGGACGAAGAAGATGGCGTCGATACCCTTGTGCGCGTTGATCTGGGCATAACCACTCCCGTGGGAGCATTGGAGCGAGCCATTGAGATCGTCGACATGATTCTGAGCGTTTCGATCCACCGTTCTGGTGGTAGTTTTCCGCAGCTCGCGCAATACGCGGTTCTTAGCTCGGGGCAGCCGCGGCGGTACGGGCGCTGGGCTAATCCAAAGCAGGCGAGCATCCCTCACGACCCTTGGGGGGAAGCCATGACTGCTAAAGCAATTGAGCGGCACGGGCCACAGATTGCGGAAGCGCTCGCTCGCGAAGAGTTGCCTCGGTTCCTGGCTGCGGCAATTCAGGTACAGAGCACTCTCGACCATCCGTTCAGTCGAGACATGGTTCTGCGTAAACCATCGGAGACAGACATCAGCAGCGTGGTTTCGCTCTCAGATCGCGTCGTTCAACACGTGGCATCACATGCAGCGATGAAGCCAAGCGATTTGTTCAAGCTCCTCGGCAAACAGTGGGCCCATGACCGATGGAATGACGACGTTCACCGCGCCGCTGCCATGTGTCTGGTCGGCCAAAATGGCCGATCCGAGCTGCATGATGAACTGATGTGGGAGTTGACGTCCGATCATCCGACGCAACCTCGCCTTATGATGCTCTCTGACCGGGCTAATGACTTCCTTTCTCTCTGCCGCCTCGAGCACGAGCGCTCCTGGATCGAGCGCATGTTTACGAGCATCAGTCATAACTCGTCATATGCCGCTCTCATTATTGACTACTCGGAGGAGGGCGCAGTCTTGGAGGCTCGCCGGAGCCGAGTGCGCAACGCATTGGTGCATGGCAATCCTGTGAGTTTCGCCGTAGTGCAATCAGTGCGCGAGTACGCAGAATTCCTAGGCAGGCGCTCACTCAATGTTGCGCTAGAGGCCTTCCTCGAGGATGCAGATCCCGCCACGGCATTGGCAGCCAGGACGGATGAGTTCCTGGCGATGCAAGCCGGGCAGGACGCTGCAAGCTTCTGGCTCGCAACAACCACCACGGAAGAATAAAAACGATTCCCATCGGAAACGTCGCAGTGCAGCTCCTGGGGCTCATCCCTCCCAAGCCGGTTCCTCGGGAAGGACTGTCTCACTCGAATGAGAGACCGAAGGCTTGCGATCGAGAAAGGCAAGGGGGTTCAAGGAAAGCTATCTGCTTCGCAGCGCGGGCGCACCAGTAAGCTGCATGAAGAAGTGAACGCGAAAATTTCAATCGTTATCATTCCGTGATCATTATCGGCTGGTTTGTACCGGATATCTACGCATGTCCGTAAGGGAGAGAACATCTCAGCCCGTCTGCCAGGAGTCGAAAGCTCCTCTGCAGTGGGTATCCCTCAACAAAAGCGGTGATATTCGATTGAAACGCCTCATCCTGCCTCACGGCATCAAACACCTCGGGCAGACCGTTGCCCTGGCGTGCACACCTTGGACCCGCAAGGGTTCGACAGAACAGATTACGGACAGGGCTGGGGTCCCGTTCTGGAACGTCCGCCTCAACTCTCTGCTGGGCGGTGAGTTTTGGGTTCGGGTGCCCTCGGCGCTCCAGCCCGTGGACTTGCTTCCATCTTACGTCCAGGTGGAAGGGATCACGGTATCGGCCTTCCGGGACGAGCTCAGCTTCGAAGCGACAAGTCTGACTGTCCTTCCCGAGTCGGTTGCAGGCATGGATGCGTAGCCCATGGGTCCTGGTGACGTCGGGCGTCTTCGCGCTCCTGCAGCTGGCGTTCTTCAACTGGAGGAATGATCTCCAGCCGATTCTTGGACTCGACCCGTGGGCCGAGTCTGCTCCTGCGTTCCTGGCCCTTCTCATCCTCACAGCGTGGGGCATTGTCCGTTGGGCCGATCACCTGAGGTTCAGGAAGGATGCTCCACTTCTCCGGAGGCTCTCTATCCGGGTACCTGATGGCCTTCGGGCATGCGGAATAGTCGCTCCGGCCAGGGTCGAGCGAGGGGAATCTCGACCTGGCATGCCTTTCAAGGTGCGTCCAGTGGTCAGGCGCATCAGAAATCGGAAGCTCGTAGGTTTGTCGGTGAGGTTGCCTGAAGGTTTGCGTAGGCAGGTATTGACCGATGAACTGCTGGCGGAGGCTGCCGGCTTCTACAGACGCCGGGGTGAGACGTACACGATCTGTGCCGATCCGAGCGGTGATCGCGGGCGTTGGTTCTTCTTCCAGGTGCTCGTGATCGATATCTCCGAGGTAGAACCGGCAAGCATGAGTCAGTGGACGGAGGAGGAGGGACACTAAGGAGCGTTAGCGACGGTGTGGCCTCCTCAGAGTCCACACCGTCCGTTCCTCCCCTCTAGATAGGCCCAGCAGGTGCTGTGGACCGGATCCGGTTTCCTGGGCGGCGGCCTGATCACGGTGTGGCTGGCCAGCATGGATCGATTGGGTGTGGGCGGTGTCATTTTCGGCACTGTCATGGGAGCGGTACTGGGGTTCATCCTCCGGGACTACCGTTTGAGCTCCCAGATCAAAAGCCGCGAAACCCGGATGCTCGCCGAGTTCCCCAGCCTGGCGGAGATGATGGCGCTTGCCGTGGGCGCCGGAGAAAGCGCCAACGGTGCGCTTGAACGGATCGCCCGCACCGCCAGCGGTGAACTGGCAGGGGAGTTTGCCCGCATCCTCGGTGAAACCCGTTCCGGAGTGCCCCTGACCATCGCGCTGCAGCACTTCTCCGATCGGGTTCGGCTCGCACCGCTGTCCCGGTTTGTGGACGGACTGACGGTGGCGATTGAACGCGGCACACCGCTCGCGGACGTCATGCGGGCACAGTCCCAGGATGTGCGGGACCTGGCCAAACGCGAACTCATGGAGAGCGCCGGAAAGAAGGAGATCGCCATGATGTTTCCCCTGGTTTTCGGTGTTCTTCCGCTGACAGTGCTCTTCTCGATTTTTCCCGGTCTGTCCCTCCTGGGAATCGGACTCTAGGACAACCCCTATGAAAGGAACATCCCATGCGCACCATTCACGTACCAGGGCTCCTGCTTCTGCTCGGCACCTCGCTGATCGTCCGCCTCGGCCAGACACTCAGGAGCGAGGACCGCGAACGCGGCGACGTTCCCGGGTGGGTCATGATCACGCTGATGTCGGCCACACTCGTGGCCGTGATCATGTTCCTGGCCGAAGAAGCGCTCCGCAACATGTTCAACGCGGCGATGGCCAAGGTCAATCCCTGACCGTCCAGCCGCCTCCTGCCCGCGGCCGGGACTCAGGATCAGCCGTGGTGGACTTTGTCATGGTCGGTGCGCTGGTGACCCTGCTGTTTATGTCGATTATCCAGCTGGCTCTGGTCCTGCATGTGCGCAATACGCTGATTGACGCCGCGGCTTCCGGTGCGCGGTACGGCACGCTGGCCGACCGCACCCCGGCCGACGGAGCTCAGCGAACCGCAGAGCTGATCCGGGTGGCGTTAAACGACTCGCTGGCTGAAGACGTGACCTACAGGGAAACGACGGTCAGCGGAGTCCGGATGCTGCAGGTCACGGTCCGGGCACCGCTTCCCGTGATCGGTTTCCTGGGGCCGAGCGACGGGCTGGAGGTGACCGGTCATGGGTTCTGGGGGCAGGAAGGTGCCGCCGCGGGCTGAGGGTGAATCCGGCAGCAGCGAAGAGGGCAGCGCGCTGGTGGAATTCATCTTCCTCGGACTGGTGCTGCTGGTGCCCGTGGTCTATCTCATTGTCACGGCCGGGCAGGTTCAGGGTGCAGCGTTTGCCGCAGTGGGCGCTGCCGAATCGGCGGCGAGGGTGTACGCCGATGCAGAGGATCCGGTCAGCGGCGAGCAGCGGGCCAGGGCGGCGGCTGAGCTGGCGTTCACTGATTTCGGGTTCGAGCCGGCAGGAATGCTGCTGGACATTTCGTGTTCGGCGGAATGCCTGGCAGCCGGGTCCACGGTGACCGCCCTGGTGCAATTCGACGTTCCGCTGCCCCTGACACCGGGAATTCCGGGGCTGGAATTTGCACCCGTGACCGTGGACTCGGCGTCCACCCAAGCAGTGGAACGCTACGGATGAGGAAAGCCGCGGATGCTGCTGCCGCACCAACAGACGTCAGACGGTCCATTCTTCGGGGAGAGGAAGGGCAGATCGGCGTGCTGATCATCGGTTACATGCTGGTCAGCCTGCTGGTGGTCTCCGTGGTCATGGGTGCCTCGGCCCTCTATCTGGGACACAAGAAGCTGCTCGCCGCCGCGGACGGAGCCGCGCTCGCGGCTGCCGATACCTTTTCGCTGGGGGATGTGGCCGCGCCGGGGGAGGGGCCGGCAGCCGTGCTGGCCCCGGGTGCGGTACAGACCGAAGTGAACCGCTACCTGTCACTGACGGACGCAGCAGAACGGATTCCGGGCCTGACCGTTGACTCTGAGACCGGAACTGCCGACGGCCGCACTGCCAAGGTTGTGCTGACCGGCGTCGTGCACCCGCCGCTGGTAAATTTCCTGGTGCCGGACGGCATTCCGATCACCGCCGTGAGCGAAGCAAGGGCACGTCTCAGCCAGTAGGCCGCAGATCCGGTGCGACTGGGACTTCGATAATGCTAGGACGCTTTGGCCTGGACCTCAGCAGCGGGCGGGTGGCCCCAGCCGCCGTGATCGACGTCGAGCAGTTCGCCGTCCTCCCCGTAGCACAGGGTCACCGGCTCGCCGTACTGGTCGCACTCCGGATCGGGGCAGCGGTCCGTCAGCGAGCCCTTATATTCGTCGGCGAAGGACAGGTCCCACTCGTCCATTTTTCCCAGTGCCCAGGGATCGCCTTCGGCGGCCAGCGCTTCAAGCTCTTCAAGGGAGTAGCGGCGTCCCGATTCGGGGTGGCGGACGGGCAGGGATTCGACGTCTTCGGCGACTGTCTCAGGTGCGTTGCGGTTGCTCACATTTGGCTCCTTCGGCATGTGCTGACACTTCCAATTTACTTCGATGCACCGGCGAAACCTGAAACGGGGAGTGCGCATGTCGGCCCCCGCAGCGTTCGGGCGGACAGGGGTTCAGGGGAGGCGGCTCAGATCCCTCCACGAACCGGCAAACAGGGCGTCCGGAGTGCACTGAGAGCAGCGCATGCCCGGAAATCTGCTGAACCAAGGCGTGACCCTGCGGCCAAGTAGACTGGACATCCTCCAAGGCATCGGACCCCAGCGCCGGGGGTCGACCGGACCATTTCACTGAGTAGGACACCGACGAATGAATGTGCTGCACCGCCGTGCGCGCCCACTGCCCATTGCCGGGAGGCTTTTTCTTCCGCTGACCTTCCTGGTCCTCGCCGCGCTGTCTACCCTGTGGGCGCTTGCCTCTCCGCTGATGGCGGTGCCGGACGAGCCGGCGCACGCCATCAAAGCAGCATCCGTGGTCCGCGGAGAGCTTCTCGGTGTCTCCGGCGGCGAGCAGGGGGACCGCGCCACCGTTCAGGTTCCGGGCTACATTGCCGACCTCCCGGCGCAGGCCTGCCACGCATACGACGGACGGATCACCGCCGACTGCGCCCCCGCGGTGGATGCCGAGGACACGGCAATGACTGCGGCCGAAACGAGCGCGGGCAACTACAACCCGATGTACTACTTCATGGTGGGCTGGCCTTCCCTGTTCATGTCAGGTGCCCCGGCGGTCTACGCCATGCGGATTGTCAGCGGAATCATCGGTGCCGCCTTCCTCGCCGTATCACTCGGGGCTGCTGCGCGCCTTCGCCGCCCCCGGTGGCCGGTGGCCGCCGCCATCGTTTCGATCACTCCCATGGTGCTGTTCCTGAACGGATCGATTAATCCCAACGCCCTGGAAATTGTCACCACTGCCGCGCTCTTCCTCAATCTGTGTGTTGTCCTCGAGAACAGCGCGGCGCTGAGGTCGGTGCGGACCAACATCATCCTGGTGGGACTCTCCGGAGCCGTCCTCGCCAACACCCGTTCGCTGTCACTGGTCTGGCTGGCCCTGGCCGTACTGGTTCCGCTCATCATGTACGGGTGGAAGCCGATGTTCGCCATCCTCCGGAACCGGCTCGGAATCGCCATGACCGCCCTGATCGGTGTTGGCTGCGTACTGGGTCTCCTCTGGGTGCTTCAGGCAGACAGCCTCAAGAGCCTGACCGGCCGTCCCATGGATCTGAGCCGCTGGGACGCGGCGCAGATCATGCTGGATCGAAGCTTCGATTATGTGTCCGGTTACATCGGCTACATGGGATGGCTGGATACGCGTCTTCCCATGGGGGTCTACATTTTCTGGCACGCCGCCATGGCAGCAGTCCTGCTGGCCGGGTTGGCAGCGCCGCAGCTGAGGGACCGGCTGGCGGTACTGGGTCTGGTGGCAGCGGCCATCGCACTGCCGCCTATCCTTCAGGGGCAGGTTATTGCACAGCTCGGCTGGATTTGGCAGGGCCGCTACCTGCTGGCGGTCATCGTGCTGTTGCTTCTGGCCTGCGGCGTAGCCTTCCGCACGGTTGCCTTCCCCACCGGCCCGGTAGCCCGCAGGGCCGGTGCGTGGCTGCTTGCCGGCACGGCTGCGGCGCAGCTCTACGCTTTCATTTACGTCCTCCGCCGGTACACCGTCGGGCTGGAGGAAAGTATCCGCTGGGCAGGCATGTTCGAGGACACGGTCTGGCAGCCGCCGTTCACCTGGCCCGTGCTCGTCACACTGTATGCGCTGGTGATGGCCGCCGCTGCACTCCTGGCCCACCGGTTCCTGTTCCATCCGATGCCCGAACCTGCCGCTTCGGCGGACGACGGCGGTCAGCCCGGTGTGGAGAACCCGGCTGTGCCGGGGCCGGCAATGACAAGTCCTGCTGCGGGGCCGCCAACAGGCTCCGCCGGGACAGGTGAACGGCTCCGCGGATCGGACGGAAACCGGAGCTAGCCCGGCGTAATCCCCGGAAGCGCTCGGCGGGGCGCATGGCGTAGGCTGTAAGAACCATGGCTGAAATTGATTTTCCCGCGGAGATCCGCGCCCTCAGGTCCACTTTTGCTTCCATCGAGGAGGTCTCCGATGTAGCCAAAATCAAAGAGGACATCGAAGAGCTCAGCGAAATGGCCGGCGTCCCGGACCTCTGGGATGATCCGTCCGAGGCGCAGAAGATTACCTCCAAGCTCTCGCACCGCCAGTCGGAGCTGGAGCGCCTGGAAAAAATCCAGTCCCGAATCGATGACCTCGAGGTACTGGTGGAACTCGCCCAGGATGAGGCGGACGCCGATTCCAAGGCCGAGGCCGTGACCGAACTGGAATCACTGCGCAGGTCCCTGTCCCAGCTCGAAGTGGTCACCCTGCTCTCGGGAGAGTATGACGCCCGCGAGGCCGTCGTGACGATTCGTTCCGGCGCCGGGGGAGTGGACGCCGCCGACTTCGCTGAAATGCTGCTGCGCATGTACCTGCGCTGGGCCGAGCGCCACGGTTACCCCACCACCGTCCTGGACACCTCCTACGCTGAAGAGGCCGGCCTGAAATCAGCCACCTTCGAGGTCAAGGCTCCCTATGCGTTCGGCACCCTGGTGGTGGAGGCGGGCACGCATCGCCTGGTCCGGATCAGTCCCTTCGACAACCAGGGCCGCCGCCAGACGTCTTTTGCCGCCGTCGAGGTGATCCCGCTGATTGAGCCCACCGACCACATCGACATCCCGGACAACGAGATCCGCGTGGACGTCTTCCGTTCCTCCGGCCCCGGCGGACAGTCAGTGAACACCACGGACTCCGCAGTGCGGCTGACCCACATCCCCACCGGAACCGTGGTTTCCATGCAGAACGAAAAATCGCAGCTGCAGAACCGTGCCGCGGCCATGCGCGTGCTGCAGTCCCGCCTGCTGCTGCTGAAGAAGGAACAGGAGGATGCCGAGAAGAAGGCGTTCGCCGGGGATGTCAAAGCCTCCTGGGGAGATCAGATGCGCTCCTACGTGCTCAATCCTTACCAGATGGTCAAGGACCTGCGCACCGAGCACGAGGTGGGCAACACCTCAGCGGTGTTCGACGGCGAGATTGACGATTTCATCGACGCCGGCATCCGCTGGCGCGCCCACGGCAGCGTGTCTGCCCGCAAGTAACGCCGGCCAAAACTGCTGCCAACGGCCCCGCTCTCCACGAGGAGGACGGGGCCGCTGTCGTTCAGGCAGCAGGACGCAGCCACCATTGACCCACAGGGAGCTGCGTCATACATTTTCCTGATCCGCCTTCGCTGCCTCTGGAAAAGGAGCAGGAAATGACTGCTGAAACACTTGGCGGCCCGTTGCTCGACGGGCGCTCAGCCATCATCACCGGTGCGGGTTCGGGCATCGGTGAAGCCTGCGCCAGGGCCTTTGCGGCGCTGGGGGCGAAGGTCACCGTTGCGGACGTCAACAAGGAAGCTGCCCACCGGGTAGCCGCAGACATCGGCGGGACCGCCTGGGAAGTGGACCTCAGCGAGACACGTCCCCTGGAAACCCTCGCGCTGGACACCGACATCCTGGTGAACAACGCCGGAATCCAGCGGGTGAGTCCGATTCATGAGTTCGATCCTGAAACGTTCCGCCTGATCCACCGGCTGATGGTCGAAGCACCTTTCCTGCTGATCCGCGCAGTTCTGCCGGGCATGTATGACCGCGGTTTCGGCCGGATCATCAACATCTCATCGGTTCACGGCCTGCGTGCATCGGCGTTCAAAAGCGCCTACGTCAGTGCCAAGCACGCCCTCGAGGGGCTCTCCAAAGCGGCGGCTCTGGAAGGCGGGCCGCGCGGAGTGACATCCAACTGCATCAATCCGGCCTACGTGCGCACGGCGCTGGTCGAAGCGCAGATCGCGGACCAGGCCAGGATCCACTCGATCCCGGAGGCTGACGTTGTTGCCTCTGTCATGCTCACGGAATCAGCGGTCAAGCGGCTTGTGGAGCCCGGTGAAGTCGCGTCCCTCGCAGCCTGGCTGGCGGGCTCCGCGGCCGGCATGGTCAACGGCGCCTCGTACACCATGGACGGCGGGTGGAGTGCGCGGTGAGGATCTGGTCCGCAACAGCCGCCCGGCAGCAGTAACTGCCCGATGCGCAAACGCTCCGACGGCGACACACCGGCCGGAATCGTCCTTTGTGGAAGGTGGCGCCGATATAGTCGAACAGCCGGCGCCCTTTTCCCAAACCAAGCCCCGTGTTCCGGCCGATTGATGGGCGCTAAGCAGACATGATCACTTTTGACAACGTCACAAAGGTCTACGACCGCACTTCCAGGCCGGCGCTGAACTCCGTGAGCCTCGAAGTGGACCGCGGCGAGTTCGTGTTCCTGGTCGGGGCGTCAGGGTCCGGCAAATCGACCTTCATCCGCCTGGTCCTCAAGGAGGAGCACGCGTCCCGGGGAACCGTTTACGTGGCCGGATCCAACGTGGCGAAGATCCCAAGCTGGCGGGTGCCGCGCCTGCGCCGCGGAATCGGCGTCGTTTTCCAGGACTTCCGGCTGCTGCCGAACAAGACAGTCTTCGCCAACGTAGCTTTTGCCATGCAGGTGATTGGACGCAGCCGGGCCGTCATTCGGGATTCCGTTCCCGAGGTCCTGAAAACCGTTGGCCTTGAAGGCAAGGACAACCGGTTGCCGCACGAACTCTCCGGCGGTGAGCAGCAGCGCGTGGCTATCGCCCGCGCCATCGTCAACAAGCCCGGCATTCTCCTTGCCGACGAGCCCACCGGCAACCTGGATCCCAAAACGTCGCAGGGGATTATGAAGGTCCTGGACCGCATCAACCAGAACGGAACCACCGTGGTGATGGCCACCCACGATGACGACATCGTCAACATGATGCGCAAACGCGTGGTCGAGCTGCACCACGGCAAAATAGTGCGCGACGAGCGTGAAGGCATCTACCTGGGTGCACCCCAGACGCAGCAGGGACCTGTGATTGAGCAGGCTGCCGTCATCAAGACGGCCGACGGGGTACCGGCCGACGGCGTCCGTTCACCGGGAGGGACCGGTACAGCGGGCACGGGGGACGCCGAATGAGGCTGGCATTTGTCCTGGGAGAAATCGGTTCCGGTATCCGCCGGAACCTGTCCATGGTGGTCTCGGTCATTCTGGTGACCTTTGTATCCCTCACCTTCGTAGGCGCGGCCGGACTCCTGCAGCTGCAGATCGGCCAGATGAAGGGTTACTGGTACGACAAGGTGCAGGTGGCGATCTTCCTTTGCGGAGACACCGTCACCACCGCTTCCTGCGCATCAGGGGCAGTGACCGATGAGCAGCGGGAAGCCATTGAAGAACAGCTTCAGTCACCGGCGTTCTCCCAATACGTGGCATCGGTGGATTATGAGGACCAGTCCACGGCGCTGAGCCATTTCCGTGAGCAGTTCGCGAACTCCCCGCTCGTTGATTCCGTGACTGCCGAACAGCTGCCGGAATCCTTCCGCGTATCCCTCGTGGACCCGGAAAAATACGAAGTTATCGATGAAGCATTCTCATCGATGCCGGGAGTGGAAACCGTCAGCGATCAGCGTGAGCTTTTGGAGAAGGTCTTCTCCTTTATGAACATGGCATCATTGATTGCCCTGATTATCGCGGGCGTCATGCTGGTCTGCGCGATTCTGCTGATTGCCACCACTATTCGCCTCTCAGCCTTCAGCAGGCGGCGTGAGACCGGTATTATGCGGCTGGTGGGAGCGTCCAAGGCCGTCATTCAGCTGCCCTTCGTCCTGGAAGGGGTCATTGCTGCTGTCATTGGCGCCGTGCTGGCATCGGGTACGCTGTGGGCAGTGGCACACTTCTTTATCGGTGCGCTGGCCGAGGCATATCCCGCAACTGCGTTCATTTCCGCGCAGCAGGTACTGGTTTTGAGTCCGGTATTACTCCTTATTGGGGCTTTACTGGCCGGTGCATCCTCGCTACTGACGCTTAGACGCTACTTAAGGGTTTAGAGTGTTGCTCACTTTGAAGAGAAAGCTGACAGACTCCATGGACGGTTCTATCAATGGTTAGTGCCCAGCCGGCCGCGAGGCCGGTCCTGCGCAAGACCACGGCAGGCGTCGTTGCCTCAGCCGTACTCGCCTTGACGCTTGCTTTTAACGGAGCTGCCTCCGCCGACGAGCTGGACGACCGCAAGGCTGCCATCGAGGCTGAACAGCAGAAGGTTCAGGAAACGTACGAGTATCTGGATGCTGAAACCAGCCGGAAGGTCGCCGAGCTGGCGATCTACCAGCAGCAGCTCCCCGCAGCCCAGAAGGCACTGGCAGATGCGGAAGGCAGAGTTCCTGCTGCGGCCGGAAAAGTCAGCGCTCTTACCGACCGGGTTGCGTTGGCGCAGGAGACCCGCAACACCATTACTGCTCAAATCGAGCAGGATCAGGCGGCCATGGATGACACGGAAAACGTCATCGGGCAGATTGCCGCCCAGGCTTACAAGAGCGGCGGGGTCCCCTCCAGCTTTTCGCTGATGCTGGGTGCAGACGGTGCAGACAGCCTGACCGACTCCATGGGTCTGGCGGAACAGGTGCTGCGCAACCAGAACGCCGCGATGCAGCAGCTCTCCCAGCAGAACGCCACCAACCTGAACTCCGAGGCACGTCTGGAGGCCGTGGAAGAGGAGATCTCCAACCTGAAGGCCCAGGCTGAAGCAGCACTGGTGCTGGAGCAGGAAGCCCGGGACTCCGCTGCGGCGGAAAAAGCCAAAGTGGATGCGCTGATTGAGCAGACCGCGGCTGCGAATGCGGCTCTGGAAGCGCAGAAGCCCGCCATTCAGGCACAGCTCGCCTCCCTGGAGACGGCCAAAGCCAAGGCGACGGCGGATATCGCCGAGCGCCAGCGCCGCCTGCTGGAGGAGGCGCGGAAGGCTGAGGAAGCACGGATCGCCGAGGCCAACCGGCGTGCAGCCGAAGAAGCCGCCCGCAACAACCGGCCCGTGCCCCCGGCGGAAGTGCCCTCCGTAACGCCCACCAATCCTTCGGCCTTCGGTCTGAGCCGCCCCGTGCAGGCATCCATCTCCTCCGGGTTCGGCTGGCGTGCTACGCCTCCGGGCAGCATCGATTTCTTCGGGACCGGCGGATATCTGCACTCCGGAATCGACTTTGCCGCCAGTTGCGGCACCCCTGTTTATGCACCGGCATCCGGCGAAGTGTGGCGCGCAGACCAGGGCCAGTCCGACGGCATGATTGGCACCGGCAACCGGGTGGTCCTGAACCACGGTGTGATCGGCAACAGTGCGCTGGCCACCAACTACTACCATCTGACGAGCTTCGTCGTTTCTCCGGGTCAGTGGGTGGACGCCGGCCAGTTGATTGGCTACGTCGGCACCACCGGCAACTCCACCGGGTGTCACCTGCACTTCGAGACCGTGCTGAACGGTGCGCTGGTTGACCCCATGGGCCTGCTGTAGGCCTACAATAGAGTTTTCCGTTTATCGACAAGGAGTTCCCCCGTGCCCAAAGAAAGTGGCCGTAAGGTTGTGGCCACCAACCGCAAGGCCCGGCACAACTATGAAATCCTCGATACTTACGAGGCCGGCATGGTTTTGATGGGTACCGAGGTCAAGTCACTGCGTGAAGGCCGTGCGTCACTGGTGGACGGATTCGGCACCTTCTACAACGATGAGCTCTGGCTTGAGGCAGCGTATATTCCGGAGTACCTCAACGGCAGCTGGACCAATCATTCGGCCCGCAGGCGCCGGAAACTCCTGCTGCACCGCGAACAGCTGGACAAGATTATGCAGAAGACGCGGGAATCCGGTTTCACGATCGTCCCCCTTCAGCTGTATTTCCTGGACGGCCGGGCGAAGGTGGAGATTGCCGTTGCCCGGGGCAAGCGCGACTACGACAAGCGCCAGACCCTGCGGGAGAAGCAGGACAACAGGGAAGCGCTGCGCGAGATGCGGGCGAAAAACCGCGGCGCCTGACCCGCCGTCACACATGGGCTACACTTAACGCACCGGTCGGGCTTGCCTGCCGGTTTTGGAAAGTACATATGGGTTAGCAACACATTGGGGATGACAGGTTTCGACGGTGTTTGTCGAGACAGGTGAAGCGGGCCGAGGATACAGGGTTATCTCGTAAACGCTCCTTGTAAAACAATAAGTGCCGATTCAAAGCGCACTGACTTCGCTCTCGCTGCCTAAGCAGCGGGCATAGTCCGTCAGCCCGGGAATGCTCTCGTCCCGGATCCTGGCGTCATTTAGAGGGCCACTGCTGAGTATGCTCGCCGTTGGCGTGCTCGGGACTTTTAGACGGCTGGGCCCGGATCAGCTGCTTGTCTGCATGACAGCTGGGGCCGAGAAATTCCACCGCAGACTGCGCCCGGAGAAGCCCTGACAACACGACATCGGACGGGGGTTCAATTCCCCCCATCTCCACCCAATAACAAAGAAGCAGGGACGCTGCCCAAAGCAGCGTCCCTGTTTTTTGTGTTAACGGGCTGTTTGTTCCGCCGCGGGTGCTGATTGCCGCTCGGGGGGAGTTCTTGGTCACAGCACCCCGGTTTTTCCGTCCCCGTCCTGCAGAGCCGGGAAGGAGGGGCGGCTGGAATTGCTAGACTTGCAGGAGCCGGAAACCTGTTGCCAGGAACCGCGTCCGGCCTTCCGCCGCCGGCGGTCCCCGAATACAGGCGCATGACAGCGCTGCGGGACACGGCAGCACCCGCCCGTACGCGCTCCGTCCGGGCACACGAGCTATAACCGGTCGATACGACCTTGTAGGAGACGCACCACCTTATGCAAAGCCTGGACAATGGAACACAATCCGAAGAACTCTGGAACCGTCGCTATGACGACAACGTAGCTGAGGTTAATCAGCTCTGCGATTCACTCAAAGCGCTGAAGCCGGGCACCGAGGTGCCGTACGTTGATCCCATGCACGACGTGGGCGAGACCCGCATTGTGAGTCTTTACTCCAACATTGGCACGGCCCACAAATCGGGCTTCATCACCGCAGGTGACGACGACGCCGTCGCCCGCCTTCTCGGCGTCCACTGGCAGGTTGGGCTGCGCCCGGAGTACGTCATGCCGTGGAACACCTACCCCTGGTACGTGCCCGGCGAGGCTAACGGCAAACTGACCAAGGAACAGATCCAGGAAGGGCTCAAGCCCCTTCTGCGCTTCCTCGCACTGGTACCCCGCGCCTCGGTGATCGTAGCCCACGGTACTGAGGCCCAGCGTCTGTGCGCCGCCTTCCTCAAAACCGAGAACCGGATGATCTACCGGCGCAGCTTCAAGATTTACAAGGCCCGCTCCGTTGACGGACGTGCGTTCGGCGCTACGGCGGAACGTCAGGAAGAGGGCCTGGCGGCCATGCGCATCGCATATAAGGATGCGATGGCTCGCACTGGCCTGGCCATTCCCGGCAACTGAGGGGCCCGCGTCCCCTGAACCATGAAAAGACCAGGTGCCCCGGAAGGGGCACCTGGTCTTTGCTGTCCGGGGGAGAAACCCCTGGCGTCAGTAGCTGTCCGAAGATTCCGGCCGGCGGGGAACCTGATCCGCCGGCACATGAACGTACCCGGTGAAACGGGTTCCGATGCCGTCGTATTCTCCGAGCGCGTGCCCGGCAGGTACCGGGGGAAGTTCGGAAAGGGTGTGGTCGGCGCAGGCCAGGAAGGAAAACTCCGGCCACCACTTCTTGGGGCGGGCTTTTTCGCGGTAACCGCACACCTCGCACTCCAGGTCCACCCAGACGGGCCGCTTGCCCGTCCGGTTTGCCCGGGACTGGAGCAGCCACCCGGGCGGGTCCGTCTGCAGGCGGTCCAGCTCCTCCTCGCTAAGGCGGGCAGGGATACCATGGCGTGCGGCCATCTCAACGGGGATATCTAAAGCAAGTGCAGCTTGGCGTCTCGTAATCATCCCCATCAACGATACGGGAACCGGGACGGAGCCGCTCCACGGGCCCGCGCACACGCGAAGGCCGGACTGTCACGCAGGACAATCCGGCCCCCTCTTTTTCAGGGCTTCGTCGAAGGAGCTAGTCCGAGAAGGCCTGGCGCAGGTTGGCTTCCTGCTCCTTGGAGAGGTTGGTGAAGATCAACTTCGCATCGGGGAAGCTGCTCTTGAAGGCATCCAGAACCCGGTCCTCCACCGCATCCGATGTGAGGACAAACAACGCCGACGTTCCCGGAGTGACTTCGCTGCGCACCTGCTTGATGAAGTTATCGTCAATGCCCACGTCAACCATGGAAGCGGAGAGCGCACCTACCGCTGCTCCCACTACCAGGCCAATCAGGGGAATGAAGAAAATCAAACCGAACAGGAGGCCCCAGAAACCGCCGCCCAGTGCGCCGGCCCCCACCAGATGATGTTCCTGATGGGTGCGGGGCTTTTTCTTATCTGCGGGCCAACTTACGTAGGCCTCATCCTGGACATTGATCAGGCCCTGCGACTGCAGGCTGGAGAGTGTTTCGGTTGCTTGTTCGGCAGCACCTGAATCCGGAAATTTCCATACGGTCAGTGTTGTCATGGCGTTGTCTCCAAACATCGGGATCCGGAAATCGTCCACCGTAAGGGGACGAAGTAGCGCCCACACTAACGACGCCCGATTCACGGGGGCAAGGAAATTGGCCTGACCGGGAGGGCACACTAGTGGAGTAGCGGGAACCCCTGTCTGCCGGCCGGACTTCGACGTAGAATGCACCCATTCCCGTGTCTGCATCATTCCCCTGGTCGGACGGCAGCAGGACCGCCCGCGGCCGGTCTCCGAAGGAACCAGCGAAAGGCGTCACGATGAGCGATCCGGACCAGCCGGCATGGTGGACCAATGCCGTTGTTTATCAGGTCTATCCGCGCAGTTTTGCTGACAGCACCGGCACCGGCACCGGTGACCTCGCGGGAATCACGGCGCGGCTGGATTACATCGCCGAGCTGGGCGTGGACGTCATCTGGCTTTCGCCGGTGCATCAGTCGCCGCAGTTCGACAACGGCTACGACATCAGCGATTATCGGCGCATTGATACCCTGTTTGGCTCCGAAGAGGATTTCGATGAGCTGCTTAACGGCATCCATGTCCGGGGCATGAAGCTCATCATGGACCTCGTGGTGAACCATACCTCCAGCGAGCACGAGGCGTTTCGTGTTTCGTCACGGTCCCGGGACAACGAGGAACGCGAAACCTATTGGTGGCGTGATCCCCGGCCGGGTTTCGAACCCGGAGAGCCCGGGGCCGAACCCAATAATTGGGGCTCGCACTTCAGCGGCTCTGCCTGGACCTACGATCCGGTGACCAAGCAATATTATCTGCACCTCTTCACCCCGCAGCAGCCCGATCTCAACTGGGAGAACCCGAGGGTGCGGGAAGGCGTCCATGACGTCATGAACTGGTGGATTGACCGGGGTGTGGACGGGTTTCGAATGGACGTCATCAACTTCATTTCCAAGGATCCTGCCTTGCCGGACGGCGTGGTGGAGCCCGGGGGAGTGTGGGGCGACGGAGCTCCCTACTTCACCTCCGGCCCCCGAATCCATGAATTCCTCCAGGAGATGCGGCGGGCCGTTTTTGCGAACCGCACAGGGGACTACCTGACCGTCGGCGAGACTCCAGGGGCCACCGTTGAGCAGGCACTGCTTTTCACTGATCCGCACCGCGGGGAGCTGGACATGGTCTTTCAGTTTGAACATGTCAGTCTCGACCAGAGTCCAGGCAACAAATGGGACTACCGGAAACTGGATCTGAGGGACCTCAAGACAAGCTGGAACCGGTGGCAGCGGGGGCTGGCGGAAACGGGCTGGAACAGCCTGTATCTGGGAAACCATGACCAGCCGCGCCAGGTCTCGCGGTTCGGAGATGACGGAAAGCACCGCTATGAATCGGCAACCCTCCTGGCCACCCTGCTGCACCTGCACCGGGGAACACCCTATATTTACCAGGGCGAGGAGCTGGGGATGACCAGCGCCGGGTTCACCTCCATCGATCAGTACCGCGATGTGGAATCCCTGAACTTCTACGCCGATGCCCTCAGCCGGGGGTCCGCCCCCGAGGCTGCCCTTGCTGCGCTGGCGGCCATGAGCCGGGACAACGCCCGCACCCCCATGCAGTGGAACGGTGAAGCGAATGCCGGATTCACCACCGGAACACCGTGGATTCCGGTGAATGCGAACTACCGGCACCTCAATGCGGAGGAAGACCTGGCCTCCGAAAGGTCCGTCTACCGCTATTACCAAAAGCTGATTCGGCTGCGGCACGAATCCTCCGTGGTGGCACTCGGGGACTTCCACCTGCTGGATCCTGAACATCCCACGCTGTACGCGTTCCGGCGCGGCCGCGGAGACCAGCAGTTCCTGGTGGAATGCAACGTGTCCGGCGAAGCCCTGGACCTGCCGTCCAACCTTGGCAGCGGGGATCTGATCCTGGGCAATTACCCGGAACCGGGGGATCCGCACCGCCTCCGCCCCTGGGAAGCACGGATTCTGGATATTTCCACCTATGAGGCCGGGTAGCCGGATTTCTGAGCGGGTGGGACTACAGTTGCCACTGTGAATGAGTACACCGCATCACGGAACCGTACCGCCGCAGAGCCGGCAGCGCAGACTCACCTGCGTCCGTGGACGATCCTTCTTCGGCAGATTCTGGCCTTCGCCCTGGAGACAGGCCTGCTCTTCGCCGTGGCGTACTGGGCCATCAACGCCTTCCCCGCGCAGCGGGCCGCAGCCGCGGCCGTAGCCCTGGCAGTGTCGGTAGTTCTGTGGGGACTCCTGCTGGCTCCGCGCGCCAAGTACCGGCTGCCCTGGCCCGTGCTTCCGCTGGTAGCAGGCGGAGCCTTCTTCGCCGGTGCCGGCGCCCTCGTGGTCAGCGGGATGCCCCGGGGCGCGGTGCTGCTGGCTGCTGCCGCCGTCGTTAACCTGATCTGGGACCTGGCTGCCGGTCACCCGGCTGTTCGCTCTGCAGCGCGTCCTGCCGGGCGGCGTTCCGCAAAGCGCTGAGCTTCAGGACGCAGTCAGCGAACCGGCAAAGAGGGGGCGGAGCGCGGCGAATCCGCCGCTTCGGACTGCCTCGCGCTGCCGCTGCGCACCCGTTCCCGCGGCCAGCATGCGGGCCATGCCGGTGCGGACAAAAATCTCGTCTCCGGAGTCCTCCAGAGCCGGCCGGACGTAGTCCAGCAGCGCGGACACCTGTTCCGGGGCGGCACGGCTGAGGTCAGCGCCGCGGGGGCCGTGATCCAACAGGTTGCCCCGCAGTCCGAACCGTGCAGCCTGCCAAAGTCCGGCGTCAAGGATTTCGGGATCGGCCGGCGCGTCCGGACCTCCGCCGGAACCGGCGGGATCGCGGGAGAGGACCGTGCTCACCAGCCCCCGGATGAGCAGAGCCAGCAGGACCGCGTCCGCTGCCTCCAACTGGGTATCAGCCACCCGGATCTCGACGGTGGGGAAGCGGTCGGAGAGGCGGGCGAGCCAACCGATATGGCCGGGATCAAGGACAACGTCGGTTGCTACGAGTTTGGCCAGCCGCGCATCATAATCAGCTGATCCATGGAAATACGGGGGGCAGCCCTGGATGGACCAGCGGCGGTACTGGATGAGCCGCCAGCTGGCAAAACGGGTATCCCGGCCCAGCCAGTACGGGGAATTGGTGCTGATGGCGCCGAGCGTTGCCAACCAGGGGCGCAGATGATTCAGGACACGGACCCCTGCCTCGCGGCTGGGAACCGCCACGTGGACGTGGGTTCCATTGACATAGTGCTCGTCCGCAACGGCCCCGGCCATTTCCCCCATACTTTGGTAGCGTTCGGTGGCACTGACCACCGCCGGCCCGGGCCCCATGGAGGGGGCTGCCCCGGTGGGAGCGACGTCGAGACCCGCAGCGGCAGCCGCTTCGGCGAGGCGCTTGCGGAAATGCAGCAGGGAAACAGCCGCTTCCTCCCCGGTGCTGCATACCGGGGTGGAGCTTTCCACCTGGCAGGCCAGCAGTTCCGCGCTGCTGGTAAGACTGAGGCCGTCACCGGGAATCAGCGCCGCGATTACCTCGCCGGCACGGGAGCTGGGCATGTCACTGTCAGGGTTGACGAGCAGGAATTCTTCTTCGATTCCAAAGGTGACCACGTGCGTGCCCCCGTTCCGCAGCAGAGTATTGCAGGACAAGTCCGGCCACCCATCGGAGCCGGAGGCCTCAGACTACAGGCCGCGGGGTCTTGGCGAACAGGTACTACCTGACCCGCTGCTCATCAGCTCCTGACAACGCCATCCGCCAGGTAAGCGTCAGATAAGGCAGCTCCAGGGCTTGCCCCGGGCGGTAGTCCAAATGCTCAAACAGATACCAGGTCAGGTTCGCCATGACCTTCTCCCGGACCGGCTCGGAGGCTGAGAGGTAGTAGGAACGGGACTTCGCCAGTTCCATCAGATCCACGGGCGTCATTTCCTGGGACCAGCGCGTGGTGTGGGATGCGTCGGGAACAAACTCGGGGCCAACCACCGGCCGGAATCCGGGCTTGAGGACGTCTCCGGCATGGATGATGCGGGAATAGCGGTGAACCCAGGGAACGCTGACGTCCAGCTGGTTCCAGATCAGGCCCAGGATGCCGCCGGGCCGCAGAATTCGTGCCAGCTCGGTGCTCGCCGCGAGGGGATCGCACCAGTGCCAGGCCTGTGCCACGGTGGCGGCGGCCATGGAGGAGGACGGGATTCCGGTTGCCTCGGCCGTGCCCTGTAGAGCCGGTACTCCGGGCAGCATCTGCTGCAGCTGTTTGAGCATGCCGGCGGAAGGGTCGACGGCGGTTGGCCGGTATCCGGCGGCGGCCAGGGACCGGGTGTACTTACCGGTACCCGCCCCGATGTCGGCCACCGGGGCACCCGGCTCAACAGCTGTGCCCCGGTCCCCGGCAAACAACCACTGAACGGCCTCGGCGGGGTAGCCGGGCCGGATGCGGTCATAGTGTTCCCCGCCGTCCTCATAGCTGCGCGCCAGTTCCCGCCGGCGCAGCGCTTCCAGCCGGGGGCCGGACGTTGACGGTGCCATCGTCAGAGCAGGTCGTCCAGAGCCGGGTTCAGGCGGCGGAGGACGTCACTGTGCAGCGCGCCGTTGGTGGCCAGGGCGTTGCCGCCGAACGGACCGTCTTCACCTTCCAGGGAAGTGAACCGGCCCCCGGCCTCGGTAATGATGGGGACCAGCGCCGCCATGTCATAGAGGTTCAGCTCAGGCTCGCAGGCAATATCCACGGCGCCCTCGGCAACCATGCAGTAGGACCAGAAATCGCCGAACGCCCGGGTGCGCCAGACTGATTCCGTCAGCCCGATGAACTCGTCAAAGTTGCCGCGTTCCTTCCAGCCTCCGAGGCTGGAGTAGGACAGCGACGCGTCTGAGAGGTTCGAAACATTGGACACCCGCAGGCGTGTGGCCGAGGCCAGGGACCGTCCCATATAGGCGCCGGTTCCCGTGGCCGCCCACCAGCGCTTGCCGAGCGCCGGGGCACTGACGACCCCCAGGACGGGAACGCCGTCGTCCACCAGGGAAATCAGGGTGGCCCAGACGGGGACGCCGCGGATAAAGTTCTTGGTCCCGTCAATGGGATCAATAACCCAGCGGCGCGGGCCGTTTCCGGTGGAGCCAAACTCTTCACCGAGGACCGCGTCCCGCGGCCGGGCACGGGAGAGCTGGCCGCGGATGGCATCTTCCGCCGCCTTGTCGGCATCGGTCACGGGGGTCAGGTCCGGCTTGGTTTCGACCTTCAAGTCCAGGGCCTTGAAGCGGGACATTGTCTGATCGTCCACGGAATCGGCCATGACGTGGGCGAGTCGGAGATCATCGTTGTAGTTCTGGGCGAACGGCATACTGTTCAACTTATCCTTATTCGGTGGGCGGTGCCCACGATTACACGGCCCGGGGCCCGCCGTGGCGCTGTCCCGGGGAAGAACCGGCGGACTGCCGGGGTGTTGCCGGCAGGCGTCACTGCGCGCCGAGCTCCTTGGCGGATGCCCGGTTTTCCGTCCGGGTCCCTGAGCCCAGGAGCCTGCGCAGGGAAGCGAGCCGGGCCGGGCCGGCAGTGCCGGCCTGCCCTGATTCCACCCACGGGTCCAAGCCGCAGTTTTTAGCCTGGTCGTCGTGCCGGCACCCGCGTTCGCAGGCTTCAGTCCCGGGTGCCAGATCCGGGAACGCCTGGAGGATGCGGTCCGGGTCCACATGTGCAAGGCCAAAGGAACGGATGCCGGGAGTGTCAATGATCCAGCTGCCCGACGGCGCCTCCAGGACCTTCAGGGCGAGCGCTGACGAGGAGGTGTGCCGGCCGCGGCCGGTCACGGCGTTGACGCCGCCGGTGGCGCGGTCGGAGCCGGTCAGCGCATTCACCAGCGTGGACTTGCCGACACCGGAATGCCCCACCAGGACCGAGACCTTGCCCTCGAGATGACGGTGCAGCTGCTGCACTGCGTCTCCCTGCAGGCGGGCAGACAATCCGTCGTCGGAACGGGCGTCGATCCCGGACGCATCATCTGCCGCCGTGCGGCTGATAATCACGTCCAGATCCAAATGCTCGTAATTGGCCAGCAGCTCCGCGGGGTCTTTGATATCTGCTTTGGTGATGCACAGCAGCGGTGAGATGCCGGCGTCGTAAGCGGCAACCAGGGCGCGGTCGATGAACCCGGTGCGCGGCTCTGGGTTGGCTGCGGCCACCACGATGACCAGCTGGTCAGCGTTGGCGACGACGGCGCGTTCCACGGGATCGGTGTCATCGGCGCTGCGGCGCAGCAGGGTCCGGCGGTCCTGGATGCGCACCAGGCGGGCCAGCGTGTCGGGTCCGCCCGACACATCCCCCACCAGCGACACGAGGTCGCCGGCAACCACCGGGTTTCGGCGCAGCTCACGGGCCCGGGCTGCAATGACGATGCGTTCAGCGGGGGTGTCTTCATCCACGACGGCGGTGTAGCGTCCCCGGTCCACAGTGATGATGCGTCCGGTTACGGCCTCGTCGTAGGCCGGCCGGTCTTTGGTGCGGGGGCGCGAGCCCTTTTTGTTCGGACGGATCCGGACGTCTGATTCATCCCAGCTGCCGGTAGAGCGGGCCATCAGTGCATTCCTCCCGTGAGTTCGCGCCACAGCCGCGGGAACTCCGGCAGGGTCTTGGCTGTGGTCCCGATGTCCTGCACCAGCACGTCGGGGACAGCCAGGCCGATCAGGGCGCCGGCGGTGGCCATCCGGTGATCCGCATACGTTTCAAAGACGCCGCCGTGCAGCGGGGCCGGCCGGATGATCAGGCCGTCCGCCGTCTCTTCGGCATCGCCGCCCAGCCGGTTGATCTCGCTGACCAGGGCTGCAAGCCGGTCGGTTTCGTGGCCCCGCAGATGTGCAATGCCGGTAAGGACTGACGGGGAGTCAGCCAATGCGCACAGGGCAGCCGCTGTGGGCGCCAGCTCGCTGGTGTCGGCGAGCCGTGCTCCGGTAATGCGGCCGGTGCCGGTAACTGTCAGGGTGCCTCCGGACAGGGTAGCCGTGCCGCCGAGGGCGGGCAGGATGCTCCGCCAGCGGTCGCCCACCTGCGTGGTGTGCTCTGGCCAGCCGTGCAGCCGCACGGTACCGCCGGCCACGAGCGCTGCTCCCAGAAACGGTCCGGCATTGGACAGGTCGGGTTCGATGGCGACGTCGAAGGCCCGGATGGGACCGGGGGAGACCCGCCATTCGTTGGGAACGGAGTCATCCACCTGAACGCCGACACCGCGCAGGACCTGCACCGTCATGGCAATGTGTTCACGGCTGGGGAGGGTGGAGCCCACATGGACCAGGTGCAGCCCGTTGGCGAACCGCGCCCCCGCCAGCAGCAGCGCAGAGACAAACTGGGACGACGCGCCTGCGTCAATCTCCAGCCGGCCTCCGGCCACCGCGCCGGTGCCGGCCACGGTAAACGGAAGGGATCCGGTGCCGTCGTCGTGCACCGTCACGCCCAGCGCCCGGAGGGCATCAATGATCGCAGCCATCGGCCGCTCGCGCGCGTGGGGATCGCCGTCAAACTCGGTGCTTCCGGCTTTCAGTGCGGCCAGGGGAGGCACAAACCTCATGACGGTTCCCGCCAACCCGCAGTCAATGCCTGTTCCGGTTGCGCTGCCCGAATCCATTGGACGGATCTCCAGATCCGGTCCGAAGGAACCGTCGCCGTCGATCTCGGTCACCGTGGCGCCCAGCGCACGCAATGACTGGACCATGAGCGCGGTGTCCCGGGAATGGAGGGGAGCGCGGAGCCTGCTGGGGCCGTCAGCCAAGGCAGCGAGGACCAGATACCTGTTGGTCAGGGACTTGGAACCCGGCACCCGGACGTCGGCGTCCAGCGGCGCGGACACCCGGGGAGCGGGCCAGGGAGAGACTGTCTGCGGATCGGCGGAAAAAGACATGGAGCTAGGAACCCACAATGCCGGCTGCGGTGGTGCGGACGGTCTTGTTGGCCTTCTTGAGCTGCTTGGCGGCATCCTTCTGGACCGACCGCGACTTGCGGCCGGCATCCTTGCCCAGGGAAGCAACGCCGCGGCGCGTGTCATCAGCAAGGTGGCCGGCACGCCACGCCAGGCCGGGGCGGCCGTTGGTGTCAACGGCGACCAGAAGAACGGCGCCGATCAGCGACAGGTTCTTGAGCAGGGCCGCACGGCGGGCCTTGCGCTCATCGGCGGTGTCCGTTTCGGCGTTCTTGTACTCGACGACTGCGTTCAGCACAGCCGTGCCCGTGAGCAGCAGGCCGGAGAGACGCGGCAGCTTGCCCATTGCCAGCAGCGAACCGGCACCCACCTGCGTGGCGCCAAGCACCTTGGCTACCAGCTGGGGGTTCCCGGTGACGGATGCAGCCGAAGGCACCAGTGCGCCCACGCGGTCCAGGGTGGGGCGCAGCTGATGAGCTGTCTGATCTGAATCCCGCAGGCGGTCAACACCGGCTGCGATAAAACCTGTGGCCAGCAGCGGACGGGCGAGCAAACGGACAATCGACATATTGACCTCCTGGTTGCTGCCCGTTCTCGGAAATTACCGGGCAGAATACTCCTAGTTTGGCACTTTTGCGGAGCTGGCACACCTTGTGCCGCGCTGTGCGGGCAAATCCCGGCGGCGGAATAAGTCCCCGGGCCTCTGTGTTGGAAGGGTGTACGGCATTCTTTCTGAAAGGGGGGATTACCGGATTCGAGGACCGTCGGCTGCCTGCGGACAAGTGACTGGCAGAAGCGGTCCCCAAGTGAGGAGAGTGAACGTGCCAGCTGCTTTGGTCATGACAGATGCGCAGCGTGAAGCTTCCGCGTCTGCAGTTCAGTTGCGTGTGGGACCGGCGCCCCGCACCGTAGACTTGGAAGTGATGAGAACTGATGTGCCGGAAGGCAGCCCCCAGGTGGAAGACTCCGAGCTGGATGTCGCTTCCGAATCGGAAGAGGCCCGCAAAATACGCTTTGAGCGCGATGCCATGCAGTACGTGGACCAGCTCTACTCTGCAGCTATGCGCATGGCCCGTAACCCCTCCGACGCCGAGGACCTGGTCCAGGAGGCCTATACCAAGGCCTTCTCTGCGTTCCACCAGTACCGTCCCGGGACCAATCTGAAGGCCTGGCTGTACCGGATCCTGACAAACACCTACATCAACCTGTACCGGAAGCGTCAGCGCGAACCGCTGCAGGCGAACTCGGACGGTGTGGAAGATTGGCAGCTGGCCCGTGCGGCTGAACACAGCTCCACCGGGCTGCGCTCCGCCGAAGCGGTGGCGCTGGACCACCTTCCCGATTCGGATGTAAAGAATGCCCTGCAGTCCATTCCCGAGGAATTCCGTTTGGCTGTGTATTTCTCCGACGTGGAGGGATTCGCATACAAGGAAATCTCGGAAATCATGAACACTCCCATCGGAACCGTAATGTCGCGCCTGCACCGGGGCCGCAAAATGCTCCGTGAACTATTGGCCGAATATGCACACGAACGCGGCATCCGCGGCAAGGCAGCACCTGCACCCGCCGCGGCCAGCCAGAACAAGAAACAGGGGAACACGCTATGAGCGATTGCCAAAGCCTGGGCGATTGCGAGGATGCCCGCATCGCACGGCTGTACGAATACCTTGACGGTGCGCTGTCCCATGAGGACATCGTCGAAATCAAAGAGCACCTGGACGGTTGCCCCGAATGCGCCGAAGAGCATGATTTGGAGTGCGTCATCCGGTCAGTGGTGAAGCGGTCCTGCACCGAAGCCGCTCCGGAAACACTCAAGGCCAACATCCTGGCAAGGATCAGCCAGATCCAGACCGCCGAGCATTAGCAGGCCGTGATCCGTACCGAAGACTGAATAACAGAAAACCCCCGGCGGCCGTAAGGCTCCCGGGGGTTTTCTGTTAGTGGCGATGGGCCACACGGTTAGTCCAAGACTTAAGTGTTGGGACGCTTACCGTGATTGGCGCCGCCGCGCTTACGGTCACGACGCTTGCGTGCACGCTTGCTCATAGCTGCCTCCTTCGATTTGCTGAAAGTTCTGCCCTCCAGTGTCCCACAAGGTGAGCCCGACAACCTAAACCGCGGCGCGGGTCGGTCCGCGGAACCGGTCCGCGGAACCGGTCCGCCTACTCGATCGAACTGCCTGCAGCCATCAGGGCGTTGCGCTGTTCCCGGCGAAGGGCCTGCTCGGCCGGGTCCGGCACCGGAGCGGCGGCGAGCAGCCGGCGGGTGTAGGCGTCCTGCGGATACCGCAGCACCTGCTCCGTTGACCCCTGCTCCACCATGACGCCCTTATTCAGCACGGCAATGTGGCTGGCCAGGATTTCCACCACTGCCAGGTCGTGGCTGACGAACAGGCACGCGAAACCATACTGCTGCTGCAGGTCCTGGAGAAGGGAAAGCACCCTGGCCTGAACCGAGACGTCCAGTGCTGACGTTGGCTCATCGGCCACGAGCAGCGAAGGCCGCAGCGAGAGTGCCCGGGCAATACCGACCCGCTGCCGCTGCCCGCCGGACAGCTCATGCGGGTACCGGTTGCGGAAACTGGTGGGAAGCTGAACATCGTCAAGCAACCCCTCCACCCGGTGATCGAGGTCCTTGCGGGAGAGCTTCTCGTGCAGGAACAACGGCTCTCCGATGGATTCGCCGATGGACATGCGCGGATTCAGCGACGCCGCCGGGTCCTGGAACACGATGGCGAACTTCCTGCGCAGCGGCAGCATCTTTTTGGGTGACAAACCGGCGATGTTGGTGCCGTTGATGTCCACGCTGCCGGCACTGACCGGAAGCAGGCCGGTTACGGCCCGGGCAATGGTCGATTTTCCGGACCCGGATTCACCCACCAGTCCCATGACCTCGCCGGGATTGATGACGAAGGAAACATCGTTCACGGCTTTGAACCCGGGCTGGCGGAACCGTCCCGGGTATTCAATGGACACCCCGGTCAGCTGCAGTGCGGGCACGATGCCGGCGTCAGCTGTGACGAGGTCTGCAGAGTCCCGGAGCACGGCCCGCGGAGCGTCGGAGATCTGCAGCGCTCCGCCTTCCTCCACCTCAACGGACGACAGCACACCGCCGACTATGGAGCCCAAGTGGGGCACAGCTGCCAGCAGTTGGCGGGTGTACTCCTCCTTCGGGTTGGAAAACAGTTCAGCCACGGGTGCGGACTCAACAATCCGGCCCTTCTCCATAACAACCACTTTGTCAGCGAGGTCCGCCACCACACCCATGTCGTGGGTGATCAGCATGACGGCGCTGTTCAGCCGCTTGCTGAGGTTCCGCAGCAGTTCCAGGACTTCGGCCTGGACCGTGACATCCAGCGCGGTGGTGGGCTCATCAGCGACGAGCAGGATGGGGTCATTGGCGATGGCGATGGCAATCATGGCCCGCTGGCGCTGTCCGCCGGAGAACTGGTGGGGATAGGACTCGTAACGCCTCTCCGGCTCCGGAATTTCCACCATGCGCAGCAACTCGATGGCCCGTTCCCTGGCCTGCGCCGGAGAAGCATCCGTGTGCTGTTCGATGATTTCCTTGATCTGCTCACCGACAGTCAGGACGGGATTGAGCGCCGTCATGGGTTCCTGGAAAATCATGGCGATGTCATTGCCGCGGATTTTCCGCAGCGCCGACTGCGGAGCACCGATCAGCTCCTTGCCCTGAAGCTTGGCGCTGCCTTTGGAACGTCCGTTGCCGGGAAGCAGGCCCAGCAGCGCCATGGACGACATGCTTTTTCCTGAACCGGATTCACCCACGATGGCCAGGATCTCGCCGGGCGAAACTGTGAAGGAGACGTCCTCCGCTGCCATCACCCATTTGTTGTCCACGCTGAAATCGACGCCCAGACCCGAAACTTCCAGAATGGGAGCCGTTGTCGCCGTCGGGGCGACGTCGCTGTACAGGGGTGCCGAACTCATTGCTTGTTCCTTGTCTGTCGGGGATCAAACGCGTCCCGGAGGCCGTCGCCGATGAAGTTCACGGTGAGCGCGATGGCGACAATAAAGATGCCGGGCCAGAAAAAGAGCCACGGACGGGTGGTCATGGCCGCCCGGTTTTCATTGATGAGCTTGCCCAGCGACGTGTCCGGCGGCTGCACGCCCAGGCCCAGGAAGCTCAGGGCCGTCTCCAGCAGGATGGCCCCGGAGATGGCCAGCGTTGCGGACACGATGATGACGCCAACGGTGTTGGGCAGGATGTGCTTGAAGATAATGCGGCGCGAACTGGCGCCCACGGATTTAGCGGCTTCGACGAACTCCTTTTCCCGCAGGGACAGGAATTCGCCGCGGACGATGCGGGCCAGCCCGGTCCAGGTCAGCAGGCCCAGGAAGATGGCGAACACCACGATGCCGTATTTCGAGACCACGCTGGCCAGCACTGCAGCCACCACCAGAAGGGGGATGGTGATGATGACGTCGGTCAGGCGCATCAGGACGGCCTCGGTGAAACCGCGGAAATAGCCGGCAAGTGCACCAATGACAGTTCCCACCACGGTTCCGACTATCCCGACAATGAAGGCAATGGTCAGCGAGATCTGGGCGCCGCGCATGGTCATGGCAAAGTAGTCGCGTCCCAGGGTGTCCTGGCCGAACGGGTGGTTCCCCAGCCCGGTCCAGGAGAGGGTCGGAGACCCGCCGTCCTCCAGCGGCATGACGGTGGAGAACGTGTGGGGCCACCAGCCGGGGATGCGCAGGGGCCCTACGGAGATCCCAATTGAGGTAAAGGCCAGCAGCATGATGAAGATCAGCCCGCTGAGGCCTACGAGTGCTCCCTTGTGGCGGAAGAACCGTTCCCGGACCAGCTGGCCCTGGCTCTTGGCAGCGGTGATCTGTGGATCCGCGGTGACGGCCCGGGTTGCGGGCGCATCTGCGATATCCGTTCTCTGGCTTTCCAGAGTCATGCTCGTCAGCTCCGGGCTGCTGCCCGTGGTTCCGGACGGTATTTTCTCAGTCATATCTATCGCCTATCAGTTCAGGCTAATGCGCGGGTCGAGGAACGCGTATGCGATGTCGGCCAGCATGTTGAAGGTCACCGCTGCCACGCCGGTCACGAGGAAGAAGGCCATGATGACATTGGGATCCACGTTGTTCAGACCGTCCGTGAACATTCTGCCCATGCCGCTCCAGCCGAAGACGGCCTCGGTGATGACCGCACCGCCCAGAACGCCGGCAAAGTCGAAGGCCATCAGTGTGGTGATGGGAATCATGGCATTGCGGAACGCATGCTTGACGACCACGGAGCGCTCGCTCAGGCCCTTGGCCCGGGCGGTGCGGACATAATCCTGGTTCATGACTTCAAGCATGCTGGCACGCGTGTACCGGGTGTAGGTGGCAAAGGAGATCAGCATGATGGCAATGGTCGGCAGGACCAGGTAGAGGGCGTAGTCCAGGTTGATCTCCCAGAACGTGCCCTGCAGGTTGGGCGTGGAGGAACCCGTGGTGGGAATGGGACGGCCGCCGTTTTTGCGGGCGAGCGAAGGATAAGCACCCAGCAGCGCGTCAATGAAGACAAAGAAGCCGATGGCGAGCCCGATGACGGCGGTCAGGTTGCGTGTTTGCTTGGCATAGGGTCCGCCGATGAAGTGGCCAAGAGCCAGGGAAACCAGGAGGGTAACGGCAGCGAGGCCGGCAATGAGGACCCAGTTCGGATCCTGCATCAGCGGCTGGGTCACCAGGTACCCGATAAAGCCAACAGCTGCAGTGGCAAGGGCCGCATACACGATCCGGCGGCGGCGGAATCCCGCCAGCAGGGCGGTCAGCCCAAGAGCCAGGCCAAAGGCCGTAATGAGGAGGCCGATGGGGCCCAGGCCCGGAGTCTTGAACCAGTTGGTAATAAGCAGCAGGTAGAACGTGACTGACGTGGCAACGGCGGCAATGGCGAAGACACGCAGGCGGCGGTTCCTGTCGCCGCCGATGACGACAGCTGCGACGACACCCGCTGCGAGCCCGACGGCGGCTATGCCCAGATAGGACATTTGCGGGTCCGCCAGCCAGCTGTTCAGGTCAATCGCCAGGTACTGCTTGAGCAGTGTGGAGAGCCAGAACAGCGGCATGGAGAAGAGCAGGAAGGCAACGAAGGTAATGGAGTAGTCAAAGACGCTGTACTGGCGCAGGGCCGTGATCAGGCCAACGGCGACGCCCAGGACAATGGCCACCAGGGTGGCTACGACGACGAGCCGGAAAGTGGAACCGATGGCGGTCTGCAGCTGTTCGATGACGGGGTTCCCGGCACGGTTCAGTCCGAGCGTACATTCGGCGCCGCCGGGGATCATGCAGCGTCCCACTTCCTGCAGCCAGAGGAGATAGCGGACGGGCACGGGCTGGTCCAGGTTCAGGGCAGCGGTTCGCTGGGCAATGCGTGACTCGCGGTCCGCGCTCTGCAATTCAATCAGGTCATGAAAGGGATCGCCCGAGTTGACGGCAAGGATAAACATCAGCACTGTGGCGGCGAGAAGGACGAAGAACGAGGTCACCGCTCTTCTAAGGATGAAAAAGAACACCGAAGGCTCCTATTGGGGGGTGGTACGTAAAGCCGCTAGCGGGGCAAAAGTTTGGGATGGGCAGACCATGGGTCTGCCCATCCCGCTTTCTAACCGTTATGGCGTGATGCCTTGGTTAGGCCTGCTTGGTCCACTCGAAGGCGTTCCAGGTGACGCCGCTCTGGGTGGGGTTGTACACCACTTCCTCCATGGTGGAGTTATGGGCAACGATGTCGGCGTTGGCGAAGAGGAGGACGTTGTAGACGTCCTTGGCGAGTTCCTCTTCGAGCTGCATCTTCAGCTCCTTGACCTTGTCGGCGTCTGTGGTCTGGGCAATTTCATCCCACAGGTCGTCGACCTTTTCGCTCTTGAACTTGCCGTAGTTCTGGACACCCTCGGAGTCGTAGATCGACTGGCCGCTGGCGACCAGGCCGGAACCGGCCCAACCGAACAGGGCTGCGTCCCAGGAACCAAGCTCATCAAGCTTCTTGGTCCACTCGGCATCCGGGGTGGCAATGATGTTGAAGCCGGCCTGGTCGCAGGAATCCTTGATCAGGGCGGTCATGTCAGCGCGGACCTGGCTGGCTGAGGAGAAGAGCACGCGGACGTCAACGGGCTCGGTCTTTCCGGCTTCAGCCATGAGGGCCTTGGCGCCTTCAAGATCAACTTCGTCGTATTCGCTCGCAGCAGGTGCACCCTCGAGGATCTCGTCGTACTCAGGCTGTGAGGGCTGGTATTCGCGCAGGTTGACCACGGTGGCTTCGGGATCGACCGGCTTGACGAACTTGTCAACGATGTCCTGGCGCGGAACGCACTTGGAGAATGCCTGGCGAACCTTGATGTCTTTGAACACACCGTTTTCGGACTGGTCCAGGTCGATGTGCGAGAACGTCATGCCCGTGCCGGTGAGCATGTTCACGGACTCGCCGATGGCCTCGATCTGGGACTTGGTGTCACCGGTGGGGCCGGACGGCTCGATGACGTCAACATCGCCGTTCTGCAGTGCCTGCACGGCTTCGGTGTCCTCGATGGTCTTGAAGACGATGCTCTCCGTGGCGCCGGCGCGCTCTTCGCCCCAGTAGTTCTCATTCTTGGTCAGCGTAAGGTTGCCGCCGGCTGCGTTGTCCAGCGTGTACGGTCCCGAGGAGGGGATGAGGGCTGCATCAGGAAGCGAGGGGAGGCCTTCGGCATAACCCCAGCCGGTGTTCCAGAACTCGGCAACGGGCTTCAGGGAAGCCAGATCGTTGTCCTGGATGGCGGCAACAAGTGCTTCGCCGTTGTTCTCGGTGCTCAGGCCACCCTGCTCAGCCGCAACGTGGGCCGGCATGATGGAGCCGATCATGAGGTTTTCCCAGTCAGCGTAAGGCTGCTCGAAAACGTAGGTGAATTCCTTGTCTCCGGCTTCGCCTTCGGGCATGGCCAGGTACTCGTAGCCGTTGTTGGAGGAAGGCTCGAAGATTTCTGCCTCTCCGTCCACCACCTTGCCGGAGAACGCGGCCCAGTTCAGCAGCACGTCATCGAAGTCGATGGGCGTACCGTCGGACCACTGGGCGTCCTCGTTGATCTTGTATTCAACGGTCAGGGGATCGTCGCTGGTCTTTTCGAAGGTGCCAAACTCTTCATTGCGAATAACACCCTCGGGGCTGTACTCCGAGAAGTTGCTGTGGACCAAGTTGTCCACGTACGTGTTGTACACGCTGTTGGACTTGGACGTGCCGCCGTTGTAGAAATCCGGGGCCTGGCTGATGGCAACGGAGATGGACGACGCGAGGTTGGCGTCCTCGGTGCTGTCGCCTTCAGTGGTTTCTCCGCCTCCGGCTGAACCGCAGGCGCCCAGGAAGAGGGCTCCCACGGAAAGTGCGGCAAGAGTTGCCGTGCGCTTTGTACGCATTCGTAGTCCTAACTTGTGAAGAAGTCGTCAGGAACCACCGCTGGCGGCTCCCCCAAGCGATCGTGATGACCGCCACATGTTCCGAAAGACTAGTCACTAAATGTTTCCGCTGTGCTAACTGTGAGCGGACGTTAACTGATTGTTACCTGGAAAGCGCGTCAGCAGGGTTGTGCAGGAAGGTGCGTTGGGTGCAGAAGCGGACCGTAACTCCGCGGTTCTGCACGGATTTCCTGTTGCCGCCGCCAGAGCGGGCGGGGAAAACTACTTGGGGCAATGCGACTTAATGTGTAGAGGGCCCCCGGCGTGTCGCCGGGGGCCCTCAGGGAGTGCTTTTTTCTATTTTCAGTTCATATCCGGAAGGTCCAGCCAGCGGTACCAGCCGCGGTGGAGGACCAGCCAGGCCATGAGGCCGTAGCCGGCCTGTCCGGGTGTTCCACCGTTGGATGCCAGATCAGTGCGCCACTGTTCATGGTTGAGCAGCGGGGTCAGGGTGTCCACGTACATGTGCTTGCGCCGTGTAGTCACGTCACCAAAAGCCGCTGAGAGATCGGACAGGCGGCGGTTCCGCTCGGCATCCAGCCCCGGCGGGGGACCGACGACGAAAACCTTGATGCTCATCTGTGCAGCCCCGTCGAGGATATTCGCCAGGTTGAGGCGGCTTCTGGCTGTAGACAGATCGAGATCCAGGTCCCGGTCGGACAGCCCGATCACCAGCCGGTTTTCACATCTTTCGTCAAAACGGCGGCCGGCTTCCTGCAGCCAGCGGTTGGCCAGCGACTCGGTTCCCTCCTGGGGCGCCGCAAGGGTATACGCCTGTACATTGACGTTTTCGGGGGTGGTGCGGGCCAAAACGCGGCCCAGCCAGCCCAGGGCGCGAGGGTCGCCGTGCCCGGCCAGCAGCTCGTCGCCGACGGCTGCAAGCCTGATTTTGCGTTGTTCCACTAGTCACCTTCTCCGGTCACAAAAAACGGGGTGGGGCGCCGCGGCGCCCCACCCCAACTTAGCCTACTGACGCTCGAAGGCCTTCTTGACAAGAATGTCCTGCTCCACGGCGTGCCGCTTGGCCGAGCCGGTGGCAGTGGACGCGGATGCCGGACGCGACACCAGGCGCAGCGGACGGTCCAGCTGTGCCGGCAGGTTCAGGCCGATGAACGGCCAGGGACCCTGGTTGGCAGGCTCATCCTGTGCCCAAACGATGTCAGCGTTCGGGTACTTGGCGACAGCCGCCTGGATTTCCGCGACGGGCAGCGGGTACAGCTGCTCGACACGGACAATGGCCGTCTTTTCGTCACCTGTCTTCTGCCGGTTGGCCAGCAGATCGTAGTACAGGCGGCCGGAGACGAGCAGCACGCGGTCGACGGCGTTCGCGTCCAGGTCTGCGTGCTCCGGGATGACCGGCTGGAACGAACCCTGCGTGAAGTCTTCCACGGACGTTGCTGCTGCCTTCAGGCGCAGCAGCTGCTTCGGCGTGAAGATAATCAGCGGCTTCCGCGGCCGGCTGTAGGCCTGGCGGCGCAGCAGGTGGAAGTGCGAAGCACCCGTGGTGGGGTTCGCCACGATCATGTTGTCCTCGGCGCACATCTGCAGGAAGCGCTCAATCCGGGCCGAGGAGTGGTCCGGGCCCTGGCCTTCGTAGCCGTGCGGAAGCATCAGCACCAGCGAGGAACGCTGGCCCCACTTCTGTTCCGCCGAGGAGATGAACTCGTCGATGATGGTCTGCGCACCGTTGACGAAGTCGCCAAACTGCGCTTCCCACAGCACGAGGGCATCCGGTCGCTCCACGGAGTATCCGTACTCGAAGCCCATGGCAGCGAATTCCGACAGCAGCGAGTCGTAGATCCACAGCTTGGCCTGGTTCGGATCCAGGTCGGCCAGCGGCATCCATTCCTCACCGGTTGCCCGGTCGTGGAAGACGGCATGGCGCTGCGTGAAGGTACCGCGGCGGGAATCCTGGCCGGCAAGGCGGACGGGGACGCCTTCCATGACCAACGAGCCAAAGGCTGCGATCTCAGCAAAGCCCCAGTCGATGCCGCCTTCGCGGGACATCTGCTCGCGCTTTTCCAGCAGGGCCTTCAGCTTCGGGTGCACCGTGAAGCCTTCGGGTACGGCTACGTGAGCCTTGCCGATGTGTGCCAGGACCTCGGCGGAAATGGCCGTGGACGCCGGGGAGACAATGGTGCTGCCTTCCTGCTGGGACGCCGGGCGTTCCAGATCCGAGACGGCTTCGGTGTCCTTGGTGATGACCGGCAGGGGAGAGGTCTGGGCAGCGTGTGTTTCTGCGAACACCCGTTCCAGGCGGCCCTGGTAGTCGCGCAGTGCCTGTTCCGCTTCTTCCTGGCTGATGTCTCCGCGTCCGATCAGGGACTCGGTGTACAGCTTGCGCACGGAGCGCTTGGCCTCGATCAGGCTGTACATCATCGGCTGGGTCATCGAGGGGTCATCGCCCTCGTTGTGCCCGCGGCGGCGGTAGCAGACCATGTCGATGACGACATCCTTGTGGAAGCGCTGGCGGTAGTCATAGGCCAGCTGCGCAATGCGCACCACCTGCTCCGGGTCATCGCCGTTCACGTGGAAGATCGGAGCCTGAACCATCTTGGCGACGTCGGTGGAGTACACCGAGGAGCGCGACGACGTGGGCGAGGTGGTGAAACCCACCTGGTTGTTGACCACAACGTGGATGGTTCCGCCGGTGCGGTAGCCGCGGAGCTGGGAAAGGTTCAGCGTCTCCGCCACCACGCCCTGGCCGGCAAAAGCGGCGTCGCCGTGGATCAGGATCGGCAGGACAGGGAACTCGTCACCCTGGTCCAGGCGGTCCTGCTTGGCACGCACGATGCCTTCGAGCACGGAATCCCCGGCTTCGAGGTGGGACGGGTTGGCAGCCAGATACACCTTGGTCTGGTTGCCGTTGTCCGAGGTGAAGGTGCCTTCGGTGCCGAGGTGGTACTTCACGTCACCGGAGCCCTGGACGCTGCGCGGGTCCTGGGTTCCTTCGAATTCACGGAAGACCTGGGCGTAGGTCTTGCCTGCGATGTTGGTCAGCACGTTCAGGCGGCCGCGGTGGGCCATGCCGATGCCGACCTCAGCCAGACCGTCGTCGGCGGCACCGGAAATCACGGTGTCCAGCAGCGGGATCAGGGACTCGCCGCCTTCCAGCGAGAAGCGCTTCTGGCCGACGAACTTCGTCTGCAGGAAGGTCTCGAAAGCTTCGGCCGCATTCAGCTTGCCGAGGATGCGCAGCTGTTCTTCGCGCGTCGGCTTGCTGTACTTGGTTTCCAGACGGTTCTGGAACCACTCGCGTTCCGCCGGATCCTGGATGTGCATGTACTCGATTCCGGCGGTGCGGCAGTACGCATCGCGGAGCACGCCAAGAATCTTGCGCAGCTTGAGCATGGGCTTGCCGCCGAAGCCGCCGGTGGGCCACTCCCGGTCCAGGTCCCAAAGGGTCAGGCCGTGGGTCAGCACATCCAGGTCCGCGTGGCGGCGCTGGACGTACTCCAGCGGGTTGGTGTCCGCCATCAGGTGTCCGCGGACGCGGTACGCATGGATCAGCTGCTGGATGCGGGCAACCTTGTTGATCTGCTCGTCCGGATTGACCTGGATGTCCGGGCTCCAGCGCACGGGCTCGTAGGGGATCCGCAGGGATTCGAAAATCTCGTCGTAGAACCCCTGCTCGCCGAGGAGCAGCTGGTGGATGATCCGCAGGAATTCGCCGCTGCCGGCACCCTGGATCACGCGGTGATCGTAGGTGGAGGTCAGGGTGATGACCTTGGAGATGGCATTCTGGGCCAGGATCTTCTCGTTGGAACCCTGGAACTCAGCCGGGTAATCCAGGGCGCCGGCACCGATGATGCAGGCCTGGCCCTTGGACAGGCGGGGAACGGAGTGGACCGTTCCAATGCCGCCCGGGTTGGTCAGCGAGATGGTGGTGCCCTTGTAATCGTCCGCCGTGAGCTTGCCGTTCCGGGCCTTCTTCACGAGATCTTCATACGCCTGCCAGAACTCCGAGAAGTTCAGCGTTTCGGCCTTCTTGATGTTCGGCACCACAAGCAGGCGGGTTCCGTCCGGCTTCGGCATATCAATGGCCAGGCCGAAGTTCACATGCGCGGGCTGCACAGCCACAGGCTTGCCGTCCACGACGTCGTAGTAGACGTTCTGTGACGGGAACTGGGCTGCGGCGCGGATGATGGCGTAGCCGAGGAGGTGGGTGAAGGAGACCTTGCCGCCGCGGGCGCGCTCCAGATGGCTGTTGATGACAATGCGGTTGTCGATCAGCAGCTTTGCGGGCACGGCACGCACAGTGGTTGCCGTGGGGACGCTCAGGCTCAGGTCCATGTTGGTGGCGATGGCCTTGGCCGGTCCGCGCAGGACGTTGACCTTGTCCTCTTCCGAGGGCTTGCTGTTGGGCTGGGTCTTGGGCAGCTGGGCCGGAATCGGCGGAGTCTTGCTCTCTGCTGGCTTGGTTCCCTCAGCTTCGGCCTTGCCTGCTGCGGGCTTGGAGTCCTTGGCGGCCGAGTTGGACGCTGCGGACTCCTTGGCAACCGGAGGCTTGCCGGACTGCTGGGTGGAGGCGGGGGATTCGCCGGAGGCCTTCGGCTTGGCGGACTCGGCCTGCACTACAGGGAGCTGGCGCGTTGTGGGATTGGCGCCGAGTTCGCTCGGAGCTGACGATCCGTTTCCACGGGAAGCAGCTGAAGCGGAGTCCCCGGCTTCCTCGTTCTTAAAGGAGTCGAAAATGCTCCACCACTTCTTGTCAACCGAGTTCTTGTCCTTGAGGTACTGCTCGTAGAGTTCATCGACAAGCCACTCGTTGCCGCCGAATTCTTCCGGCAGCCGGTGGTTGGATTGGTCTGGCACTGTTAATACGCCTCTTCCATGAGTTGCCTTTTGCCCTGATTGGCACCATGTCTGAGGGCAAGAAGCCTCAAAGCTCACTGGTGCGGCCCGGCCGGTGCGCAGTGACCGAGACTTCATGCCAGTCTAGTGACATTGCGGGACAACTGGCCAATTCTGTTTGACATCCGTCCTGCAGCGGGGTCTCACGCGCGCAGGCTTCTCCGCGGGTGCGCGGCCGTTCCGTTTTACCAGTGGCGCGGCAAACCCAAACCTGTAAACTGAAAATCTCATGGACAGTTTCTCTAGGCGCCGGCCTGCGTCCCCGTCCGCAGCTCCTGCGGACCGCACGCACAGAGCCGGCCACGCCCGCACCCACTCACCCCGCACCCCCGGCGCCGCATCGGAGCCTTCCAGACCGGCTTCGGCCGATCACCCCCCGCCTGCCGCACACTGCGGGCACTCCCCAGCGGTGCTTCCTGCCGCGCTTCCCCTGATGATTCCGGCGGTGGAAGCTTAAATGGAATGGTTATATCTCTTCTTTGGCCTGGTGCTGATTCTCGGCACCGGCTTTTTTGTGGCTGTTGAGTTTTCCCTGGTTGCCCTCGACCAGCCCACGGTCCGGCGGGCGGTGGAAAACGGCGACAAGGGCGCCGAGCCGCTCCTGCGCTGCCTGACCTCCCTGTCCACGCAGCTGTCCAGCTGCCAGCTGGGCATTACGCTCACCACGCTGCTGACCGGTTTCGTGATGGAACCGTCAGTGGGCCGCCTGCTGAAAACCCCGCTGGCGGCGCTGGGACTGCCGCCCGTTGCAGTGGATTCGGTGTCCGTCGTGACGGCCATGGTCCTGGCGACGTTCCTGTCCATGCTCCTGGGTGAGCTGATCCCCAAGAACATGTCCATCTCACTGCCGTTCCGCATGGGGCGCGCCCTTGCCCGGCCGCAGCTGGCCTTCACCGTGGTCTTCAAGCCGGCCATCCTGGTGCTCAACGGCTTCTCCAACAAGGTCCTGAACCTCTTTGGCCTCGAGGCCAAGGAGGAAGTCACCGGAGCGCGCACCCCCGCCGAGCTTTCTTCCATGGTCCGCAGGTCAGCCGAGATGGGCACCCTGGACCAGGGAACAGCGAACTTCCTGTCCCGCACGTTTTCCTTCGCGGAGCGGACGGCGGCCGATGTCATGACGCCGCGCATCCGGCTGGAGACCATTGATTCGGAGCAGTCCGTGGCGGATGTCATTGAAGCTGCCCGCCGCACCGGATATTCACGCTTTCCCGTCCTGGGGGATTCCCCGGATGACATCAGGGGAGTGGTGCACGTGAAAAAGGCCGTGGCTGTGCCCCGCAGCCGCCGCGCGGACCTGCCGGCGGGAGCCATTATGAGCGAGGTCCTCCGCGTGCCCGAAACGGTGCACCTGGACAGTCTGCTCTCCGAGCTCCGGGGTGCAAACCTGCAGCTCGCCGTCGTACTCGATGAATGGGGCGGAACAGCAGGGGTAGCAACCCTTGAGGACCTGGTGGAGGAGATCGTCGGGGAAGTCTCCGACGAACACGACAAGATCAAGCCGGGCGTGCTGCAGAGCGCCGCCGGCGCCTGGTACTTCCCGGGCATCATGCGGCCTGACGAAGTCTCCAGGCTTGTGCCGCTGCTGAACATTCCCGATGAATCCGGTTATGAAACGGTGGGCGGCTACATCATGGCCGAGCTGGGCCGCATTGCAGCCGCGGGTGACCGCGTGAACGTTGAGGGCGGTCTCCTGGAAGTTGAACGCATGGACGGCCGGCGCATTGACCGCGTCAGTTTCATTCCCCGGTACGACGACGACGATCCTTCCGCTGTCGATGAAAGTGCGCCCGCTGCTTCGAAAAAGTCCGGGCCCAAGAGCGAAGCCGGAGCTGATGCTCCGGTGAAGGATGCTGCCGGCGGGGGGAACCAGCGATGAGCGACGTCATGGGTATTTTCTGGCTGGTGGTTCTGCTGATCGGCAACGCGTTCTTCGTGGGCGGCGAATTTGCCGTCATGTCCGCGCGCCGCAGCCAAATTGAGCCGTTGGCCGAAGCGGGGTCCAAGCGGGCGAAAACCACATTGTGGGCCATGGAGCACGTCTCCCTGATGCTGGCCTGCGCCCAGCTGGGCATCACGGTGTGCTCCCTGCTCATTCTCTCCGTGGCCGAACCGGCGATCCACCACCTGCTGGCCGCTCCGCTGGAGGCCCTGGGCCTTCCGGTGGAATTCGCCGACGGCGCCGGGTTCCTGGTGGCGCTGCTGATTGTTACTTTCCTGCACGTGACCTTCGGTGAAATGGTGCCGAAGAATATCTCCGTGTCCGTGGCGGACCGGGCGGCGCTGCTTCTGGCGCCTCCGCTGGTCTTCATTTCCCGGCTGGTCCGGCCTGTGATTGGGAGCCTGAACTGGCTGGCCAACCATGCGCTGCGGGTCATGGGCATTACCCCCAAGGATGAGGTGTCCTCGGCCTTCACCCTGGAAGAAATGCAGTCCATTGTGCAGGAGTCCACGAAGCACGGGTTGGTGGCCGATGATTCGGGCGTTATCTCGGGAGCGCTGGAGTTCTCCGGGCAGTCCGCCGGGACAGTGATGGTGCCGCTGGACGAGCTTGTCACGCTGAGCACCGACACCACCCCGGCAGAATTCGAAAAAGCCGTGGGACGCACGGGTTTCTCCCGGTTTGTACTGATGGATGAACACGGCAACCTGACGGGGTACATGCACCTGAAGGACATCATGGCCATGCCGCTGGATGCTTATGACCGTCCGCTGACCGAAAACAAGGTGCGGACGCTGGCGAACCTGCGGCTCGAGGACGGGATTGAGGATGCCCTGGCCACCATGCAGCGCACCGGATCCCACTTGGCCCGTGTGCTCGGCCCGGACAACCAGACGCGCGGCGTGCTCTTCCTGGAAGACATTATTGAGCAGCTGGTGGGCGAGATTCGTGACGCTACGCAGGCCCAGGGTTTTCGGCGGTCCGGGGAAAGCTATTCCGAGTAACCCGTGACCGGTATCAGGCATTCCTAGATGCGAATGATTCGCGTTTAGGTTATGCTGGGGGAGTTCCCACGCGGGACTCCCCCTTCATCTCCATGTACTTCCGCTCGACAGGGAAACAAAAACTTATGCGACGACCCTCCGTCCGTCTTGCCGGCCTCTACCTGGCCGGGGGAGCCCTGCTGCTCTCCGGCTGCTCCAGCGAATCCGGCACCGGATCCTCCGGAGGCGGGGGCGACGGCACGCTTGACGTGGTGGCTTCCACCAATGTTTACGGGAACATCATGGAGAGCGTGGGCGGGGACCGGGTCAGCGTCACTTCGATCATCGACCGTCCCAGCCAGGACCCGCACTCCTATGAAGCGACGGCGCGCGACAAGCTGGCCGTCTCCGAGGCGGACCTCGTGGTCCTGAACGGCGGGGGCTACGACACCTTCATGGAGACGCTGGTGGCAGATTCCGGCATCGACAGTGCGGACGTCCTCAACGCCGTGGAGATTTCAGGACTGGAGGACACAGCCGGTGAAACGCACGACGGCGGTGAAGCACACGACGACGAAGCACACAGCGGCGACTCCACCGCCGGGAGCGGGGACGGGCACGCGCACGGCCACGCCGGACATTCCCACGGTTCCTTCAACGAACACGTTTGGTACAGCCCCGAGGCGATGGGGCTGCTCGCCGAGGCGGCCGCAGAACGCCTGGCCACCGTGGACCCGGATCACGCCTCCACCTACCGGGACAACGCCGCAGCCTTCAACAGCGGCATCGACGAGCTCACGGCAAACCTGGCCGAAGACTCTGCCGCGGCCGGCGGCCGGGATGTAGCGGTGACGGAACCTGTTCCCGAATACCTGTTTGAAGCTGCCGGCCTGCACAACGTAACGCCCGCTGACTTCACCGCTGCCGTGGAAGAAGGCGCCGACGTTCCGCCGGCAGTGCTGAAGGAGATGCAGGATCTGCTGCGCTCCGGCGACGTGGCCTTCCTGGCCTACAACACCCAAACCTCCACGGCACAGACAGAAACTGTCCGGGCGGTCGCAGAGGATGCAGGCGTACCCGTGCTGGACTTCTCCGAAACCCTGCCTGACGGCCAGGACTATCTGGGGTGGATGGGGTCCAACGTGACCGCCATCGACGACGTCCTGCGGTGAGCGACCCCGTTGTCCGGCTGCGAAACGCCGGGCTGTCCTACGGTTCCCGCACTCTCTGGGACGGTTTGGATCTGGACATCCATGCCGGAGAATTCCTGGCGGTGCTGGGACCCAACGGTTCCGGCAAGACAAGCTTCCTGAAGATCCTGCTCGGCCTGCAGCAACTGAGCCGGGGAACCGTTGAAATCAACGGAAGGCCCGCCCAGCGCGGCAGCCGGGACATTGGCTACATTCCCCAGCAGAAGGCCTTTGGCCCGGGAACCCCCCTGCGCGCAAGAGACCTGGTGGGTCTCGGCGTCGACGGCAACAAATGGGGACTGCGCCTGAACCGGTCCCCGGTGCGGCGCCGGGTGGATGAGCTCCTGGACCAGGTGGGCGCCACCCGGTACGCCAATGAGCCCGTGGGGCTGCTGTCCGGCGGCGAGCTCCAGCGGCTGCGTGCCGCACAGGCGCTGGCCACCGACCCCGATCTGCTGCTCTGCGATGAACCGCTGCTGTCCCTGGACCTGCACCACCAGCAGGCCATCAGCGCCCTGATCGACCGCCGATGCCACCGGGAGAACTCGGCCGTGGTGTTCGTGACGCATGAGATCAACCCGGTGATCGACTATGTGGACCGGGTCCTGTACCTGGCCGGCGGAACTTTCCGCACCGGAACGCCGTCGGAGGTGCTGCGCTCGGACGTGCTCTCGGAAATGTACGGAAGCCGCGTGGAAGTCCTGCGCAGCCACGGCCGGATTGTTGTGCTGGGTATCCCCGATGCCACCACCCATGTCCACGGCGAGAGCGGGGATGACCATGGACTTGAGTGATTACTTCTCTGCCGTCTTCGACTTCAGTGATTACGGGCAGCTGCTGCCCCTGGTCTCCAACTCCATCTGGGCAGCCGCCATCCTTGGGCTGGTGGGCGGCCTGATCGGCACCTTCGTCCTGATGCGGGATCTGGCCTTCGCCGTGCACGGCATTGCCGAACTGTCCTTCGCCGGTGCGGCGTTTGCGCTGCTGATCGGCGCCAATGTGGTGTTCGGGTCCCTGGCGGGTTCCGTGGCTGCTGCGGTGCTGCTGGCGGTTATGGGGCTGAAAGCCCGGGACCGAAACTCCGTGACAGGGGTAATCATGCCCTTCGGGCTAGGACTGGGCATCCTGTTCCTGGGCCTTTATGAGGGCCGCTCGGCCAACAAGTTCGGCCTGCTGACCGGGCAGATCGTTGCCGTTGATACGGTGCAGCTGAACCTGCTGGCCGGCACCGCCGTCGTTGTTGTGGCCGGGCTGGTCCTGATCTGGCGGCCGCTGACCTTCGCCAGCGCGGACCCGGAGCTGGCTGAGGCGCGCGGCGTTCCCGTGCGCGTGCTCTCCATTGTCTTCATGATCCTGCTGGGGCTCTCAGTGGCCCTGTCCATCCAGGTGGTGGGTGCGCTGCTGGTGCTCTCGCTCCTGATCACGCCGTCGGCCGCGGCACTGCTGGTGACCTCGTCGCCGCGGCTGGTTGTGCTGCTCAGCGTGCTCTTCGCCGTGACGTCGGCGGTGGGCGGCATTCTCCTGGCGCTGGGCGGGCGGATCTCGATCAGCCCCTACATCACCACCATCTCATTCCTGATCTACCTGGTCTGCCGCCTGATTAAGCGGACGCGGACGAAGGGACGGGTGCGGGCGGGCGCTGCCGCGTAGGGCTCAGCTGTCGTCCAGGGCTCAGGAGCCCCGGCAGGGCTTAGGCGCTGCAGTCCGGACAGAGCCCGAAGATCTCCACTGTGTGGGCCACATCGGTGAAGCCGTACTGGGCTCCCAGCCCCGCTGCCCATGCTTCTACGGCGGGAGCTTCCACTTCCACGGCTTTCCCGCAGTTTCGGCAGACCAGGTGGTGGTGGTGGTGCTCGACGGTGCAGCGGCGGTAAAGCGCTTCGCCGTCGCTGTTGCGCAGCACATCGACCTGGTTCTCTTCCGCCATGGACTGCAGGATGCGGTACGTGGTGGCGAGGGAGACACTGTCGCCGCGTTCATGCAGCAGACGGTAGAGCTCCTGGGTGCTGACGAAATCATCAAGCTCGTCCAGGGTCCGGCCGACGGCGAGCCGCTGGCGCGTGACCCGCTGTTCGGGGGTCCGCTTCGCTGGGCGGGACGTCTCGGATGACATGCTCCTCCTTGGAACGGTGGTGCCGGTGCCGCGGCCCCGGCAGGGCAACAGCGGGACATGAACTTTTCAGCCCGCAGCCTGCGCAACCTCCAGATTATCGCACCGGCCCACCACGGCCACTGCGGGTCAAGGTGAAGCCTTCCGGCCAAGAACGGACACCGGGGGTACTGTGACCCTATGAAACTGACCAAGTACACCCATTCCTGCGTGCGGCTGGAGCGCGGCGGCAACGTGCTCGTACTGGATCCCGGTTCATTCTCCGAGGTGGAGGAAGCCCTGGACGGTGCGTCAGCAGTACTGATCACCCATGAGCACGCCGATCATCTGGACCGGGACCGCGTCCTGGCCGTCATGGACACAGCTCCGAACCTGGTGCTCTACGCCCCGGCGGCCCTGGCCGCAGAGCTGCGGTCGGCGCTGGCCGGCTCCGGGACCGGCAGCGGTGCCGCGGACCGGATCATCGACGTTGAACCCAACACTGCCTTTGACGCTGCGGGCTTCGAAGTGCGCTCCTTCGGCGGACAGCACGCGCTGATCCATCCCCTCGTGCCGGTGGTGGCGAACCTCGGCTACCTGATCGACGGGAGCCTTTACCATCCGGGGGATTCCTTCGTGATCCCGAACGGGCTGACCGTGCAGACCCTCCTGGTACCCATCCACGCTCCCTGGTCCAAGGTGGGGGAGGTCATCGACTTTGTCATCGCGTCCGGCGCCGAGCGGGCCTATCCGATCCATGACGCACTGTTGAATGAGCGCGGCCTGGGGATCGCCGAGAGTCATGTGACCCGTTTCGGTGAACTGTACGGAACCGTGTATCAGCACCTGTCCGCCGGTGATTCGGTGCAGATATGAGCGGGCCGGTGATCGATGTCCAGACCCTGCAGGAGCTGCTGGCGAGCGGCGAACCGGTGGCGCTGCTGGATGTGAGATGGGCCCTGGGCCACACTGACGGGCACAAGCAGCACGAGCGCGGGCACATCCCGGGCGCCGTTTATGTGGATCTGGAAAAGGAGTTGGCTGCCCCGGCGGGGAAGGGTGCCGGGGGCCGGCATCCGCTGCCGGACCCGGAAGATTTTCACCGCACGGTCCGCCGCTGGGGGGTGAGCCAGGGGGATACCGTCGTTGTGTATGACGCCGTTGGCGGCACCTCCGCTGCACGCGCCTGGTGGCTGCTGCGTCACGCCGGACTGGAGTCCGTCTACCTGCTCGACGGCGGCATCGTCGCCTGGCACCGGGCAGGTTTCGCTTTGGAGGGCGGACCCGTGGAACCCGTCCCCGGGAACGTGGAGCTCTCCTGGGGCCGGATGCCGGTCCTGGAGATGTGGGATGTTCCGGCGGTAGTGGCAGGCGGTCGCCTGCTCGATGCCCGGGCCAGGGAGCGCTACCGCGGGGACCGTGAGCCGGTGGACCCGCGGGCCGGGCACATTCCCGGTGCCGTCAATGCGCCCGCCGCGCACAACCTGACTGAGGAGGGCACCTTCCGCACCCCGGAGGAACTGCGCGCCGTCTACGAGGAGCTGGGCGTGCGCCGCGATGCCCCCGTTGCCGTGTACTGCGGGTCCGGCGTCAGCGCTGCCCACAACGTTGTGGCACTGGAAGTAGCCGGCTACCGGGCCGCCCTTTACCCGGGATCCTGGTCCCAGTGGTCCTCCACCAAGGGCTCGCCGGTTGCCGTGGGAACGCGCGCAGGGGAATGGCCGGGGACAGCCAAAAAGAGATAGCGTCTAAACATGATGACCGGCCGACCAGTTCCGCCGCCCCTGCGCCTGAAGGTACCTGCCAACACGCAGCCCTCCACCGCAGCCGGCGCTGCCCGGAACCCATCCCCTTCCCCCCAACAGTCTCCAGGAGCACCCATGCCCACTCTTTTCACCAAGATCATCAACGGCGAGATCCCCGGCCGCTTTGTCTGGAAGGACGACGACGTGGTGGCGTTCCTGAGCATCGGCCCCCTGAGCGACGGCCACACTCTGGTGGTGCCGCGGCAGGAGGTCGACAAATGGACGGATGCCCCCGCTGATCTGATGCAGAAGCTCACAGCCGTTGCGCATGCCATTGGGCAGGCGCAGGTTGCCGCTTTCGGTTCGGAACGGGCGGGGCTGAGCATTGCCGGCTTCGAAATCGACCACCTGCACCTGCATGTCTGGCCGACTAATTCCCTGCAGGACTTCGACTTCAGCCGGGCCGAGTCCAATCCCGATCCGCAGCGTATGGACGCCAATGCGGAAAAGCTCCGCCGGGCGCTGCGCGACGCAGGACACGGGGAGTTCGTGCCGGAGGCCTAGGCCGGAGCCAAAGCAGCGTTCAGGGCGGTGCGGATCCGCTTTTCCGACACCGACCGCACGGTTCCCAGTTCCTGGGCGAAGAAGCTGATCCGCAGCTCCTCGATCATCCACCGGACTTCGGTCAGCGCAGGGGGTGTTCCTGCGCCGGGGAGCAGCGCCGCGACGGCGTCGTCGTAGTCGTCCTCCAGCGCCTGCACCACTGCCATCTGCTGCGCATCACGCTGCACGTTGGTGGGCAGCTTTTCCAGCCGCCGCTCAACCCCCGCCAGGTAACGCGGCAGGTGCGTCAGCTGGGCGTAGCCGGTGCGTGCCACAAACCCCGGGTACACCAGCGAGTCCAGTTGTGCGCGGATGTCATTCAGGGCGCTGATGAGGGCCAGGGACTGTGTTCCCTTCAGCGCCTTGGTGATGCGGCGGGTGCTGGAGAGGATCTTCTCCACCGTGGCGGTCACGGTGAAGACAGTATCGATCAGCTCGGCCCGGACCTTTTCATACAGTTCATCAAACTGTTCCCGGGTCCACGGGAGGGCCTCGGGCGTGAGCTTGTCGACGGCGGCCAGGGTGCAGTCTTCAATCAGCGCGGCCACTGAGCCGTGCGGATTCTGGCTGAAGGTCAGCTTCTCCGTGTTGCTCAGGTGCTCCAGGACGTATTTTGCCGGGCTCGGAACGCGCAGCACCAGCAGCCGGATCACGCCGCCGCGCATGGCAGCGGCCTGTTCTGCGGCATTCTGGAACATGCGCAGTCCGACGCTTTTCCCTTCATCCACCAGTGCGGGATAGCCGGTGACCATATGCCCGGCCACAAGCCGCTGCACCTGCTTGTCGATGGTGCCGACGCTCCACTCCGTCAGCCCCGTCTGTTCTGCCAGCGAGGGGCCCGACGACGACGCCGGCTGTCCTGCTACGGTGTTTGCCGCCGGTCCGGAAGGCTTGCCCCCGTGCTTGCCGGCCGCCTTGGGCGTCACGGTTTTGGGAGTGGCGCCCAGCGACTCGGCAATGGCGCGGCGGGTGGCGGGGGCGAGGGATTCCTGCAGTGCGGCAAGGTCCTTGCCTTCGTCCAGGACCCTGCCCGAGCCGTCCACCACGCTGAAACTCATGCGCAGGTGTTCAGGCACAGCGTCCCAGTTCCAGGACCCGGGCGGGATGATGTGGCCCTTGAGCCGGCGCAGCGCCAGTTCGAGGGAGGGCTCGAGTGCGTCCTGTGCGGGGTCGAAGTCAGCAGCCAGTGCAGCCGCAGCCGCACGTGCCACGTCGGGGGCAGGAATGAAATTCTTCCGGATGGCCTTGGGCAGCGACTTGATCAGCGCGGTGATCAGTTCGGCCCGCAGGCCCGGAATCTGCCACTTGAACGGCTCGGGATCGAGCTGGTTCAGGAACAGCACGGGAACCTCCACGCTGACGCCGTCGCCCGCCCCGGCAACGCCGGGGGAGAACTCGTAGGTCAGCGGCAGGTCAAAGTCGCCGTAGCGGAAACTCTTCGGGAAGTCGTTTTCATCCAGCCCGGAGGCGTCGTCGGTGCGCAGAGCCTCGGGGTCGAAGTCCAGCAGCGTCGGATTCTCGTGCCGGGCGCTCTTCCACCACTTGTCGAAGTGCCGTTCGGAGACCACATCCTTGCCCACGCGCTCGTCGTAGAACTCGAAGAGCGTCTCGTCGTCCACCCGCAGGCCACGGCGGCGAACCCGGTTCTCCAGCTCCTCCACTTCGGCCAGCAGCGCCTGGTTGCGGTGGAAGAACTTGTGGTGGGTGCGCCAGTCGCCCTCCACCAGGGCATGACGGATGAACATTTCCCGGGACAGTTCCGGGTCCACCCGGCCGTAGTTGATGCTCCGCTGGGGAATGACCGGCACACCGTAGAGCGTGACCTTTTCGTAGGCCATCACCGAGCCGCGGCTCTTGGACCAGTGCGGCTCGCTGTAACTGCGCTTGATCAGGTGGGGAGCCACTTCCTCCACCCACAGCGGGTCAAACTTGGCAGCTACGCGGGCCCACAGGCGCGAGGTTTCCACCAGCTCGGCGGCCATGACCCAGTCCGGTGTCTTCTTGAACAGGGCCGAGCCGGGAAAGACCGCAAAGCGTGTGCCGCGGGCACCGGAGTATTCCCGCTTGCGCTGGTCGTAGAGACCGATGTGGCTGAGCAGGCCGGCCAGCAGGCTCATATGGATTTCTTTGTCATGTGCCACCGGATCCACCGGGCCGGGGGACAGCGTAATGCCCAGCGGCTTGGCAATCTGGCGCAGCTGGGTGAACAGGTCCTGCCACTCACGGATGCGCAGATAATTCAGGAACTCGTTTTTGCACAGCCGGCGGAAGGCCGACGACGAGAGTTCCTTTTGCTTCTCCTGTACGTAGCGCCACAGGTTCAGGTAGCCGGTGAAATCGGAGTTCTCGTCCACGAAGCGCTTGTGCAGCTCGGCGGCCTTCTGGGCGCGGGCCGCATCGTCCTTCGAGGGGCGCTCGCGCGGATCCTGGATGGTCAGCGCGGCGGTGAGCACCATGACTTCCTTGGCGCAGCCCCGTGCGCCCGCCTCCACGATCATCCGGCCCAGCCGCGGGTCAACCGGCAGCTGGGACAGCTTGCGGCCCACCGGGGTGATGCCGCCGGCCGGCTGAAGGGCGCCGAGTTCTTTGAGCAGCGTGGCGCCGTCGTTGATGGCTTTGGAGTCCGGGGGCTGGACGAAGGGGAAATCGGCCACATCCTTGGGCCCCTTGGCCACGCCCATGGCGGCCATCTGCAGGATGACGGCGGCAAGGTTGGTGCGCAGGATCTCGGGATCCGTGAACTCCGGACGGGATTCGAAGTCCTCCTGGGAGTAGAGCCGGATGGCGATGCCGTCGGAGACGCGGCCGCAACGTCCCGAACGCTGGTTGGCGGAGGCCTGGGAGATGCGCTCGATGGGCAGCCGCTGGACCTTGGTGCGGTGCGAGTACCGGGAGATGCGCGCGGTGCCCGTGTCGATGACGTACTTGATGCCCGGCACGGTCAGCGAGGTCTCGGCAACGTTGGTGGCCAGGATGATGCGCCGGTGCTTGCCGGGGTGGAACACCTTGTGCTGGTCGGCCAGGGAAAGCCGGGCATACAGCGGCAGAATTTCGGTGTTGGCCAGCCGCGGGACCCGCTGGACCGAGGAGCGCAGCGCGTCGGCGGCGTCGCGGATTTCACGCTCGCCGGAGAAGAACACCAGGATGTCGCCGGGGGCTTCGCGGGAGAGCTCTTCGACGGCGTCGCAGACGGCGTCCACCGGATCGCGGTCCTCTTCCAGCTCATCGTCGACGTCTTCGTCGTCCGATCCGCCGTTGGCCGGCTGGTTCAGCGGACGGTAGCGGATCTCCACCGGGAACGTTCGTCCGGACACCTCGATGATGGGGGCCGGTTTGCCGTCCGCCGCGAAATGTTTGGCGAAGCGTTCCGGATCAATGGTGGCCGAGGTGATGATGACCTTCAGATCCGGGCGTTCCGGCAGCAGCCGGCGCAGGTAGCCAAGGATGAAGTCGATGTTCAGGCTGCGCTCGTGCGCCTCATCAATGATGATGGTGCTGTATTTCTTCAGCTTGCGGTCGTGCTGGATCTCGGCCAGCAGGATGCCGTCGGTCATCAGCTTGATCTTGGTTGAGCGGCTGGTTTCACCGGTAAAGCGCACCTGGTAGCCCACTTCGGCGCCCAGTTCGACGTCGAGCTCTTCGGCGATGCGTTCGGCCACCGTGCGGGCAGCGAGGCGCCGCGGCTGGGTGTGGCCGATGAGCCCCTTTTCCGCCAACCCGAGTTCCAGGCACATCTTGGGGATCTGGGTGGTCTTGCCGGAACCGGTTTCGCCGGCGATGATTGTCACCTGGTTGGCGGCGATGGCCGCCATGATGTCTTCACGGCGCTCCGAAACGGGCAGGAGCGCGGGGTAGGAAATAGTCAGTGCCATGATTGTTCCCAGTCTAATCGCTGGAATCCGCGGCCTTCCCGTATTCCGCCGAGGGCTGGACACCGCCGGCCCGCTGGAGCAGCGCTGCCGCCGCCCGCGCCCGGTCCCGCATTTCGGCCGGTGCCAGGATTTCGAACTCGATGTCCAGGGCGGCCAGGCGCATCAGCGGCAAATCCAGGGAATCCCAGCCGCCGCGCAGGATGGTGTGTTCCGGCCCGTCTGCCTCCAGTGAGGCTGCCTCCGGCGGAATCCGCTCCTGCAGGTCGGTAACGGGCGCGGCCAGCCGCAATACGACGTCGTACCGGTAGGGAAAGCGCGTAATGGAGTCCTGGACATAGGCGGCCATGTCCCTGGCCGGCAGCGGGCGCGGGAAAAAGCGCTCACGGATGGCCGGAATGCTCTGGCAGCGGTCCATGCGGAAGGTCCGCCAGTCCTGCCGTTCAAGATCCCAGGCCGCCAGGTACCAGCGCCGGCCGGTGCTCACCAGCTTGTAGGGTTCCACGAGCCGTCGTCCGGGGGCGTTGCCGGCCGCCGTGTAGCGGAACGAGACCACACGCTGTTCGGCAATGGCTCCGGACATGGCGGTCAGAGTTTGCGGATCCACGTTCGCGGCATTGCCGCCCAGCACGCTGACGGACTGGCGAAGCGCGGAAAACTTGGGCCGGAGGCGTCCGGGAAGGACCTGTTCCAGTTTTGCGAGGGCGCGGACCGAAGCTTCACCGATCCCGGACACGGGACCGGTGGCGACGGCGGTCAGTCCGAGGGCGACGGCGAGCGCTTCGTCGTCGTCCAGCAGCAGCGGCGGAAGCTGCGCGCCGGATCCCAGCTGGTAACCTCCGGCGATGCCCGGGGAAGCGGAGATCGGATACCCCAGGCTGCGCAGCTTGCTGATGTCGCGCCGCACCGTGCGCTCGGTGACCGTCATCCGGTCCGCCAGGGCAGCCCCGGTCCACTCCCGCCTCATCTGCAGCAGTGAGAGCAGGTGCAGCAGCCGAGCCGAGGTTTCCAACATGGTTTCAAGCTACTCCCATATGCGGACGAAAGCTGTCCTCATGTGCTTCTAGGGTGAAGTGACTGAGCGGTTGAAGGACACGGCGACTTGGGCACCGGAGTTCCGGCAGTCCCGTCGCTTCGATACGGAAGGTAACGGAAGGTAAAGGTTATGGAACGCGAACGGGACATGGTTGAGGCACCCGCTGCGGAAGAGGAGGGCAGGGGGCCGTCAGGCGGAGAAAGCCGAAGGTCCGGAGGCCCGCTGGATATTCCGCGCCTGCTGACTGACCAGATGCAGTGGCATTGGGAAAACCAGGCCCGCCCGCGGCTGGAAGGGCTGACGGACGACGAGTATTTCCGGGAACCCGTGCCGGGAGCCTGGAATGTACGGCCGCGGCCCTCGGGCGCGGGTGCGGAGGTGCCCGGGAAGGGCGGTTTCACGATCGACTTTGAGTATCCGGAACCGGTTCCTGCTCCGTTCACCACGATTGCCTGGCGGCTCAGCCACATCCTCGTAGGGGTGCTGGGCATGCGCAATGCTGCGCACTTCGGCGCTCCGGCGGTCAGCTACGAAACGTTTGAGTACCCTGGAACAGCGGCGGGAGCGCTGGAGCTGCTGGATGAGTATTACGGGACCTGGATCCGGTCCGTGGGGGCACTGGATGACGCAGCGCTCGCCGTGCCGGTGGGTGAGGCGGAGGGAAACTGGTCCCAGGCACCCATGGCAGAGCTGGTCCTGCATATCCACCGCGAGATGATCCATCACCTGGCCGAAGTCGCACTCCTCCGGGACTTGTACGTGCACCGTCAGTGATGGCCGGGCGGCCGGTTGAAGGCATCAACCGGAGAGTGATTGCTTACGTACCGCCCGGTCGGTACGCTCAGCCGTGACAGTATGACCCAGCTCACTCTTCGAGGAGAAAAGATGACCGAAGCCCAGGCACCTCCTTTTCAGCGGACCGCCATTGTCACCGGGGCAGCGCGGGGCATCGGCGCCGCCGTTGCCGCCCGTCTGGCGGCCGACGGCCACCGGGTCGGTGTGATCGACCTGCGGGAGGAGGACACCGCCGCCACAGTCGAAGCCATCAACTATTCCGGCGGAAAAGCGGTGGGGGTGGGAGCGGATGTCTCGGACGCGGGGGCAGTCGAAACGGCAGTAGCGCGGATCGCGGACGAACTGGGCGCCCCCGCCATCCTGGTCAACAACGCCGGCATCCTGCGGGACAACCTGTTGTTCAAGATGACGGACACGGACTGGGATGCCGTCATGGGCGTTCACCTGCGCGGCGCCTTCCTGATGAGCCGTGCCGTCCAGGTGCACCAGGTGCAGGAGAAATGGGGGCGTATCGTCAACCTTTCCAGCACCTCTGCCCTGGGCAACCGCGGCCAGGCCAACTACGCCGCTGCCAAAGCGGGGCTGCAGGGGTTCACCAAAACACTCGCCATCGAGCTGGGCCGGTACAACGTCACGGTCAATGCCATTGCCCCGGGCTTCATTGAAACCGACATGACCCGGGCGACGGCGGAGCGGGTCGGAGTGCCGTTTGACGACTTCGTGAAGCATGCGGTGGCGGAAATCCCGGTGGGCCGTGCAGGGACTCCGGCTGACATTGCCGCTGCGGCATCGTTCTTCATTCGGGAGGAAGCATCCTTTGTTTCCGGCCAGGTACTGTACGTAGCCGGCGGACCGAAGGCCTAGCAATGACACACTATGCCTCCGTCCAAGAACTTGAAGCCGCGGTGGGACAGCGCGAAACGAGCGAGTGGATCACGATCGACCAGGACCGGATCAACCGTTTCGCGGATGCCACGGATGATCATCAGTGGATCCACACCGAGCCTGAACGGGCTGCCGCCGGCCCGTTCGGCGCCACCATTGCCCACGGTTTCCTGGTCCTCTCACTGCTGCCCGCGCTGACCGCGGAGCGCGTGAGCCTCGACGGAACCGTCATGGGCATCAATTACGGTCTGGACCGCGTACGGTTTCCGCACCCCGTACCGGTGAACAGCCGGGTCCGGGTGGTCTCCGAGCTCTCGAAGGTTCAGAGCACAGTCCAGGGCCTCCGTGTTGTCACCGGCATCACCATTGAACTGGAGGGTGCGGACAAGCCGGCCGTGGTTGCCGACTGGATCACGCTGTACGTGCTGGCTTGAGCCCGGCAGGACGCTGAACGGGACGGACAGGAAAGGGACGGACCCGCCGCCGGCGGATCCGTCCCTTTTTTGATGCAGCCGCCCGGAGGGGCCTACTGCGGAATACCGTTCTCCGGCATTGCCGGACGGTCTTCGGTGTAGGCGCTGACCGAATCGCCGTCAGCGGAGTACGGCGATCCCGTGTAGGCCTGCACGCCGTCCGAAACCAGGGTGATCATGCCTCCGGTGTAACCGGCATGGCTGTCTGCGCTGAAGCCCAGCGGCACATGTCCGTTGCCCTGTACATCGCCGGACTCCAGTGCCTCCAGCAGCGACTCCCTTGTGGGGTTCTCGCCCGCCTCATGAAGGGCTTCGGCGAAGAGATAGCCAATGGACATGCCGAAAATGGTGTTTCCGTCAAATGCAGCTCCCGGATTGTATTCCTCGTTGATCTCCTTGAACTTGGCCGTCCACTCATCGTCCGTGTCGGTGTTGGCCGGAAGGTAGTTCGAACTGATGAAACCCTCCAGGAGTGCGTCGGTGTTCTCGCCGAGGTAACTGGACAGCGTGTTGTAATCCCCGCCGGCAGAGGACGCCGCCCACCTCGGCATATAGCCCAGCTTGGCCGCCGTTCCGATGGCCTGTGCGGTGAAGCCGTTGATGGACGCCAGGAAGTTGACATCGCAGCCGGCGGCCTGCAGGTCACTGATCTGCGCTGCCACGTCAGTGTTCGTCGTGGAATACACCTGGGTGCTGGCCAGCGAGTCACTGCCCAGCGCCGACTCAAGCCCGGTCTTGAAGTCCGCTCCGAAGTCGTCGTCCTGGCCGAAAAGGCAGTACGTGGCGTCCGGAAACTCTTCCTGCACATAGGCAGCCAGGCCCTTGGCCTCGGTGTCATAGTCCTGCATGAAACCGTAGGTGTAGGGATAGTTTTCGGGCTGGTTCCAGGTGGGGCTTCCCGAGGCAACAAACAGATCCGGGACCTCGTTGTCATTCAGGAAGTCCAGCACTGAGCTGTGCGGCGGCGTGCCGAGGCCGCCGACGACCGCGAACACTTCGTCCTGGAGCACCATTTCGCGCACCACGCTCTGGGTATTGGCGGGGTTGTAGCCGTCATCCTTGACCGTGTACTCAATGGTGCGGCCGTGGATTCCGCCGTTGGCGTTGACGTGGTCGAAGTAGGCCTTGGTGGCCGGTGAAATCGAGGCATATCCTGCTGCCGCCGGCCCGGTCAGGGGCTGGTGCGTTCCCACTGTGACCGTGCTGTCGGTGATCCCCGGAACGTCTTCAGCTGCCGTTGACGTACCTTCTCCGGAGGATCCGCAGGCCGCCAGGGTCAGGGCCGCCGCCGTGACCGCTGCGGCGAGGACGCTGTGTCTGCGCTTGTTTGCGGCGGGGCGCCTCTGGGCAGGAGTGCTGCGGACAGGGCCGGGGTGCTGGGAAACAATCATCGTTGACCTTTCGTGGTGGACAGTGTTCCTGAAGGGGGAGTGCCTGTTTCTGTGGCAGGAGCTTGTGTTCCTGATGAGGGAGTTTCTGCTGATGGGCGGGACTGCGGAACGGGTACGACGGCGGAGGCAGGGTTGGAAGGGCTTTGTCCGGGCGGGAAACGGGCCCGGAACCGCCGCCCGGCGGCCGTGATCAGCCCCTGGATGCCCCGCGGGGCGAGGAGGATGACCAGCACGAGGATGGTGCCGAACACCGCTACGGCGAGGTTGCCGTCCAGCCGGGCGGCGACGTCGGCGGAGACCGGCAGATTGGCAGTGAACGTATTGACCGCGTAGGGCAGGAACACCATGATCAGAGCGCCCCAGACCGCCCCGGTGAGCGAGCCGATGCCGCCAATGACCGCTGCCATCAGCAGATAGAGGGACAGCACCAGCGAGTAGGCCCCGGGGCTGGCGCTTTGGGTGACGTAGGCGAGCAGGCCTCCGCCCAGCCCCGCCGCGGCGGCACTGACCGTAAAGGAGATGATCTTGGTGCGGGCCGCGTTGACACCGGACAGGGAAGCAGCGGCGTCGTTGTCGCGCACGGCCCGCAGCTGGCGGCCAAACCGTCCGCGCAGCAGGTTATTCAGCACCACCATCACGGCGACGGCGCAGATGATGGCCAGCCATGCCTGCCACTGCTCGTTGCTGACGGTGCCGCGCAGCGCCGTCGGACGCTTCTCCACTGTGATCCACAGGCCCTGGTCTCCGCCCAGAACGGCGGAGAACGTGCTTGTGACCGCAGGTATGGCCACCACCAGGGCAAGGGTGAAGCCGGCGAGGTACGGCCCGTGCAGCCGTCCGGCGGCGCATCCGATGACCACGCCCAGGATGGAGGCGCCCAGGATGGAGGCGCCGAGCGGCACCAGCAGCAGGAGGGCGCCTTCCACTCCGGCCCCGGCGAGTGCGTTGGCGCTGAGGGCGTAGCTGTAGGCGCCGGCGGCCATGAGCGCCGCCTGCCCCAGGGAGAGCTGCCCGCCGGCTCCGGTCAGGAGGGTCAGCCCGGCCACGGCGCACAGGTACGCGCACGCGGTGGCCAATTGATAGGACCGGAAGGGTTCGACGACGAACGTCAGTCCGATCAGTGCCGCCGCCGCGGCGGCAGCCAGCAGCAGGGAAACCAGGGGTGTCAGCGGTCTCATGCCGTGCGCTCCTTCGTCATCGAAAACAGTCCCGCGGGGCGGAGCAGCAGCACTGCCAGCAGCAGGACCAGCACCGCGATGGGAGTCAGGGTGGCACCCAGATAGCCGCTGACCCAGCTGAGCACCACGCCCACGGCCAGCCCGCCCGCAACCGCACCGCCGGCGGAGTCGAGTCCGCCCACCACGGCAACGGTGAAGGCGTAGACGAAGACGGTGTCCACGGCATGCGGGTTCAGCCCCAGCTCCGTGGGGATGATCAGCAGTGCGGCCAGGGCGCCCACGGCCGAGGACAGGGCCCATCCCAGGGTCAGCATGCGGGAGGAGCGCACGCCCAGCAGCCGGGCCAGATCCGGGGCAAAGGCCGAGGCCCGCAGCCGCAGCCCCAGGGAGGTTTTCGTGAAGAGCAGGGCAAGGCCAACCACCATCAGTCCTACGCAGATGAAGATGAACAGATCGTAGGGGGAGACGGCGCTGACGCCGCCGACGGAAATCGGGGTGGAGCTGAACGGTGTGGCCATGGCCCGGTAACCGTTGCCGAAGATCATGCCCAGGGCAGCCTGTATCACCAGCAGCAGGCCCAGCCCGGCAATCACCGAGTTCAAGGGATTGGTGTTTCCCACAAACCGCATCACGGTCCGTTCCACCAGGGCGCCAAGCACCAGCCCGGCGACGACTGCGGACGCCAGCCCCAGCCAGTAGTTGCCGGTGGCGCTGGTGACGGTGAAGGCGATGTACGTGGTGGCCACGGCCATCGCTCCCTGGGCGAAGTTCACGATGCGGGCGGCGCGCCAGATGATGACCAGTGAAAGCGCGAAGGCGGCCAGTACGGCACCGCGGGCCAGACCGTCGACGGTGAGGAAGAGAAATCTGTCCATGTCAGAACCCCAGGTAGGTGTGGCGCAGGTCGGTGTCCGCAGCCAGGTCGGCAGCGGAGCGGGCAGCGACGACGGAGCCGAGGTTGAGGACCACGCCGTCGTCGGCCACGGAAAGGGCGCTGCGGACGTTCTGCTCGATCAGCAGGACGGTCAGGCCGGTGTCGTCGCACAGGGTGCGCAGCAGGCCCAGAATCTGGGCGGTGATGCGCGGAGCCAGGCCGAGCGAGGGTTCATCGAGCAACAGCAGCCGCGGATTGGCCATGAGGGCGCGGCCGAGGGCGAGCATCTGGCGTTCACCGCCGGAGAGCTGATGCCCGGGGGCCCTGCGGCGCCGGGCCAGCGGCTCAAACAGTTCGTACATGCGCGCCAGCAGAGTTGCCGCTGCGGCACGGTCCCGGCGCCACAAGCCGCCCAGGCGCAGGTTTTCCTCCACTGTCAGTTCGGTGATGACGCCGCGGCCCTCCGGTACGAGTGCGATGCCGCGGCGCACCATGTTTTCCACCTTGGTGCCGGCCAGGGCAGCGCCGTCGAAACTGATGTATCCCGCGGCCGGTTGCAGCTGACCGATGATCGTGCGCAGCAGGGTGGTTTTGCCCGCACCGTTGGCGCCGACGACGGCGGTGATGCTGCCTGCCGCCACACTGAGGCTGACGCCGTGCAGGACCGGAACCGGGCCGTAGCCGGCACTGACTGATTCCATCACCAGGAGTCCGCTCATACCGGTTCAACTCCCAGATAAGCATCAGTGACGGCTTGGTTGGCACCGATTTCCGCGGGGGTGCCTTCGGCAATCAGCTTGCCGAAGTCCAGGACCGCAATGCGCTCGCAGACGTTCATGACCAGGTCAACGTGGTGTTCCACCAGGACCACGGAACAGCCGGTTGCCGGAACGGACTGGATGATCGCGGCAAGTTCATCGATGTCCTCGTGCGCCAGTCCGCCGGCGGGTTCATCCAGCAGCAGGAGGCGGGGAGCACCTGCGAGTGCGCGGGCGAGGGCTACCTTCTTCCGGATGCCGTAGGGGAGGGTGTCCGGCAGCGCGGCCGCAAAGGACACAATGCCGAGGTCATCCAGGCTCCGGAGTCCGCGCTCGCGCAGCAGTGCCTCTCCGCGCCGGGAGCGGGGCAGGGCCAGGGCATCCTCCGCAGGGTTGTGCCGGGCGGTGCTTTCCAGCCCGAGCATGACGTTTTCCAGGACGGTCAAACCGGGAAACAGGCCCAGGCCCTGGAGGGTTCTGGCGACACCTTGACGCGTGAGCCGGTGGCGCCGCGGCCGGAACGCTTCACCGTCGAGTTCCAGGGATCCTGATGCCTGCGTGGTGAACCCGCAGATGACGTTGAAGAGCGTCGTCTTGCCGGCGCCGTTGGGTCCGATAATGCCGACGACGGCGCCCGCCGGGACAGCGAATGACACCGAGTCCAGGGCTGTCAGGCCGCCGAACCGCACACTGACACCGGCGAAGCGCAGACGTGGCGGTTCTAAAACCGACTGGTCGGTATGTATAACTTCCATGAGTACTCCGTTGTCTCGTTGAAGCTTCCTGTGTTGAAACGGATCGGGCTGAGCCGCGTTGGCGCGTGCAGTTACAGGGTCAGCACCACCCGCCCTGCGGTCTTGCCGTCGCCCAGGCGCTGGACGGCGTCGGGGGCTGATGCAAACGGTGCGGTTTCGGTGACCACGGGACGGATCAACCCCTTGTCCGCCAGAAGGGTGAGCTGTTCATGCACCTCGGCAACGAGTTCCGGTGCCTTCTTGGTGTACAGCGCCCAGTGCAGTCCCAGGAGCGAGTAGTTCTTGACCAGGGCATGGTTCATGCGGGCGGTCTGCAGGGTTCCGCCGGCAAACCCGACGATGACAATGCGTCCTTCGAAGGCGATGCACTTGGTGGAGCGGTCAAAGGTTTCGCCGCCCACGGGATCGTAGATGACGTCGGCTCCGCGGCCGCCGGTTGCTTCGTTGACAACTTGGACAAAGTCCTCGGTGCTGCGATTAACGACAATGTCCGCGCCTGCCGTTTCCGCAACCCTGCGTTTGGCTTCGTTGCCCACCACGCCGATCACGGTGGCGCCGGCGGCTTTGCCCAGCTGCACGGCTGCCGTGCCCACGCCGCCCGCTGCGGCATGGACCAGCAGGGTTTCGCCGGGGACAATCCGTGCCCGCCGGTGCAGCCCAAAGTAGCCGGTCTGGTAGCCGATGCACAGGGCGGCGGCTTCGGCGTCGGAGAGGGATGCCGGAGCAGGAAATGCCGTGGCAGCCGGAACCTGCACCTCCTCGGCCATCACGCCCAGATGCGTGGCAATGACGCGGTCGCCCAGTTGAAAGCCGCTGACTCCGTCGCCGATTCCGGTGACGGTGCCGCAGAGTTCGATGCCCGGCACGAAGGGCAGCTCCGGCTTTTCCTGGTATTCCCCGCGGCACAGCAGCACATCGGGGAAATTCAGCGCCACGGCGAGGGTTTTCAGCACCAGCGACCCCGGTGCAGCGGATGGGGAGGGCAGATCCGTGAGGCGCAGGGCCTCACGCGGCTCGGCAAGGGTTACGACGTTCCAGGCTTTCATGGGGATCCTTCGAGGGAAGCAGGCCGCAGCCCGGCGAGGTACAGATCGGTCAGTTGTTTTGCCACCTGCTGCTTGGTCAGGGGGCCGTGCGGCTGGTACCAGTACGAGAGATAGTGCGGGTTGGCGAAAAAGTTGGCCACGAGGACAGCTGTGGGAATGTCGCTGCGGAAAACGCCTTCGTTTTGGCCGCGGACGATCAGGGCAGCGAAGACCTCGCTGTAACTGCGGCGCCGTCTCTTTACTTCTTCCATCCGGTCGGGGCTGAGCATGTGCTGGGAGCGGAAAAAGACGGCGCCTTCGCGGATCCACTCAATCGAGGTGATGAGGACGTCTTCACACGCCAGCCGCACGGTCTCCTCCACCGGAAGGTTCCGTGCCGTAATTTCTTCCAGGTTGCGGTGCTGCAGGGTCAGGATGCGGTCGTAGATATCGAAAAGCAGATCATCCTTGGAATCGAAGTAGTGGTACAGCGCCCCCTTGGTGACTCCGGCGGCGTCGACAATCTGCTGGACGCTCGTTTTGGCATAGCCTTGGGTGGCGAAGAGGTCCACGGAAACGCGGGTGAGTTCCTCTTTGATGTTCAGGGTTTTCATGGGGCGGTGTTCCGTGTTTCTCGTAGCGGGATTCGGCCACCCGGACCCGGCTTCTCGAGATCGAGGAACCGACCGGTTGGTATGTGCCACACCATACCGCCCGCCGGCCTGCTCTGCGCAAGGGTTTTGAGTAACTATTTGCGGGGCGGGTGAATTTTTACTACGTGGTCTGATCCCCGTCCTGGACCCGCCCCACCAAGGGGTCAGCCGGACGCGGCAGCGCGCCCATGAACAGCGGGCCGCCGGGAAATGCGGAAATCGCCGGAACGCAGGAACCCGGAACTCAGAAACCCGGAACGCAAAAGAACCCCGCAACCAGTGCGGGGTTCTTTCTGTCTCAAAGTGCCCTCGATAGGATTCGAACCTACGGCCTGTTGCTCCGGAGGCAACCGCTCTATCCCCTGAGCTACGAGGGCAAGGACGCCGGTAAACCGGCAGGTCCTGTGGGACTCAAGAAGCTTAGCAGGTCCGGCGCGCCGTGTGAAAACGCAGCCTGAATCAGTAGCCCAGAAAGGCATCCGTCTTCACGGTGCGGACGCCGGCTCCGCGGACTGCGGCACGTGCCTCAGCCACTGCCGAGGGGGAACCGGAGATGTAGGCGGCACGCCGTGCGGCGTCGGGAACCGCGCGGCCCAGGGCCTGTGCATCCGGCAGGCCGGGTCCCAGCCAGGTCCATCCGCTGATCTGCGGATCGGTGGGAGTGCAGGCCAAAACGCGGATTCCCATGCCGTGCAGTTCCGCCGCATAGGCCAGTTCCTCCGTTGAAGAGGCCGCGTAGACCAGGACGATGTCGGATCCGTTGGTGCCCCTGCCGATCTGCCCGCGCGCGGCCAGCGAACGCAGCTGGCTCATGAATGGAGTGATTCCGATGCCGGAAGCTATCAGCAGCACAGGAACGCCGGGACGGCGGGGGAGCAGGAAGTCCCCGGCCACTGACGTTCCGGTCACCACAGAACCGGGCTTCAGCTTCATCAGGGTGGCTTTGAAGGAGCTGGACGGTTCGCTGACGCGCAGCCCCACCGCCACTGTTTCCGGCTTTTCCGGTGCCGTGGTGAGGCTGAAGATGCGGCGGGCGCCGCGGGCATCGGGGCTGGCATGGGGCAGGCTCAGCTCCACATACTGTCCCGGGCGGAACTTCAGCGGCCGCAGCGGCTCAAAGACCAGCTCCCGGGCCGTGGGCGTCAGTGCGCGGTTGTCCCGCAGCCGCAGCCGGATTCCTGCACGCGGTGCCAAGGCAAAGGCCAGCAGGTTCCCGGCGAGCAGCGCCAGTTCAGGGGACATATAAACCGGACCCAGGTTTAGCGGTACGGCAAACAGGACGCCGACGACGGCGGCCTCCAGCAGGCGCTGGATATGCCTGGGCGGCAGGGTCAGCGGCTCGGACAGCATGAATCCGGCGAAGAACAGCACCGGGTAGGACGCAAACAGGGTGGCCAGCGCCGTCGTCAGCGGTTCCCCGCCGGACAGGAACCGCGCCGTGATGATTGTCCCCGAGGCCAGCAGGAACACTCCGGCCATGGGCAGCAGCCGGTTGCGGTAAAGAATCAGCGCGGCAGCGGGCAGGACAACCACCAGGATCAGCGGTGCCGCCACCCACCACACGGCGCTGTTCAGGCCGGTGACGGCCAGCAGAGCTGCGCCGAAGGCCGCGGGATTGAAGATGTGCCGGCCGCGCCACACCAGCAGGTACTTGGACGCCGTGGCAGCCCCGGCCGCGAGCGCCACGGTCAGGAGCTGGCCTCCTTCGGTGGAGGGCCAGAACAGGAAGAAGAGAAGCAAACCGGTAATCAGCGAAGAGTCGGTCTGCGGCCGGGTGCGGAACAGCAGCCCCATGACGCGGCTGGCCACCAATGAGGAGACAACGGCGGTGGCGGCCGTGGCCGCGAGTTCGGCCGGAGTGTAGAACAGCTGTCCGGCAACGGAGAGCGCAAAGGACCACGCCGTCATGACCAGCAGCAGGACAACGGTCAGCCGGTACATCGTCCAGCGGCCGGCGAAAGCGTCCAGCCGGCGGGAGGTGGCGGACAGGGAAAGACTCATGAAAACAGAACTCCAGCCATGGCATCTGAGAAAGTGGCCCGCCCGTCCGAAAACATCCGCACATAGTCAAAGGCGAATTCTTCGGCGAGCGTGCCGGGGTCGGTGAAAAACAGGGCGGTGGCCAGCCCGTCGGCGGTCATGGCGTCATCTGCCAGCACCCAGGCGGCTGCCACCGTCTCCACGGGACGGCCGGTCCCTGCATCAACAATATGGTGCAGTCCGTCTCCCCATTGCCGGCGGTTGGACGCCGAGGCACACAGCGCCCGGTTGTGCAGCGGAAGCACACCCACGGCCCGCGTGGTGTCATACGGGTGTTCCAGGGCCACCCGCAGCGGGCGGGGGCCGCTGTGCCGCAGGTCGGAACCGGCGTCCACCGTCAGCTCCCGGTGTCCGGACGCGTGCAGCAGCTCGAAGACCAGGTCAACCAGCTGTCCCTTTCCCGCGGCGCCGATGTCGAAGGTCACCGGCACTGAGGTGTTCAGCACGGTTCGGTCCCCAAGCGCCTGCCAGGACGCCGAAGCCGCCCAGTCCGGTGCCGGAGACGGGCCTGCGGAGGCAAACGAGTACGCCGCGTCGTAGCCGAGCTTCTCCAGCGACGACCCGACCAGGGGATTGACGGCGCCGCCGCTGAGCCGGTGGAGGGTGTCGAAGAGACTCAGCAGCGGTGCAGCGGTGACCGGAAGGTCCACGGTCCCCGGGGCTGCGGCCAGCGGTGCGATGGCCGAGTCCTGCCGGAAACGTGAGTAAGTCCGGTCATAGGACTCCACCGCCTCTGCGAGGGCGGCCCGCTCCTGGACCGTCAGCGGGGCGGCGGTGCTCACGGTCCAGGCGGTGCCAATGGCCTCGAAGCTGAAATCCGGCATGGAAAGGTCAGCTCGCGGCTTCCATCCGGATGGCGTCCAGGGCCTTGTTGAATCCGGAGCTGGTCAGGGACGAGCCGGCAACCTTGTCCACATTCAGCTCATCAAGCTTCTTGCCGACCACCTGTGACTCGATGCCGGAGGTGAATTCGCGCTGATACTGCTTGGAGGTGGGGTTGTTGCCGGACGTTTGAACGTCCAGGGAGGTGACAACGTTGCCTTCCAGCGTCAGCGTCACATCCACTTCTTCGGTCTGGTTGGACGGCGGGATGTAACTTCCGGCGGCGGAGTACGTTCCGTCCCCGTAGCTGCCGGTACGAACCGGCGACTCCGCAGCCGGAGACTCTTCCGCGGCGGAAGCGCCGTCGTTCGCTGTGCCGGCGCAGGCAGTGGAGGCCAGCGTCATTGATGCGGCGGCGAACAGCAGGGTCTTGCGTGTGGGGGTCATTATTCTCTCCTTGGAGGCGGGATCCCTATCCATTACAACGTATTCGGATGTGCCTTGCCTGTGCCCCGCCTGAGCAGCGGGTGCTGCCGTCCCCTCCGGACCCGTCCCGGCCGCGGGGCTGGATGACTGTGAGCGGGCGCCGTCACAGTTCGCGGACCGGCACCTGCCCGGAGGCTATGCTTAACCGGTGACTCCTGAAGAACTTTCCTCCGCCGTAACTGCCTGCCTCCAAGACGCCATCGATGCCGGTGATTTCAGCATCGACGTGCCCCGGGAGGTGCGCGTGGAGCGGCCGAAGAACCGCGACCACGGTGACTGGGCCACCAACATCGCGCTGCAGCTCTCCAAGCAGGCCGGCATGAACCCGCGCCAGTTCGCGGAGATTCTCAAGGGCCGCCTTGAAAAGATCGACGGCGTTGCCAAGGTGGACATTGCCGGACCCGGCTTCCTGAACATTACGCTCGACGCCGGTGCCGCCGGCGAGCTGGTCAAGACCATTGTGGATGCCGGTGAGTCCTACGGCACCTCGGAGATCCTCAAGGGCACCCGGATCAACCTCGAGTTTGTTTCCGCGAACCCCACCGGACCCATCCACCTGGGCGGAACCCGCTGGGCCGCCGTCGGCGACGCCCTGGCCCGAATCTTCCAGTCGCAGGGCGCCGAAGTCACCCGCGAGTACTACTTCAATGACCACGGCGCGCAGATTGACCGCTTTGCCCGGTCCCTGCTGGCCTCAGCCAAGGGCGAGGCCGCTCCCGAGGACGGCTACGCCGGCGGATACATTGAAGACATTGCCAACCGCATCCTGGCGGTGGAACCGGACATTATGGAACTGCCTGACGCCGAAGCCCAGGAACACTTCCGCGCAGCCGGCGTCGACTTTATGTTCGCCGACATCAAAGAATCCCTGCATAACTTCGGCGTGGACTTTGACGTCTTCTTCCATGAAGATTCCCTGCATGAAAACGGCCAGGTGGACAAGCTGCTGGAGCAGCTCAAGGGTTCGGGGAACCTGTATGAGAAGGACGGCGCCTGGTGGCTGAACTCCTCCGAGTTCGGTGATGACAAGGACCGCGTAGTCATCAAGTCCGACGGCAACGCCGCTTACATCGCCGGAGACATCGCCTACATCCAGAACAAGCGCGACCGCGGCTTCGACCTGAACTTCTATATGCTCGGCGCCGACCACCACGGCTACGTGGCCCGGCTCAAAGCCGCTGCCGCCGCTCTGGGCCATGACCCGGAGTGCGTTGAGGTGCTGATCGGCCAGATGGTGAACCTGGTCAAGGACGGCAAGCCCGTGCGCATGTCCAAGCGCAACGGCACCGTGGTTACCCTTGAGGACCTGGTGGACGCCGTGGGCGTGGACGCGGCCCGCTACACGCTGGCCCGCTTCTCCGCCGACTCCAACATTGACATTGATCTGGACCTGCTGACCAAGCGCAGCAACGAGAATCCGGTGTTCTACGTCCAGTACGCCCACGCCCGCACCTACGCCCTGGCCCGCAATGCCGAGGCCGCCGGCGTAGACGACTCGGCCTTCGATGCGTCCCTGCTGACGCACCCCACCGAGGGCGAACTGCTGGCTGCGCTGGGACAGTTCCCCGGCGTCGTCGCGCAGGCCAGCGCGTTCCGTGAACCGCACCGCGTGGCCCGCCATCTGGAAGTTATTGCCGGCACCTACCACCGCTGGTACGACGCCTGCCGCATCGCACCCCAGGGTGACGAGGAAATCACCGATGTGAACCGCACCCGCCTGTGGCTGAACCTTGCCACCCGCCAGGTCCTGGCCAACGGCCTGGGCCTGCTGGGAGTCTCCGCTCCGGAACGGATGTAATTCATGACTGTTTCCCCGCTCGCCCCCGAATGGCTCAGCCACCCGGAGGACGCCGATGCACTGCGCCCGCAGATGTGGGCCCGCGACGTCAGCCGCAGCACCCACGGCGAACTGCAGGTGGCCGGCGTGTCCGTCTCCGCACTGGCCGAGGAGTTCGGCACCCCGCTGTTCGTAGTCTCCGAAGCGGACTTCCGTGCCCGTGCCCGCGATTTCAAGGATTCCTTTGACGCTGCCTTTGCCGATCTGTGCGGGGGAGTGGACGTCTACTATGCGGGCAAGGCGTTCCTCTGCACCGCGGTGGCCCGCTGGGTGCGGGAAGAAGGTCTGCGGCTGGACACCTGCTCCGGCGGGGAGCTGGCCGTGGCCCGCCGCGCCGGGATTCCCGGCAGCGAACTCGGCCTGCACGGCAACAACAAGTCCGACGCCGAGCTGATCCGCGCCCTGGACATGGGCCTGGGGCGGATTGTGGTGGACAGCATGGCCGAGCTGCAGCGTTTGGACGCCCTGGCGGTGTCCCGCGGGGAACAGGCCAACGTCATGCTGCGGCTAACCCCCGGTGTGCACGCGCACACGCATGAATTCATTGCCACGGCCCACGAGGACCAGAAGTTCGGCCTCTCCATGGCACCGGACCCGGCTGCCGGCGGCGTATCGCCGGCCGCTGCCGCTGTAGCCGCTGCGCTGGACGCCAGGGGCATCCGCCTGCTGGGCCTGCACTGCCACATCGGCTCGCAGATCTTCGAACCCGAAGGCTTTGAACTGGCCGCCAAGCGGCTGCTGGGCTTTTTGGCGGACATCAAGGCAGCCCACGGCGTCGAACTGCCGGAGCTGGACCTTGGCGGCGGTTACGGCATTGCCTATACCGAAGCGGACACCCCGCGCCCGCCGGCCGAAATCGCGCAGGCGATGGCCGCCGTCGTCGGCTCCACCTGCACCGAGCTGGGACTGGCCGTTCCGCGGATCTCGATTGAGCCCGGCCGCGCCATCGTTGGCCCCACCACCTTCACCCTGTACCGCGCCGGGACGGTCAAGACGGTGCGGGTGGACACTGCCGGCGGCGGTACCGCCGAACGCCGTTACGTTTCAGTGGACGGCGGCATGAGCGACAACGCCCGCCCCGTGCTCTACGACGCTGACTATTCCGCCGTGCTTGCCTCGCGGACGTCGGAACATGACGCCGTTATGTCACGCGTAGTTGGCAAACACTGCGAGAGCGGGGACATAGTGGTTCGGGACGTCTATCTTCCGGCGGACACCGGCGACGGCGATCTGCTGGCCGTTCCGGGAACGGGCGCGTACTGCTGGGCCCTGTCCAGCAATTACAACTACATTGCCCGTCCGCCCGTGGTTGCCGTATCGAACGGCGCCGCGCGGCTCATTATCCGCGGAGAAACCGAAGAAGACCTGCTGGCCCGGGACGTAGATACACCGGCGCCCGACCGCCCGAATCGCTGAAGGAGAAGGCACGCACCATGAAGACCCTGAAAGTTGCCCTGCTGGGCTGCGGAAACGTTGGCTCGCAGGTTGCCCGGATCCTTCTTGACGACGCCGAAGACCTGGCCTCGCGCACCGGAGCCCGTTTGGAACTGACCGGCATTGCCGTGCGCAATCCGGACGCGCCGCGCGACACGGAGCTGCCGCGGAACCTGTTCACCACCGATGCCGAGAAGCTGGTGGAAGACGCGGATATTGTCATCGAGCTGATGGGCGGCATGGAGCCGGCCCGCTCGCTGATGCTGCACGCCATCGGCCACGGCGCTTCAGTGGTCACCGGCAACAAGGCCCTGCTCGCCGCCGATGGAGCCGCACTGTTCGAAAAGGCCGACGCAGCAGGTGTCCGGCTGGCTTACGAAGCCGCCGTCGCCGGAGCCATTCCCATCCTGCGCCCCATCCGCGACAGCCTCTCCGGTGACCGCATCACCAAGGTCATGGGCATCGTCAACGGCACCACCAACTACATCCTGGACGCCATGGACAGCACCGGCGCCCAGTTCGCCGATGCCCTGGCCGAGGCGCAGCGCCTGGGCTACGCGGAAGCGGATCCCACCGCAGACGTTGAAGGACACGACGCCGCCGCCAAGGGTGCCATCCTCGCCTCGCTGGCCTTCCACACCAACTTTGACCTGGCGAATGTGTCCTGTGAGGGAATCTCTTCCGTGACGGCCGATGACATTGCCGCGGCAAAGGACGCCGGCTTTGTCATCAAGCTGCTGGCCATCGCGGAAAAGCTGGACAACGACGGCGAACCCGGCGTCAGTGTCCGCGTACATCCCACGCTGCTGCCGCGCACACATCCTCTCGCCGCTGTGCACGGGGCCTTCAACGCGGTGTTCGTGGAAGCCGAAAACGCCGGGGAACTCATGTTCTACGGCCAGGGCGCCGGCGGCGCACCCACGGCGTCGGCCGTGATGGGCGACGTCGTCTCCACCGCCCGCCGACTCGTCCTGGGCGGACCGCTCGGTGCTGAAACGCCCACCGGATCCGTGCCGGCACTGCCGTTCGCCAAGGTCACCACCAGCTACAGCATCGGCCTGCAGGTCACCGACCAGCCGGGCGTCCTGGCTGCGGTTGCGCGGGTCTTCGCCGAGCACGGTGTGTCCATCGAGACCATGCGCCAAACCATCCATGCTGACGGCACGGCGTCATCCGCCGAACTGCGTTTTGTTACGCACCGTGCATCCGAGGCTGCACTGGCCGCCACCGTCGAGGCCATCAAGGGCCTGGACATCATCAATTCAGTCACATCCGTCCTGCGGGTAGAAGGGGTCTAATACCGTGGCTCATCAATGGCGCGGCGTCATCGCCGAATACGCCGATCGTCTTCCCGTCACCGAGAGCACCGAGATCATTACCCTCGGTGAGGGCGGTACTCCGCTGGTGAAGGCGAAGGCCCTTTCCGAACTGACCGGCAACGAGGTTTACCTCAAGGTCGAGGGCATGAATCCCACCGGCTCCTTCAAGGACCGCGGGATGACGATGGCCATGACGGCCGCCGTCGAATCCGGCGCCAAGGCCGTGGTGTGCGCCTCCACCGGCAATACCTCCGCTTCGGCCGCCGCGTATGCAACGCAGGCCGGCATCACCTGCGCCGTCCTGGTTCCGGACGGCAAGATCTCCATGGGCAAGCTCAGCCAGGCCATTGCGCACGGCGCTGAACTGCTGCAGGTTAACGGCAACTTCGACAACTGCCTGGACGTGGCCCGCAAGCTCGCCGAGGCCTACCCGGTGTTCCTCGTGAACTCCGTCAACCCCGCCCGCATCGAAGGCCAGAAGACCGCTGCCTTCGAAGTGGTGGACTACCTCGGTGATGCCCCCGATTACCACCTGCTGCCCGTGGGCAACGCCGGAAACATCACCGCGTACTGGAAGGGCTACCGGGAATACGCCGAGCCCTACACCAACGTTGCAGGCGAGGAACTGGCCCCGGTGGCCACCAAGACTCCCGTCATGTGGGGTTTCCAAGCCGAAGGCGCATCGCCGCTGGTCAAGGGCCACCCGGTGACGGACCCGGACACCATTGCCACCGCCATCCGCATTGGCAACCCCGCCTCCTGGGAGCAGGCCATTGCCGCCCGCGACGAGTCCGGCGGCCTGATCGAAGCCGTGACGGATACCGAGATCCTCGAAGCGCACCGCTGGCTGTCCTCCCGGGAAGGCGTCTTTGTGGAGCCGGCCTCCGCCGCGGGAGTGGCAGGGCTGCTCAAGAAGCACGCCGCCGGGGAAGCTCCCGCCGGCAAGAAAATTGTCATCACCGTCACCGGCCACGGCCTGAAGGATCCGCAGTGGGCCCTGCGCACCGCGGACGGTTCCGATGTTGAACCCACCAAGGTGGACTTCGACGTCGTTTCCGTTGCCGCTGCACTGGGCCTGGAAGCACAGGCTGCGGGCTAGGCGAACATGCACGTGAGCGATTCCGCCGCATCCCGCACCGCCCCCGCGGCTCCGTTCGGAGCTGCGGGGGCAGCCGTTGCCGCCGGACAGGACATCACCGTCCGTGTGCCGGCGACCAGCGCCAACCTGGGTCCGGGCTTCGACAGCCTGGGGCTTGCTGTTGGTCTGTATGACACCGTGCGGGTGCGCACTTCGGCGGAGCCCGGCACCACGGTGAGCATCAGCGGGGAAGGCGCCGCAACGCTGCCCACGGATGACACCCATCTGGTGGTCCGAACCATCCGGGAAACCGTTGCGTCCGCCGGGTTTTCCGTGCCCGGGCTGCAGCTGGAGGCACAGAACGTTATTCCGCACGGCCGCGGTCTGGGCTCCTCGGCGTCCGCCATTGTGTCAGGGGTGCTGGCAGGCAATGCCCTGCTGCCCGCAGAACAGCGTTTGGATGCCGCAGCTTTGCTGGATCTCTGCTCGAGGCTGGAAGGCCACCCGGACAATGTGGCCCCTGCACTGGCCGGCGGTTTGGCAATCTCCTGGGAAGAGGACGGCATCTTCCGGTCGGTCAGCGCGCCGGTGCACGGGGAGATCATCCCGGTTGCCGCGGTCCCGGCCACCGAGCTGTCCACTGAGAGCGCCCGCGGTTTGCTCCCGGGAGAGGTTCCGCATGCTGCCGCTGCGGCGAACTCCGGGCGGGCTGCCCTGCTCATTCATGCCCTTGGCACCGAACCCGCGCTGCTGCCCGAAGGAACAGTTGATTTCCTGCACCAGGAATACCGGGCGGCAGCAATGGCACCCAGTGCCGCCCTCATGCTGCACCTGCGCAAACACGGCATTGCGGCGGTCATTTCCGGTGCGGGTCCGACGGTGATGGCGCTGGCCAACGGCGAGGCCCAGGCGGAGCAGGCCGAGCGGTTGATCGCCAGCCACCTTGCAGCCGCGAAAACTGCCGACTTCTGGCGTGTTTTGCGGCTGAGTGTTGATCGTGTTGGTGCTAGAGTGGAAGAGCACCAGCGGTAATAACCGTCTTTTGTGCTCCCGCATCCAGGCCGTCCGTATCTGGACCGCCCTGAGTAATTGTTGAAAACTCGCTGTCAGGGGCATACTGTCCAAGCATCGTGTTGAATACTCTTATTCAATTGCGGAAGCGCAAATCCTCGGTGCAGCCTTCGGGTACTGCCAAGAAAAGGTCAGTTCCCTTGAATGCCGCGTAGTTCGGCAGCAAAGCTGACCTAACTCCTGTGGATTTCTTTCCAAGAGGCACCAGTAGATTCGCCGTTGCCCGGCTCTTGCCGGAACCGGCGAACCCTGACCCCCATGTCTGACCATCGGGGGACCAGGGCCAAATCATCCGCGGCCGGCATTGCGCCGGACCGCCCGACGAGGGGGAAGGATCCTTCGTGACCGATACCACTGACCTGACAACAGGTGTGGACTCAGCTACCGCCGGAACCAACGGCGAAGCGACTTCAAAGAGCTCCGGACTGGCAGGCCTCAAGCTTGCACAGCTTCAGGCGCTTGCCGGCCAGCTGGGCATTACCGGCGGATCCCGCATGCGTAAGGGAGATCTCGTAACGGCCATCTCCAACCATCAGCGGGGCGGCGCAGTCGCCGACCGGCCGGTCCGGGGCGCCAAGACCGAGACCGCCCAGGCCGATGTTGCCACTGCTGCGTCCGCCGCCCCGGCCGCAGCTGAGGCTCCGGCCGCAGAGCAGACTGCTCCCGAGCGTCCTGCGCGGACCCGTAACCGCAACCGCCGTGCAGCCAGTGACGGAGTAGTCACCACGCCCGCCGCCGAGGCTCCCGCGCGCAACGCCGCTGAGCCCGCACAGGCCGAGGCACCGCGCGAGGAAAACTCCCGCGAGGAAGCTCCGCATGAAGAGCAGCCGCAGCGCGAGCGCACCAACCGCCGTTCACGCAGCCGCCGTGCGGACAGCGACGGCCTTTCCGAGAACAGCCGGACAGACAACAGCAAGGCCGAGCAGTCGAACGCCGACTCCGCGCAGTCCAACGCTTCGGAGAACGGTGCGGGCGCCCCGGCAAACGGCACGCCCTCCGAGGACCGCCGCGACAACAGCCGCAGCGACAGCCGTGAGAACAAGCGCGACAATAACCGCGGCGAGCGCGAGAACAACCGCGGCGATCGTGACAGCAACCGCGGCGAGCGCGAGAACAACCGGAATGACCGCAGCGACAGCCGCGACAACAACCGGAATGACCGCAGCGACAGCCGCGACAACAACCGGAATGACCGCAGCGACAGCCGCGACAACGACGGCGACGAGAACGGGCGCGGACGCAACCGCCGCAACCGCAACCGGAATGACCGCAATGACCGCAGCGACCGGAACGACCGTTTCCGTGACCGCAACGAGCGCCGCCGCAACCGGAACCAGAACCCGGATGTTGACGACGTCGAGGTCACCGACGATGACGTTCTGCTGCCCGTAGCCGGCATCCTGGACGTCCTGGAAAACTACGCGTTTGTCCGCACCTCCGGTTACCTGCCGGGCCCGAACGACGTCTACGTGTCCCTTGCCCAGGTCAAGAAGTACAACCTGCGCAAGGGTGACGCCGTTGTCGGCGCCATCCGTGCACCGCGTGAAGGCGAAAACCAGGGCGGCAACCAGCGCCAGAAGTTCAACGCACTGGTTCGTCTGACCTCGGTCAACGGCAAGCCCGCGGAGGACAACAAGGACCGCGTGGAGTTCTCCAAGCTGGTTCCCCTGTACCCCTCAGAACGCCTGCGCCTGGAGACCTCCGCCAAGGTGATCGGCCCCCGGGTCATTGACCTCGTTGCTCCGATCGGCAAGGGCCAGCGCGGCCTGATCGTCTCCCCGCCGAAGGCCGGTAAGACCCTGATCCTGCAGGCAATCGCCAACGCCATCACGATCAACAATCCTGAGGTTCACCTCATGATGGTCCTCGTGGACGAGCGTCCCGAAGAAGTCACGGACATGCAGCGAACGGTCAAGGGCGAGGTCATCGCCTCCACCTTCGACCGTCCCGCCGATGACCACACCACGGTCGCCGAACTCGCCATCGAGCGGGCCAAGCGCCTCGTGGAAATGGGGAACGACGTCGTCGTCCTCCTGGACTCCATGACCCGCCTGGGCCGTGCCTACAACCTGGCCGCTCCGGCGTCGGGCCGTATCCTGTCCGGTGGTGTGGATTCGTCCGCACTGTACCCGCCCAAGCGTTTCTTCGGTGCTGCCCGCAACATCGAAAACGGCGGTTCGCTGACCATCCTGGCCACAGCCCTGGTGGAGACCGGATCCAAGATGGACGAGGTCATCTTCGAGGAATTCAAGGGCACCGGCAACATGGAACTGCGCCTGTCCCGCAATCTTGCGGACAAGCGCATCTTCCCAGCCGTGGACGTCAACGCGTCCGGTACCCGCCGCGAAGAGAACCTGCTGTCTCCGGACGAGGTCAAGATCATGTGGAAGCTGCGCCGCGTCCTGTCCGGCCTGGACACCCAGCAGGCGCTGGAGCTGCTCACCGGAAAGATCCGGGAGACGCAGTCCAATGTTGAGTTCCTGATGCAGGTCCAGCAGACCACCCTGGGCACCAAGGACAACTAGCTGCCTTACCAAGCCGCTCATATTCCGGCCTCCGCCTTCCGCGGACGGACGGAGTCTGGGCGGCTTGGCAGTTAACGCGCGGTCCCGGAGGCTCAGGCACACCGGGCGGCCGGGCGCGGATAAACTGCTGGTGGGCAGTCGAATAATCTCCGCCGTGAAATTGCCATGGAACCGTCCGGTTTGGGACGGTTCCAACCATGGAAAGAGGAACGTAAAACATGTTTGAGTCCATACAGGGTCTGTTGGATGAGCACGCAGAGCTGCAGCTGCGGCTTTCCGATCCCGCAGTGCATGCGGATCAGGGCCTGGCCCGGCGGCTTGGGCGGCGCTATGCCGAGCTCAGCCGCATCGTGGACGCCTACAACAAGTGGCACGCCCTCGAAGACGACCTCGCAGCAGCGTCCGAGATGGCAGCGGAGGATCCGGAATTTGCCGCCGAGGTGCCGGTCCTGAAGGAGCAGCTGGCTGAGGCACAGGAAATCCTGCGCCGCCTGCTGATTCCGCGTGACCCCAATGACGGCCGTGATGTCATCATCGAGGTCAAGGGCGGCGAAGGCGGCGACGAAGCAGCACTGTTCGCCGGGGATCTGCTGCGCATGTACACCCGTTATGCCGAACACCGCGGCTGGCGCACCGAGATTATCTCCGCCACCGAGTCCGATCTGGGCGGCTACAAGGATGTCTCGATGGCTATCAAGGGCAATTCGAATGACCCGGCGGAAGGCGTTTACGCCCGTCTGAAGTATGAGGGCGGCGTGCACCGCGTCCAGCGTGTGCCCGTGACTGAGTCCCAGGGCCGCATCCACACCTCGGCCGCCGGCGTGCTGGTGCTGCCCGAAGTGGATGAGCCTGAAGAAGTCGAAATCAACCAGAATGACCTGAAGATCGACGTCTACCGTTCCTCCGGCCCCGGCGGACAGTCAGTGAACACCACCGACTCCGCCGTGCGCATTACCCACCTGCCCACGGGAATTGTGGTGGCCATGCAGAACGAGAAATCGCAGCTGCAGAACCGCGAAGCCGCCATGCGTGTCCTCCGCTCCCGCATCCTTGCGCACGAGCAGGAGAAGATCGACGCCGCGAACTCGGATATCCGGAAGTCGCAGATCCGCACCATGGACCGCTCCGAGCGCATCCGCACGTACAACTACCCGGAAAACCGGATTGTGGATCACCGCACCGGCTACAAGGCGTACAACCTGGACACCGTCCTGAACGGCGAGCTTGAAGCCGTGGTCCAGGCCGCCATCGAAATGGATGAGCAGGCCCGCCTGGACGCCATTGGTGACGAGAACTAACCTGCCGATGGAATCCACCACCCTGGCAGCGGCTCTGCGTGAGGCGACAGCCACTCTGGCCGCCGCCGGGGTACCCACCCCGGCCGTGGACGCCGAACTGCTGGCCGCCCATCTGCTGGGGGAGTCCCGCGGCAGGGTGAAGGCGCTGGCCTTCACCGAGGCACCGGTTCCGGCGGGCTACGCCGAGCTGGTGGCCGAGCGGGCCACCCGCGTGCCGCTGCAGCACCTGACTGGTTCCGCGTCCTTCCGCTACCTCGAGCTGAAGGTAGGCCCCGGCGTCTTTGTGCCCCGGCCCGAGACGGAGACGGTGGTGCAGCTGGCCATCGACCATGCCCGTGCGGTTCTGGCCGCAGGGAAGCCTGCGGTTCGGGCCGTGGATTTGGGCACCGGCTCCGGGGCCATTGCCGCAGCCCTGGCCTCCGAGGTTCCGGAGGCCGAGGTGACCGCCGTCGAGCTGAGCCCGCTGGCGCTGGCCTGGGCACGGCAAAACCTTGAACCGCGAGGAGTCCGCCTCCTGCACGCAGACCTGCGGACCGCTCTGGCGGATGAAAACGGCAGCTTTGACGTGGTGGTCTCCAACCCGCCCTACGTCCCCGCCGATGCCGTTCCCAATGAACCCGAAGCCGCCGAGCATGATCCGGCCATGGCACTGTACGGCGGCGGGCAGGACGGACTTGAACTGCCGCTGGCTGCGGCGGCCACCGCTGCCCGGCTGCTGCTTCCGGACGGTTACTTTGTCATGGAACACGCCGAGGTCCAGGCCGAGCGGATTGCTGCGCTGCTGTCCGCGCAAGCGTGCTGGAGCGGCGTTGCCACGCACACCGATTTGAACGGACGTCCGCGGGCCACTTCCGCGGTGCGGACCCCGTACCCCGGCTAAACCCACTGAACCTCACATCAAACAGATGTACTGATCCCAAGGAAACAAGGAACCCCGTGACTACCACTTACGACTGCACTGATCCGCAGAGCCGAAGCGAGGGCCTGGCCAAGGCCCAGCAGGCTGTGGCTGCCAAGCAGTGCGTGGTCCTGCCCACCGACACCGTGTACGGCATCGGTGCTGACGCCTTTTCGCCCCAGGCCGTGGCAACTCTGCTGGCTTCGAAAGGCCGGGGCCGGTCAATGCCGCCGCCCGTGCTGATCCCCCGGATGCAGACCATGGACGGGCTGGCCACGGATGTTTCCGAGGACGCGCGGGCGCTGGCCCAGGCCTTCTGGCCCGGCGGGCTGACGCTGATTTTCCATGCCCAGCCCTCCCTGACCTGGGACCTTGGCGACACGATGGGTACTGTTGCCCTGCGGATGCCCGATGACCCCGTTGCCCTGGAACTGCTGAACCTCACCGGGCCGCTGGCAGTCTCATCGGCTAACCGCACCGGCAACCCCGCAGCTCAGACTGCGGCCCAGGCCCGTGAGCAGCTGGCCGAGTCTGTGGAGGTTTATCTGGAGGCCGGACCCCGTCCTGAACACGGCGAGGCCGGCGTGCCGTCCACCATTATCGATGCCACCTCCGACACCCTGCGCGTGGTGCGGCAGGGTGCGATCAGCCTGGAGCGGCTGCAGGAGGTCGTGCCGGGAGTTCAGGGTCCGTCTCAGGACGCAGCCTAAGGCCAGATCCCGCTTGAGTGTCGACGTCGTGCGGTTTTCCGGCCGCGGCCGAAGCGGCGTGATCTCTACACTCGGCGGGGAGGGTGCGGGGGCGGTGCGGGGCCACCCGCGAACGGGCTAGCGGTTCGCCGGTTCCCGGACCTGCACCGAGCGCAGGACTTCCTGCACCCGGGGCTCGGGAACGTTGCCGGTCGCTTCGGCCCACCCGGGAACCTGCCGCTGGCCAAACCACATCATTTCCAGACGGCGCAGCGGACCGTGCAGGCGCTCCCCGGCGAGGGAGGAGAGTCGGTAGCCGATCCGGAGGGCGCTGCGGCACAGCCATTGGGGCAGGCGCAGCGGCTTCCGCCCGCCCGCCGCTTCCAGCACGCCTGCCACCGTGGCCTGCTCCCAGGGCTGCAGGACGACGGCGGGAACAGGGCCTGAGTGCAGGCCCACCGTGCGGACGAACTGCACGAGTGAATCCACCGAGCTGACCGGGGAAGGCGCCGATCCTGTGCCCGCAACAGTGGCCAGGGGCGAGGAGGCCAAACGGGCAAGACTGACCGTGGTGGGCCGCTGCGGTCCCTGAACAGAGGTAGCCCGGATAGTCACAACGCCGCAGGAACCCCCGGACCGTGCCGCCAAACCGCGCTCACCCAGGGCCTTGGACCGCGAATAGGCGGAAAACGGCTGCACATAGCTGGTTTCATCAAGGAACGGACGGTGCCCCTGGACGGCGGCGCTGCTCAGATGGACGAAACGTCGAACCCCGGCGGTGTCTGCGGCATCGGCAACCACCAGCGGCAGCAGCCCATTTGCGCCGCGGAGAGCGGGGGAGTCTGTTCCCCCGGGCGTGGCGAGACCGGCGGCATTAATAACGACGTCGGCACCGGCCAAGGCGTCCGCGAGCTCCGCCCGCACCGCAGCCAGCGCAAAAGCTTCCTTCAGCAGCCCCTCCGTATCTTCGGCGCTCGATTCAAGCCTGGGTGCTGTTACAGCACGCACGCTAAGCCCGGCGGCACGCAGCGAGGCGCATAAGGCGCTGCCGATGAAACCGGAGGATCCCAGCACGGCCCAAACGCCCGGGCGCGGCGGCTCGCCGGCGCTGGAGCTCTGAACTGCGGGATGGTGCGGAAAAGAGTACGTCAAACCTGGTGCTTCCGATCGGGGGAGGGGTCCGGGTCAAGCGGCCTCATGGGCTGCCATGATCCATCGTGCAGGATCAACCGGCTTTCCCGCCAACCGCGCCACAGGCTCGGCACTCCGGCAACGCGGCGCTCCACGGCAACCAGCCGGAGAATCTCCTTGCCTGCCGTCAGCAGCGTACCCAGTGCAAAGCCGAGGCGGTTGTACCGCCCGTGTGCCCGCAGGTACTGGCCGGTGTGGCCCCGGTTGCGCATGGAATAGAAGCGGCTGAGGTCACTGGAATCGTTCAAGTGCCGGATTCCCAGGTCAATCTGTTTCTGCGGGCGGACCTTCTGCAGCACAAAGTCATTGACGTAGACCACGTCGGTGAGGCGGGAAGCAAGCCAGCCGTAGATCTCATCATCGCCGTTGATGAAGTACCGCTCGTCCGGAAGCCCGATTCGGCGCACGAGATCAGCTGAAATCAGCATGCCTTCAAAGCAGCCCACATTCGTTGAGAAAGCCGCGCTGTCCCGGAAGACGTTGCCGCGGACCGGAATGTGGATGCCGAGGAACGGAAGGAAACGGTGCTGCCAGAAGAACGGAGTGCCTGCCTCGTCCAGGCGTCTGCCGTGGATGCAGCCGTACGTTCCGGTCCATTTGCGAAGTGCCGTCACGGCACCCGGAAGCACCACGACGTCGTCGTCCATCAGCCACAGCCATGACGCGCCTTCGTCCAGGGCACGCTCGACGCCGGCCGCGAATCCGCCGGCACCGCCGGCATTGACGGACAGCCGCACGTTTACCAGCGGCATCGTGAGCCGGGAGGCAGCGGCTGTTATGACGTCCTGGGTGTCATCGGTGCTGGCATTGTCCACCACCACAATCCGCTCCGGCGCCGGATCCAGGGCGGACACCGAATCCAGCAGCCCGCGCAAATATCCGGACCGGTTGAAAGT
>NZ_JASDDG010000039.1 GCF_030407495.1 Arthrobacter sp. APC 3897 | reverse complement strand
ACAGCTTGCCGCCTATGGCTGGGGACAGGATCAGTTTCGGTGCCTGGTGAACCTGTGGCAGCGTGAGTCCGGCTGGCGGACCAGCGCAAACAACCCCTACAGCGGGGCCTACGGGATCCCCCAGTCGCTGCCCGGAGACAAGATGGCCAGCGTCGGTGCAGACTGGCGCACCAACTTCCGGACCCAGGTCCAATGGGGCCTGGGGTACATCGGCTCACGCTACGGCAGTCCCTGCGCCGCATGGCAGCATTCCGAAGACAAAGGGTGGTATTGAACCCGGTAGCGACACACATGTCAAGTGGATTGTTATGCAATTGAGATAGCCGCTCAGGGTTGGTCATTACCGTCTCGGTTCTATGACTTCCCTCCACAAAGATGCCCTCGGCAACGAAGACACCCAGAGCGACAGCCACACCTCCGAAGAGATCCCCGCGCCGCGCGGGATCGCCCGGCAGCGCCGGCAGTCCGGCCGGACCCGTAAACTCCGCGTCGGCGCTGTAGTGGTCGCCGGCGGACTGGCCTTCTTCGGAATCGCCGGCGCCTCCATGCAGAACGACCAGCTGCGGGCCAGCCTCGTCAGTCTGACTTCTCCCACCGCTGCACCGGATACCGCTGAGAGCGCTCCTGCTGCCGACACGGCAGCGGGTAATGCAGACGGCGACGAACAGCAGAAGGCAGCCGGCGCCGCTGCAGCTGAAGACGCCAAACGGGCCGCCGACGCCAAGGCGGCAGAGGAGGCCAAGGCAGCCGAAGAAAAGGCAGCCGAAGAAAAGGCGGCCGCAGAGAAGGCGGCCGAAGAAGCCCGGGCGGCCGAAGAGCAGAAGGCCGGCGAAGCAGCCCAGGCTGCCGCTGCCGAGCAGGCCCGTGTGGCCGCCGAGCAGGAAGCTGCAGCTCAGGCGGCGGCTGAAGCCCAGGCTGCCGCGGACCGCGCCGCAGAGGAAGCCGCCGCTGCGGCTGTTCCCGCGGACGATCCCGCCGGGGCTAAAGCCTATGCTGCCTCTGCCCTGGCCGGCCACGGATGGGCAGCGTCGGAAATGACCTGCCTGGACACCCTGTGGGAGAAGGAATCCAACTGGATGACCAGCGCCACCAATGCCAGCAGCGGGGCCTACGGCATTGTCCAGTCGCTGCCCGCTGAGAAGATGGCGTCCTCCGGCGCGGATTACCTCACCAATCCCAGGACCCAGATCAATTGGGGCCTGGACTATATCGAGTCCCGGTACGGCAGCCCCTGCGGTGCCTTGAACTTCCACTACGCCAACAACTGGTACTAAACCCCGGCCAACAAACGCCGCCTGCTTCGGCGGCCCGCGGCAGGTACCCTAGGACTGTGAGTTTGACAGTATCTTCCCCGACATCTTCCCCCGCCCCGTCCGAGCAGCATCACCGCACCTATCAGGTGCGGACCTTCGGGTGCCAAATGAACGTCCACGACTCCGAGCGCATTTCCGGACTGCTGGAAAACGCGGGTTATGTGCCCGCGGAGGGCGACGAGGCCGACGTCGTCGTCTTCAACACCTGCGCGGTGCGCGAGAACGCGGACAATAAGCTGTACGGGAACCTGGGCATGCTGGCCCACGTCAAGGAATCGCGTCCGGGCATGCAGATTGCCGTGGGCGGCTGCCTGGCGCAAAAGGACCGCGACACCATCCAGCGCAAGGCACCCTGGGTGGACGCGGTGTTCGGCACGCACAACATCGGTTCGCTGCCGGCATTGCTGGACCGTGCCCGCCACAATGACGAAGCGCAGCTGGAAATCCTGGAATCCCTCGACGTTTTCCCCTCCACGCTCCCCACCAAACGGGATTCCGTCTACGCGGGGTGGGTCTCCATCTCCGTGGGCTGCAACAACACCTGCACGTTCTGCATCGTTCCCTCCCTGCGGGGCAAGGAACGGGACCGGCGGCCCGGCGAGATTCTCGCGGAAATCCAGGCACTGGTGGACGATGGCGCCATTGAGGTCACGCTGCTGGGCCAGAACGTGAACTCCTACGGCGTGGAATTCGGTGACCGCGGCGCGTTCGCCAAGCTGCTGCGCGCCTGCGGGACCATCGAGGGCCTGGAACGGGTGCGCTTCACCAGCCCCCATCCGGCCGCCTTCACCCAGGACGTCATCGATGCCATGGCGGAAACCCCCAACGTCATGCCGCAGCTGCATATGCCGCTGCAGTCCGGTTCCGACAAGGTCCTCAAGGACATGCGCCGGTCCTACCGGTCCAAGAAGTTCCTCGGGATCCTGGACAGCGTCCGCGAGCGGATGCCGCACGCCGCCATCTCCACCGACATCATTGTGGGCTTCCCGGGCGAGACCGAAGAGGACTTTGCCGCCACGCTCGACGTCGTGGAGAAGTCCCGTTTCGCCACGGCCTTCACCTTCCAGTACTCCAAGCGCCCGGGCACTCCCGCGGCAGAGCTGCCGGACCAGCTGCCCAAGGCTGTGGTCCAGGAACGTTTCGAACGGCTCACCGCCCTGCAGGACCGCATCGCTGCCGAGGAGAACGCCAAGCAGGTGGGAACCACGGTGGAAGTCCTGGTTACTGCCGGCTCCGGCCGCAAGTCGGAAGAAACCGGACGGCTTTCGGGCCGCTCCCGTGACCAGCGGCTGGTGCATTTCTCCGTCCCCGAGGGCTGCGGGGTTCCCCGGCCCGGAGACCTCGTCACCGTCCCCGTGACATCGGCGGCGGCGTTCCATCTGGTCGCCGATCCCGCGACGGCGGCGGATTACTCGCTGCGCCGTTCACGCGCCGGGGATGCCTGGGACCGGTCGCAGGCAGAATCCTGCGGAGTCCCCGCTGCCGGTACGGCCGGCGGTAAGGTTGGCGTCTCGCTGGGCATGCCCGCGCTGCCCCCGCGCTCCTAGTGCTGCGGGTTTGCATACGGAGGGCGGGGTGAGCGCCGCAGCCGCTGCCGGCACGCACCCGGTCATCGCCGTCGTTGGTCCCACCGGATCCGGCAAGTCGGATCTGGGCGTGGAACTGGCCCTGCGGCTGGGCGGGGAAGTTATCAACGCCGACGCCATGCAGTTCTACCGGGGCATGGACATAGGCACCGCCAAAATCACCGTCGGGGAGCGCCGCGGCGTCCCCCACCACCTGCTGGACATCATGGATGTCCGGGAGGAAGCCAGCGTTTCGGCCTTTCAGACATCCGCCCGAGGTCTCATCTCTGAGATTCAGGACCGGGGACGCTATCCGATCCTCGTGGGCGGATCCGGGCTTTACGTGCGTGCCGCCCTGGACGTGCTGGACTTTCCGGGTACAGATCCGGCAGTGCGCTCCGCCCTGGAACGCCGGCTGGAGGAAGAGGGACTCGAGGCCCTGCGCGCGCAGCTGAGTGCAGTGGACCCGGTCTCGGCGGACCGTCTGGGTGACGGGCGGCGCGTGGTGCGCGCCCTGGAAGTCCACCAGCTGACGGGCCGGCCGTTCAGTTCCTTTATGCCCGCCCGCGAGTACTTTCAGCCCGCCGTCCAGCTGGGTCTGAATGTAGAGCGGACTCTGCTGCACCGGCGGCTGGCAGCCCGCGTAGACCGTATGGTGGAGCGCGGCCTGCTAGCCGAAGTGGAAACGCTGGCCGGGCGCGGACTGCGTGAGGGGCGGACGGCAGGCCGTGCCCTGGGTTATTCCCAGTTCCTGCGGGTGCTGGACGGGGAATCGTCGGTGGCCGAGGCAGTTGAACAGACGGTGGTGGCCACCCGGCAGTTCGCCCGCCGGCAGCTCACCTGGTTCCGTGCCGATCCGCGGATCACCTGGCTCGACTGGGATGACCCGGAACTGACCGGCAAGGCCGCCGCCGCTATCCTTGAACGGTGAACACAACTCTTTCCTCTGCTCTGTCCGCATCCGGCCTGCCGGCATCCCTGGCCGGTCTGCCCTTCGCCAAAGGCCACGGCACCGGCAACGACTTTGTGCTGGTGGCCGATCCCGGCGGGGGACCCGAGGTAACGCCCGCGGAAGTGGCGGCGATCTGTGACCGGCACCGCGGCATTGGCGCTGACGGGTTCATCAGGGCCGTGCGTTCCGAGCACCTGCCCGAGGGCCAGGCACTGCTGCAGAGTGATCCCGCTGCGGAATGGTTCATGGACTACCGCAATTCAGACGGCAGTATCTCCGAGATGTGCGGCAACGGGGTACGGGTTTTCGTGCACTTCCTGCTCGCCGAGGGCCTGGTAAACCTGGCCGAAGGGGAAACCCTGACCATCGGCACCCGTGCCGGGATCAAGACCATCACCCGGGTGGACAGCGGATACGCCGTGGACATGGGGCCCTGGGAATTCATCTACCCCGACCACGCCGCGGCGAAGGCCATGGACGCCGTCGTCAACGCCGACGGGCTGGAAGTTCCGCGCCCCGGGCTCTCCGTCAGCATGGGCAACCCGCACACCGTGGTGGCCCTGGCCGAGCTGTCCGAACTCGCAGCCACTCAACTGACGGCTCCGCCGGCCGTGCAGCCGGAGCCGGAGAACGGCACCAACGTGGAATTTGTGGTCCCCGCCGAGCCGCTCGTGGAAAACGGCGTGGGTCTGTTGACCATGCGCGTGCATGAGCGCGGCGTGGGGGAGACCCTCTCCTGCGGTACCGGCGCCTGCGCCGCCGCCGTTGCCATCCGTTTCTGGGCCGGCCGGGATGCCCCGAACGACTGGGCAGTCACGGTGCCCGGCGGCGTCGTCGGGGTCCGCTTCCTGACAGCCGAGGACGGGCGCGAGCACGTGGAACTCAGCGGCCCGGCCGTTCTGGTTGCACGCGGAACCCTGCTCTAGAAGGACCTGCCCACGCCGGCGAGATCCGGAATAAACCCAGGCGGCGGGCCGTTGAAGCTGACATGGAATTCAAAACCGGTGTCAGTGCGGTCCGCCGCTGAGCAGTCAGCTGCCCTCGGAGCTCCGGGTAATTTTCAGGATCCGGAAAGACTTTGCGGTGCTGTGCCGTGATACCGAGTATCCGGCCCCCAGCTGTTCAGCCATCCACTTCTGCAGTGAATCCGCTCCCAGGTTCTTCTGCACCACCAGCCACGCAGTTCCATCCGGTGCCAGCCGGGGGAGCCACAGGAGCAGGAGGGCGTGCAGCTCGTCCTTGCCGATGCGGATGGGCGGATTGGACCAGATGGTGTCGAACCGCAGCTGCGGATCGACGTCCTCGGGCCGGCCGGCAGTGACATTGTCCAGCCCCAGGGCGGCGGCATTGTCCCGGGTCAGGGCCAGGCACCGCTCGTTGACATCCACGGCGTACACGCGGGCAGCGGGGGATTTCAGGGCCATGGTCAGCGCCACCGGCCCCCAGCCGCAGCCTATATCCAGCAGATTCCCCGTCGGTGAGGGGGAAGGAACCTCGTCCAGCAGGATCACGGTGCCCTTGTCGATGCCGTCGGGGCTGAAGATGCCGCCTGAGGTGACGAGGGTACGCTCGCGGCCATCGAGCGTGACATGGAGCGGCCGCCGGACCTCGGGTCCGGACGGTTGTGAACTGAAGTAATGGTCTGAACCCATAACAAACCAGATTAGTGGGTCTTCGGCAGGCAGCGGAAACCGGATTCAGCGGCGGGCAACCCGGCCCCCCAAATGTCCGTGCCCTGACTTACCATGGAGAACACGGCTTATAAGGAGAATATGACGATCAACAATTCCCGTCCTGGTACGTCCGGTTCCGCTCAGCCCACACCGGAGCTGAGCCCCGAAGACATTCAGGGGGTCATTGACAGGATCCTCGCCAAGGAAAGTGCTGCGGAGGCCAAGGCCCCCGCCCGGGACGTCCCGCGCGGCAGGGCTCAGGCCCTGTCCTCCGAGGACGCCTGGCATTCAGTGCACGACGGCGACCAGGAGGACCTGCGCGAGCGGCATGCACTGCGGCGCGTGGCCGGCCTGTCCACCGAACTCGAAGACGTCACTGAAGTCGAGTACCGCCAGCTGCGTCTGGAGCGCGTAGTGCTGGCCGGACTGTGGAGCGAAGGAACGGCGGCCGACGCCGAGAATTCGCTGCAGGAACTGGCTGCCCTCGCTGAAACCGCAGGCTCGGAGGTGCTCGACGGCGTCATCCAGCGACGCCTCAAGCCGGACCCGGGCACGTTCCTGGGCTCGGGCAAGGCTCAGGAACTGAAGGACATCGTGGCTGCCACGGGCGCGGACACCGTCATTGTGGACAGCGAACTCTCGCCGTCCCAGCGGCGCGGTCTGGAGGACATCGTCAAGGTCAAGGTCATTGACCGCACGGCGCTGATCCTGGACATCTTCGCCCAGCATGCCAAGTCCCGCGAGGGCAAGGCCCAGGTGGAACTGGCCCAGCTCGAATACCTGCTGCCGCGACTGCGCGGCTGGGGTGAATCCATGTCCCGGCAGGCCGGTGGCCAGGTGGGCAGCGCGGGCGCCGGTATGGGTTCGCGCGGACCCGGTGAAACCAAGATTGAGCTGGACCGCCGGAAGATCCGCACCCGGATGGCCAAACTCCGCCGCGAAATCGCGGGCATGAAACCTGCACGCGAAACCAAGCGGGCCAACCGCCAGCGCAACCAGGTTCCTTCGGTGGCCATCGCCGGATATACCAATGCCGGCAAGTCGTCGCTGCTGAACCGGCTGACGGATGCAGGCGTCCTGGTGGAGAACGCGCTGTTCGCCACCCTGGATCCCACCATCCGCAAAGCCCAAACCGAAGACGGCATCGGTTACACCCTGGCGGACACCGTCGGGTTTGTCCGGTCGCTGCCCACGCAGCTGGTGGAAGCCTTCCGCTCCACGCTGGAGGAAGTGGCGGACGCTGACCTCATCCTGCACGTGGTGGATGCTTCCCACCCGGATCCGGAGGGTCAGATCGCTGCGGTGCGCACTGTGCTGACAGATGTTGATGCCCGCAACGTGCCGGAGATCATTGTCCTGAACAAGGCCGATGCCGCCGACCCGTTTGTGCTGGAACGCCTCCGGCAGAAGGAGCGCCGCCATGTGGTGGTCTCTGCCCGCACCGGTGAAGGCATCGACGAGCTGCTGCAGGCCATCTCCGAAGGTATTCCCCGCCCCGCGGTGGACCTGACGCTGATGGTTCCCTATGACCGCGGAGACGTGGTCTCACGGCTGCACAGCCCCGACACCGAAATCCTGTCCGTGGACCACTCCGAAACCGGAACCCGGCTCCACGTCATGGTCCGCGAAGGCCTTGCTGCTGAACTGGAGCCGTTCGTCACCCATGAGTAAAGACACCACCGGCGAAGTCCTGGAACTTCTGGACACCGCCGTTGCCGGCATGGGCGGACAAAACCGCCCGGGCCAGCATGAAATGGCCCGACAGGTTGCGCAGGCCATCGACGAAGGAAAGCACCTGCTGGTTCAGGCGGGAACCGGAACCGGTAAGTCGCTGGCCTATCTGGTGCCGCTGATCCATCACTCGCTGGAGAGCACCAAACCAACCCTGGTGTCCACCGCAACGCTGGCGCTGCAGTCCCAGATTGTGGGTCGGGACCTGCCGCGGCTGCTCAGGACGCTTCAGCCGCAGCTTCCCCGGGAAGTGGACGTGGCACTGCTCAAGGGACGCAGCAACTATGTCTGCCTGCACAAGACCGGCGGGGGATTCCCTGAAGAGGAGGATCCTGCCGGCGCCCTGTTCACTCTCGGCGATGACCACGGAGTCTCCCACCCTTCACCGGCTCCCACCTCGGCGATGGGCCGTGAAGTGGTGCGGCTGCGTGAATGGGCTGAGGAAACGGACACCGGTGATCGGGATGATCTGGTCCCGGGTGTCAGCGACCGGGCTTGGCGGCAGGTATCGGTGACGTCCATGGAGTGCCTTGGTGCCCAGAAGTGCCCGGTTGCCGCTGAGTGCTTCAGCGAACGTGCCCGGGCGCAGGCAGCCGTGGCCGACGTCGTGATCACCAACCATGCCATGCTGGCGATTGCTGCCTTTGAAGGCCTGGCCGTGCTCCCGGACTATGACGTGGTGGTTATTGACGAGGCGCATGAACTGCAGGACCGCGTCACCGGTGCCGTGACCGGCCAGCTTTCCGGCACGGTGATTTCTGCCGCTGTCACCGCAGCCCGCAAGCACACCTCCGCCAGCGTGGAAGAACTGGCGCAGGCGGCGCGTGCCTTTGAGCAGTCCATGGAGGGTGTTCCCTCGGGCCTGCTGGCCAGCGGACTGAACGAAGAGCAGGAACAGGCGGTGGGGCGCGTTCGCGAGGCCTGCCGCGTAGCGCTTTCCGATTCCAAGCCCGAGCCCGGAGAAAACGCAGACGGCGGCCGGCAGACGGCGCGTTCACGGCTTATGGCCGTGCTGGCTGTCTGCGAGCGGCTGGCCTCGGCACCGGCGGCAGGAGAAGTGATTTGGGCATCCAGGCCCAGTTCATTCTCTCCGTCGGGAGGTTTTTCACCGCCCGACGAGACCGCTCCCGCCACCCTGAACGTTGCCCCGCTGTCGGTGGCGGGACGGCTGCGCGAAGGTTTGTTTGACGGGCACACCGTGGTGTTGACCTCGGCGACCCTGGCCATCGGCTCCGAGTTTGGACCGGTGGCAGGTGCCCTGGGCCTGTTGGGTCCTGGTGCGCCGCCGTGGTCCGGGGCCGACGTCGGCAGCCCCTTCGATTATCCGCGCCAAGGGGTTCTGTATGTGGCCAAGGATCTGCCGAAGCCGGAACGGGGAACCTCCGAAGCGCAGCTGGATGAAATCGAGGCGCTGCTCAAAGCCTCCAACGGCGGTGCACTGGGTTTGTTCTCCTCCCGCCGGGCAGCTGAAGACGCCGCCGATGCCATGCGCAGCCGGGTGGATTTCCCCATCCTGTGCCAGGGCGAATCCTCCATGGCTTCACTCGTCAAACAGTTCTCCGAGGAGCCGGACACCTGCCTCTTCGGCACTATGTCGCTGTGGCAGGGCGTGGACGTTCCCGGAGCTGCGTGCCGGCTTGTCCTGATCGACCGCATCCCGTTTCCCCGTCCCGATGATCCGCTGATGACCGCCCGCACCCGTGCGGTGGCCAAGGCCGGCGGCAACGGATTCATGTCCGTGGCCGCGACCCATGCCGCCGTGCGTCTGGCACAGGGCGCCGGGCGACTGATTCGTGCGGCAGGGGACCGCGGTGTGGTTGCGGTTCTGGACTCCCGGCTGGCCACGGCCCGGTACGGGGGTTTCCTGCGCGCAGCACTGCCGCCGTTCTGGTCCACCACGGACCGCTCCGTGGTGCTCTCGGTTTTGGGGCGGCTGGCGGAGCAGTCAGCCGCTGAGGAGCTTGCGGCGGGGTAGGGCGGCGGCGGAAGCAGCCGCACGAACTCCCGCCAAATGGCATGAGGCGCGCAAACGGCGGCCGGAAAAGTTTCCGGCCGCCGTTTTTTGCATCCTTTATCGCATCGCCCGCGCTAGAGGGCGCGCATCACCGAGACAACTTTGCCCATGATGACGGCGTGATCACCCACGATGGGCTCGTACCGGGTGTTCTGCGGCAGCAGCCAGGTGTGGCCGTTGCGCTGCCGGAAGGTCTTGACCGTGGCTTCGTCGTCGAGGAGCGCGGCCACAATGTCACCGTTCTCAGCTGTCGGCTGGCGCCGCACCACCACCCAGTCACCGTCACAGATGGCGGCATCCACCATGGAGTCTCCCGAAACCCTCAGCATGAAGAGGTCGCCGTGGCCCACCAGCTGGCGGGGCAGCGGCATGATGTCCTCCACGACCTGCTCCGCCAGGATGGGTCCGCCGGCAGCGATGCGGCCGACCAGCGGGACCATGGCGGTATCGACAGCGGTGGCCAGCTCGGTTACCGACGCCAGCGCCGGGGTTGAACCGGCGCTCTCGTCACGCCTCTCACCGGTGCTGCCTGCAGCTGCGGCAGCGGCTGAAGGGCGGGAGTCCGTTCCGGACCCGGGGTCTCCGGGCACTTCTTCGGTTGCCGGGCCGGAGCTTCCGTCACGAAGCATCAGGGGGATAAGGATTTCCATGGCGCGCGGACGCTTCGGATCACGGCGGATGTAGCCGAGCTTCTCCAGCTGCATGAGCTGGTGGGTCACGCTGGACAAGCTGGCCAGACCAACCGTGTCGCCGATTTCGCGCATGGTGGGCGGATAGCCGTTGGTGCTGACGGACCGCTGGATCATCTCCAGGACAGTCTTCTGCCGCGGGGTGAGGCCCTTTGCACGCGCACGGGTGCCTGTGGCAGCTGGTTTGTTGGTGCTGTCTTCGGAAGCAGTCCTGCGGGCCACGTGGGGTTCCCTTCGGGTCAGCTGGTCCCGGCAGTGCCGGGGCTGGCGGTAAATGTCTCATCGGTGCGGGCCGGAACGGAATGGCCGTGCAAACCATCCGGCGGTTATGTCGGAGGCAGCTGATTCAGTGATCCTGAGGAACCGCTCCGGCGAACTGCGGTCGGGGCGATCCGCGGAACCACTGAAGGCTCTCTCCTGTCCTCAACATTAAGTGAGCAGGAGGGCGTTTTCAAACATTTGTTCGAGCGAGTCTCGACTTTATTAGTAAATAGGTGCTAGAAATAACTCAGCAAGAATCGAACATACTTTCGACAGCCACCCTCAGCGGAGGTTCGGATACGTCGATCAGCTTCCAATCGTTCGAATATGGTTTCGGGTCGTTCCTGAAGCGTTCGAACCGGAAAGGCGTTGCAATGACAACCCCAACAATCCCGGCAGTTCAAGCAATTGCTGTAAGCCCCACAGTTTCTCGAACTTCAGCGGGTTCAACTGCAGCGGCTCCAACCGCAGCTTCCCCCGCCGCGGTTTCCCCAGCCCCAGCTCCGTCACAGCACCTCGGTTCTTCCCGTCCGTCGAGTTCTCCCGCGCCGGCCAGGGCGACTTCCCTGCACCTGACCCGCAGGGGGCGGCTGGTCTTCATTGGCCTTCCGCTGATGCTCGCGGCAGCCGCCGCCCTCGTTGTGCTGGCCTTCTTTACCGCTCCCGCCATGGCCTCGAGCGGCGGGCCGGATGTCACGCGAACCGTCCAGGTCAGCGTCGCTGCAGGGGAGTCCCTGTGGGGGCTGGCGCGGGAGTTCGCTCCTGAGCGAGACCCGAGAGATGTGATGGAAGACATCATGGAGCTCAACAACCTGACCGATTCCCGCCTTGCCCTGGGCGCCCAGCTGTACGTTCCCGTGGAGCGCTGAGCGTCCAACAATCCCGCTTGCCGGACCCGGCAGCGCATCGGCCAGTGCCGGACCCGGCAGAGCAGGCACAGCCAGCGCAGGACATAGCCCGGACGTAATCACGGGGCGTAATAAGGCGGGCCGCGCAGCACAGATTCTTTGCGCTCCGCCTTCGAGTCTTAAGCTGTACTGGTGACTGAACAGCTGGAAAGACTGAACCGACTTCCCCTGCGCGATGACCTCCGCGGACTGACGCCTTATGGCGCACCCCAGCTGGATGTGCCCATCCTGCTGAACGTCAACGAAAACACGCATGGCCTGCCGGCATCCGTGCGGGAAGCGATCACGCTCTCCGTGGAGCGGGCCGTGGCAGGACTGAACCGCTACCCGGACCGGGAGTTCACGGAGCTGAGGGACCGGCTTGCCGCTTACCTCGGCCACGGCCTGTCCGCCGAGAACATTTGGGCCGGGAACGGATCGAATGAAGTCCTGCAGCAGATTCTCCAGGCCTTCGGCGGTCCCGGACGGACCGCCATGAGCTTCCCGCCCACCTATTCCATGTATCCGCTGCTCGCCAGCGGCACCGGCACCCGGTACGTTACGGGCCGCCGAAGCGACGACTTCGGACTGACGGCTGAGTCAGCCGCCGAGCAGGTGCGTGCCCAGGCGCCGAACATCGTTTTCCTCTGTACCCCTAACAACCCCACCGGTACCGCGCTTTCACTGGACGTTGTGGAAGCCGTGTATGAGGCGGGAGCCGCATCACAGGCAATCGTCATCGTGGATGAGGCCTACGGCGAGTTCTTCCATGCCGGCACCCCGAGCGCCCTGGAACTGCTGCCCGGTCGTGAGCGTCTGATTGTCTCGCGCACTATGAGCAAGGCCTTCGCGCTCGCCGGAGCCCGGATCGGCTACATGGCCGCCGCCCCCGAGGTCACCGATGCCCTCCGCCTGGTTCGGCTGCCGTACCACCTGTCCGCCATTACGCAGGCCACCGCCAACGCTGCGCTGGAACACGCTGATGCGTTGCTGGCCAACGTCGAGGACATCAAGGTTCAGCGTGACCGGATCGTCACCGAGCTGCAGGATCTTGGCCTGAAGCCCGCACCTTCAGACGCAAACTTCGTCTTCTTTGGCGGAATGGAGAACCCGCGGGCGGTGTGGGAGGGTTTGCTGGAGGCGGGCGTCCTCGTGCGCGACGTCGGGATCCCCGGCCATCTGCGCGTCACCGCCGGTACCGAGCCCGAGACCAGCGCCTTCCTCGCCAGGCTCCGCGACCTGCTGGCCGCGGGCATCCGCTAGCCGCGCCGGACGCCGGCCCGCGGCGGCCGGAACGGCACCGGCGGGCAGACACTAAACTGTTAGCAGAGACCATCTTCTTTCAAAGGAAAACCATGACCGTGGAAACCACCACCGGCCGCACAGCCCGCCTCGAACGGGTTACCAGTGAATCGTCAGTGGTAGTGGAGCTGGACCTGGACGGAACCGGCCAGTCCAACATCAGCACGTCCGTGCCGTTCTATGACCACATGCTCACGGCCCTGGCCAAGCACTCGCTCATGGATCTCACGGTCCAGGCAACCGGCGACACCCATATCGATGTTCACCACACCGTGGAGGACATCGCCATCAGCATCGGCGAGGCGCTCAGGACGGCACTGGGCAACAAGGCGGGCATCCGGCGCTTCGGCGAGGCAACGGTTCCCCTGGACGAGGCACTGGCCAACGCAGTGGTGGATATCTCCGGCCGGCCTTACCTGGTGCACACGGGGGAGCCTGCAGGACAGGAATACCACCTGATCGGCGGGCACTTCACCGGCTCGCTCACCCGCCATGTCTTCGAGGCGATCACCCTGCACGCCCAGATCTGCCTGCACATGACCGTCCTCGGAGGGCGGGATCCCCACCACATCGTGGAAGCCCAGTTCAAGGCCTTCGCCCGGGCGCTGCGTGCTGCCGTGGAATCGGATCCCCGCGTTGAAGGCATCCCTTCCACCAAGGGTGCCCTGTGAGCCGCAACGTCACAGTCCTGGACTACGGCTCCGGGAACATCCGGTCAGCTGTCCGCGCCCTGGAACACGTCGGCGCCAACGTCACCCTGAGCTCCAAGTCCGCCGACGTCCTGAACGCCGACGGACTGCTCGTACCCGGTGTCGGTGCCTTCGCCGCGGTGATGCAGGGCCTGAAAGAGGTCGACGCGCTGCGCCTGATTGGCCGCCGCATCGCCGGCGGGCGTCCGGTCATGGGAATCTGTGTTGGTCTCCAGGTCCTGTTTGATGAAGGTGTGGAGCACGGCGTACGGACTCCCGGAATGGGCGAGTGGCCCGGAGTCGTGGAACGCCTGGATGCCGAAGTGGTGCCGCACATGGGGTGGAACACGGTGCAGCCGCCCGAGGGATCCCGGCTGTTCGCCGGCATCGAGGACGAGCGGTTCTATTTTGTGCACAGCTACGGCGTGCAGAAGTGGGAGTTCGATGTGACCCAGCCGGCCATGCGGGCTCCCCAGGTCACCTGGGCCGAGCACGGCAGCCGGTTCATTGCCGCAGTGGAGAACGGTCCGCTGACCGCAACCCAGTTCCATCCGGAAAAGTCCGGTGACGCCGGTGCGGCGCTGCTGGAAAACTGGCTGAAAACGCTGGGTTAGCGCGATGTGGAGCGTCATCCTGATGGGCCTTGCCGGAATTCTGATCGGCGGCGCCATTTCCTTCCGCCGTCAGGGCATGTCCAAAATCATCACCATTAGTTTCTGGGTTCTTGCGGGAATGTCCCTGCTCGGTGCCTACCTCCTGATCGACAGCAGCGTCTGACCAGCCGCCGCTGCCGGAATTCCCACGGAAAGCAAAACATGTCACTTGTTGAAACACCTGTCCTTGAACTCCTGCCCGCCGTTGACGTAGCTGACGGTCAGGCTGTCCGCCTGGTCCAGGGCGAAGCCGGCAGCGAAACCAGCTACGGCGATCCGCTTGAGGCCGCCATGGCCTGGCAGAACGACGGCGCCGCCTGGGTCCATTTGGTGGACCTGGACGCAGCCTTCGGCCGCGGTTCCAACCTGCCCCTGCTCAAGCGCGTTGTCGATGAGCTGGACATCAAGGTGGAGCTCTCCGGCGGCATCCGCGACGACGCGTCCCTGGACATGGCCCTGGAATTGGGCGCCAGCCGCGTGAACCTCGGCACCGCCGCACTGGAAAACCCGGAGTGGACCGCCAGCGCCATCGCCCGTTACGGCGAGGCCATCGCCGTCGGACTCGATGTCCGCGGCACCACGCTGGCTGCCCGCGGCTGGACCAGGGAAGGCGGCGACCTGTGGGAGGTTCTGGCCCGTCTGGAGGACGCCGGCTGCCCGCGCTACGTGGTCACCGACGTCACCAAGGACGGAACCCTGCGGGGACCGAACCTGGAACTGCTGCGCGAGGTGCTGCAGCGCACCGACCGCCCTGTGGTCGCCTCCGGCGGCATCTCGTCCCTTGAAGATCTGGCTGCCCTGCGCGAGCTGGTTCCGCTGGGGCTGGAAGGCACGATTGTCGGCAAGGCACTCTACGCCGGTGCTTTCACCCTGCCGCAGGCCTTCGACGTCGCCGGCCACCCGGAGCGCTAGGACCCATGACTGAACGCGCCCTTCCCGGCCACATTGCCGCTGCCCTCGCCGGGGCAGGCGGTCCGGCCGATTCCGCCGGACAGTCCTGGGCGGGCAGGGACCTCTCCGGCGACGGCAACCCGCTGCATAATTTCGACGCCGACGACGGCAGCGCCGATGCCGGTTACCTCGCAGCGCTGGCCGCGCTCGAAGACGGCACCGGCACCGAAGCGCAGGTGGTGGCCACACTGGCCACCGCCCGCGTGTTCGTCCCCATTGTCGCCAGCCTGGCGGAGGAAGCCGAATCCGACGCCGGTCTGGTTGCGGACAAGGAAGCGGACATGGCGCTGGTCACCCTGACGGCGCCGGACGGGCGCAAGGCCCTGCCGGTGTTCACCTCCGTTCCCGCGCTGCAGAACTGGCACCCGAAGGCCCGTCCGGTAGCCGTCTATGCCGCACGTGCTGCACTCTCCGCCGTATCGGAGGAGGCTCAGCTGCTGGTGGTTGACCCCGGCGCGGACATCACCTTTGTGGTGCGCCGCCCGGCCATGTGGGCTCTGGCCCAGCAGCGGGACTGGGTTCCGTCCTACGCGGACCAGGACGTTGCCCGGGCCGTGTCCGCTGCGGTGGACGTTGAACCGTCCGTCACCGGAGTTGAGCTTGTCCAGGGACCGGCAACGGCAACCCGGTCGGCGCGCGGAACAGTCATCGCCGGAGGAGGAGCCGGTCCTGAGCTTAGAATGGTTCTTCACCTGGCACCGGGACTGGATGCGCAGGCGGTGCAGAGCATCGCCGGTTTGCTGCAGCAGCGGCTCGCTGCCGATTCCTTATTTGTTGAGCGCGTGGATTCCCTGGAACTTAAAATCACGCGTTGACCCGTTGGGCGGAGGACCGCCCGGAAGAGATATGCCGTGAATTTTGCCGCTTACGGGGAATTGCTCCGTGTTGCCCCGATCCGCCGGCTCCTGCTGGTTGGAATGATTGCCAGGTTCCCGCACTCCGCGGCCGGAGTGCTGCTGACCCTGCACGTGGTCATGACCATGGACATGGGATATGCCAAGGCCGGCGCCGTGGCTGCCGTGGTTACTGTGGGCATCGCCGTTGGCGCTCCCTGGCGCGGGCGCCGCGTGGACAACGTAGGCCTGCGCCGGGCCCTGATTCCTTCGGTGATTTCCGAGGCAGTCATCTGGTCCGTTGCTCCGCACGCCAGCTATGAGTGGCTGCTGGTGCTTGCCCTGATCGGCGGGGTTTTCACGCTTCCGGTCTTCAGCGTGGTCCGTCAGTCACTGGGCGTGATGGCAAAAGGAGACCAGCGGCGGACGGCGTTTGCCCTGGATTCCATCGCCACCGAGCTTGTCTTCATGGGAGGACCGGCCCTGGGCGCAATCCTCGCCACCTCGCTCTCCTCCGTCGTGGGACTCACGCTGGTGGGGATCTCGACGTCGCTCGCCGGCCTGCTCCTGATCTGGTTCAACCCGCCCACCAGGTCCGAAAATCCCCGGAATGCCGCCACCGAGGTGCAGGAGCGGGAAGCGGCCAACGCAGCCGTCGTCGCTGCCGCCCCGGCACACCTGGCGGAGGCCTCCGCGGAGCTTCAGCCGCTGGCGGTGCTGAGCCGCCGGGAGCGGCTGCGCTCCGGCTTCTCCTGGTTCACCCTCAGTGTTGCTGTGGTTTTTGCCGTGGCGGTGGGTGCAGGACTGCTGCTGGCCAGTTCCGACGTCGGCATTGTGGCGCTGGTGGAATCCTCCGGAAACCCCCAGGAAGTGGGCATTGTCTTTGCCGCCTGGTGTGCCGCGTCCGTGGTGGGCGGGCTGATCTACGGGTCCATGCACCGGCGGATTTCACCGATGCTGCTCCTGCTGGCAATGGCCGTTCTGACTCTTCCCATGGCCCTGGCCACAGACACGATCAGCTTGGCACTGCTGTCCATCCCTGCCGGATTGCTCTGCGCCCCGGTGCTGTCCGCCGCATCCGAACGGGTGGCCGATCTGGTGTCTGAAGAGCGCCGGGGCGAAGCCATGGGCTGGTACGGATCCGCGTTGACCTCCGGTACGGCTCTCGGCGCTCCGCTGGCCGGTGCCGCCATCGACATCGTGGGCCCCTGGGCAGGCTTTGCTTTCGCCGGGGTCTCTGCGTCGCTTCTGGTGCTGGTCACCCTGACCGTGCGAAAGTTCAGCCGGCGCGGGGAGCGGATTTCAGCAGTGTGACCTGACGCCGGTTGACACACCCGCCTGACATGGCCCCGGGTCCGGCGCACCGGGCGCTTAATCCGACCGGTCCCGCACGCCGCGGTTCAGCCGCCTGCGCAGACGGTGCACCCAGCCGCGCAGTCCGGCGTGCGTCGGAGCCGGCAGACCGCTGACGGCAGTGTTCTCGGCGCGGCCTTCGGTTTCCGGTTCCGGCGCCTCCGGGGTCATTCCGCGCCGTGCCCGCCAGCCGCGCACTTCGTCGTCGACGTCCCGGAGCTTGGTGATGACGGGAGGTCCGCCCTGCAGCTGGCGGCGTGCTTCGATGACCCGGAGGTTGAAGTCCTCCACGGCGCCGCGGACCTGGCGTTCGGACGGCAGCTGGTCCAGCCGCTCCTCGAATTCCTCGTCCTCCACCCGCAGCAGCAGGGCCGGCGGCCCCAGCCCGCTGATGTTTTCCCGTTTGATCAGCCGTTTGATCCACCAGTCCGGATCGGGATCATCAAGGCCGGGGATCGGTTTGCCGGCGTATTTCAGGTTGTCGAACTCGCCGTGCGCCATGGCGTCCCTGATGAGGTAGTCCGCCTTCTGTGCCTCACTGAACTTCCGGCGTTTCTCCAGCGCCTCCTCCGATTCCGCGGCACCCAGGCCCTCGGGCAGCTTGTATCCGGCTGTCCGGGAGGTTCCGGCAGCTTTGAGCCGGGAGGCCTCCTCCAACCGTTTGCGGTAACCTTCCGCACCACCGCCGGCCATTGCGCGTCACCGCCTTCCGTTCCGAGCGTCCCAGTGAGCATCCTGTTCAGGTTACGCAACGGGCGCGGGCAGAGAAAAGCCCGGAGGGCCTGCCGAAAACGGCACGCCCGCCGGGCTCAGAGAATCGGAAGAATTAGTTGACGGGACCGGTGAACTTCTCGCCCGGACCCTTGCCCGGAGGATCCTGGATGTCGGAGGCCTCGCGGAATGCCAGCTGGAGCGAACGCAGTCCGTCGCGCAACGGTCCGGCATGCTGGCTGCCAATCTCGGGGGCGGCAGCAGTGACGAAGCCGGCCAGGGCCGTAATCAGCTTGCGGGCCTCATCCAGGTCCTTCAGCTCCTCGGCGTCGTCGCCGTCGGCCAAACCGCACTTTACGGCGGCAGCACTCATCAGGTGGACTGCGGCAGTGGTGATAACTTCAATGGCGGGAACCTCGGCGATGTCGCGCATCTGGGCCGCCACTTCCTGCTCTTCAGCGGACCGGGCGTGCACCTCTTCGGTGGTTCCAGGGAAAGAATGGCGGGTGTGCTCGCCCGCCGGGTTGCTCTGTGGGGTACTCATACTGGTAAGCTTGTCACAGACCGACTGGTTGTCGTTACTTTCAATGCCCTGCATTCAGCAGATGTTGACTGTCTCACATCAGCCAGTATGCAAGCGGAGACTCCTCCCACCCGCGTCAGCCTGAATCTTCAGTCCACGTGCCTTAGGGCGCCTGTGCAGAAGCAGAGTTGCCGGGTATGGTCGGCCCCCGGTGGCGGGCCAGGCATTGCCTGGCTCATCAATCCGGGAGGTTGCTGCTGATGCGGCACCCGCCGACCCCTCGAGGCCTCTGATTGCGCGTGCAATTGGGGGCCTTCTTCAGTTGCAGGCGGTAGCCGTTTTGAATCAAACAGGAGCTGCAACATTAGCGAGCCAAGAATCAATGATCGAATCCGCGTCCCTGAGGTGCGGCTGGTAGGACCGGCTGGAGAACAAGTTGGGGTTGTCCGTATCGAAGACGCCCTGCGTCTCGCTGCTGAGTCCGACCTGGATCTTGTTGAGGTGGCACCGCAGGCTAAGCCTCCGGTGTGCAAACTAATGGACTTCGGCAAGTACAAGTACGAAGCCGCCGTCAAGGCCCGTGAGGCACGCAAGAACCAGACAAACACCGTGCTGAAGGAAATCCGGTTCCGTCTGAAGATTGACACCCACGACTACGAAACCAAGCGCGGGCACGCCATGCGCTTCCTCGCAGCCGGTGACAAGGTCAAGGCCATGATCCAGTTCCGCGGCCGCGAACAGCAGCGTCCGGAAATGGGCATGAAGCTGCTGAACAAGTTTGCAGCAGACGTAGCCGAGGTGGGCGTAGTTGAGTCCACCCCGCGCATCGACGGCCGCAACATGGTGATGGTTATCGGCCCGCTGAAGAACAAGGCCGAAGCCAAAGCCGAAGCACGCCGTGCAACACAGCGCGCCGACGCCAAGGCAGCCAACGAGGCAGCCAAGAACGGCGAGGCTCCTGCTCGGGTGGATACTTCCGCCGAGAACAAGGCGCCCATGACGCAGAGCCTGGCAGACCTCCTTCCGGACGGTCTGCGGCTGGGTTCCTCCGCTGCGGAGGCCGACAAGGCCCGCGCAGAGAAGGAAAAGGCTGACAAGGAAATGGCGGAGAAGCGGGCACAGGCAGCAGCCGAAAAGGCCGCTTCCGACGCACGCCGCGCAGCTGCTGCTGCCAAGGCTCCGGCTCCGCAGCCGGCAGCTGAAACGCCTGCAGCTCCGGCCGCAGCCGCTGAAGCCAAGCCTGCAGCCGCTCCGAAGCCGGCCGCAGTGCCCAAGCCCACGGCAATGAAGCCTGCACCGAAGCCCGCTGCCCGGCCCAAGCCGGCTGCTGCGCCCAAACCTGCTGGCAAGGCTGCTCCTTCACGGGGCGCAGCAAGCCAGAGCAAGCCCGGAACTGCAGAGTAAGCCTCAGCTTTTCCTGCAGGACGTCCCGGCGTCCAGTAACAACCCCTGGCATCTGTAAAGGTGCCCAAAGCCCCGCGGGTCCAGGCCCGCGGAAACCTAAAGGAGATCGGTAGTCATGCCGAAGATGAAGACCCACAGTGGCGCCAAGAAGCGCTTCAAGCTGACCGGAACCGGCAAGCTCAAGCGCCAGCAGGCCAACCGCCGCCACTACCTCGAGCACAAGCCGTCCACGCTGACGCGCCGCCTCGCCAGTGACAAGCTTGTTGCCCCGGCAGATGCCAAGGTCATCAAGAAGATGCTGGGCATCTAGTCTTTTCCCCTCGACAGGCGGCCCGTCCGGGCCGCCGTCACCCCACCAAGCTTTTCCGGGCCTGAGTACCAGGCAAGAGCACCTCGCGGTGCACGGAAGATTTATCTGAAGGAGTACGCACGTGGCACGTGTGAAGCGGGCGGTAAACGCCCACAAGAAGCGCCGGGTTATTCTCGAGCGCGCCAAGGGTTACCGCGGACAGCGTTCACGCCTGGTCCGTAAGGCCAAAGAGCAGCTGCTGCACTCGTTTGTGTACAGCTACGGCGACCGCCGCAAGCGCAAGGGTGACTTCCGTCGCCTGTGGATCCAGCGCATCAATGCTGCATCCCGCGCCAACGGCCTGACCTACAACCGTCTGATCCAGGGCCTCAAGGCCGCTGAGATCCAGGTTGACCGCCGCATGCTGGCCGAACTGGCCGTCAACGACGCCGCCGCGTTCGCCACGCTGGTCCAGATCGCCAAGAACGCTCTGCCGTCCGACACCTCGGCTCCGGCCGTTGCTGCTGCTCCGGCCCCCGCCGCCAAGGCCGCTCCGGCCAAGGCTGCCAAGCCGGCCGCTGCTGTTGCTGACGCTCAGGGTGGCTTCAAGGCCTCCGAGGGCGACGCTCCCGAGGGCTTTGTCATCAAGGGCAACCTGGGCTCCGGCAAGTACCACGTTCCGGGTTCCACCTGGTACGAGCAGACCGTTGCTGAGTACTGGTTCAACTCCGTGGAAGCAGCCAAGGCTGCCGGCCTGGAGCCTGCTGGCGGAGAATCCCGCCAGAAGTTCCAGGGCTAGAAATCGGTTATTAGCCGATCATGAGTATCGATGGGCGCCCGCCGGCTCCGTTAATGTCCAATCCCCGAGCAGATCGGGTCAGGGATGTTGCGAAGCTGGCCGGGCGCCCAGCGCGTTTAAAGACCGGACGCTTTGTCGCCGAAGGTCCGCAGGCCGTCCGCGAGGCGCTGCTGTCCCACCGGGCGAACGTCCAAAGCGGCGGCACCGGCGTCGTGCTTGAAGTTTTTGCCACCCAATCATGCCTGGAACGGCTGCCCGAACTGTCGGACCTAGCCGCAGATGTGTCGCTGCGGCTGGCCACGGATGAAGTCATCGGCGCGATGGCCACCACCATTTCTCCGCAGGGGATCGTGGCAGTGTGCCGTATCCAGGACTACGATCTGGATGAGGTGCTGGCCTCCGGAGCCCGCCTGATCGCCGTTCTGTGCGAAGTCCGGGACCCCGGCAATGCCGGAACCATCCTCCGTGCCGCCGATTCAGCCGGTGCCGACGCCGTGGTTCTCACGTCCTCCAGCGTGGACATACACAACCCCAAAGCCGTGCGCTCCACTGCAGGCTCCCTGTTTCACCTGCCGGTAGTCACCGGCGTCGAGTTCGACTTCCTGATGTCAGCCTTCCGCGCCCACGGCCTGACCGTGTTGGCAGCCGACGGATACGGCAATGTTGACCTGGACCGGCTGCAGGATGAAAGTGCCATCCGGTGCCTTGCTCCGGCTCACACCGGGTCCGACGACGACGGTCCTGCCGCGGCTTCCGGCGCCGCCCCCGGCGCTTCCCAGCCGCGCCTGGAGAACTCCACGGCCTGGCTGTTCGGCAATGAAGCCCAGGGCCTGTCCGACGCGCAGCTTGCCGACGCCGACTACCGCGTTGCGGTGCCCGTGTACGGCCGTGCAGAAAGCCTCAATGTGGGTACCGCTGCCACCGTGTGCCTGTACGCTTCGGCGCGTGCACAAAACCGCTGAAGCACAGCCTGAATCCCTGAACCGCTGCCCGGTTCCAGGAGCACTGCCCGAATCCTTTGAACGGCTAGGACCCCGGCGGCGCCGTTCGCGGCTGATAAGTACCCTTGCCTGCCGGTAGCACGGCCGCAGGATGACTCCCCGGATGACGGGGAAACCATACGTGTGAAACGGGTACCGTTATGACTGCCAGCGGCGGTAATAAGTCGGTGGTTGCGGCTCTGACCGCGAACCTCGTCATTGCGTTCCTGAAGTTCCTTGCCTTTGTCCTGACGCGTTCTTCGTCAATGCTCGCCGAAGCGATTCACTCGATTTGCAGCCTCCGGCAACCAGGTTCTTCTCTTGGTGGGCGGCCTCTTCGCCCTGTATGAGGCATACTCCAAGTGGCAGGATCCGCATCCGATCGAGGGCCAGAGACGGTGGGTGCCGCTGGCCGTCCTGGCTGGTGCGATCCTGGCCGAGGGTTTCTCTTTCCGGACAGCCATGCGCGAATCCAACCGTACCCGCGGCAGGAAGTCCTGGGTCGAGTTTGTCCGCACCGCGAAGGCGCCGGAACTGCCAGGGGTTCTGCTCGAGGACTTCGGCGCACTGCTCGGACTGCTCTTCGCGCTGTTCGGCGTGAGCCTGGCCCTGATCACCGGCAACGGAGCCTGGGATGCCGCAGGAACAGCCATGATCGGCCTTTTGCCCGTGGCCATTGCGGCTGTGCTGGCAGTGGAGACAAAATCGCTGCTCCTGGGGGAATCAGCCGCCGCGGACGACACCCGCCGCATCGAGGCGGCCCTCACCGCGGACGGAACCCGGATCATCCACCTCAAGACGCTGCACCTGGGGCCCGAGGAACTGCTGGTGGCCGCAAAGATTTCCGTTGACCGGAATGAAACGGGTGCGCGTATTGCCGGAGCCATCAACGCAGCGGAGGAGCGGATCCGGGAAGCGGTTCCTATTGTGCGGCTGATCTATCTGGAACCGGATGTGTACGCTGACCGTCCGCCGCAGCAGGCTGCGGCGGATTCTTCCGATCCAGCCGGCCGCTGATCAGGGCGATGCCCAGTCCCATCAGGGCCAGGACGGCGCCGACGACGGCGGGGGAGCGGTAGCCCCAGCCCCAGGCAATGACGAGCCCGCCCAGCAGTGCGCCGAGGGCGTTGGCCATGTTCAACGCTGAGTGGGTCAGGGAAGACGCCAGCGACTGGGCATCGGGGGAGACATCCAGCAGGCGCGTCTGCAGCGGCGGAACCAGCATGGACCCGATGGTTCCGACCAGGAAGACCAGGACGAGCGCACCGGCCTTGTACTGCACGAGCCAGGCATACGAAGCCAGAATCAGGACCGTACCCGCCAGGATCCCGTAAATGCTGCCCATGACGTTGCGGTCCGCGAGCCGTCCGCCGGCGATGTTGCCCACCACGTTGCCCAGGCCGTACAGGCCGACGATCAACGGCAGCAGGCCGGTATCGAAACCCGCGACATTGGTCATGGTGGGCGAGATGTACGCATACACGGCAAAGAACCCGCCGAAGCCCACCGTGCCCACCAGCAGGGCCAGCCACACCTGCACCCGGCGCAGGGCCCCCAGCTCACGGCGGATGCTGGCTCCCGGAAGAATTGCCTGATGCGGAACGAACCGCATCATCAGGATGACCGTGAGGAGCCCGATCAGGCCCACGAGGACGAACATCCAGCGCCACCCGGCCAGCTGCCCCAGCCACGTGGCAAACGGGACGCCGACGACGTTGGCAATGCTCAGGCCGAGCATCACCATGGAGATGGCGCGGGCGCGGCGGGTGGGAGCCACCAGCGAGGCGGCGATGACGGCGGCGACGCCGAAGAAGGCGCCGTGCGGCAGGCCGGAGATGAAGCGGCTGACCAGCAGCCACTGGTAGTCGGGAGCAAAAAACGAGGAAAGATTTCCGACAGCGAAAAGCATCATCAGGCCCACGGCCAGCTTTTTGCGGGGCATCCGTGCGCCCACGGCAGCCAGGACGGGTGCCCCCACCACCACGCCCAGGGCATAAGCCGAAATGACGTGGCCGCCCGCAGGCACGGAAATGCCCAGGTCGGTGACCATCTCCTGCAGCAGGCCCATGATCGCGAACTCGGTGGTGCCGATGGCGAACCCGCCCACCGCGAGGGCGAAGATGGCCAGGGAAGCCCGCTTGGCATTAAGCGCGGGTGCTGAAGACATTGAACTCTTTCGGGAAGGATGCAGTTAAGCGGGAGGCCGGTGCCCGCAGGGTGCAGGCGCCGAAACAAAGAATGTGGCGAAGGATGCGCAGGGCCCCGGGCCGATGGCCTCCGGGTGCCGGGCGGGATTCCCGCAACAGCGCTGTCAGCACCAGCTTAGTCCAGAGCGGCCCGTAGACTCTTTCCGTGTCTATTTCCGAAGTGAAGCAAGTCGTTGGTGCCGCCCTCGTGGACAGCCTGGCTGCCCCCACGAAACTGCTGGCCGCCCGGCGCACTGCCCCCGAACAGTTCGCAGGCATGTGGGAATTCCCCGGCGGCAAAGTGGAAGCGGGTGAGACCTGCGAGGAAGGGCTGCACCGGGAACTGCACGAGGAGCTCGGCGTCCGGGTGCGGCTCGGAGCCGAGGTGCCCGGACCGGGCGTTCAGGGGTGGCCGCTGAACGCGAAGGCTGCCATGCGGGTGTGGCTTGCCGAGGTCACCGAAGGCACTCCGGCCCCGCTTGAGGATCACGATGAACTGCGGTGGGTGGCACTTGATCCCGGGGAGCTGCAGTCTCTTGCCTGGATCCCTGCGGACCTGCCGATTGTCGAAGCCATGCTGGACACGGCCCTCCGGCGGTGAAGCAGCCGGCGGGACCCGGCTCAGCTGCCGGTTTAGATCAGCCGCAGCTCGGATCAGCCGCAGTTCAGATCAGGCACAGCTCAGAACAGTGTTTGCGCAGCGGGGGCCAAGGCCTCAGCGGCCCGGGATGGTCCAGCGACACGGGTTGGTTTCTCCGGGCCGGTGTCCGCGGCGCTCCGGGACGGCAGAAACCGGGCCCGCGAGGTGAAGCCGTGCTTCTTTTTGAAGAACTGGACCCGGCCGGCAAGCCACTGCCGGTATTCCTTGGAGGCATAGGTTCCGCCGCCGTAAAGCCGGGCGTACTTCCCTGACAGATGCGGATACTCGCGGGCAATGAACGCGAGGAACCATTCCCGTGCTCCGGGTCGAAGATGCAGTGCTCCGGCAGTGACCCCGGTGGCTCCGGCAGCAGCCAGTGCACCGAAGAGGGCGTCAAGGGACTCGTCCCCGTCGGTCAGCCAGGGCAGAATGGGCATGGCCATGACGGAACAGGGTAGCCCTGCCTCGCGGAGCCTGCTGATCAGCTCCAGCCTGGCCCTGGGTGCAGGAGTGCCGGGTTCCACGCGCTGCGCCAGCTCCGGATCCAGCAGGGCGAGCGAAATCCCCATGCCAATCTCGGTATCCTGCCCGGCACTTTTCAGCAGCGGAATATCCCTGGCCAGCAGTGTGCCCTTGGTCAGGATGGAAAACGGCGTCCCGGAGTCCGCCAGTGCTCTGATGATGTCCGGCATCAGACGGTACCGGCCCTCGGCCCGCTGATACGGGTCGGTGTTGGTTCCCATGGCCACGTGCTCATGCTGCCAGGACGGACGTGCCAGTTCCCGGCGCAGGACCTCGGCGATGTTGGTCTTCACCACGAGCTGGCTGTCGAAATCGAGTCCGCTGTCCAGATCCAGGTAGGTGTGGGTCTTCCGGGCGAAACAGTAGACACAGGCGTGGCTGCAGCCCCGGTAGGGATTAATGGTCCAGTCGAAGGGCATGCCTGAGGTTTTGCCGACTTTATTGAGCGCGGATTTGGAAATCACCTCGTGAAAAGTGATGCCGGCGAACTCCGGTGTCTTGATGCTGCGGACCACGCCGTGCAGGGCCAGCAGGGCATCCTGCGAGGCTGCCGCCTTTGGTTCCTGCGCTTCCCATCTCATGACTCCTATTAGAACATGTGTTCTAACCATGGAGAAGATGGTGCGGCTAGCGGTAGCCGCCGTCTGCCAGGCCGGCGAGGCGCTCGAAGATGTTGCCCGACGCCGGATTTCCGGTCCGCAGCACGGACAGGCCGGCGGCGGCAAAGTACAGGGGGAGGAAAGCGGGTCCGAGGACGGCATATTGGCTGGCATGCCGTGCCTCATGCCGCAGCAGGGGACCGGGCCCCTCCGGATCCATCAAGAACCGGGCGGCGCGGGAACGGTACAGGATCACATTGCCCACGGTGAAGGCGGCCGCCCGCGGCAGCGGCCAGGTCCAGCCTCCGGCCAGCAGCAGGCCGTCCGGTGCCGGCTTCACCGTGCAGCGGCCCGCACGGGCGAGGAACAGCCCTGCCGGCGTGGTCAGGTTCATGATGTTCAGCAGCTGGCGCAGATTCACCCTGCCAGTGTAGGCGCGTCACCCTGTAGGAGCCCCGCACGGCCGGTGTAGGAGCGGCCCCCGGGACGGGGATTCGGGAGCCGGGCATAGCGGCGGCAGGTACATGAAGCCGCGGTGTCATGCAGCGATCACCCCGGGGAGCCGTGCCCCGGTTCGCAGGCCGTGTTGGTTAGACTGGAAGGCACGGGCATTTTCGCTTGCTGTCATACAACCCACGCCCATCAAAACGTCCACCAACAGGGCCGGAAATAGGTAAGAACTGTACATGTCGAACTCCATACCGGGGACCCATTCCCCAGACACCGTCCCCGAACCGCCCAACCCGCTCGATGAAGCGGCCGTTGGCGCCGCCGTCGAGCAGGCGCTCGCAGCCATTGCCGCCGCAGCGGATCTGGACGGCCTCAAAGACGTCCGCATCGCCGTCGCCGGCGACAAGTCGCCGCTGAGCCTGGCCAACCGCACCATCGGTTCCCTCCCCAAGGACCAGAAGTCCGCCGCCGGCAAGCTCGTTGGCCCCGCCCGCGGACGCATCAATGCTGCACTCGCAGCCCGCACCGTGGAGCTGGAAGCAGAGCGCGACGCGCGGATCCTGGTCGAGGAAGCGGTGGATGTCACCGCGGCCCCGCGCCGCCGCCGCATGGGCGGCCGCCACCCGCTGTCCACCCTGCAGGACCGCGTTATAGACGTCTTCGTGGGCATGGGCTGGGAAATTGCCGAGGGGCCGGAAGTTGAATCCGAGTGGTTCAACTTCGACGCACTGAACTTCAAACCGGACCACCCGGCCCGTGAAATGCAGGACACCTTCTTCGTTGAGCCGCCCGAAGCCCACCTGGTGATGCGCACGCACACCTCGCCGGTTCAGGTGCGCTCCATGCTCGAACGCGAGCTGCCGATCTACGTCCTGTGCCCGGGCAAGGTGTTCCGCACGGATGAGCTCGATGCCACGCACACCCCGGTCTTCCACCAGTTCGAGGGCCTGGCCATCGACAAGGGCCTGACCATGGCGGACCTCGTGGGCACGCTGGAGCACTTCACCCGCGTGCTTTTCGGTGACGAAGCCAAGGTACGCCTGCGCCCGAACTACTTCCCGTTCACCGAGCCCAGTGCCGAGCTGGACATCTGGCACCCGGGTGCCAAGGGCGGCCCGCGCTGGATTGAGTGGGGCGGCTGCGGCATGGTCAATCCGAACGTGCTCCGCGCGGCCGGCATTGATCCCGAGGTCTATTCAGGTTTTGCCTTCGGCATGGGTATTGAGCGCGCACTGATGTTCCGCAACGAAGTAGGGGACATGCGCGACATGATCGAGGGCGATGTACGTTTCAGCGAACACTTCGGGATGGAGATCTAAGTGAGAATCCCACTTTCCTGGCTGCGCGAGTATGCCCAGGTTCCGGCGGACGCAACCGCCGAAGACGTCATGGCAGAGCTGGTCAAGGTTGGCCTGGAGGAAGAGGACGTCCACCGTCCCGCCGACGAGCTCTCGGGCCCGATCGTTGTAGGCCAGGTGCTCTCCAAGGAGCCCGAGCCGCAGAAGAACGGCAAGACCATCAACTGGTGCTCCGTGCGCGTGGTGCCCGAGGGTGCCGAGCAGACGCTCACCGGTGACGGTATCGACCCGTCCGGGGTGCAGGGCATCGTGTGCGGTGCGCACAACTTCGAGGTGGGGGACAAGGTTGTTGTCACCCTGCCCGGCGCCGTGCTGCCCGGAGATTTCCGGATCAGCCCGCGCAAGACCTACGGCCACGTCTCCGCCGGCATGATCGCCTCCGTCCGCGAACTGGGCATCGGCGAAGACCACGACGGCATCCTGGTGCTCTCCACCCTGGGGCTCGATCCCGAGGTCGGCACCGACGCGATGGAGCTGCTTGGCCTCTACGACCAGGCTGCTGAAATCAACGTCACCCCGGACCGCGGCTACGTCTTCTCCATCCGCGGCGCTGCCCGCGAGTATGCCCACGCGACCGGCACCACGTTCACCGACCCCGCCGCCGCAGTGGAGGTTCCGGAAGCCGACGGCGCCGGGTACCCGGTGCGCCTGGCCGACGACGCCCCGATCTACGGCAAGGCCGGCTGCGACCGCTTCGTGGCCCGCACCGTCCGCGGCGTGGATCCGACCCGCCCGACGCCGCCGTGGATGTCTTCGCGCCTGCGCCTGGCCGGAATGCGGTCCATCTCGCTGGTAGTGGACATCTCCAACTACGTGATGCTCGAGCTTGGCCAGCCGCTGCACTTCTACGACCTGGACAAGCTCACCGGCGAAATCGTGGTCCGCCGCGCCGCCCCGGGCGAAACGCTGAAGACCCTGGATGACAAGGTCCGCACCCTGGACCCCGAGGATCTGCTGATCACTGACGGCTCAGGTGCCATTGGCATTGCCGGCGTCATGGGCGGCAACGCCACCGAGGTCTCCGACGCGACGCAGAACGTCCTGATCGAGGCCGCGCACTTCGAGGAAGTCTCGATTGGACGCTCGCGCCGCCGCCACAAGCTCCCCTCGGAGGCGTCCAAGCGCTTCGAGCGCGGTGTTGACTGGTATGTCGCGGACATCGCGGCCCAGCGTGCCGTTGATCTGCTGGTGGAACTGGCCGGCGGCACCGCCGATGCGTCAGCGACCGACGTCGGGACCAGGCCCGAGTCCAAGGCCATCGACCTGCCTGCGGACTTCGCCGCCAAGCTGATCGGCTACGACTTCAGCAAGGACCAGATCACCGGAACACTGCGTGACCTGGGTGCAGAGGTGGCGGAAACGGCTGCCGGCTACTCCGTGACTCCGCCGAGCTGGCGCACGGACCTGGAAACCCGCGAGGACCTCACCGAGGAAATCATCCGCCTGGTGGGCTACGAGCACATTCCGTCCACCCTGCCCACCGCCCCTCCCGGCCGCGGCCTGACCCGGGTCCAGCAGCAGCGCCGCCGCCTGCAGCAGGCTCTTGCCGCTTCCGGCCTGACGGAGGTGCTGTCCTACCCGTTCGTCACGGAAGAAGACAACAGCACCTTCGGCACGCCCGACGCCGGTACCGTGCCTGCCGCGGTCAAGCTGGCAAATCCGCTCAGCGCGGAGTTCGGTTACCTGCGCACCTCGGTGCTGCCGGGACTGTTCGAGGTGGCCAAGCGCAACCTCTCCCGCGGTTTCCGCGACCTGGCACTGTTTGAATCCGGCTCGGTCTTCCTGCCCGGTGAGCAGCTGGGCACGGCGTCCATTCCGCCGCTGGGCGTGAAGCCCTCCGAGGAAGTCCTGGATGCCCTGTACGAGGGCGTTCCGGACCAGCCGCTGCACATCGGCGTGCTGTTCACCGGCCACGAGTCGCAGCCCGGAGCCGGTTTCGCACCGCGTGCCTGGGACTGGGCCGATGCCGTGGACACCGCACGCCTGATGGGTGATGTGCTGGGTGTGGAACTGGTGGTGAGCCAGGGCGAGCACCAGGCCTTCCACCCGGGCCGCACGGCCAAGCTCTCACTGCGCAGCGGCGAGACCGTGGGCTACGCCGGCGAGCTGCATCCCAAGCTGCTGGCTGCCCGGGACATGCCGGCGCGCACAGTGGCGCTGGAGCTCGACGCCGACGCCCTGTTCGACGCCGCACCGGAGGTGATTGTGGCCCGTGCGATTTCCTCGTTCCCGGCCACCACCCAGGATGTGGCACTGGTGGTGGAGGCATCGATTCCCGCCGAGACCGTGCTGGAGACTCTGCGCGAAGGCGCGGGGGAGCTGCTCGAAGACATCTCGCTGTTTGACGTCTACGCCGGCAAGGGTATCGAGGAGGGGCACAAGTCCCTGGCCTTCGCCCTGCGGTTCCGTGCTCCGGACCGGACGCTGACCGCCGATGAGGCGTCAGAGTCCCGTGCCGCCGCCGTCGCGCTGGCCGCCGAGCGCTTTGGCGCCGTCCAGCGGTAACCGCCGCCGCTGAAGGCTACCCAGCAGGTCCCGTCCGGATGCCGGACGGGACCTGCTGTGTTTCACCCGCAGGCTTCCCTTGCCGGCCCCAGATCCAGCGGTTTCAGCAGGGAGGATAATCCGATCTGCCGGGACTCGGCGCAAAAGTCGAGCGGCCCTTCATATTCGACGTGCAGCACTGCCTTGTCCGCGTCGGTAAACGGTTTGTACGCCTCGCATTCCCGGTACCGGAAACACTCTTCATTGACCGCAAAGTCGAAGGTCTCCACCAGGTCGGGAATCTGGTCGAGATCGTTCTTCAGGCCCACCGACAGTCCTCGGTCATGAGCCAGATCAGCAACGGCGCGGTTATAGGACAACTGATCCTCCGGTGTCAGAGCGAAACCCGTGTCATTGGCATACCCGTCCACATTGTCCGGTTCCACAGCATCAAACCCTTTCGCCGCACAGAGATCCATCCGTGCCGCCATGATGGGCAGCAGGACGTCGGTACGCCGGATATCCAGCCATCGCTCGTCGGGCCAGCCCTCCATGGTGTTGCCCAGAACCGCCTCCGGAAACACTCCCGCATCGCCCCGGAACCCCTCCAGCGAACCGGCGGAGAGATAGCAGATCGAGTGCCTGCCGCTGTCCCTGAGGGCGTCGATGTCGGCAGATGCTGTTCTCTCGTAGTCGATGTCATAGACATCGGCATTCACCGACAGATCCAGTGCACCGCTGAGCTGCCACTGCCAGCTGACTGAGGGTGGGGGGGTCCATCGTGCAGACTCCGCTTCTGCCTGTGCTTCCGCGGCGTTATCGGCCATAACACCGGGGCCGGGCGTGCAGGCACCTAATAAGAACGGGATAAACGCGGCGCCGCACGCCCGGACCAGGCGTGCGTTATGCCGGAGAGGTCTGCTCACGGACAAACCATCTCACCCGTCAACCGCGCGGAGACAGCGGTTGACGGGCCCAGCCACGGATTGGGAAGGAACCGGTCGGTGGCAAAGACGTAGCCGGCTCCACGGTTGCCGGCAGCAATCCGGACGGCGTCGATGTCGCCGGGGGTGCAGCCGTAGACCAGATGCCACAGCCGGGACGGCGGAACGCTGCGCGCCCAGTCGGGCCGGTGAAAACCCGTGTAGTCCTTTGCGGTTCCTTCAAACACGGCCGTGACATCGAACAGATTCAGATGCGCCCGCGACGGAAACCTGCCGGGGTTGGCGGCCAGGAAGCTGATTCCTGCAGCCCGTGCGGCAGCGGCATACTGTGTGCACCGCGCGAGGCTCTGCGGCAGGGAAGGAAGCTCATCGAGCATGATTCCGTCGAGCCGGTACACCCTTCGCCACGTGTCGATGTCCCGGGCAACGTCCGCTACCGGCCGGTTGCCGTAGTCCACCCGAACATAGCCCAGCAGCCGTACCCGCGGCCTCAGTCGGGCCACAGCTGCGGGATAGTACTCATCGTCGCCGTGCCCCGGCCCGTTGTGGACATTGACCACTGCGAAAGCGACTTCTGGGTGCTGGGAGGCCAGCCAGTCCCACTCCTGCGGAGCTTCGGCCGGATGGACGTACCAGGGAATGGCTGTCTGTGCTTTTCTCACGCGTAGGTCCTCGGATCGGAGACGCGTCTGAGCAGCACACCGATGCCGACCACCAGGAATGCCAGGGCTGCGAGTATGCCGGCGGAGTTTCCTGCCGCAATCCAGGCCTCCGCCGACAGGAAAGCGGCACCGGCGAAAACCACTCCGCCGCCGGGGAGTCCGAAGGCGGCCAGCGTGGTGGACGTAGTGGCCAAGGAGCTGAAGGCAGCTGCCACCAGCACTGTGGTGGCAACCCTGTTGTCCTCGACCAGGAAGATGACGACGAGGGTGGAGGCAGAAGCGGAGATAACTACTATCGCTGCGGACATGGTCATGGTGAGCGAGCGCGCATTCCTGGCTGCGTGGCGCAGCAGCGGCGTCCGGCTGGAGGACCAGACGAGCCGCTGCCGCATGAGCACCAGGGCCGGATCCGTGGCTGCCGCGGCAACGACTGTGGCTACGATAAGCGCTGTTCCCTCCCAGTCCGGCAAGCGGGTGAGGGCCAGTGACAGGGCAGCGGCAAGGAAGGAAGCCTGGGTGGCCGGTGCGACGGCAGCGAGCCAGCCTCCGCGTCCGAACAACCGCCGGTCGCTGCTGCTCCGCAGGTGCATCGCCAGCACGATGGTGACCGCTGCCAGCACCAGGACGGCCACGGACACAACGACGGCTGTGACAGTCTTGTGGTTTAGAACCACCGCCGCGGCAACAATCGTGACGGCAACGGCCAGAACCGCCAGCAAAAACCGGGAGCGGCCGAGGATCACGAGCATGGAGACGACGCAGGAGTACCAGCACCAGGCCATCAGGAGTCCGGCCCAGCTTCCATCGTGGCCGGGGATGACCATTGAGACCGCCGTGTAACAGGCCAGGGCCAGGATCACCAGAATGGTTGCTCCGGTTCCGCGGGCGATTCCCCGGTTAACGCGCCCAGCGCCGGCCTGGGCCCAAACGATGCCCGATACCGATTGGCCGATAATCCAGGCGCCGATTCCTGCGATGAGGATTTCCCGGGTGTTGGCCGCCATCACCGTGGCCGTGAGACCGCCGAGAAAGGCACCCAGGATCAGGACAACGCCGCGCCGGACGGCCTCCAGCAGCGGGTCCCGGGACATCCAGGAATCCTGGCTGCCGGGGACCCGGACCACTGTGCGTTCCTGGACCAGGGACTGGGCGTACTCGAACACATCTTTGGCTCCATGGCGTCTGCGGGCGGTACGGTCACTGACTCCGGAAGACTCGAGCCGGGCGGTTATCTCGTACACGTCAACGGCGTCGAAGCCGGCGTGGTCGTTTGAGAACGCTGCCACGGGTCCGCCTGTTCCAGGCACCGCAACGCTGTCCGCACTCATGCGGACAGCCCCAGTGCAGCGGCGTCCAGTGCAGCCCCGTCATGGAGTGTTTCCGTCAGGGACGGGCCTGTTGGCACCGTTGCCAAAACGGGGGTGTCCTGCTCCGGTTTCAGCAGCCTTCCGGTACGGGCGGCCAGGTAGGCCTCCCGGTACCGGGCCAGGCACCGCTCCAGCGTGAACCGGGACAGTGCCCGCTGCCGTGCCGCGGCACCCATCACGGTTCTGCGCTGCGGATCGGTCAGCAGAAGGACGCAGGCATCTGCAAAAGCCGCGTGATCCCGGGCGGCAACCAGCATGCCTGTGGCCTGCTCCTCGTCAAGGCATTCTGCTACGCCTCCAACATCGGTGTTGACCGTTGCACGTCCGCACATCATCGCTTCGATCAGAGTGAACGGCAGTCCCTCCGACACGCTCGACAGCGCTACCACATGACCCGCTTCAATGGCCGGCCGGCTGCCTTGGCTGGGGCCTTCCCAATGGACTGCCCCTGCCACGCCGAGAGCCTGCGTCAGGGCTACCAGCAGTTCCTTGTAGGCTGCATTTTCTTTGGGCGTTGGACCGAAAATGCGCAGTTGGGCATCTGGAACCCGCTCACGAACCAGTGCAAAAGCGGATATCAGTGTTTCCAAATCCTTCAGGGGGTCGATCCGCCCCACAAAGCTGATGGTGGGAAGGTCCGGCTCGGTGGTCACGGGCCGGAAGGTCAACGGATCAACTCCGTTGGGAATGGTGTAAATCCGCTCCGGAAGTGCTCCGAGCCGGCGCTCCCAGCGGGCATTGAACTGGTTCACGGGAAGGACCATGTGAGCCCGCACGTTGACCACTTGGCACAACCGCCGCAGGAACGCGGTTACGGCGCGTCGCACCGGCCAGGACAGTTGAGCGCCGTAAAGCGCCAAGTAGCGCTCGCGGAGGTATACCCCGTGCTCAGTCAGCAGGATGGGTGTTCCGTGCCGCCAGGACTGTGCCAGCGCAAGCAGCGACGAGGGCCCGTTGCTGGAGGCATGGACCACGTTCACCTCTCCCAGCCGGTGATCGAGGAGGGCGAGGGCACGGTCCACGATACTTGCAGCCATGACTGCGTCCGCGACCGAGATGGGAGGTTCGCCCACGCTAACCAGATGCCGGGTCCAAGCGGCAATGATTGCTGCCACGGATCCACGGGTTGCGAGGGAGCGGGCCAATCCAATCCGGTCACTGATGCCCACGAGGTGCTGCAGGGCGCTGGCCGTTCTTCCCACGGGATCCTGCCGCTCGGAGCCGAGAGCAGCATCCCACAGGCGCTCAAGTTCATATTGGGTGGCGTCAACCCAATAGCGGCGCCTGGGGGTAGGACGTAGCGGAGAGGCAGAGGACCCCCAGACCGGGATCAGCCGGACCGATCGAACATTCGGAGGCACCTCCCATACCGGCCTTCCGGCACCGCTGCCGGTCAGGGCCACCACATCAAAGTCATTCTCGGGCAAACCCGTCAGGAGTTGGTCGCACCACGTGCTGACACCGCCGGTGACCATAGGGTAGGTGCCTTCGGTGATTAGGGCTATTCTCACGGGGTTGCCCCTTTGACTCGGCACAGGATCCGAGTTGATAGCGGGATCCCCTTTTTGAACACAACCGGTATACGCAGCATTTAAGACTCTCTTACGGATGGGTGATATCTGCTCCTCCGGCCGGCGCCTGCGGCAGATACCGGTTCCAGTAAAAGTGATGCCGGTGCCGCAATCGAGAGTAAAGCCTACGTGCCGGCTACCCGCTCACACCCGGTGGTTCCTTTACATGCGAGGTATTCGCGGGACCTTCCGTCTGTCACTGCGGGGGAGGGGGACGGCAGGGAGGCGGCGGCTAGGGGGACGACGTCGGTTCCCTGCCGCTTTCCCCTGCGGAGCCCCCCGTCGATGACATCGCGCAGGAAGGCCACATGGCCGTCG
>NZ_JASDDG010000038.1:35289-36335 GCF_030407495.1 Arthrobacter sp. APC 3897 | reverse complement strand
ACGACGTCGCACAGCTCCTCGGCCAGCGGGGCTCCCCATTCCTGGGCGCGCTGGAAATCTGCGTCGGACAGCCGGGCCAGAAAAGGTAGATCAGCAGGCCGAAAAAGCCGCAGACTATGACGGTCCGCACTAGCCTGGCGCGCTGTCGTGGCATCCCTACCTCCCCTCCCGACTGTTCCATAACGGCCGTGCCGCATGCGGCAGCGACTCGGACCAATGTTGCCCGGCCGGCCGCGGTGTTAGTGTCCTGACATGAATTCCTATCTGCTCCTGCTCCGCGGCATCAATGTGGGCGGCAGGAACAGGATCCCCATGAAGGAGCTCCGGGAACATCTCGAGGGTCTGGGCTACCGGCAGGTCTCGACCTACATTGCCAGCGGAAACGTCCTGCTTGCCTCGCCCGGTTCCCCGGAGCAGGTGGGAAGGGAGGTGGAAGCGGCTCTGGTGGAGAAGTTCGACCTGGACGATGACCTCATCAAGGTGCTGGTCCTCAGCCCGGACCAGTTGCACAACGTGATCGGCTCCAAGCCGGAAGGGTTCGGTGAACACCCGGACACATACCATTCGGATGCCATCTTCCTGATGGGCATTGATCCGGAAACGGCCCTGACGGCGTTTCGCCCGCGGGAGGGAGTGGACCGGGTGTGGCCGGGCGACGGCGTCATTTATTCGCAGCGCTTGAGTGCTGAACTCGGCCGGAGCCGGTTGAGCGCAGTTATTTCCTCGCCGCTCTACAAGTCGATGACCATCCGCAGCTGGAACACCACCGTGAATCTGCGGCACCGCCTCGCCAGCCGGTAGCAGCCGTAGGTCCGGGTGCGGTTAGCGTAGAAGGCATGAGTTACGAGTACGACGTCGAAATCCTTCACCTGCTCGTTTCCGGCGGTCATGCCTATTTTGGCCGCGCCCGGGACGGTGCGGCCGACGTCGCCACCACCGATGCTGAGCATGCGCAGGTAGTGGCCGGGAAGGGAATCGTCGGTGACCGGTTTTTCGGTAAGGCAGCCCACATGGACGCTGCCGTCACGCTGTTTGCCATCGAGCCC
>NZ_JASDDG010000038.1:0-35263 GCF_030407495.1 Arthrobacter sp. APC 3897 | reverse complement strand
GGAATGTGGTGCTTCGCGGTGCCGAACTCGCGCCTCTTATCGGACAGGACTTCACGCTCGCCACCGCCGCCGGCAGCGTTGACTTCCACGGAGGCCGGCATGCGCATCCCTGCGCCTGGATGGATACGGTCCTGGCTCCCGGCGCACACAAGGCGATGAGGGGACGGGGCGGTTTGCGCTGCCGGCCGCTGAGCAGCGGAATCCTCCAGCGGGGTCCGGCGCGGCTCATCAGTCCCATACCGCTGGATCCTGCCCGGGCGCACGTACCGTCCATGCTCCGCCCGGGCCGGCTGCCCTGAGTTTCGTGCTTGGGCCGGCGGATCCTCCCCCACCAGCCCGTCGATGGATTCGCGAATCAAATCGGCGTGCCCCACATGGCGGGCATACTCCTCGATCACGTCAATCAGCATACGGCGGAGGCTTCCCACCCCGCCGCCGGCCTCCGGCAGCAACTGGTCCAGGCCGCCGTCATCCAGGGCTTCGGCAAGACTGATCCTTGAACGCGCTGCGGCATCGTTCCACAGCCGGTAGAGATCCTCGGGACTGTCGTCGGCAGCGCTGCGCCGGTCCCAGTCTCCATCGTTGTCCCAATCCACCGTGTTCCACGGAGCGCCGGAGTCCCGGCCCCGCAGCCGCCAGGAGAAGTAGATGTCCTCCACCCCAGCCAAATGCTTGAGCAACCCGCCCAGGGTTATGGAGGAGGAGCCGAGTGTCACGGCCAGCGTTTCGGCATCCAGGCCCGCTGTTTTCCACGCGAAAGTTGCCCGCTGCCGGTCCAGGGAGCCTGCCAGGGTTTCCGCTTCGGTTCCGGCCAGCGGCGGCTCGATGCGGCGGGCGGGCTCATTTTCGGTCATGCCGCCAGAGAGTAGTCCCGGCAAAAGACCCTGTCCATAAGTGCCAACGCAAAAAGGCCCGGCTCATGAGGAACCGGACCTAGGGGACTTCCGGGCTGCGGCCATGGGGCTGGAATTTGAGCCTGCTGGCCGGACCAGAAGAGTGATCTGAACAGGAAAAACGCTCCCCGGCAATCACCACGAAGTGTGCGGTGAAGGACCGGGCGGCCCCCGTGGCGTTCTTTGACACTGAGCAGGCAGCACGGGTAACTTGGGTCACACGCCATGGTAACGCGAGTTACTAAATGGCTGAAACGCAGATCCCTCTGCGCTGGCGTCACCAGTTCAACGAAGATCACTGGGGTATTCAATGGCGGAAACGGCCTCCCTGCAGGGACCATTGGGATGCCTTCTCAGCCGCCGTGGAACGCCGGCTGACCACCCCGGGACATTGCCGTGATTGGCTTCAGTGTCTCAAGAACCAACAGCAGGACAGCCGATCACCGCCAACCGGCAGGTGGTCGGCTGTCCGCTGATAGACGCTCCTCGGTCTGACCGCGAAATCAACGTCGAAGAGCAAACCCCGCCCGCCCTTCACCTTGCTGATGAAAAAGGACAGAGATAAATCCATCATGACACACCAAGATTTTTCAGGTCAGCTCCACGCGTTCGGCCGGCGCCCACTGCGGGTGAGGTCCCGACCAACGGACTCCTCCACCGCCCGCACCGGAGCAACCGGCCCGAAGCCGGGTTGCTTCTAAAGCACGCCCCCTCCACGAGTCCGCGGACCCGCGCACGGCCATGAAACGAGAACCATGAACAGCGTCACTTCCACCCTTGAGACCTATCGCCCGGCGATGCACTACACCGCCAGCGATACGTGGCTTAACGATCCCAACGGATTGCTATTCCATGAGGGCGTCTATCACCTGTATTACCAGAACAATCCCGTGGGAAATGTCCACAGCAACATGTCCTGGGGCCATGCCATCTCAACCGATCTGGTCAACTGGCAGGAACAGCCGGTAGCGATCCTCTGCGATGAGATCGAAGAGATCTACTCGGGCAGCATCGTGGTGGACACTGAGAACACCAGCGGGTTTGGTACAGAGGGGAAAGCTCCCTTGGTGGCCATCTACACGAGCGCATACAAACCGGGCTCCGCCCATCAGGGCACTCAGGCCCAGTCCCTTGCATGGAGTATCGACGGCGGTTCCACCTGGACCAAGTACGCCGGCAACCCGGTCCTGAGCAGAAACTCACCGGAATTCCGGGACCCCAAAGTCTTCCGCTACAGCGGACCGGCTGACAGCTACTGGGTGATGGTGGCCGTGGAAGCACACGACTTCGCCGTGCTGCTTTACCGCTCCACAGACCTCAAGAACTGGGAATACCTCAGCACGTTCGGTCCCGCCAACGGCACCGGTGGAATCTGGGAATGTCCGGACCTCTTCGAGCTGCCGCTGAACGGTGCCGCCGATGCCATGAAATGGGTCCTGACCGTGAATATGAATCCCGGAGGGCCAAACGGCGGTTCGGCAGGCCAGTTCTTTGTGGGACACTTCGATGGCGTCACGTTCAGCTCCGAGACCAGCCTCACCGAAGGGATGCAGGATCCAGAGCGACTCAACGACTACCAGTGGCTCGACTGGGGCCGGGATTATTACGCCGCGGTCTCATTCAGCAACGTTCCCGACGGCCGGCGGCTGATGATCGGCTGGATGAACAACTGGCAGTATGCCAACCACATCCCCACCTCTCCCTGGCGCAGCCCCATGAGCCTGGTCAGGGAGGTATCCCTCGTTTCAGTGAACGGTCAACCCCGCCTCGTGCAGTTACCGGTGCCCGAAGTAAGAGCAACTTCAACACCCGGTCCCCTGCAGCAGATGCTTGTAGACGGCTCGGCAGCGATTGAGGGCGGCGCTGCAGTGCAACTCCTCGACGTTACTTTCACACCCGGCAGCGCCGAGGAGTTCGGCCTTGTGGTGCGGGGATCAGCCGACAGCACGGTTGGGACGCGGATTGGGATCAGGCCCGGCAATGGAGAACTCCTCGTGGACCGCACCCAGTCCGGCGACACAGCCTTCCATGATGCTTTTCCCTCCATCAGCCGTGCCCCCATTACTGCTGGCCGCGACGGCAGCTATACCCTGCAGGTTTTCGTTGACCATTGCTCGGTGGAAGTTTTCGCGAACAATGGGCTCGCTACCGTGACCGAACTGATCTTCCCGGATCCCGCGCACACGTCCCTCACCCTGTACTCCGTCGGCGACACAGTTGGAGCCACATTCCAACTCACCGTCCTTGAACAGGAGAAGCCTGACGCACAGGAGTTCTTACCGCACCTGGGCGCGGCTCCTACGCCCATTCCCATCTCAGAAAAAAATGTGTTGACACCCTAAAGTAACGCGAGTAACTTGGATCACAGCTTGCAGGTAACGCGAGTTACCTGTCATTGAACGAAGACATTTCACTACCACCGGACCCCAGCTCAACGACGACCACTGGAGCATTCAATGGCGAAAACAGCGCCATCCAACCACGCCGCCACGACCCGGCGGCGTGGTGTCACCATGAATGATGTTGCCAAGCATGCCGGCGTGTCCCGCACGGCTGTTTCATTTGTACTGAACAACCGTGAAGACGCCAGCATCTCGGAAGAGACTCGGAACCGCATAGCCGACGCGGTTCAGGCGCTGGGCTACCGTCCCAATGCCGGGGCGAGGGCGTTGGCATCCCAGCGCAGCGACTGGTACGGGATTGTCACCGAAATTGTCACCGCGCCCTTCGCAGCGGAGGTCATCAAGGGTGCCCAGGACCAGGCGTGGCTTGACCGCCGCTTCCTCCTCATCGCCCCCTCTGATCAGGGGGTTGCCGCCGGGCCCAACAAGGGAATGGAGGATGCTGCAGTTGAAAAGCTGCTGGAACAGCGAGTGGAAGGCTTGCTGTACGCCGCAACCCACCACCGGGGGGCCCATGTTCCTTCCAGCGCCCGTGAAGTGCCCACAGTGCTCATCAACTGTTTCGACCTGGACGGGCAGCTACCCTCAATCGTCCCTGACGAACGGGCCGGTGGGCGAGTCGCCGTCGAACACCTCCTCAGGGCAGGCCACACCAAGATTGGCGTAGTTAATCTGGACCCGTGCATCCCGGCAGCTGTTGGGCGTTTGCAGGGAGTCCGGGAGGCTCTGAACAGCGCGGACCTGGAACTTGATCCGGAGCTGGTGGTGGCAGGTTATGCGACAGCCGACGGCGGCTACGACGCTGCCTGCCAAATCCTTGATCGGTACCCCGTCGAGGACAGGCCCACCGCTCTTTTCTGTCTCAATGACCGCATGGCCATGGGCGCCTATGACGCCATCAAGGAACGCGGCCTAACCATCCCCGGGGACATCGCCGTCATCGGCTTCGATAACCAGGAACTCATTGCCGCGTACCTCAGGCCCAAACTGACCACAGTTGCTTTGCCGTTCGAAAAAATGGGCGCTCTGGGAGTCCAGACGCTCGCCGCCTTAACAGCAGGACAGCCGATCGCTGCCAACCAGCAGTTGGTCGACTGTCCGCTGATAGAACGCTCTTCGGTCTGACCGCGAAATCAACGTCGAAGAGCAAACCCCGCCCACCGTTCACCTTGCTGATGAAACAGGACAGAGACAACCCATCATGACACAACCGAAATTCTTCAGGTCAGCCCGCACCGCCGCCGCCGGGCTGGCGTTAGGCGCGATGCTGCTGACCGGCTGCTCCGCCACAGGCACTGCGTCGGAGGGCACTGACGCCGCTGCCAACGCCAGTGCCTTCCTCACGATCCCTCGTGAGGACATGGGCACGTTTGTGCAGAACTTCAGTCCATTCGCTCCGACGGTCAACCCCATGGTCCAACAGTCCATTTACGAGTCTCTCCTGATTTTTAACCCGGCCCAGGGAAACACCGTGCCGTGGCTGGCCACCGATTGGAAGACAGCCGACGACGGAAAGTCCATCTCCTTCACCCTGCGTGAGGGCGTGAAGTGGTCCGATGGCCAGCCCCTCGTTGCCGACGACGTCGCTTACACCTTCGAGCTACAAAAGAAGCTGATGGGCGGCTATGAATACGTCGACGGCGTGAGCACAGAGGGCAACGTGGTCACCTTCAACTTCAACAAGCCCTGGTCCCCCGCCCTGTATGAAGTCGGTCAGCTCAGCATCCTGCCCAAGCACGTCTGGTCCGCGCTGGCCGAACCAGATAAGGCCACCAACGCCAAACCGGTGGGAACCGGACCGTACACAGAGGTGGACAACTTCCAGGCACAGTCCTTCGTGTTGAAGAAGAACCCCAACTACTGGCAGCCGGAAAAGCAGAAGATCGCCGGCATCAAGATGCTCGCATTTGCCGGAAATGATGGTGCGAACCTCGCTGCCGCCAGCGGCGACGTGGACTGGGCTCCTCAGTACATACCGAACATCGAGAAAACGTTCATTTCAAAGGACGAGGACCATCGCCACTACTGGTTCCCCCCGACGGGATCCATGATCAACTGGCAGCTCAACACCACCAAGGCGCCCTTCGACGACGTTGATGTCCGCAAGGCGCTGAGCATGGCTGTGGACCGGGAACAGGTCACCACAATCGGCATGGGCGGCTATGCCGAGCCGGCTGACTGCACCGGCCTGTCCGGAAACTATGAGACCTGGAAGAACGCCCAGGTCCAGGACAACTGCACGTGGACCAAGCACGACGTCCAGAAAGCCAACGATTTGTTGGACGATGCCGGCTACCCCATGGGGGCAGACGGTAAGCGCACGCTCAAGGACGGTAAGCCGTTCGAATTCAAGATCTCCGTGGGTGCCACCTCTTCCGACTGGCTCTCCGTCGCCAACGTGATCTCCCAAAACCTGGCGGACGTCGGTGTGACGGTGAAGGTGGATTCCCCGGACTGGGCGACTGTGGTGGCGGGGTACGAAATGGGCGACTTTGACTCCGGCATTGTCTGGAGCGCCAACGATCCGAGCCCATACAAGAGCTTCAGCACCGCCATGGGCAGCACAACGGTAAAGCCGGTGGGCACCAAAACCTTCGAAAACTACCACCGTTTTGATGATCCCGAAGCCGATGCCCTGTTGGCGGAGCTCGCTGCCGCAGCGGACGAGTCCGTGCAGAAGGAAATTGCCAACAAGCTGCAGGAAGAATACAACGACGCCGCACCACTGGTGCCGCTGTTCTCAGGGCCGGAATGGGGAGCGTACAACGACACCCGCTTCACCGGCTGGCCGACCGAGGATAACCCCTACGCCACCCTCTCGGTCCGCGCACCCACCACGGTTCTCGTGCTGACCAGCCTGGAACCGCGCCAGTAGTACCCCCGCAGGGCATGAGGCCTCACCTCCGGCATGCCACCCACGCCCCACGGCCGGGCCGCTTCACCAGCTCGGCCGTCGGGCGTCCCACATTTTTGACCACTCCCGAATTGGAGGGAAACCGTGCGCTTCATCCTGCGCCGACTGGGTTTCTACCTGATCGCCTTCTGGGCATCCATCACCCTAAATTTCCTGCTCCCGCGATTCATGCCCGGAGACCCCGTTTCACGCATGTTTGCCCGTTCCCAAGACAGAATGCAGCCCGAACAGATTGAGGCTCTGCGCAAGCTGCTCGGCGTGGACGACCGGCCCATCTGGGAGCAGTACGGCGGCTACATCCAGAACATCTTCACCGGGCAGATGGGGGTATCCATTTCCCGTTTCCCCACCCCCGTCACCGAGGTCATCTCCTCCCAGATCGGCTGGACCCTTCTGCTTGGCGGGACGGCTCTCGTCATAGCCGCCGTCCTCGGCAACCTGCTGGGCATCCTTGCAGCATGGCGCCGGGGCAGCTTCCTTGACTCGGCGCTGCCTCCTGTTCTGGTCTTTATCGGATCATTCCCGTACTTCTGGCTCGCAATGGGTGCCCTGTACCTGTTCGGCGTCGTGCTGGGCTGGTTCCCCATCCGCCACGCATTCACAGACGGCCTAGTGCCCGGTTTCACTTGGGAGTTCATCAGCGACGCCGCCGCCCACCTCGTACTCCCGGCGCTCACCATCGTGCTCGTCTCCATCGGCGGCTGGATGCTGGGCATGAGAAATACCATGATTGCCACGAATTCCGAGGACTACATCACCATGGCCGAAGCCAAGGGCCTGCGTCCCGGACGAATCATGCTCCGCTACGCAGCCCGAAATGCGATGCTGCCCTCGGTGACCAGCTTTGGCATGGGCCTGGGTTTCGTCGTGGGCGGCGCCCTGCTCACCGAGGCCGTATTCGCTTATCCAGGCGTCGGTTACCAGCTCCTCAACGCCGTCCAGGGCCTTGACTACCCGCTCATGCAGGGACTGTTCCTCACCATCACCGCCGCCGTGCTGCTGGCGAACTTCCTCGTGGACATCCTCTATGTCCGCCTCGACCCCCGCGTGCGCAGCAACTGAGCATTGCGTACCCAGCAAACAAGGGACCGACCATGACCAGCGTTATTCTCCAGCAGCCAACCGAAGCAAAAGCCGCCCGCAAAGCCAACCGCGGCTTCCTCCACGGACTCATCAACAACAAGAAGGCCATGGCAGGCATGGCCATCATGCTCGTCTTCATCGTTATGGCGCTGGCCGCGCCGCTGCTGTTTCCGGATGACCCTTCACGGATCACCGGGATGGCTTCGCTGGAACCGGACAGCGAGCACTGGCTCGGAACCACCGCCAAAGGCCAGGATGTGCTGGCCCTCACCGTCCACGGTGCCCGAAGCTCCCTGCTTGTTGGCCTTTCCGTCGGGTTCGCGTCCACCTTCATCGGGATCCTCGTTGGCCTGGCATCGGCGTATTTCGGCAAATTCATTGACGAAGCACTGTCGCTGCTGACCAACGTTTTCCTCCTCCTTCCCGGTCTGCCCCTGCTCGTCATCCTGGCCGCCTTCCTGCCCCCGGGGCTGGGCACCATCATTTTGGTGCTCACCGTCACCGGATGGGCCGGGTCAGCTCGCGTGCTCCGGTCCCAGGCCCTGTCTATTCGCTCCAAGGACTTCGTCGCTGCCGCCGTTGTGTCCGGGGAGCGTTCCGGGCGCATCATGTTCCGCGAAATCCTGCCGAACATGGCATCGATTGTGATGGGAACACTGCTTGCCTGCGTCATCTACGGTGTGGGTGCCCAAGCGGGGCTCGAGTTCCTTGGGCTGGGCGATGTCAGCACCGTCTCGTGGGGGAACAACCTCTTCTGGGCCGGAAACGAAGGTGCCCTGCTCACCGGAAGCTGGTGGGTCTTCATTCCCTCAGGCCTCTGCATCGCCTTGGTCGCCTTCGCCCTTGCACTCATCAACTACGCCGTCGACGAAGTAACCAACCCGCGGCTGCGAAAAATCCGCAAACCCGCCGCCACCGAAAGGAGCGCCGTAAAGTGACAGTTTCCCAGACTTCCATCGGCTCGCACGAAGCGGTCCTCGACGTCAAGAACCTCACCGTCAGGTACATCGGCGACACCCGCTCCACCACGGCTGTGGACAACGTTTCCTTCAGCATCGGTGCCGGCGAAGTCTTTGGACTGGCCGGTGAATCCGGGTGTGGAAAGTCCACCATCGCCAACTCGATCATGCGGCTGCTCAAGGACCCGGCAACGATTGCATCCGGCAGCATCTCCTTCGGCGGCATGGACGTGCTGGCCATGAGTCCGGAGGAGCTGCGGCGCTTCCGTTGGCAGGACGTGGCCATGGTGTTCCAGTCGGCTATGAACTCGCTGAACCCGGTGCTGACCATCGGCGAGCAAATCATGGACATCTTCACTACCCACGCCGGCTACTCACGCAGAGAATCCCTTCGGCGCGCAGCGCAGCTGCTGGAGCTCGTGAGAATTGATCCTGCCCGGCTGAAATCTTATCCGCATCAGCTCTCCGGCGGGATGCGTCAACGCGCTGTTATTGCCATGGCAGTAGCCCTGAAGCCGTCACTGCTGATTTTGGATGAGCCCACCACTGCTTTGGACGTGGTGGTGCAGCAGGAAATTATGGCCCAGATCAAGGACCTCCAGCGCGAACTGGGCTTTTCGGTCCTGTTCATCACCCACGACATGTCCCTCATGGTGGAGCTCTCCCACCGCATGGCCGTCATGTACGGCGGACGGATCGTGGAGACCGCAAAAGCCCAGGACATCTACACCATGCCCCGCCATCCCTACACCCAGGCCCTCATGGGAGCGTTCCCTCCGCTTACCGGCCCGCGGATCCCGTTGAGGGGACTCCCTGAAGGCGTGAAGTTTCAGAACATCCCTGACCTCACTGAAGTTGCGCCGGGCCATTTCGTGGCTCCGTTCGATACCGACGCCGAAGCCGCAGTCTTTGAAGGAGCAGCACAATGAGCCATACCGCCCACTCCGGGACACGGCCAGATGTGGTTTCAGCCCATACTCCGGCCCTGGAGGTGCGGGGACTGGGCAAGTCATTCCCGATCGGGGGACTGTTCTCCCGTCAGGCAGTCCGGGCGCTGCACCACGTTGATTTGACCATCGGCCGTGGAGAGATCGTGGCGCTGGTTGGGGAATCCGGTTCCGGCAAGAGCACCTTGGCCCGCTGCGTCGCCCGGCTCGAGAAACCCAGCGAAGGTGCCATCCTGATTGACGGCATTGACGTCCTCAAACGCGATCGTTTCCAAGCTTCACGCGAGTTTCGATCACAGCTTCAGATGGTTTTCCAGGACCCTTTTGGCTCCCTTAACCCCACACACCGGGTTGAGCACTTCCTGCGACGTTCCCTCACAATTCATGGCAAAGCCGGGACCGGTCAAGGCACTGCCGAAGAGCAGATCACGCGCCGCCTCGAAGAACTCATGACAACCGTCGGGCTTCAGGCGGACATGCTTAACTCCTACCCGCACGAGCTCTCGGGCGGGCAGCGTCAACGCGTCGCGATTGCACGTGCCCTCGCCGTCGAGCCAGAGGTCATCCTCGCGGATGAGCCAACGTCCATGCTGGATGTATCAGTGCGCATCGGCGTGCTGAACCTGATGCGGAAACTGCGTGATGAGCAGGGCATCTCCATGCTGTACATCACCCACGACCTCGCCTCCGCCCGGTACCTCGCAGACCGGACAGCCGTCATGTTCGCCGGCGAAATTGTTGAAGAAGGCGAATCGCTGGACCTGCTGGCTAATCCAGCCCATCCCTACACGCAATTGCTGGTCTCAGCCGTTCCGGACCCGGCCCGGGCGGGATCCTATGACCCCGTTCACCGTGCCAAGCTCAGGCATGCCGTCATGGCTTCCACCACCTGCGCTTTCGAGAACGACCCCAACCAGCCCTGCTCATCCGAAGAACCGGTTCGGCACCAAGTGGGAGATCCTCGCAACCGCCACTGGGTTCGCTGCCACCTCTACCGTCCGCTCGAGGGCGCCGGTGGCCATGCCCTGGCCACAGAACCCCCGCCGGAGGCGCAACCCGCAAGCGGGCGAGCTATCACGCCAAGGAGCAAACGATGATAGGGCCGCTTGCGCTTTCGCCTGCATCCTCTGAGCCTGCGGCAGCAGCGCCCCCAAAGACTCCCGACACGGCGCCGGCTGGCCCGCCAGTCAAAGGGCCGCCCCGTATGCGCCCGACCTATCACTTCAGCGTCCCTGACAATTGGAAGAATGACCCTCAACGGCCCATCTACATCGACGGTGAATACCACTACTACTACCTGTACAACGGTGATTATCTGCAGGGCGGCTCAGGTACGGCGTGGCGTCATGCGACCACCACCGACCACGTCTCCTTCCGCGATCGCGGCGTCGCCATCCCAAAGTTCACCAATGACAATGGCGACTGTTGGTCAGGATGCCTTGTCATCGACCAACAAAACACCTCCGGATACGGTGAGAATGCTGTTATAGCCCTCGTGACACAGGCACCACAGGGCCGCCAGGGCCAGTATCTCTGGTACTCCACGGACGGTGGGCTCACCTTCCAGCCCGGCGGCACAGCCCCGGTCCTGCCGAACCCGGATGTGCAGGACTTCCGCGACCCGAAGGTCATTTGGGACACCGACCGGGGGCGGTGGTTCATGATCAACGCCGAAGGGCAGAAGCTTGGCTTCTACACCTCCTCCAACCTGCGGTCGTGGCAGCGGGTCGGTGAATTCGTTCGTACGGATCTAGGGCTGCTGGAGTGTCCTGATCTTTTCCGCATAACCGCCGACGACGGTACTTCGCACTGGGTTCTTGGTACCAGTGCCAATGGGAAGGGCCGCGGCCTGCCGGCAACCTATGCGTATTGGACCGGAGACTTCAACGGCGCCACCTTTGCTCCGGACCAGGCAGAACCGGAATGGCTGGACTACGGGTATGACTTCTACGGAGCAGTAACCTACCCCCATCACGATTCCTCCGGTGCAGAGGATGCCACTCTGCGCCGGGCACTTGGATGGGCGAACTTCTGGGACTATCCCCACAACACTCCGACCCTGGCCACCGATGAGTACAACGGTGATGACATGATCGTGCGCGATATCCGCCTCAAGAAGGGAAACGGAAGCTACTACCTCGTTTCAGTGCCCACGGCCGGCCTGGACCGCTACGTCAAGCACAGCCATCGCCTTGGCGACGTCGCTGTAACGGGTACCCATGACCTCGAGGTCAGCTCGCTGGCCTACGATCTGACCTGTGAGCTGGTATGGGATGCAGCCACCGCACCAAGCAACGTCGGTCTCGAAATCTGTCGTGCAGCCGGCGGGGGCCGGCACGTCGCCGCCGGCGTACTCCTCCACGGATCCTTTGCGTACCTCAATCGAAATTCCACCATCAACCCATCCGGTGGTGAAAGCCAGACGCCCATCGACCCCTCAACAGGGCGCCTCTCACTTCGTATCCTTGTGGACCGCACAAGCGTCGAAATGTTCATAGGAGACGGACGGGTGGTGCATTCACACCGGGTGTTCCCCCTTGAAGGGGACACTGGCATTCGTCTCTATGCAGACAAGGGAACTGCCATTTTCCGCGCCCTCACGATTAACGAATTCGAAGCGGTGCCCTAACCCCATTCCCGGCCGGTTATTCTGCTCCGGCCCTGGGCCGCCAAAAGGACTGCCCGCTCCCCCACTATCACCTGCCCGAGAGACAAACATGGAAAACCTCACAACAGCAGGGCATGACGCCCAACGGCCTCTGGATGTCGTCGTTATCGGAGAAGCGCTGATCGACGTCGTGACCACCCCGAACAGCCAGGAAGAGCATCCAGGCGGATCCCCTGCAAACGTCGCCTGCGGCCTCGGGCACCTGGGGGTCGCCACAGGCCTGCTCACAGCCATCGCACCAGATGCAAGGGGAACATTGATAGAGGACAACCTCCGCAAGGCAGGAGTAGCTCTCCTGCCCGGCTCAAAATCCCTCACCCGGACGGCATCAGCCACAGCCACCCGAGGATCCGACGGATCCGCCACATACGACTTCGACATCCACTGGGACCTGCCGGCGGCAATGCCGGCCCAATGCCCCAGAATCCTCCATACAGGTTCAATCGCCACCTTCCTGAACCCCGGAGCCGGCACCGTGAAAGCGCTGCTCGAACAAGCCCACAAGCAGTGTGTCATCACCTACGACCCAAACATCAGGCCATCCCTGCTTGGCAGCCAGGCCGAAGCGAAAGCGATCTTCGAAGAACTCGTGGCCCTCACCAACGTCGTTAAACTCAGCGACGAGGACGCCCACTGGCTCTATCCCGGGAAAACGTTGGAAGAAACCGGGGAGCATATCCTCCGGCTGGGCACCGGACTGACTGTAATAACCAAGGGAGCCGAAGGCGCACTATTCACGTCCCCCGCCGCAACCATCATGAGCCCTGCAGCGAAGGCCACGGTTGTCGACACCATTGGCGCCGGGGACTCCTACATGGCCGCACTGATCCTGTGCCTCCTCACCCGCAGCACCGAAGGATTCCCGCCCGCCGTCATGGAGGCACTCGGACACACGGCCGCCGCAGCAGCGGCCATTACTGTTCAGCGAGCCGGAGCAAACCCGCCGACTCTGGACGAATTGAATTCTGCACTCGAAACACCCACGTCCAGCTACCACACAATTAAATAAATAGAGTCCGCCCGCTTGAGAGATCGTCTAACGGCAACGTCTCTCAAGCGGGCGGACTCAGGGGTACTGCAGGAACTAGAAGTCCCAGTCGTCGTCTTCCGTGTTCACGGCCTTGCCGATCACATAGGAAGAACCGGAGCCGGAGAAGAAGTCGTGGTTCTCGTCCGCATTCGGGGAGAGTGCGGACAGGATGGCCGGGTTCACGTCCGTCACGGTGGACGGAAACATGGCTTCGTAGCCCAGGTTCATCAGCGCCTTGTTGGCGTTGTAGTGCAGGAACTTCTTGACGTCCTCGGCCAGGCCAACGCCGTCGTACAGATCATGCGTGTACTGGACTTCGTTTTCGTACAGCTCAAAGAGCAGTTCGTACGTGTAGTCCTTGATCTCAGCCTTGCGTGCCTCGGACTCGCCTTCCAGACCCTTCTGGAACTTGTAGCCGATGTAGTAGCCGTGCACGGCCTCGTCACGGATGATCAGGCGGATCAGGTCAGCCGTGTTTGTCAGCTTGGCCCGCGAGGACCAGTACATCGGCAGGTAGAAGCCGGAGTAGAACAGGAAGGACTCCAGCAGCGTGGAGGCAACCTTCCGTTTCAGGGGGTCGTCGCCGCGGTAGTAGTCCGTGACAATGTGGGCTTTCTTCTGCAGGTTCTCGTTCTCGGTGGACCAGCGGAACGCCTCGTCAATCTCCTTGGTGGAGGCCAGCGTGGAGAAGATCGAGGAGTAGCTCTTGGCATGCACGGACTCCATGAACGCAATGTTCGTGTAGACCGCTTCCTCATGCGGGGTGAGCGCATCGGGGATCAGTGAGACGGCGCCAACGGTGGCCTGCATGGTGTCCAGCAGCGTCAGGCCGGTGAACACGCGCATGGTCAGCTGCTGCTCTTCGGGGGTGAGCGTGTTCCACGACTGGACGTCGTTGGACAGCGGCACCTTCTCGGGCAGCCAGAAGTTGTTGACCAGACGGTTCCAGACTTCCACGTCCTTCTCGTCCTGGATGCGGTTCCAGTTGATCGCCTGGACGCTGTCGATCAGCTTCAGCTTCTCGGTCATGAATGATTCCTTGTCTTGAAAGGGTGCGGCAGGTTATGCAGATATGACGTTAGTGAAACGTCACAACATACAGCTGACGCAACCTTCCACCTCAGTGCCCTCAAGCGCGAGCTGGCGCAGGCGGATGTAGTAGATGGTCTTGATGCCCTTGCGCCATGCGTAGATCTGGGCCTTGTTGATGTCACGCGTGGTAGCGGTGTCCTTGAAGAACAGCGTCAGGGACAGGCCCTGGTCCACGTGCTGCGTGGCAGCGGCGTAGGTGTCGATGATCTTCTCGTAGCCAATTTCGTACGCATCCTGGTAGTACTCCAGGTTGTCGTTAGTCAGGTACGGAGCCGGGTAGTAAACGCGGCCCAGCTTGCCTTCCTTGCGGATCTCGATCTTCGCGGCCACCGGGTGGATGGAAGAGGTCGAGTTGTTGATGTAGGAGATGGAACCCGTGGGCGGGACAGCCTGCAGGTTCTGGTTGTAAATGCCGTGCTCCATGACCGAAGCCCGCAGCGCAGCCCAGTCCTCCTGGGTGGGAATGTGGATGCCTTCGAACAGCTCGCGGACGCGCTCTGTCTTCGGGACCCATTCCTGGTTCACGTACTTGTCGAAGAACTCGCCGGTGGCGTACTTGGAGCGCTCGAAGCCGGCGAACTTGCGGCCGGTCTCAATCGAAAGCAGGTTGGAGGCCCGCACCGCGTGGTAGACCACGGAGTAGAAGTAGATGTTCGTGAAGTCGATGCCTTCTTCGGAGCCGTAGTACACCCGCTCCCGCGCCAGGTAGCCGTGCAGGTTCATCTGGCCCAGGCCGATGGCGTGCGAGGCGTCGTTGCCCTTGGCGATGGACGGAACGGAGCCGATGTGGCTCATGTCCGACACAGCGGTCAGAGCACGGATGGACGTCTCGATGGTCCGGCCGAAGTCCGGGGAGTCCATCGTCTTGGCGATGTTCAGCGAGCCGAGGTTGCAGGAGATGTCCTTGCCCGTCTCGGCGTAGGACAGGTCATCGTTGTACGTGGTGGGCTCGGAAACCTGGAGGATTTCGGAGCACAGGTTGGACATGATGATCTTGCCGTCGATCGGGTTTTCCCGGTTCACCGTGTCTTCGAACATGATGTACGGGTAGCCGGACTCGAACTGGATCTCGGCGAGGGTCTGGAAGAACTCGCGGGCCTTGATCTTGGTCTTCTTGATCCGTGCGTCGTCAACCATCTCGTAGTACTTCTCGGTGACCGAGATGTCGGAGAACGGGACGCCATAGACCTTTTCGACGTCGTACGGCGAGAACAGGTACATATCCTCGTCGCGCTTGGCCAGCTCAAAGGTGATATCGGGAACGACGACGCCGAGGGAGAGGGTCTTGATGCGGATCTTCTCGTCGGCGTTCTCGCGCTTGGTGTCCAGGAACCGGTTGATGTCCGGGTGGTGGGCGTGCAGGTACACCGCACCGGCACCCTGGCGGGCACCGAGCTGGTTGGCGTAGGAGAAGGAGTCTTCGAGGAGCTTCATCACGGGGATGACGCCGGAGGACTGGTTCTCGATCTGCTTGATCGGTGCACCGACCTCGCGGATGTTCGTCAGGGCGAAGGCCACGCCGCCGCCGCGCTTGGACAGCTGCAGGGCGGAGTTGATGGACCGGCCGATCGACTCCATGTTGTCTTCGATGCGGAGCAGGAAGCAGGAGACGAGCTCGCCGCGCTGGGCCTTGCCCGCGTTCAGGAACGTGGGGGTTGCAGGCTGGAAGCGGCCGCCGATGATTTCATCCACCATCTGCTCTGCAAGCTTCTCGTCGCCGCGGGCCAGGTGCAGGGCAACCATGCATACACGGTCTTCGTAGCGCTCCAGGTACCGCTTGCCGTCAAAGGTCTTCAGCGTGTACGAGGTGTAGAACTTGAAGGCACCCAGGAAGGTTTCGAAGCGGAACTTCTTCTTGTAGGCGCGCTGGTACAGGTCCTTGATGAAGGTCATGGAGTACTGGTCGAGAGTTTCCTTCTCGTAGTACTCGTTCTTGACCAGGTATTCCAGCTTCTCTTCCAGGTCGTGGAAGAACACGGTGTTGTTGTTGACGTGCTCGAGGAAGTACTGGCGCGCTGCAGCGCGGTCGGCGTCGAACTGGATCTCGCCGTTCTTGCCGTACAGGTTCAGCATGGCGTTGAGCTCGTGATAGCCGAGGTCCTTATAGGCCGCGGGGAGCTCCTTGGAGTCCGTCATGCCGGCTTCTGCGACTGATGCGTCCAAAACTCTTCCAATCCTTCGTTAACTTTGGCGACGTCGTCGGACGTGCCCATGAGTTCAAATCTATAGAGAACGGGGACCCTGCATTTCGCGGCGACGATATCCGCCGCGAGGCAATAGGATTCCCCGAAGTTTGTGTTGCCGGCGCCGATCACTCCCCGAATCAGGGAGCGGTTGTGCTCGTTGTTCAGGAATTTGATCACCTGCTTCGGGACGGCGCCGCGGGCTGCTGCCCCCGGCGATGCCGCGGTGCCCCCGTAAGTGGGCAGCAGCAGGACATACGGCCGCTGGGCCAGCAGGGTGGGTTCGGAGGTGTGCAGCGGGATACGTCCCGTCTGCGTGTCCAGCTTATCGGCGAATCGGCCGGTGTATCCGGACGCCGATGAAAAGAAAATCAAGGGTGCGCTGGTCACCGGTTGTTCATGTGCTGCGGATCCCGCTTCCGGGAGGGTCCCGGTGCGGTCTGCTATCCCCAGTGTCATGGTCCTGCGCTCCTGACGGTGCGGGTGCTGCGTGTGTGGTGCTGGTGCTGCGTGTTTGGTGCTGAGGAAGCCGTCTTAGGCGACCGAAGACACCGAGGACTGATCCAGTTCGGCGATCTTGTCCGGACGGAAACCGGACCAGGAGTCCTGGTCGGTAACAACAACGGGAGCCTGCATGTAACCCAGAGCGCGGACCCGTTCCAGAGCCTCGGCATCCTGGGACATATCCACGATCTGGTACGTGATGCCCTTCTTGTCCAGCGCCCGGTAAGTAGCGTTGCACTGAACGCAGGAGGGTTTGGTGTAAACCGTAACGGTCATGGTTGGTCTCCCCTTGTGAAGCCTTGAAGTCTGTCCATTGATACTACATCCAGACACTACATCTAGTGCGCAGCTCTGTGGGGAACCCCAAGATGATGTATTACAAGTATGTCATTCCCCTCCCCTGTCGTCCACAGCTAATGCACAGGACAGGCGCAAAAATTCCGCGGATTCCCGCAGTCCGGCCGAAGGTTCTCCACAGGCTGTGCAGAGTGAGCGCACAGGGTGCGGAAGGTAGCCAAGGCCACAAATTGAGCGCGTGTCGCGGAACCACGGCGTGTCGCCCCTGGCCGGCAACCGCGGCTCCCGCCGCGGCCCGGGCGCCGCCTCCGCGGGGATGCCGGGGCAGCGCTCCGCACAACGGATAAAGTGGTCGACGGCGGACGCATCAGCACCTCAACCGCACCCCACCTTGGAAGGCGGCACCCGTGGTAAACCCGATTCATCTCAAGACCCTCCTGGAAGTCATCCGGACGGGTTCCTTTGCCGCCGCCGCCCTCCGGCTGGGTTACACGGCGTCCGCCGTGTCCCAGCAGATGTCCGCCCTGGAACGCGCCACCGGCACCCACCTGTTTGAACGCTCAGCCCGCACGGCAGTACCCACGGAAGCCGCCGTCGTCATGGCCCGCCACGCCGCCAAGGTGCTCACCGACATGGACGCACTGATGGCCGCCTCCGCCAGGGTTGAGGCCGGGACGAGCCAGGAACTGCGCCTTGGCATTTTCCCCAGCCTGGCCACCTTTGCCCTCCCCCGCCTGATTCGCTCCCCCGGCTGGCAGGATCTGGGCATCAACCTCAAAATCCATGTGGCGGAACCGGGCCAGACCATCCAGGGGCTGCGTGCCGGCGGAGAGCTCGACGTCGCACTCATCTACCAGGTGGGACAGGGCGGGCTGGCCTGGCCCTCCACGATCAGCCGCGAGTGGCTCGGCGACGACAACTTCCGGGTGGTTCTCCCCCGGTCCTGGGGGATCCGGGAAGGATCACAGGTCTCCGCTGAACAGCTCTCGGACATGCCCTGGATCATGCACCACCCGGGGACCCCTGACGCACTGGTCATTGAACGGCTCTTCGCCGGCTGCAACCTGCACCCCCGCGTCGCTGCGTACTGTGATGACTTCAACGCAAGCCTGGAAATGGCCGCGGCAGGCCTCGGAGCGGCCCTGGTTCCGGAGCTGGCGATGCTCAACCGGCACGACGACGCAGTGGTTCTTGACGTGCCCGAGATCCGTCTTGCCCGGAGCATCTTTGCGCTGCTCATCAACGAACGCGGGAATCCGCAGGTCCGGCTGTTCCTGCATCAGCTCGCGGAAGTGCTGAGGACGCAGAGCATTGCACCCCGGACATCCGCGGCACCCTGACAGCAGCCGGCGCGCGGCCTCCGTGTGATCTGAGTTTCTGAACTGGGTCCGCAGGCCGGTCCCGGGCCATACTGAGCTGATGCCCTCTACCGGAAACCTCTTTCGCCGAACCGGCCGCTTACTGCGGGGAACCTCCCTCACTGCCCTGTCGACAAATTTCACCGGCATGCTCAGGTACACCCGCGTCCAGCTTGCGGTGAAAGCCGCCGCGGCAGTCGCCGTCGCCTGGACCGTTGCCCACCTGGTGCCCGGGGTGGCCGCCGAGTACCCGTACTACGCTCCGCTCGGAGCCCTTGTCAGCATGTACCCTACGGTCTCGGGTTCGGCGAAGGCGGGGCTTCAAACCCTCGTGGGTCTGGTCACGGGCATTGCGCTGGCCCTCACCGCCCTGCTGCTGGGCAACCCCACCACCTTGACAATCGCCCTGGTGGTGGGAGTCGGCGTCCTGCTCGCGGGCATCCCCAAGCTGGGCGCAGGCCAGGACTACCTGCCTATGGCGGCCCTGTTTGTCCTGGTGGTGGGAATCGACGATCCGGATGGTTACTCGCTCGGTTACGTCCTGCAGATGCTCGTGGGCGTAGGGGTGGGCCTGACGATCAACGCCGTTCTTTTCCCTCCGCTGCACCTGAACGGTGCCGTGGACGGCCTGGCCTCGCTGCGGCTGGCTCTTTCCCGCCAGCTCAAGGAGATGGGTACCGCCATTGCCGAATCCTGGCCGCCGAAGCATGAAGACTGGGCCAACCGCCGCACCGAACTCATCTCCTTCAGCAGGGAAGTGCGGGAATCCGTCCAGCTGGCGGACCGCAGCCGCTACGGTAACCTCCGCAGCCGCCGCCACAACCACGACCTCGACGCCGATTACCGGGCGCTGCGTGCCATGGAACGCGTCACCCTGTATGTGGAGGACATGACGGAGATGCTGTCCACAGCAATCTGGACCAGTCCGGAGGACATGCCTGTACCCGACCAGCTGGCAGAACAGCTCTCCGAGGCCATGCTCGCGTGCGGAGACGCCGTGCAAACCTGGGACGCGGACAGCGAGGAATTCTCAGCCGCGCGCGAAGCCGTCCAAAAACTCCAGATCGACATGAATACCGCCGCATCTCCAGACAGTCCGGTGGATGTCACGGCATCCCTGGCGATGAGCATGCGCCGGGTTCTGCGCACCATCAGAACCGAAGAAGACCAGCCCTAAGGTGCTGTTTGACAGCCGGTCGGCGCTAAGAGTTTAGCGGAAGACCCGAACGGGTAAACCAGTTCGGCAGCCAAGGACAGAAGCACCACGCAGCGAGGGCCAAGCGCAGCAGCTAGCCTGCCTCGGGCAGAAGGCCAAGCTCCGCCAACTGCCGGGTCATGCCGGCGCCGTCCGGAGCATAGATCCAAGGAATACCGGCCGGCCGCTCGCCCGACCGCGACGGCGAGCGGCCGCCGGCCAGGACGGCCTCCCCTGCCGAGAGTTGCCGGATCGCGATGGCCCGGACGTTCTCCGGGTGCCGCTTGGAGAATTCCGAATATATGGCCTCATCGTGCTGGCCGTTGTCACCGATCAGCAACCATTTGATCTGCGGGAATTCCTTCGCCAGACGCTCAAGCTGGGTCTTCTTGTGTTCCGGTCCGCTGCGGAACCAGCGGTCCCGCGTGGGTCCCCAGTCCGTCAGCAGCAAAGGCCCGGCCGGATACAGGTTGCGGGTGATGAAGCGGGTCAGTGTTGCTGCCACGTTCCACGCACCGGTGGACAGGTACAGGACCGGGCTGCCGGGGTTTTCCCGGGACAACCTGTCCATCATGACCGCCATGCCGGGGGTGGGCGTCCGGGCATGCTCATCCAGCACAAAGGTGTTCCATGCAGCCAGGAACGGCCGCGGGAGGGCGGTGACCATGACGGTGTCATCAATATCGGAGACCACGCCCACAGCGGCTGACGGATCCACGATATACACCGGGGCAACAGCGGCTTCCGAGTCCTCCGAACGCAGCGTGACGGAAGTCCAGCCCGGCGTCAGCTGCACGGGAATGACGACGTCGATGACGCCGCCGCGGTCAGCGGTCACCGAATGGCATTCTTCGCCGATCTCCACCGTGACGGATGCCTTGTTGATGGGCGGGCTCATGAAGTTGCGCCAGCCGCGGATGCCGTCGCGGATTGCTTTGGCACCGGCCGAATCGGCGTCCGGGGAACCGTACCCGGGCTTTGCAAGAATGACCCGGCCCAGGACACGGACCCACTCAGTGGTCCCGTACCCGGTAAAGGGCAGGACGGTCTGGACCTCCCCGCGTTTGCGGGCCCGTCCTTCACGGTAACTGTGAAGGGCATCTTCCAAACGCATGCCAATGTGGCTTGCCTGGTCTTTGACGGAGGGAGCGGCACCGGCGGAAGCGGGGACGCCGGCTGACGGGTCTGTGGGTGTGGAAGACATGGCTCCAGTCTGTCAGACATGTCCGCAGGCTGCTGTTCCGGCGGCCGGCCGGCTGCAGGCCTGCACAGACAAAAAGAAACCGGCAGCACCGTCCGTGGACGGTGCTGCCGGTTTCTGCCGGCGGCTAAAGCTCAGCGCCGGAACTGCGAGGTCATGGGGCAGTCGAACGGATCGCGCGCGGACAGGCCAACCGTGTTCAGGTACCGCACCACAATCCCGTAAGACTGGGTCAGCGACGTTTCGGTGTACGGGATCTTATGCTCGGCACAGTAGGCCTTCACAATCTCCGAGGCACGGGCCAAATGCGGACGGGGCATGTTCGGAAAAAGGTGGTGCTCAATCTGGTAGTTGAGGCCGCCCATCATCGTGTTCATGCCTCTGCCCCTGATGTTGCGGGAAGTGAGGACCTGACGGGACAGGAAGTCCACCTTGGAGTCCTTGGGCAGGATCGGCATGCCCTTGTGGTTGGGAGCAAAGGAAGCACCCATGTACACACCGAACACTGCCAGCTGAACACCGAGGAAGGCGAAGGCCATGCCCACCGGCAGGAAGAAGAAGACTGCTCCCACATAGAGTCCCAGGCGCAGGAACACCATGGTCAGTTCCAGGAAGCGGCCCTTGATCTGCTTGTTGGCAAACAGGTGCTTGATGGACGTGGCATGGAGGTTGATTCCCTCGAGCATCAGCAGGGGGAAGAACAGCCAGCCCTGACGGCGGGCAAACCAGGCCATGAAGCCCTTTTGCCTGGCAGCCTGCTCCGGGAGGAAGGAAATGGTGTCCATCTCGATATCCGGGTCCTTGCCCACCGTATTGGGGTTGGCGTGGTGCCGGCTGTGCTTGTTCATCCACCACTGGTAGCTGATGCCGACGACGGCGTTGGCCACGAAGCGCCCTGCGCGGTCATTCGCGGGTCCGGACTCAAACACCTGCCGGTGGGCTGCCTCATGGGCGATAAACGCCAACTGCGTAAACAGCACGCCCAGCGCAGCAGCGATCAGGAGCTGGAACCAGCTTTCACCGATCAGGAAGAAACCCGTGCCTGCGGCCGCGAGCCCGGCGCAGAGAAAAACAAACGTCGTGATGTAGAAAGAACGGCGGCGTTTCAGCAGCCCCTCATCACGAACGGCCTTCAACAGACCTGAATAGGCGCTGACGACGGAATTAGTGCGAGTCTTCGATGCTGCTCTTTTGACTGGTTGTGCAGTTGTGCTCATGCGGCCCTCTGGGGTTTTCGGCTTCCCAGCCGGCGGAATACGAGCAATTTCTGCTCTGCAGATATTCAAGCCTAACCCCTCTTCCTGTCAAAACCATGTGATGAGCACCTCTGCCTCCCATTCGGCTTTTGCAATAGATCATTTTTCCGCGGACCTGCACGGGGTATTAGCTGAAATACTTCTCAGTAAGCCAGAACGTCCCGCAGCTGCCCGGCGCCGATAACTCCTGCGCCTGCCTCAGCGCAGCGGTCCGCAAGTCCACGGTCGCTTGTGGCAACCGTGACCTGCCGTCCCTCAGCCGCCAGCCGCCGGGCACAGGAGACTATGGCGTCGTCGCCGGACCCCTGCGCCCGGACCAGTTCCACAGCGGCCACCGCGGTTGGCATCGTGACGGCCGGCAGGCCAGGAGCGGTAACGCCGCGGGACTGTCCCTCCACCACTACGGCATAATCGGGAAACCACAGATCTTCCGGCAGTCCCAAAACGTTGGCGGGAATCCCCCGCACCGCCAGATGCCCCACAGCTTCGAGCAGCCGCCGGGCAGCACCCGCCCGGTCTTTCCACCAGCCGTCGGGCACGGAACCAATGACGTTGGCGGCGTCAACCACCACCACGGGGCGCACTGCCAGCAGGGCCCTGAGCCGCGGCCAGGATGCGGCGAAGGCCGGATGCAGCGGAAAAGACTCCACCTCATCGAGCGGCACCCAGGCCAGTTCGCGGCTTTCGTGGTCGCTGATCACCGGTTCAAAAGGGACGGTGACATCGGCGGCCAGGGTGGAGTAAGACCAGACGCCGAGGTCCAGCACACTCATGACGCGCGGCCGGACGGACGCAGCGGGCACGCCGGCTTCTTCCGCTGCTTCGCGCAAAGCGGCTGCGGCAGCCGTTTCGTTTTCATGCAGTGCTCCCCCGGGCAAACCCCAGGTGTCCCCGTGGTGGCTCCACGAAGCACGGTGCTGCAGGAGGATGCCCCGGCGCCGGTCAAACGCCAGCAGCCCGGCCGCACCGAAGCGGCCCCAGTACCGCTGTCCGTCAGGTGCAGCAACCCACGCATCCCCGGGATTCCGCGGCCCCTGCGGGCGGCGCGGCTCATTGGATGCACCCTGCTCATTAATCATGTGCCCCACCCTGCCACACCGGCGGACGGTTACCGGCTGCGGCACCGTGGCTCATGGCTCATGGCTCATGGCTCATGGCTCCTAATCGCTTTCGGCAAAGCCTGCACCCGCGGATCTTTTCCACCTGATGCGCAAAGACAGCAGACACAAAAAATGTCCCGCCGTTTGGCGGGACATTTTCTCTTCAATTTTTGGTGGAGCTGAGGGGATTCGAACCCCTGACCCCCTGCATGCCATGCAGGTGCGCTACCAGCTGCGCCACAGCCCCAAAACACTTTCTCTTCGTTGCTTCCGCAACCGGGTTTCCACCGCAAAACCTCCGGCTTCCCGAAGATCCTGGTGGAGCTGAGGGGATTCGAACCCCTGACCCCCTGCATGCCATGCAGGTGCGCTACCAGCTGCGCCACAGCCCCAAATAAACTGTTTTCCACTATGCCTGAACTGTTGGATTTTGCATCCCCCGGCTCGAAGCAACTCCTCTACTTTAGTACAGAAATATCGGAGTGCAAAATCGATCGGCGCCGCACTAATTTAGCAGCTGTCTGCCCGTCGTCAGCCCTCCAGCGGACCGCTGGGAAGGGAGTCCAGGCCCACGTTGTGCTGGGTCAGATTCCAGCGCACGCCGCCTGCGGAGTCATCACGTTCCTCGAGCACGGACCAGTGGCAGTTCGAGACTCCGCTGATGACCGTCCAGGAGTCGGTCGGCAGGCCCAGCAACGCGCAGATCCCGGCCCGGATGGCTCCTCCATGGCTGACGGCCACGAGTGTTTCTCCGGGCTTCAGCACGTCTGCAGCCGCAGTAACGGCATCGGCCACCCGCCGCCCAACGTCCACGCGGCTTTCGCCGCCGCCGGCCCGCACGTCACCGCTGCCGGCTGACCAGCCGGCCTGTTCCTCGGGGAACCGGGCAGAGATGTCCGAAAAGAGCATCCCTTCCCAGGCTCCCGCAAACGTTTCCCGCAGGCGCACGTCCGTGGCTACCGGCTTTCCGATGGCTGTCCCCAGCGCCTGGGCGGTCACCAGAGCGCGGCTCAGGTCCGAGGAAATGATGACGTCGGGATGCAGGTGCCGCAGGACACCCGCCGCTTCGGCAGCCTGATGGACGCCGGAAGGGTCCAGGGCAATGTCCTGCTGGCCCTGGAACCTTCCCGCACGATTCCATTCCGTTCGGCCGTGCCGCCAAAAGACGACACGCTTGCCGGTACGGGCCGGATCCCAGGCCGCCGAAGAAGTCACAGCGGGATGCTACTCGGCGTCCGGCGCGGCAGGTGCCGCCGGAGCCGCAGTTTCGGCGTTGTCAACCTGCAGGTCAACGGCCGGGCAGTCCTTCCACAGGCGTTCCAGCGCGTAGAAGACGCGGTCTTCCTCGTGCTGGACGTGCACCACAACATTGGCGTAGTCCAGCAGGACCCAGCGGCCCTCGCTGCGGCCTTCACGGCGCACCGGCTTCAGACCCTTCTTGGCCAGCTCCTCTTCGATGCCGTCCACAATGGCGTTAACCTGGCGCTCGTTGGAGGCAGAGGCAATCAGGAACACGTCGGTGATGGCGAGGCGTTCGCTGACGTCGATGGCAACGATGTCGTTGGCCAGCTTGTCGGAGGCTGCCTGGGCTGCCACCCGTGCGATGTCGATGGATGATTCGGTGGCGCTCAAAGTGTCTCCTTGTATAACGTCAGCTGCCAAAGCCGCCGACGATCATTGCTACTGAAATGATCAGGGCAAGAATGCCCAGACCACCAATTCCCAGCGATACAAAACGCAGTCGCCGGGTGCGGCCGAGTCCGGCCGTCTTTACGTCCAACGGGTCAAGCCCGAAAGCGCTTCGTGCACCGACGGGCTTGGCGCCGTCAGCAGAATCAGGTGGCGCAGTGACCGGGGCATCAGCCCGGGCCAGGATGCGCGAGGGCCGTGCACCGGCAGAAGCCGGGGCGCGGCGAACCTCGAAGCGTTTGTCTCCGCCGCGGGACGTGCCCTGCGTCGCAGCGGGGACCGTCTTACCGGCCTGCTTCGGGGTGGTGGAAGTGACAATAGGAATGTGCGAGGTGGACGGAGGCCGCATAACCGGCCGGTCCACGCCGGGAATCTTAATAAATTCCAGCGGGGTGACCATCGCCAGGTTGTCGGCGGCGGCGGGGTCCTGGGCGGCGGACCTGCGCTGCTCGTTTTCCTGCGATATTCGCTGAATATTCTGCGTGCGCCGGTTCAGTACCGCCGCCCGCTCGGCCAGTGCCTTCTGCTGGGCCAGCAGATCAAGGTCGACGGCGTCGGGATCCTTCTCCTGGATGGCCTCCATGGCTGCCACCTGGTTCCTCGCCTGCGCCTGCAGTGCTTCCCGCGCCGCCAAAGCCTGTTCAACTGTCATGCCGGCAATATCCGCGTTGGCATCCGCACCTTTGGCGCCGTCGCTGTCCGGAGAGGCGCCGGCGGCCGCCGAAGCCTCCTGCCGGGACCGCAGGCGCCGGTCACGGCGTCCGCCTTCACGCACGGGATGCAGCGCTGCGGGCGGGGCGTCCACCACAGGAACCGGGACGGCATCGGCCGAAGACTCAGAGGAGACCGGGGTGGAGACAGAGTCAGCTCCGGCACGCTGCTGCTGCATCAACCTCAATTGGCGGCGGGTAGGCAGGCTTGACGGGTCATCCGCATCCGGGCGGGACTGCTTTTCCGCCAGGGCTTTGAGCGCACGCAGGGATTCACGTTCCCTGGCCCGCTGCTGGGACTCCCTTTCGCCGGGTCCAGCAGGGGCGTCCACCGGTACCTCAGCCGCGGGGCGGCTGCGCCGCTGTGCGTCTGCGGACTCTGGACCGTTAGTCATTTCCTACCCATTCGGTTTCTCTGTTTACGCTACTGGCTCTGAGGTTGCAGGCTCTTTTACGTGCTGGGGTTCAGCGGCATAGAGCCCGTGCTTGGCGATGTACTGGACCACCCCGTCCGGCACCAGGTACCAGACGGGTTCCCCGTCTGCCACCCGCTCCCGGCAGTCGGTCGAGGAAATGGCCATCGCGGGTACCTCAAGCAGGCTGACATCATCCCGGCCCATGTTTTCCAGCACGTGCCCGGGCCGCGTCACTCCCACAAAATGGGCCAGGGACCACAGCTCCTGGATATCCTTCCAGGAGAGGATCTGCGCCATGGCATCCGCACCGGTGATGAAGAACAGTTCCGCATCAGGGCGCGATTCCCTCAGGTCCCGCAGCGTGTCGATGGTGTAGGTCGGTCCGGGACGGTCAACGTCCACGCGGCTGACCGTAAACCGGGGGTTGGATGCCGTGGCAATAACGGTCATCAGGTAGCGGTGCTCCGGCGGGCTGACCTCCCGTGCAGACTTGTGCCACGGTTCCCCGGTGGGCACAAAGACTACTTCGTCCAGTCCAAAAACGGATGCCACTTCACTGGCTGCCACAAGGTGGCCGTGGTGGATGGGATCAAACGTCCCGCCCATAACGCCGAGCCGGACCCGCCGGCCCGCGTGTTCCTGCTCCGGCCGTGCCGCCGGCAGGTAAGCCTCTGGTGATCCCACGGGGGAATCAGCCCTCGATGCCCTGGCCGTGGTCGTGCTTGTTGGGGAACTGACGCTGGGGGTCAACGTGCTCGGCGGTTGCTTCGTGACGGTGGCCCACGCTCTGGAAGGAGATGGTTGCGAACATCAGCACCAGGAAGGCGCCCATGATGATGACGCCGTACATGATCGGGTCCATCGGAATGGATACGTGGTGTTCGGCCGTCTCGCTGGCAGCAAGTACGGCGCTGGAAAGCTGGGTCAGCATTGATCTCCCCTAGAGAGCTGTGAGTGGTTGTTCCGCCGGCGGCAGCAGACGGAGCAGTGGTTTGGAATAAGTCTACGCGCAAGCGCAGGTGACCCGCACCCGGCGGTGTCCACGGCGCACCGAGGTGAACCCCCGGACCGGCCGGGCATCAGGTCCGGATGTGCCCGTCGCCCTGGACGATCCATTTGGTGGTGGTCAGCTCCCGCAGTCCCATCGGACCCCGGGCGTGCATCTTCTGCGTGGAAATGCCCACTTCGGCACCCAGGCCAAGCTCCCCGCCGTCGGTGAAGCGGGTGGAAGCATTCACGATCACCGCGGCAGAGTCGATCTCCGCAATGAAACGCTCAGCGTTGGCAAGGTCATTGGTGATAATCGCCTCCGTGTGGCCGGTGGTCCAGCGGCGGATGTGCTCCAGCGCTTCGTCCATGTCATCCACCATGGCCACGGCGAGGTCCAGGTCCATGTATTCGCGGCCCCAGTCATCGTCGACTGCCGGCTGGGCATCCACACCGGCCGGCAGCATGGCCCGGACCCTTTCATCGGCATGCAACCGCACCCCGGCTCCGGCCAGGGCCGCCAGGACATCCCCGGCGGCAGCCGCGCCGCGGTGCACAAGAAGGGTTTCCACCGTGTTGCAGACACTGGGCCGCTGCGTTTTGGCGTTGAGCAGGATGTCTACGGCCATCTCCACCGGGGCACTCTGGTCCAGGTAGATGTGGACGTTGCCCTCCCCTGTTTCAATCACCGGAACCGCAGCGTTGGTGACCACCGTCTGGATGAGGTCGCGCCCTCCGCGCGGAATCAGCACATCAACTTTTCCGCGTGCCTTCATCAGGACGTTGGCACCTGCCCTGCCGTACGCGTCAACACTTTGCACGGCGTCCGCCGGGAGTCCGACGGCGTCCAGGGAGTCCCGGATAATGTCCACAAGCACGGCGTTGGTGTGTTCCGCCGCGCTGCCGCCGCGGAGCAGGACGGCGTTGCCGCTCTTCAGGGCCAGACCGGCAATATCCACGGTCACGTTGGGGCGGGCTTCGTAGATGGCTGCCACCACGCCCAGCGGGACATGCACCTGGCGCAGCCGCAGTCCGTTGGGCAGGGTCTGTCCGCGCGCCACCGATCCCACCGGGTCCGGCAGGCCGGCCAGCATCTCCAGGGCGGCTGCCAGGCCGTCAATCCGTTCCGGCGTCAGGGTAAGCCGGTCCAGGAGTGCCGCGGAAGTTCCCTTTGCCCTGCCGGCGGCAACGTCCTGCGCATTGGCAGCCAGCACCAGGTCACGCTTCGCAACCAGATTCCTGCCGATCTCCTGCAGGCCAAGGTCCTTCCAGGCGCGGTTTGCCCGGGCAAGGCGCCGTGCTGCGGTTCGCGCCCGGTCCGCTGCTGCGTGGACGCCTTCCTCGACTTCCCCGGCAGCAGTTCGCGAGCCGGATTCAACGGGTGTTCCGAGTCCGGTTGTTTCGGTTTCTGCGGATGTCTCTTCGACTGTTGTTTCTTCGACGATGTCGGAATGTGCATTCACGGCGCTCATCCTCCCAGTGTATTGACGGAGTCGGGGCTGGCAACGGCGGATCCGGGCACAGCGGACGCACCGGACGGGGCTCCGGCCTGCGGCCCGGAAGACACTCCCCCGGATTTGTGGTCGTGCAGAATGACCAGGTCATTCACGTGCACCACGGAGCGTTCAAAGCTGCGCCCCAGGTCTTTGGACAGTTCCCGGGTGGACCGGCCGAGCATCTGCGGCAGCTCATCGGATGCGTAATTGGTTAGGCCGTGGGCAATAACGTTTCCGGCCGGGTCGGCAATGGCCACCGGATCACCCGGCTCGAAGTGTCCGGTCACGGAGGTGATGCCTGCAGCCAGCAGCGACCGCCGGCGGTCCGCAACAGCCTTGGCGGCGCCGTCGTCCACCACCAGCGTGCCCTGGATGCGGGCCACGTGCGCCAGCCAGAGCAGCCGGACCGGCTGGCGGCGGCCCCGGCCCACAAACCAGGTCCCCACGTCCTCGCCGGCCAGTGCGGCTGCGGCGTTGGCCGTGGATGTGACCAGAGCGGGAATGCCGGACTGTGCCGAGATGGTGGCGGCCTCCACTTTGGTGGCCATCCCGCCGGTGCCCACGCCGGCCTTGCCCACTTTGCCGATCCGGACGTCTTCCAGGTCAGCCATGCCGGTGACCTGCGGTATGCGCACGGCTCCTTCGGAGGGCGGCCCGTCATAGAGGGCATCGACGTCGGAAAGCAGGATCAGTGCGTCCGCTTTCACGAGGTGGGCAACAAGGGCGGCCAGCCGGTCATTGTCGCCAAAACGGATTTCGTGGCTGGCGATGGTGTCATTTTCGTTCACGATGGGCACGACGCCGAAGTTCAGCAGCCGTTCCATGGCCCGGTTCGCGTTGGCGTGGGTGGTGCGCCGCATCAGGTCCTCGACGGTGAGCAGGACCTGGCTGACGGTGACGCCGTGGCGTCCGAAGGCTTCCGTATAACGGGCCATCAGAAGCCCCTGGCCCACGGAGGCGGCAGCCTGCTGGGAGGACAGCTGGGCGGGGCGCTTGGCCAGTCCCAGCGGCGCCAGTCCGGCGGAGATGGCGCCGGAGGAGACCAGGATGATTTCGGTGCCCGCTGCTCTTCGGGCCGCCAGGACATCCGCCAGCGCGGTGAGGGCTTCATCGGAAATGCCGCCGGCAACGGTGGTGAGGGACGACGAGCCCACCTTAACGACGATGCGCTGAGCCCGGGCGAGGCCGGAGCGGGAGCGAAGCGCCGCCCGTTTGGGCGCAGGAACAGAAGTCGGGGTTGCTGTGTGTTCAGTCATATCCCCACCACTTTATGCATATCCTGCGCCCAACCGGGCAGTGTGAAGCTGCTATTCGCCGTCTTTGGCAGCTGCCGGCGGATTGTGCTTATAGTTCACCGATTCGGTCCAGATGCCGGCTTTGCGCTCGGCTTCCAGCTCGGCACGCGCTGCGGCGCGGGCATCGCGGCGGGCCTGGTGGTCTTCCTTTTTTTCCTCGCGGGTGGGCCGTGAGAACTCCTCGATACGGATGTCCGATCCCCGCGGGGAAGCTGCCAGCAGCTCCGCGCCGCCGATCATGGTCGGCTCCCAGTCGAAGACGACGCCGTCGCCCTCGCCGATTACCACGGCGTCGCCGGGCTTGGCGCCGGCCTTGAAGAGCTTGTCCTCAACGCCGAGCTTGGCCAGGCGGTCGGCCAGGTAGCCCACTGCCTCATCGTTGGTGAAGTCGGTCTGCTGGACCCAGCGCACCGGCTTGTCGCCAAGGACGCGGAAGAGCGGTTCCATGTTGCGCTCTTCCCGGCGGATGGTGAATCCGCCCTTGGCATCCGCGTTCCGGACCCGCAGCGTGGGGGTCTTTACGCGCGGCGGGGCGCTCTGGACGGCGGCACGGGCGTCACGGACAATTTCTGCCATGGCGAAGCCCAGGGGCTTGAGGCCCTCATGGCTGGACGCCGAGACTTCGAAGACGCGGTAGCCGCGCTTCTCCAGTTCCGGGCGCACAAATTCAGCCATGTCGCGGCCGTCGGGAACGTCCACCTTGTTCAGGGCTACGAGCCGCGGGCGCTGGTTCAGCGGCACAACGTCGCCGTCGCTGCCCGCGAAGCTCATGTCCACCGAGTACTTGTCGAGCTCTTTTTCGATAACGTCAAGATCACCCAGCGGATCACGGTCCGTCTCCAGCGCGGCACAGTCCAGGACGTGCACCAGCGCGGCGCAGCGTTCAACGTGGCGCAGGAAGTTGTGGCCCAGGCCCTTGCCCTCGGAGGCGCCTTCGATGAGGCCCGGAACGTCGGCCACGGTGAAGCGGACGTCACCGGCCTGCACCACGCCGAGGTTCGGCACCAGGGTGGTGAAGGGGTAATCGGCGATCTTTGGCCGGGCCGCGGACATGGCAGCGATCAGCGAGGACTTGCCGGCGGACGGGAAGCCCACCAGGGCAATGTCGGCAATGGACTTCAGCTCAAGGACGATGTCCCGCTCGTCACCGGGCACGCCGAGCAGCGCGAAGCCGGGGGCCTTGCGCTTCTGGGAGGAAAGCGAGGAGTTGCCCAGTCCGCCCTGGCCGCCGGCGGCGGCAATGTATTCGGCGCCTTCGCCCACCAGGTCGGCAAGGACTTCGCCATCCCTGCTCTTGACGACGGTGCCGTCCGGAACGGGCAGGATGAGGGTCTCGCCGGTCTTGCCGTTGCGCCAGTCACCCATGCCGTTGCCGCCGTTGGTGGCGTGGCGGTGCGGAAGGTGGTGGTAGTCGAGCAGCGTGGTGGAGCTGGAGTCAACGCGCAGGATGACGTCGCCGCCGTCGCCGCCGTTTCCGCCGTCGGGCCCGCCCAGGGGCTTGAACTTTTCACGCTTGACGGACACGCAACCATGGCCGCCTGTACCGCCCGAAACATGCAGCACTACGCGGTCTACAAAACTGGCCATGGTTCTCCTTCAAAGGAACTACTTGATCATTGCCAATTCTACTTGGCTTAAAAGACGACGGGGCGGGCCATCAGGCCCGCCCCGTCGGAAAAGCTAATTGCCGGTGATTACTCGGCGGCTGCAGCAGCCACGATGTTCACGACGCGGCGGCCGCGACGGCTGCCGAATTCAACTGCGCCTGCTTCGAGGGCGAACAGTGTGTCGTCGCCTCCGCGGCCAACGCCCTCTCCCGGGTGGAAGTGGGTTCCACGCTGGCGGACGATGATTTCGCCTGCCTTGACAACCTGGCCGCCGAAACGCTTTACGCCGAGGTACTGGGCGTTGGAGTCGCGACCGTTGCGAGTGGAACTCGCACCTTTCTTATGTGCCATTTTCTACTGCCTGCCTTTGCTAACTGATTATGAAACTCAGGGGCGGGATGCTTCCCGCGTTCCCGGCTCCCGATGGAGCCGGCACGAGAATCAGGAGTTGATGGACGTAACCTTGACCTTGGTCAGCGAGGAGCGGTAGCCCTGACGCTTCTTGTAGCCGGTCTTGTTCTTGAACTTCTGGATGACAATCTTCGGACCCCGAAAATTCTCAACGATCTCTGCCGTCACGGTGACCTTGGCCAGGTCCTGTGCGGAAGAGGTGACCTGGTCGCCATCAACCAAAAGCAGGGCGGGCAGCTCAAATGTGCTGCCGGCTCCACCGGGGACGCGGTCCAGGGTTACGAGGTCTCCGACGGAAACCTTTTCTTGGCGGCCGCCAGCGCGGACAATCGCGTACACCACTTGGGAACTCACTTCTCTCGACGTTTATACTTGGATGCGCATCTGGCTGGGCTCAAATTTGCCCGCCTTGCGCCATGCAGTCACGCCCTGTACCGAAAACGGTTTTGAAGGCGTTCGCACCGAAGTTCAAGGTTACGCTACGCAACCGATAACCCGCAAATGCTGGGCTTCCAGGCGCGCCGCCTCTTCGGACGTCACTGCTCTCGTTCTACTTTATAGCATTTCACGCTGCACTGTTTCCCCCGGCAAAGCGAAGGAGGCGGCCATCCCCGGACTGGGGATGGCCGCCTCCTTTACTGGTTCGCTTCAGGGCGCCGCCCGGGGCGGGTCAGAGCTCCGAGGCAGGGACGCCGACGCCGAGGATCACCGGCGCACTGCCGCCGGTTTCGCGGCGCTTTTCCTGCTTCTGCGCCGGGGAGGGCGCAGCGGTGCGGTGCACAGCCACCGGAGCGGCAGGCACGGTGGAGCCGGTCTCCCCGATCCGGATGGCGTCCGCCCCTGACGCACCCTGCGGGCTGCCTGCGGCACGACGGCGGCGGGGAGTCCGCGCGGGCGCAGCAGCTGCTTCCGGTGCGGCGGACGGCTCCGGTGCTGCTGCCCGGGCCGGGGCGGCAGCTGCGGGCCGTGCCGGGGGTTCAGCCGCAGCAGGTGCATTCGCCCCGGCTGCCGGGGCATCCGGTACGGCGGGGGGCTGAACGTTCCGTGCCGCAGCACTGCTGCGGCGGGAACGGCGCGGCGGCCGTGCCTGGCTGTCCTGTGCCGGGGCGTCCCCGGCAGGCTTCTTCTCCGCCTCCTGATTGCCCTCCGGAGCCGCTGCTGCAGCTACCTCATTGAAGGCCTCAGTGAGGCTTTCAAGGGTGAACCGGGACTCCTCACGGGCCGGCTCGCGCCGGTCCCGGCGCGGAACCACCACGGTCTCGCCCTGGATATTCAGGACGGCACCGGCAACAGACCCGGGGGCACCGGCGGACGCGGCCGCCGGCTCCGATCCTGCATGGTCCGGCTGCTTCCGCTCTGCGGACTTCTCCCCCGATTCAACGGTGTCATGGGCGGCAGCCGTGGCGGCAGCGATCGTAGCCAGAGCAGCGCGGGCAGCCTCGGCCTTGGCCTTGGCCTGCCGCTCAGCCTCACTCTGACCGGACTCCGGTGTCTTGGCAGGCTCCTCGGCCGGCACGGCAGCAGCGTTATTCTGCTGCGGCGCGCCGGAGCCGCGGCTGCGGTTGCGCTTGCGGTCCCCGCGGGACTGCTTCTCCTGCTTCAGGTGCTGCTGGTGGTTGTCTTCAGACACCGCATGAGCCGCCGTGCTGTTTGCGGGGCTGCCGCTGTAATTGCTGTTCCGGCGGTGCTCCACGGGAATGTCATGCGTGATGACGCCGCGGCCGGCGCATGCCTCGCACTCTTCGCCGAAGACTTCGAGCAGCCCGGTGCCCATGCGCTTGCGCGTCATCTGGACCAGTCCCAGGGACGTCACCTCGGCAACCTGGTGCTTGGTCCGGTCCCGGCCCAGGCATTCCACGAGCCGGCGCAGGACCAGGTCCCGGTTGGCCTCGAGGACCATGTCAATGAAGTCGATGACAATAATGCCGCCAATATCGCGCAGGCGCAGCTGCCGGACAACTTCCTCGGCCGCTTCCAGGTTGTTCTTGGTGACGGTTTCTTCCAGGTTGCCGCCGGTGCCGGTGAACTTGCCGGTGTTGACGTCCACCACTGTCATGGCTTCGGTGCGGTCGATCACCAGGGAGCCGCCGGAGGGCAGGAACACCTTGCGGTCCAGCGCCTTGGCAATCTGCTCGTCAATGCGGCTGGCGGCAAAGATGTCCTCATCCTGGGTCCACTTCTCCAGCCGGCCCACCAGATCAGGTGCCACGTAGGTGACGTAGGCCTCGATGGTGTCCCAGGCTTCGTCGCCCGAAACGATCAGCTTGGAGAAGTCCTCATTGAAGACGTCGCGGACCACCTTGATGGTCAGATCCGGCTCACCGTACAGCAGCTCAGGAGCCAGGGTCTTGGTGGACTTGGCCTTAGCCTCGATGTTCTCCCACTGCGCGCGGAGCCGGTTGATGTCATTCATCAACTCTTCCTCGCTGGCACCTTCAGCCGCGGTGCGGACAATCACGCCGGCGTTTTCCGGCAGGTGGTCCTTGAGGATCTTCTTCAGCCGGTTGCGTTCAACGTCAGGCAGCTTGCGGGAAATGCCAGTCATTGAGCCGCCCGGCACGTAGACGAGGTACCGGCCCGGCAGTGAGATCTGACTGGTCAGCCGGGCGCCCTTGTGGCCCACCGGATCCTTGGTGACCTGGACCAGGACGGAGTCGCCGGACTTCAGCGCCAGCTCGATGCGGCGCGGCTGGCCGTCCAGGCCAGCAGCGTCCCAGTTGACTTCACCCGCGTACAGCACGGCGTTGCGGCCGCGTCCAATATCCACGAAGGCAGCTTCCATGCTGGGCAGCACGTTCTGGACCTTGCCGACGTAGACGTTGCCGATCAGGGAGTCCTGCTGGGTGTTGGAGACAAAGTGCTCGGCGAGGACGCCGTCTTCCAGGACACCAATCTGGATCCGCTCATCACGCTGGCGGACGATCATCTGCCGGTCAACCGATTCACGGCGGGCCAGGAACTCAGCCTCGGTGATCACATGGCGGCGGCGGCCCGATTCACGGGATTCACGCCGGCGCTGCTTCTTGGCTTCGAGGCGGGTGGAACCCTTGACGCTGGTGACCCGGTCGGAAACGGGGGCATCGGCGTGGGCGCGCGGTGCGCGGACTCGGGTCACCGTGTTGGGCGGATCATCGTCCGTTCCCCCGGTGAGCTCAAGATCGGCATCTCCGCGGCGGCGCCGCCGGCGGCGGCGGGAGGTGACACCTTCAGCATTGTCCGGCCCGGCAGCCTGTTCCGGGGACGTTCCTGTTTCGGAGTCATCCTCAGCGGCAGCGGCAGCGGCACTGGAGGATTCGCTGCGGGTACGGCTGCGTCCGCGCCGGCTGCGGCGGCGGCTGCGGTTGTCCTCGGAGTCCTCATCAGCCTCGGAGCCCTCCTCGGCGCCGTGCGCCGGGACGGGGCGGACAGCGCTCAGATCCGGTGCGTGGAAAAGGGGAAGCGCCGGAATCGCGAAGGGATTCAGGTTGGAGGGAGCGTCCTCCTCCCCGGCCTTCGCTTCCTGCTGCTCCACCGTTCCGGCCGGGGCTGCTTCAGCGGCAGCTGTCCCCTCGGGAGACGGCGCCTGCGCAG
>NZ_JASDDG010000037.1 GCF_030407495.1 Arthrobacter sp. APC 3897 | reverse complement strand
CTCCCAGCCCGCCCTCCCGGTGGATTGATGCGCAGACTGTCCTGCACCAGCGCCGCGCGCCCGGGAATGCCTGCATTTCCGGATTGTCCGGGCCGGACATGGGCACCAAGGCCCGGCCGGTCAACCCCGGTTCCAAGGGCTGCGGCACTGTGATGCGCTCGGCTCCCTTTGGCCTGCTTCCCTACGTGGAAAAGGACATGGTGTACCGGCTCAGCGAAGACGCCGCTGCACTCACCCACGGGCACCCGTCGGCACTGCACAGCGCTGCCGTGTTTTCCACCCTGATCCACGACCTCCTGGACCCGGCGGCTTCCCTGCAGGGTGCCGCCGGTGCGGCATTGGAGCGGGCGGAGGTCAGCGGAGTGCCCGAGTTGGCACAGCGGCTGGCTGCCGCGGTGTCCCTGGCCGAATCCGGCCCGGTGCCTCCGGAGGAACTGACCGCAGCCCTGGGTGAAGGGTGGGTGGCTGAAGAAGCACTGGCGATCGGCCTCTACGCGGCCCTGGCAACGGCGTCAGCCGCCACGCCGGAAGAACACTTCCGCGCTGCCCTGGCACTGGCCGTAAACCACGACGGCGACAGCGACTCCACCGGCTCAGTCGCCGGCAACATCCTGGGCACGCTGTACGGCACCGAAGCGCTGCCGGACCAGTGGCTGGCCGCCCTGGAGGGCCGCAGCGTGGTCGAAGAGATGGCCCGGCAGTTCACCGCCGCAACCACTGCCGGTTAAGACCGCGGGCCAGAGGTGCGGGCCCGGTCTTCGGTCCGGGACGGCGGGCTAAGCCTGCCGGAGCGTTCCGGGCCAGGTCCCGTCGATCATCCGCAGGAACTCCGGTTCCGAGAGCACCTCAATGCGCTGGCCCTTGCCGTGCAAATCCAGGACCCGGCGGGCCTTGCCCGTCAGAACGCCGTTGCGCAGGTCCCCGGATTCAAACCCGTCTCCCATGACCAGCACGGTGGTGGCACGGGTGACGCCGGACGCGGGCCTGGCCCCCAGATCAGCGGCAAGCTTCTTGGCCGATTGGCGGGACATGCCGAGGTTTCCGCTGAACACCACGGTTTGTCCGTACAGCGGGTGGCTGCTGTCAGCGAACGGGTTGGGCGGCGGGTTCTCCCCCTCCACCGGCCAGCCCGTCCAACCGGAGGCGGCAGCCTTGGTTTCCGAACCGGTTCCGCGTTCCAGTGCAGCCCGGGTCGCTTTGGACAACGGGTCGACGCCGGGCACATAGGCCGGCATCCGGGAGGGCACCATGCCCTGCGCAGCGAAAAAGCCGGGCATATCCGCAGCACCGGCGCGGCGCACGATATCCAGCATGATTCCCGCGCAGGCGCGGGCGTCCTCCGCGGCGTCGTGGTGGTTCTTCAGCGGTACTCCCGCAGCCTCGGCCGCGAACGGCAGGGAATGCGACACCAGCGAATAGGTTCGGCGGGAATGCACCACGGAACAGGTGTAGTCATAGGCGGGCCCGGGCAGGCCGGAAACCTCCAGTGCGGAGCGGATGACCCCCATGTCAAAGGCGGCGTTGTGGGCCACCAGGAGGTCATCCCCGATAAACGCGCCGATCTCCGGAAACAGTTCTCCGAAGCGGGGCGCACCGGCCACCATGGGGGCTTCGATGCCGTGGATACGGGTGTTGCGGGGATCGAAAAAATCGTGGCCGGCCGGCGGGCGCATCAGCCAGGACACTTGATCTGCGACGGCGCCGTCCCGCACCTTGACCAGTCCCACCGAACAGGGCGAGCCCCGGAATCCGTTGGCCGTTTCGAAGTCAATGGCCGTGAATTCAATTCCCACGCGGTGTTCGGTTCCTTAGTTCTGTTCACATCTGGTTCTGGTCAAGCGGGTTCTGCGCAGCCGCACGTCTGTGAAGGCAGATGTGGGGCCGTTCTTCTGGACTGCGGTGAGGCAGAGGGATGCGGACCCTATTCGCCGTCGACCGTCTGGACCGGAGGGGCTGCCTTCTTGCGGCGGTGCGAGCGGACCTTGCTCACCACGTACCACACGGCAATCAGGACACACGCCGCAATGACGACCTTCTGGAAGACCCCGGCGTATTCCTCCACCACGTGCCAGCTCTCGCCCAGGTAGAACCCGGAAAAGACAAAGATGGAGTTCCAAATGAGGCTGCCCGCGGTGGTCAGGCCCAGGAACTTCCAGATGGGCATCCGTTCAATACCTGCAGGAATGGAGATGAGGCTGCGGAAGATGGGGATCATCCGGCCAAAGAACACCGCTTTGTAACCGTGCCGGTTGAACCAGGCTTCCACCTTGTCCACGTCCTCCAGGTCCACCAGGGGGACCTTCGAGACCAGGGCACGCATCCGGTTCCGGCCCAGCCAGGCGCCGAGTCCGTACAGCGCCCAGGCACCCACGACGGAGCCGAGAGTGGTCCAGATGAGGGCTTCGATAATCGAGAAGTTGCCCTGGCTGGCGGTGAATCCGGCCAGCGGCAGGATCACCTCGCTGGGCAGCGGCGGAAAGAGGTTCTCCAGGGCGATGGCCAGGCCTGCGCCGGGAGCACCGATGGTCTCCATGACGTTGACGGCCCAGTCAGCGACCCCTCCCAGCGCCGATCCGTCGGTATTGGCGGTGGCAGCTGAGGCAAGGATCTGTGTAGTCATATTGACCCCAATTCTGCCTTACGGAGGCGCCCCGGTGGTAACCCGACACCGTCCGGCGGCCAATTCACCGGCTTTCACCGGCGTGCCGGGGGGCCGGGCTGCGGACGCTGCAGGAACCTCTCTGCCGCGTCCGCGGCGACTCAGGCCAGGGCCTCCACGATGGCCGGAAGCAGGGCGCGGAAGGCCTGTCCGCGGTGGCTGATGGCGTTTTTCTCCTCCGCCGAGAGCTCTGCGCAGCTGCGGTCGTACCCTACCGGGCGCAGGATCGGGTCATAGCCGAATCCGCCGTTTCCGCGCGGTGCTGCGAGAAGCGTCCCGCGCAGTTCGGCCCGTTCCACCGCGGTGTGTCCGCCGGGCAGGGCCAGCGCCGCGGCGCAGACGAAGGCCGCCCCGCGGTGTTCTTCCCCGATGTCTGCCAGCTGGCGCAGCAGCAGGTCCAGGTTGGCGGCGTCGTCGCCGTGCCGGCCGGACCAGCGGGCGGAGAAGATGCCCGGAGCCCCGCCCAGCACATCCACAGCCAGGCCGGAGTCATCGGCAATAGCGGCAAGACCGGTGGCTTCTGCCACCGCGCGTGCCTTGAGCAGCGAGTTGGCTTCGAAAGTTACGCCCGTTTCGGGAACGTCCGGAACTCCCGCGGCAGCCGCATCAATGACCTGGGTATCCACGTCGAGTCCCTGAATCCGTCCGCGCAGCAATTCCCGCAGCTCCCGCAGCTTGCCGGGGTTCCTGGTGGCCAGGACCAGCCGGGGTTCGGTTGGCGCTGCGGTGCTCATGCGGTTTCCCCGCGGGATTCCCCCAGGGTGCGGCGCTGGATTTCGGCCAGCTCTGATGTGCCCAGCAGGGCCAGGTCCAGCAGGGCGTTCAGCTCGTCACGGTCAAACGGCGCACCTTCGGCGGTGCCCTGCACCTCGACGAATTTGCCGGAACCGGTGACCACCACGTTCATGTCGGTTTCGGCCCGGACGTCTTCAACGTAGGGCAGGTCCAGCATGGGTACGCCGTCGATGATGCCCACGCTGATGGCCGCCACCGTGTCCAGCAGGGGCTGCGCGTTACGCGCAATCAGCTTGTTGTCCTTGGCCCAGGCCAGGGCATCGGCGAGGGCCACGTAAGCGCCGGTGATCGCCGCGGTGCGGGTGCCGCCGTCGGCCTGCAGCACGTCGCAGTCCAGGACAATGGTGTTCTCGCCGAGGGCCTTGGTATCGATAATCGAACGCAGTGAGCGTCCGATCAGCCGGGAAATCTCGTGGGTGCGGCCGCCGAGCTTGCCCTTGACCGATTCGCGGTCGTTGCGGGTGTTCGTGGCGCGAGGCAGCATGGCGTATTCGGCGGTAACCCAGCCCTTGCCCTCGCCTTTGAGCCAGCGCGGAACACCGGCAGTCAGCGAGGCGGTGCACAGCACCTTGGTGTTGCCGAACTCGATCAGTGCCGAGCCTTCCGCCTGCTTGGACCAGCCGCGGGTAATGGTGATGTCGCGCAGCTGGTCAGGGGCGCGGCCGTCGGAGCGGACGACGGCGGAGCCTGCGGAAGGCGTGGAAGAGGCATTGTTTGCTGCTGTAGTCATGAGCCCAGTCTATCCGCCGGCATTCTCCGGACCGGCCCGGCTCCCCTCAGCTTGACCTGCGGACGCGGGGCCCTTGGGGAAACGCCGTACGAGTTATCGCTAGCCTGCCGGGAGGGCTCCCGGATTCAGAACCAGCGGCGCCGTGAAGGGACTGCCGACGTCGTAGGAGACGCCCGCGACGGCGACCGCCAGGTCCCCCGCATAGGTCTCCCTGGCCTCGGCGACGGACACGTTTGCGTCGTTCCAGACCGGGAGGTGCGTGAGCAGCAGCCGGCGCGCGTTTGCGGCTGCAGCCGCGGCGCCGGCACGCTTTCCGGTCAGGTGAACACCCTCGATGGCGTCATCGCGGCCCTCATGGAAAGCTGCCTCGCACAGAAAAACGTCGCTGTCGCGGGCGGCCTCTTCCAGCCCCTCGCAGGAGTCCGTGTCCCCTGAATAGGCCAGCGTGCGGGTGACGGGGTTGCCGTCCGCATCGATGACCGTTGCTTCAACGCGCAGCGCGTACGCCTCATCCGCGGGGTGCCGCACCGGATACGGGGTGATGGTAAACGGGCCGACCGTCACAGGCTGTTCACTTGTCCAGTTCTGGAACTGGAAGTCCTCGTGCATCCCGGGGTCCAGGGGCAGCCCGTAGGCGGTGGCCATCCGGTCCGCCGTGTCCCGGGGGCCCCAGACGGTGATCCGCTCCCGGTTCCAGCCGGCCGGGTCCCAGTGCACTGCCACATGGAGGCCGCACAGATCCATGCAGTGGTCCGGATGCAGATGGGTGAGCAGCACCGCATCAATGTCGCGCAGATCCATGTAGCGCTGCAGTACGCCCAGGGAACCGTTGCCCAGGTCCAGCAGAATGCGCCAGTCGCGGACGCCGTCATTGGCGGTCACGAGGTAGCAGGAGGCGGGAGACGCCGGTCCGGGGAAGGAGCCGCTGCAGCCCACAATGGTCAGTTTCATTTAGGTGCCGTTCCGAAGGACGCCGTGCGGCCTTCCATTCTCGCGGTGGGTGGAGCGGGCTGCGGCCACCATGTCCGGGGTGACCCGGGCCATGCTGCCGGTTGGATAGTGGGCGGCCACGTGCTCGACGTGTTCAACGCTGAGGACTTCGGGGCCAAGGAACCGGCGGGCAAGCAGTTCAAACGACGCCGCGTCACCCGTGGCCACGAAATGATGCTGCGGTGCAGTGTCCGCCATGCGCTGCAGGTTGTGGGAAATGAGCGCACGGTAGACGTCCTTGGCGGTTTCCTCCGCGCTGGACACCAGCGTGACGCCGTCGCCCATCACGTAGGAAATCACGCCGGTCAGCAGCGGGTAATGGGTGCATCCCAGCACCAGCGTGTCCACGTCGCGGGACTTCAGCGGGGCCAGGTATTCTTCGGCGGTGGCCAGCAGCTCCGGGCCCGCAGTGACTCCGGCCTCTACGAACTGCACAAAGGCCGGGCATGCCACGGACGCGATCTCCAGGTGCGGTGCTGCGGCGAACGTGTCGTCATAGGCACGGGACCCAACGGTGGCTTCAGTACCGATGACGCCAACCCGGCCTGAGCGGGTGGCCGCCACGGCACGCCGGACTGCCGGCTGGATCACCTCGATGACCGGGATTCCGTAGCGGCGGGTGTACCGCTCGCGGGCATCCCGCAGCACAGCGGCGGACGCAGTATTGCAGGCAATCACCAGCAGCTTGACGCCGGAGTCCACCAGCTCATCCATGACGCCCAGGGCATTGGCACGGACTTCGGCAATGGGAAGGGGCCCGTACGGTCCCCTGGCGGTGTCACCCACATAAAGAATTGACTCATTGGGCAGCTGATCAATCACCGCGCGGGCGACAGTCAGGCCACCCACTCCGGAGTCGAAGATGCCGATGGGTGCATCCCGGCGCTGTGCGTCCTTCAGTGATTGTTTCGTCAGCGTGGAACTACCCGGGTCAGAGCTCATAATGTATCGACAATAGTCCCCGCCGGCCCCGGCGCGTACTCAGTACAACGTGCTCTTGATCACAGCAGGGAACGAATCATGGCCTGCATCAGGGTCTCCTGGAGCCAGGTGATGAAGTTGTAAACGAGTGCCAGGTAGCCGTCCACGTCCCGGGCCTGGGACGGATCCGTGATCCCGTGCAGCCGCTCGGTGTCTTCATCGGTTTCCAGCCCGAGGCGGTCCGCCAGCACCAGCCGCACATCGTTGAGTGCGCGGGCAAAATACTGGGCTTGATCGGCGTTGAGCAGCAGCTGCTTGGACTCCAGAAGCACTGACGCCGCCCGCAGTGCGGCGGTCTTGTTTTCCCGCAGCGAGCGTTCGGTGAGGCGGCGGAATTCCAGGGCTTCGTCGTCGTCTCCGTGCACCCCGTCCGGCAGCAGACGGCGCAGCGCGGAGTCATCCGGCACACGGGCGCTGGTGTCCAAACCCACCATGGCTGCCAGCGGGTCCGCATCGGCGGGGGTCTCGGGTTCCAGCATGTTCAGCACATCGGCAAAGAGGCTGCGCAGCAGCTCCCGCTCCCCGGCGTCCAGCGATGCCGAAATGCCCTTGCGGGTGGATTTGAATCCGGTAGCCACGTGTGTGTTCCTATCCGCCGGCGGTGCCGGTCTGTGCTGCGTTGCCGCTGTTCTGGTGCCGCCCCTGCGCCGCTTTAGGCGGCCGCGCTCGACGGCCGCTGCGGACAGGGCGGCCGGTTAAGGCTCGTCGGTCTTTTGGAAGGTGGCCCAGAGTCCGAAGGAGTGCATGGCCGTGGTGTCGCGCTCCGCGGATTCGCGGGAGCCGGCGGCAACCACCGATTTGCCCTGCTCGTGCACTTCCATCATGAGCTTGTTGGCTTTGGCCTCCGAGTAGCCAAAGTAGCTGCGGAACACGTAGCTGACATAGCTCATCAGGTTCACCGGATCATTCCATACGATCACCACCCACGGCACATCCTTGCCAACCAGGGATTCCGTATCGGTACGCTCGAGGGTGTCGGTACCCGCCGAAGTGCTCAGGACAGCGCCGGGTGCAGTGCTCAACGTCATGACTCCAATTGTAGGTTGGACCCGGTTCCCGAACCGCCACCGGATGTCTTCTACTCAATAAGCGAACGGGGGATAGAGTTTTGACTGTGAACAGCCCTTCAACGTGGCGCCAGCCAAATGCCGCCCTCTATACAGACCATTACGAGCTGACCATGCTGCAGGCTGCCCTGCACTCGGGCAAGGCCTCCCGCAGATCGGTGTTTGAGGTCTTCGGCCGCAGGCTGCCCGACGGACGCCGGTACGGCGTGGTCGCCGGCACCGGACGGATCCTCGAAGCCCTGACCGCTTTCCGCTTCGGTGCGGACCAGCTGCAGTTCCTGGCGGACACCGCCGTAGTGGACGAAACGACCCTGGAATGGCTGGCGGACTTCCGCTTCTCCGGCAACATTTTCGGCTACGCAGAAGGCGAGGCATACTTCCCGCATTCGCCGATCCTGACGGTGGAATCCACTTTTGCCGAAGCCTGCATCCTGGAAACGCTGGTGCTTTCGGTGCTGAACCATGACAGCGCCATTGCTTCGGCGGCCTCCCGCATGGTGATGGCTGCCGGCGGACGGCCCTGCATCGAGATGGGATCGCGCCGCACGCATGAGGAGTCCGCCGTCGCCGCGGCCCGCGCCGCGATCATCGCCGGCTTCGACAGCACCTCCAACCTGGAGGCTGGACGCAGGTACGGCCTGAAGACGGTAGGCACCGCAGCCCACTCCTTCACCCTCCTGCATGACACGGAGCGCGATGCCTTCGAAGCCCAGGTGGGTTCCCTTGGCGCCAACACCTCGCTGCTGGTGGACACGTACGACGTCGAAGCCGGCGTGCGCAACGCCGTTGCTGTTGCGGGGCAGAAACTTGGCGGTGTCCGGCTGGATTCCGGTGACCTCGTGGCCCAGGCCCGCTGGGTTCGGGAGCTGCTGGATGACCTCGGGAACACGGATACCCGCATCATGGTGACTTCGGACCTGGATGAATACGCCATCGCATCCCTGGCCTCCGCCCCGGTGGACGCCTACGGCGTCGGAACTTCCCTGGTCACCGGGTCCGGCGCCCCGACCGCCGGCATGGTCTACAAGCTGGTCAGCCGGGAAGGGGATGACCATGAGTTTGTTTCCGTCGCCAAGGCAGCCAAGAACAAGGCCTCCCTGGGCGGCAGGAAGTATGCCCTGCGCCGGCTCAATGAGCACGCAACGGCCACGGCCGAGGTCGTCGGTATTGGCCACCGGCCGCTGGATGACGGCAACGACCGGCCGCTGCTGGAACAGTTTGTTGCCGACGGCGAGGTCCTGCCCGGCTGGACCGGGGCCGAAGGCGTGGAGCGTGCAGCCAAACGGCACACCGCGTCACTGGCTGAACTGCCCGACGCCGTGCACCGCCTGCAGCGCGGCGAACCGGTGATCCCCACAGAATACGAGGAGGAAGTATGACGCGCGCCCTGATTGTTGTTGACGTCCAGAACGACTTCTGCGAAGGAGGTTCGCTCGCCGTTCCCGGCGGTGCCGACACGGCGTCGGACATTACCGACTACATCGAGACGACGCTGGGCCGCTACGACGTGGTGGCTGCGACTCAGGACTGGCATATAGAGCCCGGATCCCACTTCTCGGACACCCCGGACTACAAGGAATCCTGGCCGGTGCACTGTGTCGCCGGCACCACCGGAGCCAGCCCGCACCCGGATCTGGACACCGAGCACATTGATGCCTTCTTCCGCAAAGGCCAGTACGAGGCCGCCTATTCCGGCTTCGAAGGCGTGCTTGCCCCTGAAGACGAAGTGCCGACGGGCGATCCGGATGCGGCCGCCGCACCGGCTGATCCGGCCGAGACGGTCAGCCTGGATGATTGGCTTCGCGAGAACGACGTCGATGAGGTTGTCATCGTGGGCCTTGCCACCGACTACTGCGTCCGGGCCACCGCGCTGGATTCCGTTGCAGCCGGGTATGACACATTCGTCATTCCCGATCTGTGCGCCGGAATCAACCGCGCTGACACCCGTGCGGCCCTGGCCGAACTGGAAGACGCCGGAGTGGAGCTGCTGGACCTGTAATTCCGGTTCAGACGGACCGCACGGCGCGGACTGCACGGCGCGGACCAAACAGAGCAGAACACCAAGACAGAAGGGGTGCCGGAGCGTAATGTTCCGGCGCCTCTTCTGTGTCGCCTCTTCTGTGTCGCCCCGGTCCTGCGTTCAGGGCACGGGCTTGCCGAAATCTCTCGTGCAGATACGGGGCTTGCCGAAATCTCTCGTGCAGATCCCGGGCCCATAACGGCCATATCCGCCTGTTCGCGCCCGTTATCTGCACGAAGAATTCGCGCTGCCCGGGTTTAGGCCCGTTATCTGCACGAATGATCCAGCACAACGATCCGGTACGGGCAAACGGTAATCTCCGCCGCTTGGAACCGGCCATAGCTGCACCGTCGATGGCAGCCAGGGGTCCTTTGTGCGGATCAGGGCCCCAAAGTCGCTCAACCCCGGTGCTTGGACTCGCCGTCTGCCCTGGCGCTCTGGGTTGAGACCTCTCCAGTACAGATAACGGGCCTAACCGTCCCCCGTAAGCCCGTTATCTGTTCTACGGACGCTAACCATGGACCCGGACCAGCCCGCACGGTTCCGGCGACATCTGTTCTGCCTACTTGCGCCCGATGAACCAGTCCTGCAGCTTCTTCAGCCGCTGGTTGAGCTGTTCCTCGTTGGCCTGTGCCACGGGCGGTCCGCCGCAGATTCGGCGCAGCTCGCTGTGCACCACGCCGTGCGGCATCCCGGAGCGGGCTGACCAGGCCGAGACGTTCTTAGCCAGCTGGCCGCGCAGTTCCGTAAGCTGCCGGTGGTCCATGACCGCGGGGGCGGCTTCCGGCTCGGGCGCTGCAGCCGTCTTGCGGCCGCGGCGGGACTGCTGCTCCTGCTGGCGCTGGCGCAGCAGCATGCCCACCTGGTCTGCGTCGAGCAGGCCGGGAATGCCCAGGAAGTCCTGTTCCTCTTCGCTGCCCAGCTCTCCCCCGGTGCCAAACTCGCCGCCGTCGAACAATACGCGGTCAAAGGAGGCCTGGGATTCCAGTGCCTCAAACTTCTGCTTGGTGAGGGAATCGGAAGCCTTTTCTTCGCGGTTGGCGGCCTCCATGAGGCTGTCCTCCAGCGCGAACCCTTCTTCTTCCAGATGGTTCTCCGGGCGGTCCAGGGCGTGGTCGCGTTCCAGTTCCAACTGGTTCGCCAGTGCCATCAGGTTGGGTACCGAGGGCAGGAACACCGAGGCCGTTTCACCGCGCTTGCGGGCACGCACAAACCGGCCGACGGCCTGCGCGAAGAACAGCGGGGTTGCCGTGGAGGTGGCGTAGACGCCCACCGCCAGGCGCGGAACGTCCACCCCTTCGGACACCATGCGCACAGCCACCATCCAGCGCTGGTCGCCGGCGGAGAACTCATCAATCTTGTCCGAGGCCTTGGCGTCGTCGGAGAGAATGACCGTGGGAGACTCCCCCGTGATCTTCTTCAGCTGACCCGCGTAGGCGCGGGCGTCGTCGTGGTCGGTGGCAATCACCAGCCCGCCGGCGTCGGGCACTGCCCGGCGCACTTCGGAGAGCCTGCGGTCAGCGGCAGCCAGCACCGACGGAATCCACTCGCCCGTGGGATTCAGCGCAGTCCGCCAGGCCTGGGCCGTGATGTCCTTGGTGACGGCGGCCTCGCCGAGGGAGGCAGCCATTTCATCGCCGGCGCTGGTGCGCCAGCGCATGGTGCCGGAGTAAGCCATGAACATCACCGGGCGCACCACATGGTCCTTCAGCGCCTGCCCGTAACCGTAGGTGTAGTCCGCCTTGGACCGGCGGATCCCGTCACGGTCCTTTTCGTATTCAACAAAGGGAATGGCCGCGGTGTCGGAGCGGAACGGCGTACCGGTAAGGGACAGCCGCTTGACTGCCGGCTCAAAGGCTTCCCGGATACCGTCGCCCCAGGACAGCGCGTCGCCGCCGTGGTGGATCTCGTCCAGGATCACCAGTGTGCGCGCCGCTTCGGTCTTGGCCCGGTGCAGCATCGGCTTGGAAGCCACCTGGGCGTAGGTCACTGCCACGCCGATGAATCCGTCGCCGTGGCGGCCGTCAGCATTCTTGAAGTTGGGGTCCAGTGCCAGTCCCACCTTGGCAGCGGCATCCGCCCACTGCCGCTTCAGGTGGTCGGTGGGCGCCACCACGGTGATCCGTTTGACGATCCCGCGGTCCACCAGCTCGGTGGCCACGCGCAGGGCGAACGTTGTCTTGCCTGCACCGGGGGTGGCCACGGCGAGGAAGTCATCGGCATCGGACGCGAAGAACTTCTCGAGGGCCTCGGCCTGCCACTGGCGCAGCTTCGGGGCCGTTCCCCACGCGGCTCGTTCCGGGTAAGCGGGCGGCAGGGCCGGTCCGCCGAAGAGGGTGTCAGGGCTCACGCTGTGAACGGCACCTTTCCTGTATTTGAAGTAACAATTGCACTGCGGGCTCCGGAGACAATCCCCAGGCCCGCAAAGACCGCGAGGACAAGCCACATGACGCGGAATACGCCGATCTGTCCGGAGGCTGCGGGATCCTGCAGCAGGGCAAAAAGAATCCCCGCCGCCGTGGTTCCCGCCACGGCACCGAGCTGGTCGGAAATCTGCAGGGACGCGGAATTGCGTCCCCGGTCCGCGGAAGTGGACAGTGCCAGCACCATGACGGAGGTGCTGGAGAGGGCCAGGCCCATGGCCGCTCCCGCGAAGGTCCACACCAGGACGATCACCCAGAAGGGGATCGACGGCGAGGCAAGCAGCCCGATTCCTCCCACGGCCGCGGCCAGCATGGTTGCGCCGATCACCAAAAGCCGGTGACGCCGCCCGCCGGCACGTGCCTGCAGGAAAGAACCCACAGCCCAGCCTACCGCTCCTGCAGTCAGCGCCAGTCCGGCAGTGGCAGGGTCCACACCGTACGTGGCCAGCACCAGCAACGGCAGAAAGGCCTCCGCCGCTACGAATCCGGCACTGAGCAGGCCGCGCGTGGCAACCACGCCGGGCAGTCCCCGGGCCAGGCGCAGGGTGCCCGGCGGCAGCAGGCGGCCCAGCGCAACACCGGCCGCAGCTGCCCCCGCTGCGGCGGCGGCCCACTGCAGTACGGCGGCCGACGACGACGCCGCGGCCGCGCTGCCGGCCCACTGGGCAACGAATACGGCAGCGGCCAGCAGCGTACCCCAGAGCGCCCGGCGGCGGACCGCCGCTGCGTCCAGTGCGGGGTTGGCGGGCGGACCCAGGCTGCGGATCCGCGGCCAGACCATCACTCCGGCAGCCAGCACGATGGGAATGACTGCGGCGAAGACCCACCGCCAGCTGACATACTGCGCCAGCAGGCCCGCCGCCAACGGCCCCACCATGGAAGGCAGGATCCATGCCGCCGCCAGCCAGCCGAAGATCACAGGCTGGAGCGCCGACGGATAGATCTCGCCAATGATTACGTAGACCGCCACGATCATGGCTCCCCCGCCGAGCCCGGACACTGCCCGGCCGGCGGTGACAATCCAGAACTCACCGGCCAGGGCTGAGAGCACCAGTCCGGCGGTCATCAGCACCATGCCTGCTGCAAGAGACGGCAGCGGCCCTCCGCGGTCACATCGGCTGCCGGCCACCACGGTCCCCAGCAGCGAGGCAGTGCGGAACATCGAGAAGGCCAGCCCGTAGCCGGCGCCCGCCGAGAGTTCCGCCGCCACCACCGGCATCGCCGTCGTCACCGCCATCGCTTCGAAGGCGGAACAGGTGATGATCGCCAGGATGCCCAGGGTGAGGGCACGGTACTCGGCGGACATCGCGCCGGCCGGGCGCGGCTGCTGAACGTCACCGCTCATACGCGCGGAATTACTTCTTGCCGTCCTTGGGTGCGCTCAGCCCGTCGTAGATTTCCTTGCAGGTGGGGCACACGGGGAACTTCTTCGGATCACGGCCGGGGGTCCAGACCTTGCCGCACAGCGCGATCACGGGTTCCCCCGAGAGCGCGGACTCCATGATCTTTTCCTTGCGGACGTAGTGGGCAAACCGCTCGCTGTCACCGGGCTCGGTGTACTCGCGCTGTTCCTCGCGCTCGATGACAGCGGTGGAACCACCCCCGTCGTCAAGGCGGCGGGCGGGGTCATTTTCGAAGGGATCGGGAGGAAGACTCATGGTTCCCATCTTAGTACCCGGGGTCATTTGTTCACCGTAACCGCAACCAGCAGCTCGGGGGCGCGGCGGTCCATCCACCGGCCGCCGATCCGGATGCCGGCCAGCAGCAGAACGGCCCCGAGCACCACGCCGGCAGCCAGGGTAAGCCAGCCGAGCAGTGCGCTGCCCGTCACCACGGCGGCCGCGGCCAGGGCAACCACCGGCAGCACAATCACGATTTGGGCCAGCATCCCCAGACTCTGGACAAGAGCGGTGCGCCCGCCGGATCCCGGCGGGGTCTTGAACGCATTCTCCCCCGGCAGCGGCACGTTATAGGTGTAGCGGGCGGACACCACGCTGGACAGGCCCAGGCCGCTGAGCAGCGTCCCGATCGACACACCGAGCAGCACCGGCAGCAGGTCCGTCTCCCCCAGCAGCACACAGGGCAGCACGGTGGCGGCCAGCACCGTGGGAACGGCGAACACGGCGCAGGCAAGGACACGTCCGGCACGGTCAGCGAAACCGGACACTCCGGTGCTGATGTGCAGTGCAAAGGCGGTGTTGTCATACGCCACGTCCGCCGTAAGCCCGAAGGCCAGCAGAAAAGCCACCAGAGGACCGATGAGCAGCGGCACCACCGTGCCTCCCGTGTTGTTCACAAACAGCAGCACCACCACCAGCAGCGGAATGATGAGCAGGGAGGCGCCGTAGCGCGGATCCCGGATCCAGTAGGTCAGCGCCCTGGCCGCCACCGCACCGGTGGGGGTGGCCGGGAACCAGCCGAAGAACCCCAGCTTGCCGCCCTTGCGCCGGGCCCCGGCGTTGTACGGAGGCGTGACCAGAGCCCGGACGAGGAGGACTTTCCAGGCCCAGACCAGCAGCGCCAGAAAGACGACGGCAATCGCCAGCTTGGCGGCCGCGGTTCCCCACTGGCCGAGGGCAATGTCGCCCGGCACGGACCAGGCAGCTCCCAGCGGAGTCCAGGACAGGGTGTTCGACAGGGAGACGAGGTACTCCCCGGCATTGCTGACGGAGCTGAACCCGCCGATAATCGGGCCCAGCAGCATCAGGGGAATGATGGCCAGAAGACCGGTGACGTCCTTAAACCGGCGGGAGGACGCCAGTGAGGTGCTGGCGGCCACGGTCACCCGGGCAGCGATCACGCAGGTGAAGACCGCGATGAGTGCGGTCAGCAGACCGGCAGCCGCTGCGGCCGGAGAATGCCGCCACACTGCCGCCGAGGCGAGTGCAGCCAGCAGGGTGACCACACCGGGAATCCCGATCAGGCCGCCCAGCGCCAGGCCGGCCAGCAGCTGAGGCAAAGGTACGGCAAACGTGACGAAGCGTGCCGGGTCCAGGGTCAGGTCCACACCCGAGGCGAGGACCGGTATCAGCGCCCAGCCCAGCACCGCGGCAGCACCGGCGAGGACAATGGCGGTGCGGGCCAGCTCCGGGTCGGTGGTACTCAGGAAAAACAGTGCGCCCAGCAGCAGTACCAGGAGCGACAGCCCGTACAGCGCCCCGAAGACAATTCCCACAATCTGCCACGGACTGCGGCGCAGGGAATTGCGGAGCAGTGTCAGTTTGAGCCTTACAAGGTGCGCAACCACGGCAGTCCCTCCGAGTGGGTGCGTCCGCCGACGAGCTGCACAAACCGGTCCTCCAGTGACTGGCCGCCGCGGACCTCGTCCACGGTTCCCGCCGCCAGCAGACTGCCGCCGGAAACCACCGCCACGTGGTCACACATTCGCTGGACCAGGTCCATGACGTGGCTGGAGACGATGACGGTGCCTCCGTTGGCCACATAACCGGCGAGGATGTCACGGATATTCGCGGCGGAGACGGGATCCACCGCTTCGAAAGGTTCGTCCAGCACCAGCAGCCGCGGAGCGTGGATGAGCGCAGACGCCAGGGCGATCTTCTTGGTCATGCCGGCGGAGTAATCAACAACAAGGGTGCCGGCGTCCTTGGTCAGGTCCATTGCTTCGAGCAGGTCGTGCACCCGTTCTGCCACAGTCACACGGTCCATGCCGCGCAGCAGACCGGCATACGTCACCAGCTGTTCGCCGGTGAGCCGGTCGAAAAGCCGGACACCGTCCGGGAGCACCCCCATCAGGCGCTTGGCTTTCAGCGGCTCCGCCCACACGTCCGTGCCGTGCACCCACACCTGGCCGTGCTCCGGCCGCAGCAATCCGGTGGCCATGGACAGCAGGGTGGTCTTGCCTGCTCCGTTGGGACCGACCAGCCCAAAGAAAGAGCCGGCCGGGACGTCGAGGCTGATTCCGTTCACGGCAATTTTCTCGCCGAAACGCTTCGCCAGTCCGCGGATCGCCAGCGCGGGGGCAGCAGGGACGGCCGGGGTTTCCAGAGGCAGGGAATCAGTCATGTGAGCACACCACTTTCGTCATGCCACCAACCTACCCCTCCGGCCTTGGCACGGGGATCGGCCGCAGGGACCAGAAATAGACCGTGCCCGGCCGGCATACTCCGCCTGGCGGAGTAGTGCTGCTGCCCAGCCGCCGGTGATGCGAACTACGCCTTGTGCGCCCGTTCATACTGCGGCGCCCACGGCAGCTTGGCGTCCAGCGCATCGGCGGCATGCAGCCACCAGTGCGGATCGCTGAGCGCTGCCCGGGCAATAAGGACCGCATCGGCGCGTCCCTCCCGCAGCGTCTGCTCGGCTTCTGCAGCGGTCCGGATCAGGCCGACGGCGCCCGTGGGCACATCGGCGTGGGTTCGGACGTGTTCCGCGAACCCGGTCTGGTATCCCGGCGCCACCGGTATGGCAGCACCAGGGACCGCTCCGCCGGTGGAAACGTCCACGAAGTCAACCCCCCGGGCACTGGCCTGGGCGGACAACCGGGCTGATGTGTGCTCGTCCACGCCGCCGGCGGTCCAGTCCGTGGCCGATATGCGCAGCAGCAGCGGCATGGAATCAGGCATGACTGCGCGGACGGCGTCGATGACCTCCAGGGTAAGGCGGTTGCGGCCCTCCTCCGATCCGCCCCAGCCGTCGGTCCGGGTATTGACCAGCGGCGTCAGGAACTGGTGCAGCAGATAGCCGTGGGCGGCATGGATTTCAATGGTGTCGAAGCCCGCTTCCACAGACCGTTTGGCCGCTGCGGCAAAATCCTCAATGACCTTGCGGATTCCGGCCTCGTCCAGTGCTTCCGGGGCTGCATAGCGGCCAAACGGCTCGGCGGTTGGGCCAACAGTCAGCCAGCCGCCGTCGGCCTCGGGAACAGATCCGCTGCCCTCCGCGAAGGGAGCGTAGGTGGACGCTTTGCGCCCGGCATGGGCAAGCTGCACGCCGATCCTGGTGTCCGCGGCACCGTACCTGTGCACGAAGTCGGTGATCCGGCGCCAGGCCTGAACCTGTTCCCCGTTGTAGATCCCGGTGTCCTGGGGGCTGATCCGGCCTTCGGGACTGACAGCTGTGGCCTCGGTGATAATCAGCGCCGCTCCCCCGGCGGCGAACGAGCCCAAATGCATCAGGTGCCAGTCGTTCGGCACTCCGGGCGCGTTCACCGCGTCGGCAGAGTACTGGCACATGGCCGCTACCCAGCCGCGGTGGGCAAATTCAAGCCCCCTCAGGGTCAACGGATCGAACAGGCCGGGGAACTGGTGTACTGCGGAATCGCTCATGCCGGCGGGCCTAGAAGAGGGCCCGGGCGAGGGCGGAACGGGCTTTGGTTACCCGCGGATCGGTGGTGCCCACCACTTCGAACAGATCCAGCAGACGCAGCCGGGCACGCTCGCGGTCCTCACCAAAAACTCGGGCGATCAGGCGCACCACACGGTTGAAGGCATCTTCCACGTGTCCGCCGGAGACGTCCAGGTCAGCGACGGCCAGCTGGGCATCAACGTCATCGGGGTTTTCCGCCGCTGCAGTGCGAAGCTTCTCTGCGTCGGCCCCCTTAAGCCTGGACATCAGTTCCACCTGGGCGAGGCCGGCCTTGGCTTCGGCGTCCGCCGGCTGTTCAGCCAGCGCTTTGCGGTAGGCAGCGGCGGCGCCGTCGTAATCTCCGGCAACAATCGCGTCATAGGCTTCCTGGTGCAGCGGCGGCAGGGGTGCATCCTCAGCTGCCTCCGTTGCCCCGCCCTCATTAAGGGAACCGGTGACTCCGTTGGCAGAGGCGACCTGGAGCAGTTCAGCAACCAGAGCGCGGATCTGCTCCTCGGGCACGGCACGGTCAAAGAGCGGTACCGGCTGCCCCTTGAGGACCGCGGCCACCGTGGGCACTGCCGCGGCCTGGAACGCCTGGGCAATCTGGGGATGCTGGTCCACGTCAACGCGGGCCAGCAGCAGCTTTCCGTCCTGCTCCGTCACGATATTCTGCAGCACCGCGCTGACCTGCTGCGACTCCGCGCTCCGGGCCGAGTAGAGATCAATAATCACCGGCACCTGTGCGGAAAGCTGAACCACCTGCGGGAAGGACTGTTCGGTCACTTCCACGATGTAAGGGCTGGCGCCGCCCTCGGCAGCTGCCGGCCCGCCCGAACCGCCGGCGGGTGCCGGCGGCGCAGCGGCCCTGGCTTTCAGCGCGGACAGGTCAACGGCTCCCCGCAGGTTCATCTGGGAAGGGGCAGGTGCAGGGCGGTGGTTCGGAGTGCTCATGGCTTCACCTTATTACGCGGACTCGGGTCACCGGCACCCCGGTCACCCCTGACGGAGGGTAGGGCTATTTAAGGGTGGCGGACAGGAGTTCCTGGACGGCGCCAATGACCTGGATCCGGTCCGTGCTTCCGGCCGGCGGGACGTACAGCATGACGCCCTCGCCGTACTTCACGTCGATTCCGTCCTCCGTGCTCGTTTCACCGGTCAGCTTCTCGTAGACGGTGCCCTCAAGGTTGATCGAGTCCCCCGCTTCGCGCGGAACGCTCGCATAGCTGCTGTCCATGTACCCGAAGACGATGGCACCGCCGTCCGCAGTCCGCAGCGCCCGTGTGTTGGCCGGCACTGATGTGTGCTTGAACGTGATGTCGGCAAACTCATTATCCGGGCTGGACAGCACGGTCTTCTGGAACTTGGTCACTGCCTCGGCGAACGTATTGGCGGCAAACGTGTCCTTGTTTTCGCCGTCGGGGTTGGTCAGTGCGTCCGCCAGGCCGTTGACGGCGGCCTGCGGGGCGATGGCCAGTCCCTCAGCTGAGTCCGCCGGAGCCGGGTTCACTCCGGTGCCGCCGGCCGGCCGCTGGGGGAAGGTGGTGCCGGGCAGCATTTTGATGGCCGAAACCAGCTTGTAATTCTGGCGGGCCGATTCCTGCACCAGCATTAGTGCCTGCGGAACTTCGTTTTCAGGGCCCTGGGTTACCGCCACGATGCTGCGCGGGAACTCGGTGCCGCCCATGATCAGGTCCGTCATCAGCGGTTCGGCAGCAACGGGCTCGGGGGCATCCGTCTCCGGCACCTTCGCTGCGGTGGTGTAGTTGGCCTCGCGCAGGGTGGCGGCGCTTCCGGCGGCCCGGGTGGAGAGCAGCTTGGCATCCTTTGCTGCATCAGCCTCCGTCACCGTGGCTGAGACCTCGGAGAGGATCCGCTCCAACTGGGAATCCAGAACCACCGGCGGCGTGGCTTCACTGCCGGCATCGGCCGCGGGACCGGCGGACTCCGCTGAAGGGCTCGCGGTGAACGGAAGGGCTGCCTGTGCCGCAGCCGGTGCGCCAAAGCTCAGGCCGGCGGCGATAACGGTGCCCAGGGCCGCCGCGGGGCCGCGGCGGCGGAGTGCTGGAAGAATGCCGAAGGTACGGGTACTGCCGGCAGGTCCAGCGGCGGGCGCGGCGGAGCCGGTTCCCGGACGGGCTTCCGACTGTTCGGACTGCTCTCCCGGCTCCGAGGACGAGGGTCCGCTTCCACCGGAACGGCGGGCGCTGTTGCCCCGGCCGGAGATGAAGGCGAGTGCCAGGCCCAGCACGGCAACCAGTGCGCCCAGGACAATCAGCGGGATGGCAAACGGTGTGGAGTCATCGTTGGCGAACGTCACCGAGACAGCCGACGGCGCGGCGGCGGTTCCGTCCGCGGCCAGGAGGATCTGCCAGTCACCGGCAGCGGGCGGCTCCCAGGTGAAGGTCAGCTCATCCTCGATTTCCTGTTCGGAGACCCACAGGTCGGATCCGGCAGGATCGGGCACAGTGTCCGTGCCGTCCGTGACCTCGGAGGTGAGTGACTCGCCGTCGGCACCGATGCGCAGCACGGAGGCGTCCTCCACCCAGGCCTCGACGTCGTCGGACCGGCCCACAGCCATCAGGAACGGTCCGTCCGCAGAGACGGTCACGTCCACCCCGTCGGAATGCCGGGTGAGGACGTCCGAGCTGATGACAGTCAGGGGCGCTTCCTGGTCTTGGGACGGTGCTGCCGCCGTAACGGTGCTGGGCGGTGCCCAGACGGTGCGCTGACCGATGCCAATGAGCATCAGGAGCACGCCGATGACGATCAGCGGAACTGCAAATTTGTTTCGCACAACTTACCTATCTTCAGTCTCGGTGCAAGTGCCTCACGTTTAGGCAGGCGAACGGGACGTGGAGCCTCATGGATGTCGGGGCGGTAGCCGGGTTTATAACCCAATGGTAACGAAATCCTCTGACAGGACACATTCGAAGCCCGCCGCCGCATCGGCGCACCCCGCCGCGGGGGCCCCGGGACTGATAATGTGGCGCTTCGTACCGGGGCATTCGCTAAATCTAGGAGACCTGCACAATGGCCGAGAATCAGGACCTGCCGGCTGAGGGGTCCCGTCCTGTTTCCGGACCGGCCGGGGGCACGAATTCTCCGTCCGACAAGCGTCCGGGATTCCTGTCCGCTGCCTCCGAACGGATCCGGCACGCAGCACCGCGAGGGATTCCCGGTGCCCGCCCCCGGCGGCGTTTCGAGTTTCCGCCCGACAGCGCGGCAGAGGGTTCAGCCCCGGCCGGTCCGGCGCAGCCCGCAGCGCCCGGCAGCAGCGGCGATGATTCCGCTGCCCGGATGAGCAGCCATCCCATCCATTTCGGCTTCATGTTTTCCGTTGGCGTGGGGATTGCCCTTCTCTGCTATTTCATCCTGACCAATGTTGGCGAACTCCTGGTGTGGATCGGAGCCGCCCTCTTTATTGCACTTGGCCTGGACCCCATTGTGCGCTGGCTGGCCGCCCGGCGGATACCCCGGCCTGCCGGCATTGCCATTACCGTCCTGGGCCTTGCCGGAATCATTGTGGGCTTCTTCGCGACACTGATTCCCACCATCGTGCGGCAGACTACCGAGATCATCAACAATGCCCCCGGCTATGTGGACACCTTCCTGGAGTCGGAGTTCTTCGTAAATATCGAAGAACAGTTCCATGTGCGGGAACGGATCGAAGAAGAGGTCAATAAGTTCTTCAGCAACGCTGACGCGCTGGGCGGGGTCTTCGGCGGCGTGCTTTCAGTGGGCACGGTTATTGCCAACGGCCTTTTCGGTGCGCTGATTATCCTGGTGCTGACCCTGTACTTCCTTTCGTCCCTGCCGTCCATGAAGTTGTGGGCATACCGTCTGGCACCCAGGAGCAGGCGCCGCCGCGTGGAAGCCCTCTCCGAGGAGATCAGCGGCAGCGTGGGCAATTACGTGATCGGCCAGGGGCTGGTGGCCCTGCTGGATGCCACCTATGCCTTCATCGTCATGACCATCACCGGAGTTCCGTTCTCGGTGCTGCTCGCCTTTGTGGTGGCGCTGCTGGCCTTCATTCCGCTGGTGGGTCCGCCCATCGCGCTGGTGCTGGTATCCCTGGTAGCGCTTACGGTCAGCTGGCAGACCGCGGTGGTCTTTGCGCTCTTCTACGTGGCCTACCTGCAGTTCGAGGCGTACTTCGTTTCTCCGCGGATCATGCAGCGCGCCGTTGCAGTTCCCGGAGCCGTTGCCGTCATCGCCGTGATTGCCGGCGGAACGCTGCTGGGCGTCCTGGGCGCGCTGATTGCCATTCCCACTGCAGCGGCCGTACTGCTGCTGCTCAAGGAAGTCTTCATTTCCCGCCAGGACCAGCGCTGACAGCTGACCGGACGCCCGGCACTGCCCGACGGCGGCAGCTGCTCAGCGCCGTCGGCCGCCGGTCCTGCGCGTGCGCCAGCAGCGCTCGTGCCAGTGCCTGCGGTCCGCCACAGCAGTTTCACGGCCCAGGAGCGAATCTTCCTGCCATACGACGAGGTGCGGGATTCCCGGCGGAATGGTGATGCCGCACCCGGGGCACGTGTACTCTTTTGCCGCGTTCCGGGCCGTGATTTGCCGCACTGACCATTCGCCGTCGGGCGCGCTTTCCCGGTGCGGTATTCCGGCACGGGTACGCTCCAGATCCAGCTCCACGGCAGGCATCGCCCACTTGCTTCGGGCGCTGCGTCCCAGGTTGGCGTTGGCTGCGCCCGGCGGGCGGCGGGGACGGTTGGAACGGGGCATATAAGTCATTTTGCCTGAGCAGAGCCGGTAAAGTGCAACTGTGCGTTTAGTAATTGCCCGCTGCTCTGTTGACTACATCGGCCGCCTCCGTGCCCATCTCCCGCAAGCCGTCCGTCTGCTCATGGTGAAAGCTGACGGTTCCGTCCTCATCCACTCCGACGGCGGCTCCTACAAACCCCTGAACTGGATGAGCCCTCCGGCCACCCTGCGGATCACCGCCCCCTCGGATGACGACGCCGAAACCGGCGTCATCGAAACGTGGAACGTTCAAAGCGCCAAAACCGACGACAAACTCGTCATCAGTATCTATGAACGTTTCTCCGAGACCTCCCATGACCTCGGCGTGGATCCGGGGCTCATCAAGGACGGCGTGGAGGCTGACCTGCAGCGTCTGCTCGCCGAGCAGATCACCAAGCTGGGCGAGGGCTTCACGCTGATCCGCCGGGAGTACATGACAGCCATCGGGCCGGTGGACATCCTGGCCCGGGATGCCTCCGGCACTACGGTTGCCGTGGAGCTCAAGCGCCGCGGGGACATCGACGGCGTCGAACAGCTCACGCGCTACCTTGAGCTGCTCAACCGGGACCCGCTCCTGGCACCGGTTAAAGGTGTGTTTGCCGCTCAGCAGATCAAGCCGCAGGCACGTGTGCTCGCAAACGACCGCGGCATTGAGTGCCTCACCTTGGATTATGACGCCATGCGCGGGGTGGACGATTCAGAATCCCGTCTGTTTTAGTGCCGCGGCGGGTCCTAGCCCGGCAGCGGACCGGTCCCGCGGCGCGGCTATTGCGCCTGCATTTCCTGTGTGATTATCCGCGGCAGATAACGCCCGCAGAAGTCAAACGAATCGGGACGGCTGCGCCAAAAAGTGCGGGCAAAACACTCTCGAAAATACTCGGAAATATTTTGCCCCAATTCGTTGACCTGCCCTTGGGCGTGTGTAATCCTATAACCAGTCTTTGTGTAGGTGTTATTCATGCTCGCAAGACCGTTGCGAGCGTGAAGCTCCTCAAGGAACTGCTGAATGGCAAGGATCTTGAGCCTTCCCGTTTCAGTAACAATGAGGCCGCCGCGGGGTGCGGCGGCCTGAAGTTCCACTTATGAGGAGAAACAAAAATGGCACAGGGTACCGTCAAGTGGTTTAACGCTGAAAAGGGCTTCGGCTTCATCACTCCCGATGATGCAGACGGCGATGTCTTTGTTCACTACTCTGAGATTCAGACCGGTGGCTTCAAGACTCTCGACGAGAACCAGCGCGTTGAGTTCGAAATCGGCCAGGGCGCCAAGGGCCCCCAGGCTACCGGCGTCACCGCCCTCTAAGCTTCGCCCTAAACGCAGCCTTACCTTGAGCGCCGCTTTATCTTGAGCGCTGCTTTATCTTGAGCGCTGCACCATAAAACTCAGCACCAGTCCGGGGTCTCCCGGCTAAAGGAAAGTCCCCGGCATCTGCCGGGGACTTTCCTTTTATCCGCCGGCTACTTGATGGCAGCCTGCCGCTGGGCACCGGAGAAATGTCCCACAACGGAGCACAGCCCGAAAGGGAGGACAAACTCAGGGCGGATCGGCGGCGGAACGGCTTGCCCCGCGCGGAATGGCTGTCAGCTGCGCCGGCGTATGACCTGTGCACCCAGTCCGCGGAGATTCTCCATGAACTTTTCGTATCCGCGGTCAATGTGGTCCACGCCGCGGACTTCGGTGGTGCCTTCAGCAGCGAGTCCGGCGATGACCAGAGCAGCACCGGCCCGAATGTCATTGGCTTCCACGGGTGCGCCGGACAGCCTGGGCTCTCCCTGGATCAGGGCGTGGTGCCCGTCGAGTCGGATCACGGCACCCAGCCGGGCGAGCTCCGAGGTAAAGCCCCAGCGCGCCTCAAAGACATTCTCCGTGACCATTCCGGAGCCTGTCGAGACAGCGTTCATGGCTACGACAAAGGGCTGCAGATCCGTCGGAAAACCCGGATACGGCAGGGTGGAAACATTGATGGGTGCCGGGCGTCCGTTGCCCTTGACGGTGAAGCTGTCCTCCCCCACCGTCACGGTGCAGCCTGCCTGGGTGAGCTTGTCCAGGACCACGGTCAGCGCAGAGGCGTCCGCATCGCGCACTTCAATACGTCCGCCGGTAATGGCCGCTGCGAAGGCCCACGTCCCGGCGACAATCCGGTCCGGCACCACCCGGTGCACCACGGGTTCCAGGCGCTCCACTCCCTCGATCACCAGGGTGTTGGTACCGATGCCGGAAATCTGCGCGCCCATCTCATTGAGCATGAGGGCAATGTCCGTGATTTCAGGTTCGCGGGCCGCGTTGTCGATGACCGTGGTTCCGGCGGCAAGGGTGGCGGCCATCATCAGGTTCTCCGTCGCCCCCACGGACGGAAAGTCCAGCAGATGACGGGCTCCGACCAGGCCGTCCGGCACGGAGGCCACGAGGTAGCCGTGGTCTATGGTGATGGTGGTTCCCATCAGTTCAAGGCCTGCCCGGTGCATGTCCAGGCCCCTTGAGCCAATGGCGTCACCGCCGGGCAGGGCCACTTCGGCCTGACGGCACCGCGCAACCAGGGGCCCGAGGACCGAGATTGAGGCACGCATGGCGCGGACCAGATCATAGTCCGCCTGATGCAGAGGCAGCTCGGGAACGTCAATGGATACGGCGGCCGCTTCGACGTCGTAATCGACGGAGCAGCCCAGCCGGCGCAGCAGTTCGGCCATGATCCAGACATCCTGGATATTGGGAACGTTGGTAATAGTGGAGCGTCCCTCGGCCAGCAGCGTTGCCGCCATCAGCTTCAGGACACTGTTTTTGGCTCCCGGGACGCTGACCGCTCCGTTGAGCGTGGCCGGTCCCGTAACAACAATGACGTCTTCCATTCCTCAATACTAAGGCGGTTGACGGTCGCGTATTTTCTTAGCGCCAGGTTCCGATGCCAATGACCGGACCGGCTTCAAGCCATGAGGACAGCCCCGTATAGACCTCGTACTTCATGGCCACCAGGAATTCGGTGCCCTGGTATTCCAGGGTGACAATAATGGCGCCCGGCTGGATGCGGGCACGCTCAGCCTCGGTGGGTTGCCTCCAGCCGCCTATCTCCAGCGAACTGCGGAGGAAGCGGTGCGGCGGGCGGGGGCTGAGGGAGATAAGGCGCAGCCATTCCAGATGGGTGTCTGTATAACGACAAACCCCCATCTGCCAGCCGCGGGGCGGGAAGCAGATGGAGGCGTCGAAAGTACCCAGGGCGCGCCGCAGCTGGCTGCGGCGCACCCCGAACAGAACTACTGCCAGTACCAGCAGGAACAGGAGCCCTGCCAGCGCAATGAACAAATAAGAGCTGCTCATTGGGAAGGGTCAGCGAGTCCCAGCGTTGGCTGCGTCGTTCATCTGAGCGTTGTCAGCGACAATCACTACGCGGTTGCTGTCGACGGAGAAGAAACCGCCGTCAACGTTCACCGTGAAGCGGGCACCGGAGACCGGCTCGATGGCCATTTCGCCCTCGGCCAGGATGGCCAGCAGCGGGGTGTGGCCGGGAAGGATCCCGACGTCGCCTTCGCTGGTGCGTGCCTTGACCATCTTTGCCGCGCCGGACCACACGAAGTGGTCCGCTGCGACAATCTCAACTTCGAGTTCAGCAGTGTTCGCCATAGGGCTTACTTCCCGGTCTGCTCTTGGATCTTCGCCCAGTTGGCCATGACATCGTCCATGCTGCCGACGTTGAAGAAGGCCTGCTCGGCGATGTGGTCCACGTCGCCGTCGCAGATGGCCTTGAAGCCCTCAATGGTTTCCTTGATGGAGACCGTGGAGCCTTCGACGCCGGTGAACTGCTTGGCGGTGTAGGTGTTCTGCGACAGGAACTGCTGGATGCGGCGTGCGCGTGCCACAACAATCTTGTCCTCTTCACCGAGCTCGTCGATGCCGAGGATGGCGATGATGTCCTGCAGTTCCTTGTTCTTCTGGAGGATCTGCTTGACGCGGACAGCCGTGTCGTAGTGCAGCTGTCCCACGTACTGCGGGTCAAGGATGCGCGACGTGGAGGTCAGCGGATCCACGGCCGGGTACAGACCGCGCGAGGCGATTTCACGGGAGAGTTCCGTGGTGGCGTCCAGGTGCGCGAACGTGGTGGCCGGAGCCGGGTCGGTGTAGTCATCAGCAGGCACGTAAATGGCCTGCATCGACGTGATGGAGTGACCCTTGGTGGACGTAATGCGCTCCTGGAGGAGACCCATCTCGTCGGCCAGGTTCGGCTGGTAGCCCACAGCGGACGGCATACGGCCCAGAAGCGTTGAAACCTCGGAGCCTGCCTGCGTGAAGCGGAAGATGTTGTCGATGAAGAGCAGCACGTCCTGGTTCTGCACATCGCGGAAGTACTCCGCCATGGTCAGGCCGGACAGTGCCACGCGCAGACGCGTTCCCGGCGGCTCATCCATCTGGCCGAATACAAGGGCGGTGTCCTTGAGGACGCCTGCCTCTTCCATTTCAACCCAGAGGTCGTTGCCTTCACGGGTACGCTCGCCAACACCGGCGAATACCGAAGTACCACCGAAGTTGCGGGCAACACGGGTGATCATTTCCTGGATCAGCACGGTCTTGCCGACGCCGGCGCCGCCGAACAGGCCGATCTTTCCACCCTTGATGTACGGGGTGAGAAGGTCGATCACCTTGATGCCGGTTTCCAGCATCTCAGTGGAGCCTTCAAGGTCAGCGAAGTTCGGAGCCTTGCGGTGGATGGGCCAGCGCTCGGTGATTTCCAGCTGGTCCTCTGCAACGTCCAGGGGCTTGCCCAGGACGTTGAAGATGTGACCCTTGACGCCGTCGCCTACGGGGACGGAGATCGGTGCGCCGGTGTCCTTGACGGCTGCGCCGCGGACCAGGCCGTCGGTGGCCTGCATGGAGATGGCGCGCACGAGGTTGTCGCCAAGGTGCTGGGACGTTTCGAACGTGATGGTCTTGGTCTCACCGTTGAGCGTCAGCTCGGTGGTGAGGGCGTTGTAGATGGTGGGGATTGCGTCAGCCGGGAATTCGACGTCGACAACCGGGCCGATGACACGGGCGATACGGCCGGTGGCACCCGAGGCTACGGAATCAGATCCGTGCTCGACAGTTTGGGCAGTCATCTCTCTCACTTCACTCAGTTAGATGGCGTGTGGACTAAGTTTGCTTGGGTGGAGCTGTACCTGCTGCAGGGGCTAGGACGCGCTGAGCGCGTCGGCACCGGCAACAATTTCGGACAGTTCCTGGGTGATCTCGGCCTGACGGGCGTTATTGCGAAGTCGCGTGTACTTCTTAATAAGGTCGGAGGCGTTGTCCCCTGCGGACTTCATTGCACGCTGGCGGGCTGCGAGCTCGGAAGCGGCTGCCTGAAGCATGGCTGCGAAGATGCGCGACTCGATGTAGCGCGGCAGCAGTGCGTCAAGAACCTTTTCGGGCTCCGGCTCGTACTCGTACAGAGGCAGCAGCTCAGTCTCGGACTGTGCTTCTTCCTCCACGACCTCCAGCGGCAGCAGGCGGATCACCGTTGGTTCCTGGACAACCATCGACTTGAAGCGGGTGTAGACAATGTGGATTTCATCCACGCCGCCGTCTTCGTAGTCTGTGTTGAAGTCATCAAGAAGGGCCCTGCCGATTTCGCGGGCCGTTTCGAAGTCAGGTGCGTCGGTGTTTCCGGTCCAGACACGTGCGGATTCCCGGTCACGGAAATCGTAGTACGCCTGTGCCTTACGTCCCACCAGGTAGGTCTTGACCTCTTTGCCCTCTTCGTGGAGCAATTCGACCAAGGATTCGCTCTGCTTGAGCACACTGGCGGAGTACGAACCAGCAAGACCACGGTCGGAAGTCATAACCACCATGGCTGCCCGGCGGATCTGCTCCGGCTCGGTAGTCAGCGGGTGATCGATTTCCGACTGGGACGCCACAGCAGAAACGGCACGGGTGATCGCATTGGAGTACGGCAATGACGCAGCCACACGGGTGCGTGCCTTTCCAATGCGAGAGGCAGCAATCAGCTCCATCGCCTTGAAGATCTTCTGCATCGACGTCGTCGAAGCGATCTTCTGACGGTAGACCCGAATTTGGGCTCCCATACTTTTCCTTTCAGTTCCTAGCGTTTGAACTAGGGGCTAAGGCATAGGCCAAGGGTTCCGCGTCCGGGCCGCTGGGACCCGGACGCGGAACACCTAAGCCGCTAGCGCTTCTGCTTGACGATCTTTTCCTGGTCAACAGCGTCTTCGCCCAGGGCGGCGTGCTCTTCGTGGCCGGCGGCAACCATGTGGTTGTCGCCTTCCCCGAAGAAGCCTTCCTTGAAGGAAACAACGCGCTTCTTGAGTTCATCCACAGTGGAGTCCTCAAGCTTGCCCGTCTGTGCCAGGGTGGTCAGGACGGACGTGCTGTGCTTCAGGTGGTCGATGAACTCGCCTTCGAAGCGGAGCACGTCTTCCACGGGAACATCGTCCAGGTAGCCGTTGGTGCCGGCCCAGATTGAAACAACCTGTTCCTCAACCGGGTACGGAGCGTACTGACCCTGCTTGAGGAGTTCCATCAGCCGCGCACCGCGGGTGAGCTGCTGGCGGGTGGCTGCGTCCAGGTCCGAAGCAAACATGGAGAATGCCTGCATGTCGCGGTACTGGGCCAGTTCCAGCTTCAAAGTACCGGAGACCTTCTTCATGGCCTTCTGCTGTGCAGCACCACCGACGCGCGAGACGGAAATACCGACGTCGACGGCGGGGCGCTGGTTGGCGTTGAAGAGATCCGACTGAAGGAAGATCTGGCCATCGGTGATGGAGATGACGTTGGTCGGGATGTAGGCCGAGACGTCGTTTGCCTTGGTTTCGATGATCGGCAGGCCGGTCATCGAGCCTGCACCGAGCTCGTCAGAGAGCTTGGCGCAACGCTCCAGCAGACGGGAGTGCAAGTAGAAGACGTCACCCGGGTAGGCTTCGCGTCCCGGCGGACGGCGCAGCAGCAGTGACACGGCGCGGTAGGCTTCGGCCTGCTTCGACAGGTCATCAAAGATGATGAGGACGTGCTTGCCGCCGTACATCCAGTGCTGGCCGATGGCCGAACCGGCGTACGGTGCCAGGTATTTGAAGCCTGCGGGGTCGGATGCCGGGGAGGCCACAATGGTTGTGTACTCCATGGCGCCGGCCTCTTCGAGGGTGCGCTTGATTTCAGCAACCGTGGATGCCTTCTGGCCGATGGCTACATAAATGCAGCGCACCTGCTTCTGGACATCGCCGGACTCCCAGTTGGCCTTCTGGTTGAGGATGGCGTCAACGGCAATGGCGGTCTTACCCGTCTTGCGGTCACCAATGATCAGCTGGCGCTGGCCGCGGCCAATCGGGATCATGGCGTCGATTGCCTTGAGACCGGTCTGAAGCGGTTCGTGGACCGACTTGCGCTGGGTTACGCCGGGGGCCTGGAGTTCCAGTGCACGGCGTGCCTCGGCCTGAATGGGTCCCATGTCATCCATGGGCTCGCCCAGCGGGTCGACAACGCGGCCCAGGAAGGCATCGCCCACGGGTACGGACAGGACTTCACCCGTGCGGTGAACTTCCTGGCCTTCTTCGATCCCGGCGAAATCGCCGAGTACAACGACACCGATTTCGCGGGTGTCAAGGTTCTGGGCCAGGCCCAGTGTGCCGTCCTCGAACCGAAGCAGCTCATTTGCCATGACGGAGGGCAGGCCCTCCACACGGGCAATGCCGTCGCTGGCGGTTGTTACGCGGCCAACTTCAACGCGCTCTGCGTTTCCGGGTTCGTAGGACGCCGCAAATTCGTTCAACGCATTACGGACGTCGTCGGCGTTGATGGTCAATTCGGCCATCTGCAGTCCCTGCTCTCCTGTGTTGTGATCATCGCTTGTTGCCGATGACCGTGATTAATTCTCAAATGTTCGTGAACTGGTCTCAACCGCCCCGTGCGGGGTGGCTAGACCGCGAGCTTCCGACGGAGGTCGGACAGACGGGAAACCACTGATGAATCCAGTATTTCGTCTCCCACTGCGATCCGCACGCCGCCGATCAGTGACGGGTCAACGTCGGCGTTGATCTTCAACTCACGGCCGTAGAGTCCATTAAGAGAGGACTGCAGACGCGAAAGCTGCTCTTGGGTCAACGGACGGGCGGCCCGAACCTCGGCAATCCAGCGCTTCTGGCGCCCGGCGACGAGCTCCAGGAAGCGTGTTACCAAGGCACTGGGCTTCAGGCCACGCGGATGCGTGACCGCCTGGCGGATCAGTACCAGTGCTTCGGGGCTGGCCCCGGGCACAAGCTTCTCGGCCAAGGCGACCTTTGCCTCAGGCTTTGCCTGCGGCTCGGACAGCGCACGCTGGAGTTCATGGTTGGAAGCCACCACCCGGTTGAACCGGATCAGGTCATCTTCCAGGCTGTCCAGGCCGGCGAGGCCCGCTCCCCTGTTTTCTGCCGTTGCTGAAACAACAGTGGCAGCCAGTTCCTCGAGCGCATCACCCAAGTCACGCGGAGACCGCCAACGCGAGGAGACCAGATCAGCCGCAATGGATTCGGCGTCAGCCGAAACCTTGCCGCGTACCAGCTGTGAAACCAGCGCCGCCTTGGCATCGCTTTGACGGGCGGGATCGGTCAGCGCACGCCGGATACCGGCGCTGCTGTCGAGAACGCCCAGGATTCCAAAGAGTTCCTCTGCCAGTGACAGCGAAGCAAACGGAAGCTTTGCTTCCAGATGTTCGCGGGCCACGGCCAGTGATTCGCTCGATACTCCTGCCATTACCTAGCTGCACCTGCGTTCTCGTTTTCCAGTTCCCCAAGGAAACGGTCAACCACGCGTGCAGCGCGGGCGTCATCCTCGAGCGTCTCGCCGATGATGCGTCCGGCCAGCTCGGTTGCCAGCGTGCCAACCTCAGCACGGAGCGACGTTACGGCCGCCTGCCGTTCTGCGGCAATCTGCACCTGTGCCTGCTCGGTGATCCGAGCCGATTCGGCAGCAGCCTTGGCCTTCAGGTCCGCAAGGATCTGAGCACCTTCGGCGCGTGCTTCCTCACGGATGGCGTTGGCTTCCGCCCGCGCATCCGAGAGCTGTGCCTTGTACTCCACCAGCGCTGCGCTGGCTTCGGCCTGGGCCTTCTCCGCTTTGGCAATGTTGCCTTCAATGGCTTCAGTGCGCTCCGCGTACGTCTTTTCGAAGCCCGGCACCACAAACTTGACGACGATGAACATCAGTATGGCGAAACTGATTCCCGTCACCAGGATTTCCCAGACGTTGGGAATCAGGGGGTTGGCGCCTTCAGCGGCTGCCAACATAATTACCTGATCCATAATGCACCCGTCCTATCTGCTTGGTGGGTCAGTCGGTTCGGACTAGACAATGAACGCGAGAACCAGACCAAGAATAGCGAGAGCTTCGGTCAGTGCCAGGCCGAGGAATGCGATGGGCTGGAGGACACGCTGTGCCTCCGGCTGGCGTGCAACACCGCTGATGTAAGCGAAGAAGACGAGACCCACACCGATGGCGCCGCCGATTGCGGAGAGACCATAGCCGATTGCGTTGAGGCTACCTGCGATTTCCATGTTGATTTTCCTTTCAAGATGCCCTGAGGGCAGGTTGCTTGGGGTTTCCCCGAAGGGGAAGCTTGGTTATCCCGGAGGGGAAGCTTAGTGATCGTCTGCCAGTGCGCCCTGGATGTAAATGGCGGTCAGCAGGGTGAAAACGTAGGCCTGGAGCACCATGATCAGTGCTTCAAGCATGTACATGGCAATACCGCCCACCAGTACCAGCACGGAGGAGGCCTGGAGGAGGATGTTGTCCTGGAGAACCAGGAGGTATTCGATACCGGCGCCGGCAAGCATGACGATCAGGTGACCGGACATCATGGTGGCGAACAAACGCAGGCTGTGCGTGATCGGCCGGACCAGGAAGTTGGAAATGATCTCAATGGGAACCAGAACGGGGAGGATGTACCACGGCACGCCCGAAGGGACCGTGGCCTTCACGAAGTACTTCATTCCGTGCTTCTTGATGCCTACGCCGATCCAGGTGAAGTAGACAATGGCGGCCAGCAGGTAGGCGCCACCCGGATGGGAGAAGCTCGGCAACTGAATAAACGGAATGGCTCCGTAAATATTGTTGACGATGATGAAGAAGAACAGTGCAAAGAGGAACGGAACAAACTTCAGGAAGTCCCGCTCACCAATGACGTCCTTGGCGATGCCGTTGCGGACAAATCCGTAACCGAATTCGCCCAGGAACTGCAGGCGCCCCGGCACCAGCTTTCCCTGGCGGGAAGCTCGAACAAAGATGACGGCAATGATGATGACCGAGAGAACGACCAGCAGCATCTGCTTGCCGACACCGGTGCCGTAGTCCGCGCCCCACGGGAAAATCTCAGGGAGGTGCATTTCTTCAAGGGCCGGTGGAACGAATCCACCTTCATTAGTGGCCGGGAGTGCAAGCGCGATCAACGCGTTTCCTCTCTGCTGTGTCCTTCATCGGGCGTGTGAATCGGGGCAAGACTAGTTGCCCGGTCTAAAATCTGTGGCATTACTGTTCGGCTTCTTCACGGTTGTGGGCTGGATGGCCGACGCTGGCTTTCGCAGGTTTGCTTCCGGTCAGGCCGTGGACTTTGGTCAGGTAGAATCCGGCGGCTGCTCCCATAAGGATACCGACGAGCACCAGCCACTGAGTTTCGAACAGATTGTCCAGAAACCAGCCTATCAAACCCCAGGCGACGATCCCGCCAATGATGTAGCTGAAGACGCGCATGCCGGAGTCGTACGTGGAATCGGGATCGTAATTAGGCTTATCAGACATCCAATTTCCCTTTGACTGATGTTTCTTTCCCCGCCGTGTCGTCATACAGCTGGAAACGGATCCGGGAGAAGGCACGGATTTCCGCAACCTGCCACACCACCACAGTAAGAAGAGCCGCGCTGAAGAACCACGCAGCCTCAAGCCATGCCGGCCTGCCAATTAGAAGCAGCACCGCAGCAAAGACAGCCACTTTGACGATGTAGATCAGGGCGAACATCGCCATGGCACCGTGCGGGTTGTCCCGGCCCACCACATGCACGATCAGCAAGCTGACGCCGCTGAACGCAATGACGAGGACCCAACCAAACAGCACACTGCCGGCACCTGCAGTCCCGGCAACAACCAGGGAAGCCGCTGTAAGAACAGCTGCAGCTAGTCCGGTCCACACCATCGCGGACCGAAAAACGCCGAGCCAGGGATTCTCTGTGGGCCCGGAGGCAACAAGGGGACGTCCAGTCTGGGCACCGTCTACGGGGCTCATAACTTTAGACATCCTTCGGGCCGGGGCGGGAGTTGCGTCGCGTATTCTCCGCGACTGATGAAATTCTACAGCACATAGAAGTCCTCCCTGTCCGGACGGCGTCACACAGGCTCACACCCGGGCTCGCCGCCGGCCGAAGATCTTCGGGGAGAGCAGGTAGAACACCACCACGGCGGCGGCAAACAACGTCACAGCAATCTTGGGCACATTCCCCGCCTCGGCGATGGCCAGGCCCGCTCCCCCGGTCAGGAGTGTGCAGGCGGTCACCAGTGAGGCCGACTGGATATGGCTCAGGCCAGCGTCGGTCAGCCGCTGGTAAACATGCTGCCGGTGCGCCGCATACCAGCGCTCGCCCCGGCTGATGCGCAGCAGAAGGGTGGAGAAAGTGTCAGCGAGGTAAATCAGGATCGGGAAGATCAGATACTCCACGGGAACCCCGGCCAGAAAGGCTGCAACTGCTACTCCGGAAACGCAGGCCCCCAGGAGGTAACTGCCGACGTCGCCCATAAACACAGATCCGCGGCCCAGGTTCCACGGCAGGAAAGCGGCAAAAGCGGCAGCGGTGACGGCACCGGCCACGGTCATCCACACGTGGTCACTCAGCTGGCCGGCCACGGCATACAGGACGCCAACGGCGATGCCGTGCAGCCCGGAGATCCCGTTGACGCCGTCCATGAAGTTGGCGACATTGATGTACGCGGCGATGGCAAGGGCACCGACCGGCACCCACCAGTAGCTCTGCTCCATGGTCCAGACGAGTGCGGTTGTTGCAAAGATTCCCAGCAGCAGCTGCAGGCCGGCACGGACACGGACCGACAGCCCGCGGAAGTCTTCGATCCAGCCGAGCAGCGATGCCGCTGCGATGAGGGCCATCAGGATCAGCATGATGGACCGGTCGATGGCCACCAGACCGGTCAGCAGGGACAGACCGGTGCCCAGCAGGACACCCGCGGCGATGGTGACCCCCACACCGCGGATAATGACCTTGCTGTGGGAAGAGCGCTCGTTGGGGATGTCCAGGACGCCGAGGCGGCGCAGGAAGGGGATGAAAAGGAAAGGCAGCAGCAGACTGGCGAGGAAGGCTGCTCCAATGCACAGGGCAAGGAGCATCAGCCCGTCCGCCGTTCGGCCGAACCGTCATTGCGGGGGCGGTGCGGTGTGTGTTCGACAGGAACGGGGCCGCCGATTTCAGTCACCGGGGGCAGGACGTCACCGTGCGAATCCACACCGCATTTGTTCAGCCAGTCCTCGAATTTGAGGTCCGTCGGGTTTAGCTCATCCACCGATGTATGGGAAATCTTGGGATGCAGCGGACGCGAGTCGTCTTCTCCGGTGCCCACCAGGACCTCATGCATCTTTTCACCCTGGCGCAGCCCCGTGAACACAATCTCGATGTCCTTGCCGGACATGGCGATCATCCGCTGTGCAACGTCGAGGATCTTCACCGGCTCCCCCATGTCCAGGATGAGGACTTCCCCGCCGCGGCCGATGGCTCCGGCCTGGATTACCAGCTGGCAGGCTTCGGGGATGGTCATGAAGAACCGGGTGACTTCCGGATCAGTCACGGTCAAGGGCCCGCCCTGCCGGATCTGCTCGGTAAACAGGGGCAGCATGGAACCCCGGCTGCCGATCACGTTGCCGAACCGCACCGAGACGTAGCGGTCCCGGGTATTGTGCGCCATCCATGCCGTGAGCTTCTCTGCCACCCGTTTGGAATGCCCCAGCACCGTGGTGGGATTAGCCGCCTTGTCCGTGGAGATGTTGACGAAGTACTTGACCTTGGCCTTCTTCGCCGCCCGCAGGACGTTGGCTGTTCCCAGCACGTTGGTTTTCCAGGCCTCCTGCGGATACTGCTCCAGCAGGGAAACGTGCTTAAGGGCTGCAGCATGAAAGACAACGTCGGGGCGCCGTTCGGTGAAAATCTGGTCCAGCGCTGCGGGATCACGGATATCGGCCAGTACGGTGTCCCTGCCGTTCAGCAGGCCGTGTCCGGTAATGGACAGCTGGGTGAGCTGCAGCCCGGTTTCATCGCGGTCCACCATGATCAGCTCGGCCGGGTCAAAGGCCGTGATCTGGCGGCACAGCTCGGAGCCGATGGAACCGCCGGCACCGGTCACCAGGACCTTGCGGCCGGTGAGGTAGCCTGCCACTTCTTCCACATGGATATCCACGGGGCGGCGGCCAATCAGGTCCTCGACGGCAACCTCGCGGAAATCGGTGAGGCCGGCTCCGGCGTCCTTGCTCAGCATGTCCTTCAGCGGAGGAAGCACCAGCACCCGCAGATTCAGCCCCTCCGCACGGTCGGTAACCTCGCGCACCTGGCGGGCTTCGACGTCGGCGATCGCAATGATCAGGATGGTGGCCCGGGTGCGCTGGACAACTTCGCGCAGGTCCTGCAGCCGGCCCAGCACGGGCACTGTGGACAGCCGGAGGTGCTTTTTGGCCGGGTCATCGTCAATCAGGCCAACGGGGTAGTAAGGGGAATCCGGGTCCTTCATCATCCGCGTCACGAGGGAGCTGCCCAGGAAACCGGCACCGTACACCAGCGTCCGCTGGGCCTCGTCACCCGGCCGTGCCTTTCCCTCGACATACATGCGCTTGAGATACCGGATGGCGGCCATGAACAGGCAGGCAAACGGGAAGGCAATCATGCCGGTGCTGCGGGGTATATCGATGGCCAGGCCAAAAAGCGCACTCACGATAACCAGGATGGCGGAGACAACGAGCGTGACAATGGCCAGCAGCCGCATCTCGTGGAAACTGCCGAAGCTGTACCTGCCACGGTAAAGCGCGAAGGAATACCCCACGATCAGCTGCACCAGCACGGCCACGCCGCAGAAAACGGCTACGCCCCCGGGATTGATCTGGTCCACCGTTAGTTCATAGCGCAGCACCAGCGCCAGGACGATAGCCACGATCCATGCCAGCGAGTCCAGGACGTACTGCGTCCACAGCCACAGGGCAGGCTTCTCGCCGCGGAAAGGACCGCTCTCGTCCGTGCTTGTCTGCCTCATAATCCTCAACGGGTAGTTCCCCGGTTCTCTTCTCGGTGGTTGCAACACTGTTCGGAAGAATCCGGTGTAATAGACTGGAATCTCATCAGCATTCTAACTGCACACCCTTCTCCGTTCGGCTTGGGCCGCTCATCCGGGTTGCCTCGAAAGGATCATTTTGCCGGACTCTGTGGCCGTAGCAGCAGTAACGTTCGACCGCCCCGACGATGTGTCCACTCTCCTGGACTCGCTGGCTGCCCAGAGCGCCAACATTACCTCGGTGGCCCTGGTGGATTCGGGAAAGACGCCGGTTCAGGATATCGCTGAAGCTTCGCCCGCGCCCGTTACGTACGTTCGGTCCAACACGAACCTTGGCGGCGCCGGCGGTTTTTCGCTGGCCATTCTCACGGCCATGGCGTCCGGGGCGGACTGGATCTGGATCATGGACGACGACGCGCATCCGGAAGATCCGAACTGCCTCGCCGCCCTGCTTGAGGCCGCGCAAGAGCACCGCATGGACGTGGTCCTGCCTCTGGTTGTTGCTCCCGGGCATCCCGACACTCTGTCCTTCCACTTCCGGCTGGACGGCAAGCTGACGCATGACCGCGCGCAGGTGGAGAAACTGGGCTTCATCCCCGACGTCGGTCATTTCTTCAACGGTGCGCTCATCCGCGCAGATATTTTCTTCCGCGTGGGGCTGCCGGATCTGCGCCTGTTTATCCGCGGGGATGAGACCGATTTCATGATCCGCCTGCGGCGCGCCGGGATCCGGTTTGGAACCGTCACCTCCGTGGCCCTGACGCATCCGGCGGCGTGGGCCGAAGTGCAGGAGGTTGCCGGCGAACGGCTGCACGTGCTGGTTCCCGAAAACGCCTTCAAGCAGTTTTACTTCTACCGCAACCGCGGTTACCTGACGTGGAAATACAAGCGGCTGCGGTCCTTCGCCGCTGACGCGGTGGGCTATCCCGTCCACTTCGCCAGGACCCGCGATCCGCGGGGCTTCGCCGCATGGCTTCGTGCCTACGCCGCAGGGATGCGCGGGCGCCGCTTCGGGCCGCCGTCGGACTTCGGCTTCTGACATGACACGCCC
>NZ_JASDDG010000036.1 GCF_030407495.1 Arthrobacter sp. APC 3897 | reverse complement strand
TGGCTCAACGAGCACACGGCGCTGACTAAAATCCTCTACTCGAACATGGGACACGGATCAGCCCTTGAGTACCAGATGGGTGAGGAACTCCTTCACATGCCCCAGTTCCTGCATGTTGATGCCGTGTCCCATGTTCGAGTAGAGGATTTTAGTCAGCGCCGTGTGCTCGTTGAGCCAGGCATGGGTGTATTCGATGCGAGGGGCGTCAATGACCGGATCATTCTGGTCCCGGCCCCAGAAGAACGGCACGCCGCCGGCGGTCAGCTCGTCGTCGTGGAAGAAGGGATTCCCCTCAGCGGGAACCACAAAGCCGGAGAGCCCGACGACGGCGGCGAAATCCGTGGGCCGGTGGCGCAGCAGCGTGCTGGCTACGGCCATGCCCATCGAGAAGCCCAGCAGGGAAACACTGCTGTGCACGTCCTTGACGCTGTCCAGCCAGCCGGCGACATCGTCGACCGCGTCCACCACGCGCTCCACGGAGAAATCGGAATCATTCATCAGCGGGAACCAGGTGTAACCGGGGCCGAGGGCATGAGGGGCGCGGACGGAGGCGATGGTGAATTCTGAGGGCAGGTGGTCCGCCAGGCCCATCAGGTCTTCCTCGTTGGCGAGGTAACCGTGGAAGAGGACCAGCAGCGGGGTACCGGCCCGCTCGGCTTCCGGCTTGGACCAAAGGACAGTGGGATTCCAGGGAGCAGTTTTAGACATGATATTTATCATGGCACGGCCGGTTCGCGAACCTACGGTCGCGTAGCCCGGCCCTCCTTGGCAGGATGGGTGTGGTGACTTCACCTTCCATCCCCGAAACACCGTCCACACCGGCAGCCGCTCCCCCATCCACGGCGGCAGCCGCACCGCCGTCCCCCGCCGCGGCACCCGCTGCGGGCCAGGAGGCTGAGGCCCATCCCTGGACCCGCTACGTGGCCATCGGTGACTCTTTTACCGAGGGAATCGGCGACCCCAACCCCCAGAGCCCCGGCGGACACCGCGGCTGGGCGGACCGGGTGGCCGAGGAACTGGCACGCACCCGCGACGGCTTCGCCTACGCCAATCTGGCCATTCGGGGACGGCTGCTGGACAAAATCATTGAGCAACAGCTGGAACCGGCCATGGACCTGCAGCCGGACCTGATCTCCATCTGCGCCGGCGGCAATGACGTCATCCGTCCCGGCGGGGACCCCGATAAGCTGGCAGAGAAGATGGATGCCGCGGTGGGACGGCTCACCTCCGGCGGCGCCACCGTGGTGCTTTTCACCGGGCCGGACCTCGGCTCCACGCCGGTGATCGGCAGTGTCCGCGGCCGGGTGGCCATTTACAACGAGAACCTCCGGACCGTGGCCGCCCGGCATGACGCCGTGATCGCTGACATGTGGGCGTTGCGCCAGCTGAGCAACCGGGAGATGTGGGCACCGGACCGGCTGCATTTCTCACCGCTGGGACATCACACCATTGCGGCCATGGTGCTGGAAACCCTCGCCGTTCCGCATTCGCTGCAGCCCCTGGAGCCCAAGCCGGTGCAGGTCAAAAACTGGCGGACCGCCCGCACCGAAGACCTGACCTGGGCCCGTGAGTACTTCATGCCGTGGGTGGTCCGGCGGGTGCGCCACCGGTCTTCCGGCGACGGCATCTCCGCTAAACGTCCCGCAGCCGCGCCCATGTTCGGCGGCCCCGGCATGCCCCCGGGTTCGGCTGACTAACCGGGCGTTGCGCTTTCCGCCAGTGAGATCAGGTTCGCCAGATGGCCCGCCCATTCCTCGGTGTGCGTGCGGGCCACGTCGGCGCCCTCCGTCAGGCCGCCTAAACCGCTTTCGGTGACGACGACGTCGGTGTAATCAGTTTCCGCGTCCGGTCCCGGGGAGGACGCCAGCTGAATGCTCACCACCGTGTGCGCATTCCACTCGGGCATGGTCCACCGGAAGGACAGCAGCCGGTCCCGCGCCACCGCCAGCACGGTGCCCGAGGCCCGCTGCTCGCCCCCGCCGTTGTCATCGTTTGTCCGTTCCGTCAACGGCGAACCGGGGCTGGCGGTGAACTCCAGTTCCGGCCACCACGCAGCCCTGTTGTCCACGAGCGTATGCCAGAGCCGGGCCGGGGAGCACTGTGCCTGCGCAGCCACGCGAATCGAATCACCCATGCGTTGTTTCTGCCATGTTCAGGCAGTCTTCGCAAGGGTAGGGCTCCGCCGCCCGGCTAGGGCTCCCCGAAGAACCGTTCCCGCAGCGGGACGCCGATCTGTTCAACGTCCGTGAGGAACCCGTCGTGGCCGATCGGGGCACTGATCATGTGCACATTGGTTTTCCGGGGCAGGGCAGCGGCCAACTCGAAGGAATGCTGCGGAAGGTAAAGCCGGTCCGAATCCACCGCGGCGATGAAGAATTCGGCCTCGACGTTAGCCAGCGCCCGGCGGACGGTTCCGCGGCCGCGGGCCACATTGTGGCTCATCAACGCCTCGGTCAGCAGCAGGTAGCTGTTGGCGTCGAACCGGCCGGCAAGCTTCCGGGCCTGATGGTCCAGATAGCTCTCCACCGCATAACGCCCGCGTGCTGCCGGAAGCGCGGATCCCAGCGGATCCTCCTGCAGTTGCGCCCCGTTGCCAAAGCGGTACTCCAGCTCTGCTTCGGAGCGGTAAGTAATGTGCGCAATCCGGCGGGCCAGGCCCAGACCCGCCACGGGGGCCCTGCCGTTGTAATAGTCGCCGCCGTTGAAGTCCGGATCCAGGCGGATGGCTTCCAGCTGCGCCTGGCCAAAGGCAATCTGCTCCGCGGAACTGACAGCGGTACAGGCAATAACAGCGCAGCGCTGCACCCGGCCGGGCTCGGTAGCGGCCCATTCCAGGGCACGGGCACCGCCCAGCGACCCGCCGAGCACAGTGTGCCAGGCCCGGATTCCCAGCAGATTAGCCAGCCGGGATTCCGCCCGCACCGAGTCTCGGATGGTGACAAACGGGAACCGGGATCCCCAGGGCCGGCCGTGCTCGTCCAGGGACGAGGGACCGGTGGACCCATAGCAGCCGCCGATCATGTTGACCGCCACCACAAAGAAGCGGTCCGTGTCCACCGTTTTGCCCGGGCCCACCAGTGCGTCCCACCAGCCGTCCTCGTCGCTGCTCCCCTTCGCCACATGCGTGCTGCCGGTGAGGGCATGGGCCACCAGCACGGCATTTGTGGCGTCCGCGTTCAGCGTCCCCCACGTTTCATAGGCAAGGGAAACGTCCGGCAGATGGCCGCCGGTTTCCAGGTCAAGGCTGCCGATGCGGGCATGGCGCAGCACCCCGTCCAGGTCAGGGGCGGAGTGCTGCGGCAAGGCGGTCCCGGCCGCTGTCCCGGCGAGGCCTGAGGCGAAAGGAGGTATCACGCTGACCGCTACGCTCCCTTGGCTGCCCGGAATCCGGCGTCAAGGTCCGCAAGAATGTCATCGATGTGCTCGATGCCCACGGAGAGCCGCACCAGGCCGGGGCTGACTCCTGCCGCCAGCTGGGCCTCGGCCCCCAGCTGGCTGTGCGTGGTCGACGCCGGATGGATTACCAGTGAACGTACGTCGCCCACGTTCGCCACATGGGAGTGCAGGTCCAGGGCATCCACGAAACGCTTGCCGGCGTCGACGCCGCCGCTGATCTCGAAGGACACAATGGCACCGGTTCCGCGCGGCCCGTATTTGCGGCCGCGTTCGAACCACGGGCTGGATTCCAGGCCCGCATAGGCCACGGAGACAACGTCGTCGTGCCCTTCCAGCCACTTGGCCACCGCGACGGCGTTGCTGACGTGGCGTTCCACGCGCAGGCTCAGGGTTTCCAGCCCCTGGGCAATCAGGAAGGCGTTGAACGGGGACACGGACGCACCCAGGTCGCGCAGCAGCTGGACCCGGGCCTTGAGGACGTAGGCGAGGTTGGCGCCCAGCACGCCGTCGGCACCGAGGTCGCGGGCGTACACCAGTCCGTTGTAGCTCTCGTCCGGGGTGTTGAAGCCGGGGAACTTCTCCGGATCAGCGCCGAAGTCGAAGTTGCCCGAATCCACGATCACGCCGGCGATGGAGGTGCCGTGCCCGCCCAGATACTTGGTGGCCGAGTGCACCACAATGTCCGCGCCCCACTCGATGGGGCGGATCAGGTAGGGGGTGGCCAGCGTGTTGTCCACGATCAGCGGCACGCCGGCCTCATGGGCCACCGCGCTGATGCCCTCGATGTCCAGCACGTCCTGCCGCGGATTGGAGACCACCTCACCGAAGAAGGCCTTCGTGTTGGGCTGCACTGCTGCACGCCACTGCTCCAGGTTGTCCGGGTCCTGGACAAACGTGGTCTCAATGCCGAACTTCTTCAGCGTGTGCTTGAACAGGTTATACGTGCCGCCGTAGAGGCTGGGGCTGGCAACAATATGGTCTCCGGCCTCGGCCACGTTGAGGATGGCGAGGGTCTCCGCCGCCTGGCCTGAGGCAAGCAGCAGCGCACCCAGCCCGCCTTCAAGGGACGCAATCCGGTTTTCAACGGCCTCCTGGGTGGGGTTGCCGATGCGGGTGTAGATCGGAGCCAGCTCCGCCAGGGCAAACCGGTTGGCCGCTGCTTCGGCGCTGGGGAAGACAAAGGAGGAGGTTTGATAGATGGGCAGGGCACGGGCGCCTGTGACGGCGTCTGGCTCCTGACCGGCATGGATCTGACGGGTTTCGAAGGACCAGTTTCCTGACATTGAATGCTCCCTTAACCTAAGGGCCGCACCGGGACTTCTGGCCGGAAAACATTACCGGCAGCCACGTGTGACCCGCGCTTGCCCTGCATCAGTTGAGGCAGGGCCAGGTCTTCACCCGGGGCACCCCACCGCGGTTGGAGGGTTGCCGGCCAGCAAGCCGGGGCTATCTGCTGGCACTCATGACCTATCCCCTATGAAAACGGATATGCCCGGTGCCTGCAAGGTCTGTGACGGTTCATTTCTCCGGATGTCGGTCGCTCCCGGGAACCGTGTGCCGCGGTCCGCGCCGGGTCAAAAGCCGGTTGTTCCGGGCTTAGGGCGCCCTTAGTCGAGAGGTGCGTCACAACGTGCCAAAATAGGCCGCATGCGCTTGGACCATGTTTCTTATGCCAGTGAATCCGACGGTCTTTTGGCCACAACTGAGAGGATCGCTGCCGCCCTGGGAGCGGACTTCGTCAAGGGCGGTGTACACCCGCGTTTTGGAACGCGCAACATGATTCTGCCCCTGGCCAACCACCAGTACGTCGAGGTGGTGGAGGCCCTGAACCACCCTGCTTCGGACAAGGCTCCCTTCGGCCAGGCCGTGCGCCAGCGCTCGGAGTGCGGCGGGGGCTGGATGGGCTGGTGCGTGGCGGTCGATGACCTCGCCCCTTTCGAAGAAAGGCTTGGACGCCTTTCCGTCCCGGGCAACCGGAAGTTCCCGGACGGCCAGGAACTGACCTGGCGGCAGATTGGCATTAACGGCCTGATCGCCGACCCGCAGGTGCCGTACATGCTGCGCTGGGATGACGGGACCGAAGAACTGCACCCCTCAGCAGCCCTGCCCGGAATGCCCGGTGCCGTGAACCTGGACTCGCTCACCATTGCAGGCTCTGCTGACCGCGTGGCGCAGTGGCTGGGCACCCCGGCCGAGGAACCGCTGGAGAACGTGGGCGTCACGTGGATTTCCCCGAAGGGAACGCCCGGCATCATGTCCGTCACATTCAACACAGCCAAGGGCCTCGTGGAGATCTAGTTCCGCTGCCGCTTCGGGCATCCGCACACCTTTTGGGAAATCACTGCCGGTCCGCACCGGCAGCAGAATCCCAAAACGGATGCCCCTGCCCAAAGCGGTCCCCTTTTCCATGGCTGAGTTTTCCACAGATCGTTGCCGGCCCATCGAAGGCAGGACGGTCGGGAGCCACAGTTGTCTCATGGATCCGGACTTTCTCTATGCAACCGACGCCGACCGCGATGGCACCGGCAGACGTTCGCTTGCCCGGAGATGTGAGTCGGGTGAACTGGTCCGGATCCGTGCCGGGGTTTACGTTCAAGCCGCCCAGTGGCAGAAGATGCCGCAGCGGGAACGGGACCGTGCCGGAATTACCGCGGCCGTGGATCAAGGACAGGCACCCCGCATCTTCATCCAGCAGTCGGCCGCCGTCATCTGGGGTATACCAGTCATCGGCAGAACCTCTGAAGTCCTGCTTACGGCACCGGGCACTTCTCACGGGAGGCGCCGCGGAAATATCCGCTGGACTCCTCGGACCTTGCTCGAACCAACTGCGTTACGGGACGGCCTCACCCTCACGTCACGTGCTCAAACGGTCCTCGATCTGGCCGCGCGGCTTCCCTTCGAGCGTGCCGTCCCTGCCATGGACCATGTACTGCGTCCCGATGCGGCACGCACCCTCCCCGCCCTGGAGAAGGACGCCCTGCTGGTTCTCAGCAGAAACCTCCCGGACGCGGGCAAGCGCACCAGGGCGGAACGAGTGATCTCCTTCGCGGACAGCCGTTCAGAATCCCCCGGAGAATCGTACTCCCGGGCCGTTTTGCATCTGCAGGTATTTCCGCCGCCGGAGCTCCAATATGAGTTCCGGTCTGCGGGCGGACAGTTCATCGGGAGAACCGACTTTTTCTGGAAGGACTACTCACTGGTCGGTGAGTTCGACGGAGCGGCGAAATACGGACCCGGGGCATCCAGCCGAAGCCCGGGCACCAACCGGCGGGCGGGCACAGCTGACCGGGAGACCCTCTTCCTCGAGAAGCGGCGGGAGGATGCGATCCGGGCCACCGGCGTCGGCTTGGTCCGCTGGTCCTGGTCCGACCTCCTCAAACCCCGGAATGATCCTGATTCACCGGCCAGCATGCTGCGCCGCGCAGGGCTGCCCGGAAAGAGGAACCGCCGCTGATGGTCAGGGCGCCCCGGCCGCACGGGCCAGCCGGACATTGGTCTCCCGCACCGTGTCGGCGTCGATCTTCACCACCCGCCGGTCATAGGTGAGCAGCCCGTTCACTTCGTCCTCCACATCGGTGAGCTGCGTGTACACGGTCGCAGCCAGCCCCTGGGCCACGGCAGGCTCGATCTGCCGGCGGTGCAGCTTGATCCATGCCCGCCGCAGGGCGTCCGGTGTCTTGAATTTGCGGTAGCCGAACTCCAACTCATTGAAGGTGTGACCCGGAACGCGCAGACTGTAGCCCCCGTACTCGGACAGGACGACGGCGCGGCCGTCCCGCAGCCAGCCCTTCCGGAGCACAAACGGAACAAAATACACGTGCACGCTCTTGAGGTCTCCCCCGCCCTGATCATGCCAGCCGCTGGCATGGTCGATGCTGCGGGTCGCGTCCAGGGACCGGACCAGATCGGTGACGGCGTTCGCGTCAAACTGGCCCCAGCCCTCGTTGAACGGAACCCAGACTGCCAGCGAGGTACTGTTACGCAACAGGTCGACGGTGCCGCGCAGCTCCGTCAGGAACTCTTCCCGCCCGCGGTCATCGGCACGCCCAAACGCAGCGTAGTCGCTGTCATCACGGTGCGGCAGTCCCACGGCAGGCGCCGTCACCACCGAATGCCGGTAGGAACGGCCGCCGCTGACCAGGTCCTGCCATATCAGCATGCCGAGCCGATCACAGTGGTAATACCACCGCAGCGGCTCTACCTTGATGTGCTTGCGCAGCATGGTGAAGCCCAGATCCTTCGCGGTCTGGATGTCATACACCAGAGCCGCATCCGACGGCGCCGTGTACAGCCCGTCCGGCCAGTACCCCTGGTCCAGCAAGCCGGCATGGAAGTACGGTTTTCCGTTGAGCAGGAGCCGGGTATGGCCGCGTTCATCCGGTCCCGTTCCAAAGGTCCGCAGTCCGGTGTAGCTGCGCACGCTGTCCACCGTCCGGCCGCCGGACAGCAGCTGCACGTCCAGGTCATACAGGAACGGATCCTCGGGTGTCCACAGATGCGGATCAGGCACCGGGATCCGCACGGCTTCCCCGGGAACGACGACGGCGTCCGCCACAGTGCGTCCGCCGGCGGACACGGTGATCGCCGCGGACAGGGCGTCGTCGTTCTCCCCGTCCAGCAGCACGGTCACCGAGACGGACTCCAGATCCGGCACGAGAACCAGCCGCGAGATGCTGGTCCGCGGCACAGACTCCAGCCAGACCGTTTGCCAGATGCCGGACTGCGCGGTGTACCAAATACCGCCGCGGTCCAGGGTCTGTTTGCCGCGGCTATGGTAGCCCGTGTCGCTGATGTCGCGCACCCGCACCATAATTTCCTGCTCGGCACCGGACACCAGCGCGTCCGTGACGTCCAGGGAGAAGGGGAGGTAGCCGCCGTCGTGCCCGCCCACCTGAATGCCGTTGACCGTGACCGTGCAGCTTTGGTCCACCGCGCCGAAGTGCAGCAGCACCCGTTCCCGGGCGAAACCTGCCGGCAGCCGGACCGTCCGCCGGTACCACAGGAACTGCTGCGGCTGGAGTTGGCGCCCGACGCCGGACAACGGTGCTTCGGGCGAGAACGGGACGAGAATCTGTCCGTCCCAGTCGCGGTCCGCCGGCGGCTGCTCCCGGCGCACCGAGGTGACGGCGTACTGCCAAAAGCCGTTGAGATTGAGGTAACTGTCCCGGACAAGCTGAGGGCGGGGATACTCCTGCAGAACGGATTCGGGATCCAGGTCCGCTCCCCACGGTGTCGTCAGTGTCACAGGCGGGTGTGCTCCTTGGCTCGGCGTTCCGCACAGGCATACCTGACGGTGTTGTCGAACCGCTGCGGCTGGTACCGGTCAGCGGGCGCGGCCTGAACGCTGCCTCGCCGCCATGATGTCCCGAGCGGTTGCGCGCAGTTCATCGGAACCGATGCCGTGATCCGCGCCCCAATACCGCTGAATGCCCAGGTCCAGCTGCCGGGCAACAAGTTCGACATCGATCAGCGTAGCTTCTTCAGTTGCGTCGTGCACAGCCAGCCTTAGTGCCTCAACGAGAGTGCTGCAGGGCCGTTCAACAGGCCCGGGTGCGGCCACCGTCACGCAGGAAGACTTCCCAGTGCGCTGTTGGGGCCTAGAGGCTTATCGGTCTCGAGAATGTACTGGACGGGAATTGTCCCTGTGGCCATGACGCCCTTGAGAACGTGTTCACTGCGCAGCAGTCCGGATTCCAGCCCTTCCTCACGGATCACGTGGGAGAAGATCTGGACGGACAGCGGATCGGTCCCGGCTTGTTCACACCAGATGATGTACATGCCGTACAGATCGGCAACAGGAAGGACTTCACTGTCATCGAGGTCTCGTATGGTCACTTCAGCCAGGAACTGCCGGACCTGGTCTTCGTTTACCTCAAGGGCCTCGCCGGTGGCGGCAGTCTGGGTTGTGCCTGTCTGGGCAGTCATGTGTTTCTCCTGATCAATCGGTGTAGTGGCCGCTTCTCGGCCATGCAAGCTTTGATCTCTCCGAAACCATGTTGACTGTTCTACGCTGTAGACTATAGGTGTATACCTACACGCCGACAACTTAATTGCCGCATGTCACTCTTCAAGATGATCAGGACGGACCACATCATGGCCGAAACGCCGGAACCCCAAGCCCCTGAGGGTTCACGAAGGGCCCGGCTGAGCAGGGAACTGGTCCTGAGCACGGCACTTGAACTGGTGGATACCCACGGGCTGGAAGCCCTGAGCATGCGTCGGCTGGCGCAGGAGCTTCGCTGCGATCCAATGAGTCTCTACCGCTACGCGGAGAACCGTGCAGCGCTGCTGGCCGGGATCGAAGAACTGGTCTTCAATGAACTGACGATTTGTCCGGATGAGTTGGACTGGCAGGCTCAGCTGCGGCGCATCGCGCAGGACGTCCGGGTGCTTGCCCTGCGGCACCCCAACACAGTCCAGCTGCTGGTCACCAGGCCCCTGTCCACGCCCCTGGGCCTGCGGCCCCGTGGCTCGCTGCGGCCGCTTGAACAGATCCTCGCGCTCCTCGCAACAGCCGGATTCTCCCCGAGGAATGCCCTGCAGATCCATCGCGCCTTTTACTCGTTCCTCTACGGACACATCCTGAACGATCTGCAGGAGCTCATCGCCCATCCCGAAGAAGAGGAAGCTATTCTGCGTCTTGGCCTGTACCGGCTGCCGCCGAAGGAATTTCCCCGGCTCCGTGCCGTTGCCCCGATTCTTGCGGACTACAACCCCGAAGCTGAACTGGATCAGGGATTGAGCATCCTGCTCTCCGGTCTTGCCGAGCAGCTGGACGGCGGGTCTGAGCTGGACGGCGGGTCTGAGCTGCACGGCTGAGCTGCGGGAGCAGCAGCGCGAGAGACGGCAGGACAGTCGCTGCCGTCAGGAGCTGCCGTCAGTTGCCGATGCCGATCGCAGGACCGAACAGGGCAAAACCTACAAACCCGATCATGTCCACCAGCGCGTGGGCGATGACCAAAGGCATGACCCGCCGGGTCCTGACATAGACGTAGCCGAAGATCAGGCCCATCAGGAAGTTTCCGATGCCCGGACCGATCCCCTGGTACAGGTGGTAGCTGGCCCGGATCAGGGCGCTGGTGAGAATGATGGCCGGGGTGCCCCAGCCCAGCTGCCGCAGCCGCAGGAACAGGTAGCCCACCACAATGACTTCCTCGAGCACCGCGTGCCGCATCGCGGAAAGGATCAGCACCGGCAGCGTCCACCAGTAGGTGTCCAGCGCCGCGGGCACAAGGGCGGTGGTGATGCCAAGCGCTCTGCCTCCGGCATACACGCCCAGGGTTCCAAGGCAGATGACCGCAGCCAGCAGGGCGCCCAGCAGGAAATCACGCAGGGGTTTTTCAAAGGTGAACCCGATCCGCCGGAACGCCGATTTCCCCGGTTCGGTCAGCAGATACAGGACCAGCGCCACGGGCAGCAGGGAGAAAAAGATGCCCAGCAGCTGATAGGTGAGGTCAAACCAGGGGTTCTCGTCCAGGACCGGGTTCAGGGTGGTGGTCTGCCCCGCCAGCGGCCCTTGGGCTGCCTTTTCCAACAGTTCGACGACGGCGTACACGCCGGAGCGCCCCAGGGACAGGCCCAGCACAATCAGGACCTCGAAGACCAGCATCTTCCGTGCCCGCGGGTCCAGCGACTCGGCGGGGACAGAGGGGTAGGCAGCACGCATGCTTCCCATTGTGCAGGATGCAGCGGGGACCACACCTCCTGCGGACCCTGATCGGCTATCGGGGCGGCAACCCCAGCCGTTGCCCGGCCCGCCACACGGCACCCGTGAGCGGCATCCCCGGCCGATAGGCCAGATGCGCCGCCGAGGGAGCGTTGAGCAGCTGCAGGTCGGCACGGTGCCCGACGGCGAGTGAGCCCACCGCCCGCTGCCCGTCCCGGTCTTGGCCGGTGTGCACGCGCAGGGCGAGCGCGCCGCCGAAGGTTGCGGCCCGCAGTGCCTCCTGAACGGTCAGGCCCATCTGCAGCACGGCGGTGGCCACACAGAAGTTCATGGAGCTGGTGTAGGAGGTGCCCGGATTGCAGTTGGAGGCCAGCGCCACCTGTACCCCGGCGTCGAGCAGTTTCCGGGCCGGAGCCAGCGGTGCCCGGGTGGACAGATCGCAGGCAGGCAGGCAGGTGGCCACCGTCCCGGGAGTACCGTCGGATTCCGGGCCGGCATCGTTCCACTGCGTCCAGGTACCGGCAAGGGCGGCAACGTCGTCGTCCGTCAGGTGGTTGACGTGATCCACGCTGGCGGCGCCGAACTCAACGGCGAGCCGCACACCGGCACCGTGGCCCAGCTGGTTGCCGTGCACCCGCAGCCCCAGGCCGGCATCGCGGCCGGCCTGCAGAACCCGGCGCGACTGGTCCTCGGTGAAGGCGCCCGTCTCACAGAAGACGTCGGCCCACTGCACATACGGCAGCACGGCTTCGAGCATCCCGGTGCAGACCAGGTCCGTGTAGTCCTCGGCATCGGCGCCGGCCGGAACCAGATGCGCCCCCAGATACGTCACCTGGTTCGCCACCGTGGAGGCAATGCGCGCATGCCGCCGTTCTTCTTCCACGTTCAGCCCGTACCCGGTTTTGGTCTCCAGATAGGTGGTGCCGCCTGCCGCCGCCTCGGCGACGCGGGCCAGCAGCAGCCGGGTCAGATCGTAATCCGTGGCGGCCCGGGTGGCTTCGGTGGTGACGGCGATGCCGCCGGCGGCGTAGGACTCCCCCGCCATCCGGGCCTCGAACTCCGCGCCTCGGTCCCCGGCAAAGACCAGGTGCGTATGCGAATCCACCCAGCCCGGAAGACCGGCCCGTCCTCCGGCGTCGACCATCTCATCAGCGGGCGGCGCATCGGCAGCCGCACCGATCCAGCTGATCCGCTCCCCCTCGAAGACCACAGCCGCATCCTGCAGCACGGTGCGGCCGCGGGTTTCATCTTGGGTGGAAAGCTCGCCGATGTTGGTGATCAGTATGGATCCGGGGGTACTGCGTGCGGTGGATGTGCTCATGGGACTTCCGTTGCGGCGGCTGGAAAGGGGGTGGCTGGCATGACGGCGGCAGGCTGGGACGCTTCCCCGTCCATGGCAGCGGCGGCGGCGGACAGCAGGGCAGCCGGGTCGCCCAGTACGGCGTGCCGGCCGCGGCGGGCCAGGATGCGGCCGCCGACGACGACGGTGTGGACATCCGACGCCGTGGCGGAAAGTGCCAGCTGCCCGGGGAACGAGCCCGCCGTGCGGAGGGTTCCGGGATCCACTGACATGAGATCGCAGCTGCTGCCCGGAGCGAGCCCGGGAGCCCGCCGCCCCTGTGCGTCCGTTCCGGCGGCCGATGCCGCCGCATGCAGGTCCGCGGGGGCAAACCGGCCGCGTTCCCCGGAGCGGAGCCGTTCGCCGTGTTCCAGCGCCCGCATCTCCAGCCAGGGATCGATGACGGCGTGCTGGTCGGTGCCCAGCGCTATCCGGGCGCCGGCCGCCCGCAAATCCTCCGCGGGGCCGATGCCGTCGGCAAGATCCGCCTCCGTGGTGGGGCACATGACCACCGTTGCCCCGGCAGCTCCGAGGGCGGTGATGTCTGCTCCGCTCAGGTGGGTGGCGTGAACCGCTGAGAGCCGCCGGGTCAGCAGCCCGTGTTTGGCCAGCAGCAGGGCCGGCGTGAGTCCGGTCGCTTCCAGGCATGCCTCATTTTCGGCGGGCTGTTCGGACAGGTGGATGTGCAGCGGCAGGTCTGCGGGGAGCTCCCGGGAGATCAGGTCCAGGTCAGCCTCCGGCACCCCGCGCACCGAATGCAGGGCAGCACCCACACTCACCTGCTCAGGATCGAACTCCTGGGCAAACGCAGCGCGCAGGGAGGCCAGGCGCTGCAGCCAGGCGGCGCCGCCGCGGTCTCCGAAGCGCAGCTGCCCCGCGGTCAGGGGCGCATCGAAACCGCCCGCCAGGTAGCAGGTGTCCAGGAGGGTCAGACGGATGCCGGCGGCGACGGCGGCCCGTGCCAGCGCCCGTTCCATCGCGTGTTCCTGCGGATAGGCGCTGCCGTCCGGCCGGTGGTGGACGTAGTGGAATTCGGCCACCGAGGTCCAGCCGGTGACAACCATTTCCGCAAACACCGCCGTGGCGAGCTGCTCATACAGCTCCGGGGTCAGCGCAGCGGCGGCGCCGTACATCTGCTCGCGCCAGGTCCAGAAACTGCCGGTGCCGCCGTCGTGCGTGCGTCCGCGCAGGATCCGGTGGAAGGCGTGGGAGTGGGCATTCGACGCCGCCGGGAAGGTCACGCCGGGCAGCCGGCAGTCGCCCAGCCGGGCCGGCACTCCGCTTTCCGACGCTGCCACCGTCCCGGAGGCAGCGACTTCCAGCCGGACACCGGCGGCCACGGCACCGTCCACCCAGGCCTGCTCGCACCAGAAAGACGACTGCCGTTCCGGTGTGCTCACAGCAGGTCCTGCAGGGCGTCGGCAAGCGCGGTGACACCGAGCTCCGCATCGGCATCCTCCACGTATTCCTCCGGCGAGTGGCTGATTCCCGAGGGATTGCGGACAAACAGCATGCCCGCGGGGACCCTCGCGGCCAGCACTCCGGCATCGTGCCCGGCGCCGGTCGCCAGGACCGGGGCACCGGGGACGGTCCGGGCCACTGATTGTTCGAGGGAGCGCTGGAGAGCGGCATCGAAATGGACGGTACCGGAGTAGGATTCCTCGGTCAGGCGGACGGTGCAGCCCTCCATCGCGGCAATCCGCTGGGCCCGGCCGTGGATTTTTTCCACCAGCGCGGCAGTCACGGCGTCATCGGGGTGGCGGACGTCCAGCCACAGGTCCACCCGGGAGGCAATGACGTTGGTTCCGCCCGGGACAGGTTCCAGCCGGCCAACAGTGGCGCGGGCATCGGCCTGGGCGGCGGCGGTCTGGCGCACGGCCACGATCAGCTGCCCTGCCGCAACCATGGGATCAGACCGGTCCGCCATCAGCGTGGTGCCGGCATGGTTGCCCTGGCCGGTGATGGAGAAGCACCACCGGCCGTGGCCCAGGACGGAGCCTGCCACCGCGACGGCGGGTCCGCGTCCGGCGGCATCGGTGAACTCTTCAGTGTTCAGGCCCCTGCCCTGCTCCACATGCAGTTCCACAAAGTCTCCGATGCGGGCCAGCACCGCATCGTCACGTCCCATCAGCTCCGGGTCCAGGCCGTTGGCTCGGGCAACGTCGGCAAACCTGTTGCCGTCGGCGTCGCGCAGGGCCAGAGCTTTAGCCGGCTCGATGGCACCGGACAGCAGCCGGGAGCCGAGGCAGGCAACCCCGAAGCGGGAGCCTTCCTCCTCCGGGAACACCGCGACGGCGAGGGCCCGGTTACGGACCAGGCTGCCTGCAGCTTCCCGGGCCTGCAGCAGATCCACGGCCGCCAGGGCGCTGGCCACACCGAGCGGTCCGTCGAATGCACCCCCGCCGGGCACGGAGTCCAGATGGGATCCGGTCACCAGTGCGCCGCGGCGCTCCGGTTCTGCTGATGTTTCCGCAGTCCCGCCGGACAGGTCCCACCAGGCCCACAGGATGCCGTTGCGGTCCGTCTCCACGGGCAGCCCCCGGCGGGAGGCCTCGGCCGTGAACCACTCGCGCAGGTCCCGTTCCGCAGCGGAGTACACCGGACGGCTGTAGCCGCCGCGGCGCCTGTCACGGCCGGTGTTTTCGATGGATCTCAGCAGGGTGTTGACGTTTGTTGTGTTCACCGTCCCTATGCTCCCACCAGCAGGAACGCCACGGGCGTCGTGGTGATCAGACCCGGGGCTGCCCGTGGTGAAATCCATGGTGTGTTCCTACTCTGCCATCGGGATACGGACGCCGCGCTCGGCGGCAACATCGGAGGCGCGCTCATATCCGGCGTCGGCGTGGCGGATCACGCCGGTGCCCGGGTCATTGGTGAGGAGCCGCTCCAGTTTGCGTGCAGCCAGCTCGGTGCCGTCCGCGACCGACACCTGGCCGGCGTGGATCGAACGGCCAATTCCCACGCCGCCTCCGTGGTGGATGGAGACCCAGGTGGCGCCTGAGGCGGTGTTCAGCATGGCATTGAGCAGGGGCCAGTCCGCAACGGCGTCGGACCCGTCGGCCATCGCTTCGGTCTCGCGGTAGGGCGAGGCCACGGAGCCGGAGTCCAGATGGTCGCGGCCGATCACGATGGGCGCGCTGACCCTGCCCTCGGCCACCAGCCGGTTGAACAGCAGACCAGCTTTGGCCCGGTCGCCGTAGCCCAGCCAGCAGATCCGGGCCGGCAGCCCCTCAAATTCCACGTGCTCGGCGGCAGCGTCCAGCCAGCGGTGCAGCCGGGCGTTTTCCGGAAACAGATCCTTGATCGCCGCATCCGTGACCGCGATGTCCTGCGGATCCCCGGAGAGCGCCACCCAGCGGAAGGGGCCCATGCCTTCGCAGAAGAGCGGGCGGATGTAGGCGGGAACAAACCCCGGGAATTCGAACGCCCGCTCACAGCCGCCCAGGCGGGCTTCGTCACGGATGGAGTTGCCGTAGTCGAACACCTCGGCGCCGGCATCCCGGAAGCCCACCATCGCGGTGACCTGGCGGGCCATGGATTCGCGGGCCTTCTTCGTAAATCCCTCGGGATCGGCCTCGGCTTCGGCAGTCCAGTGCTCCAGGGGCACTCCGGCCGGAAGGTAGCTCAGCGGATCGTGGGCGGAGGTCTGGTCCGTGACAATGTCAACGCTGATCTCCCCGGCGAGCTGGCGGCGGAGCAGTTCCTCGAACACCTCGGCGGCATTACCCACCAGTCCCACCGACAGTGCCTGCTTCTCGTTCCTGGCAGCCATGACCCGCGCGACGGCGGTGTCCAGGTCCGGTGCCACCTCGTCCAGGTAGCGTTTGCCCTCGCGGCGGCGGAGGCGTGCCTCATCCACGTCGACAACCAGCACCGCTCCCCCGTTCAGTGTCACCGCCAGCGGCTGCGCGCCGCCCATGCCGCCGCAGCCGCCGGTGAGGGTCAGAGTGCCGGCGAGGGTGGCGTTTTCATCGTTGAAGAGCTTCCGGGCAACGGCGCCGAAGGTCTCATACGTGCCCTGCAGGATGCCCTGCGTGCCGATGTAGATCCAGGACCCGGCCGTCATCTGGCCGTACATCATCAGGCCCTCGGCCTCCAGCCGGCGGAACTCGGGCCAGGTGGCCCAGTCACCCACCAGATTGGAGTTGGCCAGCAGCACCCGCGGTGCCCACTCGTTGGTCCGGAACACCCCCACGGGCTTGCCGGACTGGACCAGCAGAGTCTCGTCGTCGGCCAGGGTGGACAGGGTGCGGACGATCGCATCGTACGCCTCCCAGCTGCGTGCGGCGCGGCCGGTCCCGCCGTAGACGACCAGGTCCTGCGGCCGCTCGGCAACTTCGGGGTCCAGGTTGTTCATGAGCATCCGAAGGGGTGCTTCCGTCTGCCAGCTCTTAGCTGTCAGGGACGTTCCTCGCGGAGACCGGATGCTGCGGGACGGATCGGAGTTGGTAGCCATGACCAGACGGTAACCGAGACCTCCGGTCCCTCTGGAGGGGAAAACCGGGCCGTCTGGGATTCCAGACAACAGGTGATCAGGCGTGCTGCGGCGTCTGGGCACCAAGCCTGCGCGAGATTTCGGCAGCGCACCGGGAAACTCCGGCCAGCTGGTCGGCAGCGAAGGCTGGAATCCCCCGCAGTGCGGCGGGACCCGTTGAACCCGCTGACAATCGGTTTGCTGCTGTGAGCGTAACGCTGGCAACCGCCCGGCCGGAGCGGTCCAGGACGGGCACCGCGATGGAAGAGAACCCGTCAGTCACTTCGTTTTCCTCCCAGGCATAACCGCATTCACGCACCCGTGCCAGGAGTCCGGTCAGGGCGGCAGCGCCGGTGCGGCCGGAGCGCAGCGTCTCTGAATCCGGGTAGAGCGCCCGCAGCTGCGCGTCCGTCATTTGGGCCAGCATTGCGCGCCCGCTGGCGGTGCGGTGGGCCGGAAGCCTGATGCCGGCGTCGGTCACCAGGGGCAGCTGTTTCGGTGCCCGCTCTTCGATCACATAAATGACATCGGTGCCCTGCAGCACGGCCAGGTGCGCGGTCAGGCAGGCCCGGGTTACCAGCTTTCGCAGCGGAAACCGGCCCAGCCGCTGCAGCGGTGCCTGCCGGGCGTAGCCGGTGCCGAGCTCATGTGCCGTCGCGCCGAGGGCGTATTTGCGCTCCTCCGGCAAATGAACGGCAAACCCGTCGGCGACCAGGGCCGCCAGCAGGTGATAGGTGGTGGACCGCGGCAGCGAGAGGTCCCGGGAGACGGCGGTGGCGCTGACGGGGCCGGCCTGCGTTCCCAGATACCTCAGGATCGACAGGACTTGTGCAGCGGCGGGAACCTGAACCCGGAAGTACCTCTCTGGCATGTGCCGAGTCTAGTGCAGTGTCTGGAATCCCAGACAGGGAATCAGAGCTCTGCTGCGGCCTTGGGTTCCCATGCTCAGATATGGAGATGGAAACACTGCAGAACCCCCGGACCACCGTCGAGCTGGGAACCGGCGCCCTGACGGCGGAAGACATTGTTGCCGTGGCCCGGCACGGCGCGGCCGTCACGCTGGCGGCCGAGGCACTCGCTGCCATGACAGCCTCGCGCAGGGTCATCGAGGAACTCGCCGCGGACGACAAGCCGCACTACGGTGTCTCCACCGGTTTCGGCGCCCTTGCAGTGAAGCAGATCGTCCCTGAACAGCGCAGGCAGCTGCAGCGCTCCCTGATCCGCAGCCATGCGGCGTCGTCTGGTGCTGAAGTTGACCGCGAAGTGGTCAGGGCCCTGATGCTGAACCGGTTGGCCACCCTCGCCACCGGACGCACCGGGGTCCGCCCGGAGGTGGCCCTTTCCTATGCCGGGCTGCTCAATGCCGGCATTACCCCGGTGGTTGGCGAGTACGGGTCACTGGGCTGCTCGGGTGACCTCGCGCCCCTCTCCCACTGCGCGCTGGCCCTGACGGGGGAAGGCGGGGTCCGCACGGCCGACGGCGAGCTCCTGCAGGCCGCGGACGCGCTGGCTGCGGCCGGGCTGGAACCGGTTGAGCTGCAGGAAAAGGAAGGCCTGGCGCTGATCAACGGCACGGACGGCATGCTGGGCATGCTCACGCTGGCCGTTGCCGACCTGCACCTGCTGCTGTCCACCGCTGACCTGGCAGCAGCCATGAGTGTTGAGGGCCTGCTGGGCAGCGACGCCGTGTTTGCCGCGGATCTGCAGGCGCTGCGGCCCCAGCCGGGGCAGGCGGAATCAGCTGCCAATATCCGGGCCGTCCTGGCTGGATCGGCCTTGATCGAGGACCAAAAGACCGGCGGCTTCACCCGCGTCCAGGACGCCTACTCGCTGCGCTGCGCACCGCAGGTCCACGGTGCCGCCCGGTCAACCCTGCAGCACGCCGAAACCGTTGCCGCCTGTGAGCGGGCTTCGGCCATCGACAACCCGGTGGTAACCCTGGACGGACGCCTCGAATCCAACGGCAACTTCCACGGCGCCCCCGTTGGCTACGTGCTGGACTTCCTGGCCATCGCCGTCGCCGATGTGGCGTCCATGAGCGAACGCCGGACCGACCGCTTCCTGGACCGCTCGCGCAGCCACGGACTCAATGCGTTCCTGGCCTTCGATCCGGGAGTGGATTCCGGCCACATGATCGCCCAGTACACGCAGGCCGGAATCGTGTCCGAGCTCAAGCGGCTGGCGGTCCCTGCCTCGGTTGATTCCATTCCCTCATCGGCCATGCAGGAAGACCATGTCTCCATGGGCTGGGCGGCGGGGCTCAAACTGCGCCGCGCCCTCGACGGACTCACCCGGGTCCTGGCGATCGAGGTGATGACGGCGGCCCGCGCACTGGACATGCGCGACGGCGGCGTTTCCACTTCCCGCAGCGCCCCCGCGGTCACCGCGGTGCGGGCGGCGCTGCGTGCCGTGGTGCCCGGCCCCGGACCGGACCGGTACCTGGCTCCGGAAATTGAGGCCTGCAGGATGGCCTTGGCAGACGGTTCCCTGCTCGCTGCTGCTGACTCTGTGCTGGGCACGCCGTTACGCTGAGCCCATGACACCTCAGGATGCTGCCGCCCCTGCCCGCCGTCTGACGGCCCGGATCACCGGAAATGTCCAGGCGGTGGGGTTCCGCTACCGGACCCTGCAGCAGGCACTCCGCCTCGGGCTGACCGGCGTGGTCGAGAACCGGATCGACGGATCAGTGCTGGTGGTCGCTGAGGGTTCCGGGCCTGCCCTGGAGGAGCTGCTGCAGTGGCTGAATTCGCCGGCTGCTCCAGGCAGCGTCAATGCCGTGCAGGACTCCTGGTCAGAAGCGACGGGCGAGTTCGGGACTTTCAGTACTGCGTGACTGCTCTGGGACGGCAGCTTTTGGGCAAAGAAAAGCGCCGGCAGACCGTGGGTTGGTTGGGGGGAACAACCCTGGTCTGCCGGCGCCCGGATAGGTCACTACTCTATCCATTCATCACTCGCACCCTTATGAGGTATTAACTACGTTAACCCCCCTGACTGGGCAGGAACTGGAGGAAAGCTGGCAACTCCCTGAACACGGGGTGAACCCGCATTGAGGCAGGTCAGGAGGCTTTTTGCCGCGTCAACGCCCCATGCATTTTCCGTACGGCCTCGGGAACGGGATTGCTGACTGCCAGGACAAGCGCAGGCCGCCGGCCTCCCTTGGCCGGTGAGGCACAGACAGGGGACGCCGTGGGGCCGGAGACCGGCGGAACGGTCTTCTTCTTCGCACTGTTGCCGGCACTCTTGCCCGGAGTCTTGCCGGCACCCCTGCCGGAAGTCTTGCCGGAAGTCTTTCCGGCGGCGGGCTTCGACGCAGATGCCGTGTCCACTGACACCGGTGCGGGCTTCTTGGCAGCCGCAGGCCTGGATGCAGCCTTGGCGGCAAACTTCCGGGCGGGAGGCATACTCGACGCATGCCTGGCGGCAGGCACCCTTCCCGCAGGAGCCTGGCCCTTTGCGGCCGGTCGATCCGTCCGGCCCGCATCGGCCTGGCCGGAAGTCAAGGAGGCCACTGCCGCTTTCGATGCCGCGCGCGCAGCGGCCACTGCGTCAATCATCGACACGGCCGGCCCCACGGCGCGGCCGGAGGGGTCATAGGCACGGCCGGTCGGCGGCGCCGGACGCAGAGCGGCAAGAAGCTCATTCGCTGCGGAACGGGTGGTGTCGATGAATGCCAGGGCGGCGGTATCCTCGGGCGCGGTTTCGCTGCGCCGAAGGGCCGTTTTTTTGACGGCCCGGTAGACGGCGGCGATCACGACAATCAGGGCCGCACCCGTTGCATACATGAGGATCAGGGAAAGGGCCAGAGATGTGGTTCCGCCGGAAAAGAATCCAAACCCCGTTAGGGCCAGAATCAGCCAGACTCCGGAGATAACGGTCACGATTGTTCGGATTTTGACGTAGAGCGAACTCTGCTGCGCGCCATTCAGTTGTGGCGGCAAAATATCTGACACTGGGACAGACCTTTCAAGCAAAAGGTGGATCTAAAAAGAAGAAAAAGCCAGCCTGGCTTTATCCTTCAACTGTAGGCACCCGGGCCTGTGAATATGACCATCCACACTCACTTGCACCCGATTCGTTACGCAGTGGTGATGAGATTTTGGTCACAGTCCGGGACGGGCCGGACTCAGTGCCTCAGCGACCGGCAATTCCGGCTCTTCTCCCTGCAGCATTGCGGCCGCGGTTTCGGCCAGGCCGGACGAGGTTTGGAAGCCGTAACCGCCCTGTCCGGCGAGCCAAAAGAACCCGGGAACGACGTCGTCGTACCCCACCACAGGAAGGCCGTCGGCGGTCTGGGTGCGCAGCCCGGTCCAGGACCGGACAATCCCCGTGATGCCCAGCGTGGTTACGGAATTGACGAGTTCAACCAGCGCCGCAACGTCCCCGGGATGCGGCCGGGCGTCCATCGGAGCGCTGGGAACGCTCTCTGACGGAGACACCAGGACCCGGTTCCCGTCCGCCCGGTAGTAGAAGGTTTCATCCGCGTCCGCCACCATGGGGGCGCCATCGGCCAGCGGGTGTTCGACGTCGACGACGGCGGCAGTGCGGCGGTACGGCTGCAGTCCGCGCCTGCGGACTGAGTAAAGGTCTGCCAGCTCGTCGGCCCAGGCTCCGGCGGCGTTGACCACCACGCGGGAGGTGATGCTCTGCTCCCCCGCCTCCGTGACCCAGCGCCCGTTGCTGTCCCCGCCGGCTTCCCGGCATGCACTCCTCACCGGTGCACCGGTGAGGATGCGGGCGCCGCGGTCCAGGATCCGCCGTCGGTGGTAGTCCATCAGCGCGTCGGTGTCGCAGCCAACGGATGTGGTGTCCAGTCCCGCGGCCGGGAAGTGTCCCGGCTTCAGTTCAGGTGCCAGCGCCATCATCTGTGCCGGCGTAATGGGATGCATGTGGCCGCTGGCACGGTCCCGCACACTTTCCTCACTGCCGACCAGCAGGAAACTGCGTGCCGTGAGGACAGGCTTGGGCAGGTGGACCTCAAGGGCCCGGATAAGGGCCAGCGTTCGCACGGTAAGGTCCTGGATGACCGCGGGCCCGTAGCTGGGTATGAGCTGCCGGGCGGAGCGGGAAGAGGTGTGGAAACCCAGTGTCGGTTCGGCTTCCGCCACCAACACATCGGTCCGGCCGGCCAGCGCTGAGGCCAGGGACAATCCGGCTATCCCGCCGCCGACCACCAAGATGTCACAATCCACCGTTTTCTCCCCCGTCTTTCGTTGCTCCTGTACTGCCATCCTCACACCCAATCCTGCACATCGGTCAGGATTTCCATCAGGGTTTCCGACCCCACAAGGTACATTCCCGGATGATCGTCGGAATGGGCGAGAAGGGCGGAGGCCATGCACACCGCCCATCCCCGCGCCCTGCCCCAGACGTACGGATCGGCGTCATATTGAGGCCCAAGGGCGGAACGGAAAGCACTGCGCCCGTACTGGTCAAAGACCAGCCAGGCAGCGGCCAGGTCCGTCGCCGGATCCCCGGCGGTCAGGTCCCCGAAATCAATGACGGCCTGCAGCCCGCCGTCGGGGCTGCCCACCAGGTTGGCGGGATGCAGGTCACCGTGAAGCCACAGGTCCGGGCCGGGCCACGGGGGCAGCACGGCTGCGGCCTCCCAGAGTTCCCGGACCCGGGCAGCGTGCGGGACCATGCCGCTGGCCAGCCGCTCCTGAACTGCGTTGTCGCGGACGGAGAGCGGAACGCCGCGTACGGGATTCCGGGGATAGTCCGGCGGGGCGGGGCGGTGGAAGGCGTTCAGGAACCCGGCCAGCGGAGCGGCCAGTTCAACATTGCGGTCCCGGGGCTGCAGCGAAACCTCGGATCCGGCAAACCAGCGCGTGATGTTCCAGGGCCAGGGAAACACCTCCGAGGGGCGGCCGGCAAAGACGGGAGCCGAGGTTGCAACCGGAAGATCCGCTGTGAGCCCGGGAAGCCATTGCTGCTCGTTGGCCGCCAGCTGCACCGCAACACGGCGCCGGGGCAGGCGGACAGCATGCACAGTGCCGAGCCGAAAGATGTAGTTGTCCCAGCCGTTGGCGACCAGCTGCAGCGGCTCATCCGCCAGCGCGGGCTGTTGTTCACGCAACAGACGGCGCACAAGGTCCGTATCCACCTGGATTTCCGCTGCGGGATGATTGGCCATGCCAGCACCCTACCGTCAGGCACGTCGGGCGTCTGCCCGGTGCGCGCCAATGCGCTCCGCATGACGCCGGGTGCATCACCGTCCGGGGCTGCCGTTAAAGGCGGCCGGCCCCGGGAGGTCCCGGGGCCGGCCGCCTTGATGCGGTGCTTATTCGGTTCTTATTCGACGGCCGGGGCTAGCCCTGCACGCCGAGGCGTTCCAGGATCAGCTCGCGCACGCGGCCGGCATCGGCCTGTCCGCGGGTGGCCTTCATGACGCCGCCAACAATGGCGCCGACGGCCTGGACCTTGCCGCCGCGGATCTTGTCCGCGACGTCGGGCTGGGCTGCCAGGGCGGCGTCGATGGCTTCGAGCAGGGGTCCGTCGTCGGACACTACGGCCAGGCCGCGCGCCTCGATGACTTCCTCCGGGGTGCCTTCCCCGGCGAGCACGCCGTCGAGCACCTGGCGGGCCAGCTTGTCGTTGATCTTGCCGGCCTGGATCAGGCGGTCCAGCTCAACAATCAGAGCCGGGCTGACGCCAACCTCGGTGGGCTCCACTTCGGCTTCCTTGGCGCGGCGGGATACTTCACCCATCCACCACTTGCGGGCCACCTGTGCGGAGGCTCCGGCGGCAATGGTCTCCTCGATGGAATCCATGACACCGGCGTTAACCACGTCGCGGAATTCGGCATCGGAGTAGCCCCAGTCGGCCTGCAGACGCTTGCGGCGCTCGGCGGGCGGCTCCGGCAGGCGGGAACGCAGCTCTTCGATCCATTCCGGCGTGGTAACCACGGGAACCAGATCCGGCTCCGGGAAGTAGCGGTAGTCGTCGGCGTCGGACTTGGGACGGCCCGACGTCGTCGAGCGCGTGTCCTCGTGCCAGTGCCGGGTTTCCTGGACAATCTTGTTGCCGGATTCCAGGACTGCGGCGTGGCGCTGGATCTCGAAGCGGACGGCGCGTTCGACGGCGCGCAGCGAGTTCACGTTCTTGGTTTCGGAGCGGGTGCCGAACTTTTCCTGGCCGTGCGGGCGCAGCGAAACGTTGGCGTCGCAGCGCACGTTGCCGCGTTCCATCTTGGCATCGGAGACACCCAGGTTCTTGACGATCTCGCGGACCGCGGCCACGTAGGCCTTGGCCAGCTCGGGTGCGCGCGAACCGGCACCCTCGATCGGCTTGGTGACAATTTCCACCAGCGGAACGCCGGAACGGTTGTAGTCCACCAGGGAGAAGTCGGCGCCCTGGATGCGGCCGGCGGCCCCGCCCATGTGGGTGAGCTTGCCGGCATCTTCCTCCATGTGCGCCCGTTCAATCTCGACGCGGAACACGGTGCCGTCTTCCAGTTCGATGTCCAGGTACCCGTCGTACGCAATGGGATCTTCGTACTGGGAGGTCTGGAAGTTCTTGGGCGTGTCCGGGTAGAAGTACTGCTTCCGGGCAAAGGTGCAGGATTCGGCGATTTTGCAGTTCAGCGCCAGACCGATCAGGATCGAGTACTCCACTGCGGTCTTGTTGACCACCGGCAGCACGCCCGGCATGCCCAGGCACACCGGAGTGACGTTGGTGTTCGGCTCGTCGCCGAAAACGTTGGGCGCATCGGAGAACATCTTGGTGTTGGTGTTGAGCTCCACGTGGACCTCAAAGCCGAGCACCGGATCGTACTTCTCCATGGCCTCTTCGAAGGACAGGGTCTCGTCCTGGATGTGCACAGACATTACTTGACTCCTCCGAGTACGGGTGCGGAGGCCAGCAGCGGGCCGCCCCACTTCTGTTCCAGCAGGCCTTCCAGGGCTGCGCCGGCGCGGTACAGGCGGGCGTCTTCGCGGACCGGGGCCAGGAACTGGATGCCCACGGGCAGTCCGTCGGCCAGGCCGCCGGGAATGGAAATGCCCGGAACACCGGCCATGTTGGCCGGGATGGTGGCAACGTCATTCAGGTACATCGCCAGCGGATCGTCCAGCTTCTCCCCCAGCTTGAACGCCGTGTTGGGCGAGGTCGGGGAGATCAGCACGTCGGCCTGCGCAAACGCGGCGTCGAAGTCGCGCTGGATCAGCGTACGCACCTTCTGCGCCGAGCCGTAGTAGGCGTCGTAGTAGCCGGCGGACAGGGCGTAGGTGCCCAGGATGATGCGGCGCTTAACTTCGTCGCCGAAACCGGCGGCGCGGGTGGCGCCCATGACGCGCTCAATGGTCATGGGACCGTCGGCGGGCAGGGCACGCAGACCGTACCGGACGCCGTCATACTTGGCCAGGTTCGAGGAAGCCTCGGACGGCATGATCAGGTAGTAGGCGCCCAGGGCGTACTTGAAGTTGGGGCAGGAGACCTCAACAATTTCCGCGCCGGCATCCTTGAGCAGCTCCAGGGACTCGGAGAAGCGGGCCAGGACGCCGGCCTCGTAGCCTTCGCCCTGCAGTTCCTTGATGACGCCGATCCGCATGCCTGCCACGTTGCCGTTGCGGGCGGCTTCCACGAGGTTTCCCACGGGATCGGGCAGCGAGGTGGAGTCTCGGGGATCATGTCCGCCGATGACTTCCTGCAGCAGGGCGGCATCCAGGACGGTGCGCGATACCGGGCCAATCTGGTCCAGCGAGGAGGCCATGGCAATGGCGCCGTAGCGGGACACCCCGCCGTAGGTGGGCTTGACGCCTACGGAGCCGGTGACGGCGGCCGGCTGGCGGATGGATCCGCCGGTGTCGGTGCCCAGTGCCAGCGGAGCCTCGAAGGCTGCAACGGCTGCAGCCGAACCGCCGCCGGAACCGCCGGGAATGCGGTCCAGGTCCCAGGGGTTGCGGGTGGGACCGAACGCGGAGTGCTCGGTGGAGGAACCCATGGCGAATTCATCCAGGTTGGTCTTGCCCAGCATCGGCATGCGTGCGGCACGGATCCGGGTAATGACGGTGGCGTCGTACGGGCTCATCCAGCCCTCAAGCATCTTGGAGCCGGCCGTGGTGGGCTGGCCCTTGGTGACAATGAGGTCCTTGATGGCAATCGGCACGCCGGCCAGGGTGTGCAGTTTTTCGCCGGCCGCCCGGGCCTTGTCGACGTCGGCCGCAACCTGCAGCGCTTCGTCCGTGTTCACGTGGAGGAAGGCATTGACGGCGCTGTCCACCTCGGAGATGCGGTCCAGATGGGCCTGGGTGACCTCGACGGCGGATACCTCGCCGGCGGCGAGCTTGTCTGCCAGGGCGGCAGCGCTCGAAGTAATCAGTTCATTCATGGAAGTCTTTACTCCTCATCCAGGATGGCAGGGACCTTGAAGCGGCCGGCCGCATTGTCGGGAGCACCGGAGAGCGCTTCTTCATTGGTCAGCGTCTGCCCCACAACATCCTCGCGGAACACGTTGAACAGCGGGATCGGGTGGGAGGTGGCCGGGATGTCCTCACCGGCAACTTCGCTTACGGATTTGATCGAATCAACAATGACATCCAGTTCGCCGGCCATCTTGGCCAGTTCATCCTCGGTCATCTCAATGTGGGCCAGATGCGCCAGATGCGCCACAGCCTCACGATTGATCTCAGACATGAGTCTCCCATGCGTCTTTTTTCGGATAAAAGGTATCCGTCCCAGTCTACGGCGTCTGGTGATGCCATTTTCCGTGTGTCGGGCGCGGGCGGAGCAGCGAACCGGGACGCTTCTTTGGATCTTTCGTGCACATCACGGGCGCAAACACCCCTCCGCCCTCTCCGAAAGGGTTGCGCCCCGCGGCCGCTCAAGCAGAGCGTTCGGGTGTGTTCGGCAGCCCGCGTCAGAGGACCAGACGGAAGACCCAGAGCAGGATGTCCTTGTTGGGCACAATCCAGTCACGCCCGGGCACCCGCTCGAATCCCATCGACCGGTACAGGGCGTGGGCCCGGGTCATCGGCGTCATGCTGGTCAGGCTGACGGCATGGATACCGTCCAGGGTGCGGGCATAGTCGACGACGGCGGACACCAGGGCACGGCCGACCCCGCCGCGCTGCAGAGCGGGGTCCACGGCAAGCATGCGGAATTCCAGTTCGCCCTCGACGGCGATGTCGGTGTACGGCTGCCCGGCAAAGGTGATCGCCGTGGAGGCAGCTACCCTGCCGTCCAGTTCCGCCACCCAGACCATCGCGTTGGCGGCACGGTCCTCAACGTTTTCCAGCTCCTTGACGTAGGGGTCGTCTGCCTCGAGGTACCCGGCGCTCAGATAGGCGTCACGGGTGATCCGGCGGATGTCGTCAAAGTCAGCCTCGGTGGCCTGCCGGACGGTAATGCTCATGCGGGTTACGAATCCTTGCGTGGTTCTTGATTTCCACCGTTGATTCTAGCGCCGCCCGTCACCGGTCCATGGACGGCCGTGACCAGGGGCACTGCTGTTCGGCAGCCGCCGCTCAGCGGCGCCGGGCCGCGGCGGCGCAGGTGACGCAAAAGCGTGCCTCGGGGCGGATTTCCAGCCGTTCGGCGGGGATTGGGTTGCCGCACATCTCACACACCCCGTAGGTGCCTTCATCCAGCCGCACCCGTGCATCCAGCAACTCGATCAGCGACTCTTCACCGGCGGCGAGCAGCGCCATTTCGTTGTTGCGTTCAACGGTAACGGTGGATCCTTCGGGGTCATGTTCGTCGTCGGCCGGTGTGTCCTTGGCCGCCAGGGTCACTTCGCGGATGTCCGCCACCACGGAGGCAATCTTTTCCCGGGCCTGGCCGATGCGTTCATCCAGCAGCTCAGCGAAATGACCTGTGTCCAGATCAGCAGGAGTGGCACGCTCAGGAGCCGGGACTCGCGCAGCTGCGGCAGTGGAAGTCTTCCGGGGCGCAGCAGGTGTCTTACGGGTCATGGATTCCTCCTGGTCCGAGAATGCCAAACGAGTGTTCCCATTATCCGCGCCCGCCCCTGAAAGTCTCTCCCCCCGGCGGCGTCTCTCCCCTCAGGGCTTAAAACCAGACAGAACCGTCACCATGGACACGCAGCAGACCGTGCTTACGGCAGGTGTTTGATGGCCCCGCACCAGGCCTCCAGCAGTTCGCGGTCATGGCTCAGCGCCAGGACCCCGAGGCTCCGGGCAGCAACCTCCCCGCTGATGATGCGGACCACGGCCGCGGTGGTGGCGGCATCCAGCATGGCGGTGGCCTCATCACAGATGAGGTAATCCGGCCGGGCGGCCAGGGCACGGGCAAGGCAGGCACGCTGGAGCTGACCGTCGGATACCTCATGCGGGTACCGGTCCAGCAGATCGCCGGTCAGCTGGACCCTGGCCGCGAACTGCCGCACGCCTGCGTCAATTTCCCTGCGCCGGCGGGGCCCGCGCACGCCGGCGATGCCCTCGGCGATCACGGCCCGCAGCGTCATCCGCGGACTGCAGGACCGGCGCGGAGACTGGAACAGCATGGCAATGCTGCCGTCACCCCTTCGGACGGGCGCGCCGTTGCAGGCCACGTGCCCCGCCGACGGCGGGATCAGACCGGCCAGCACCCGGGCCAGGGTGGTTTTGCCGCTGCCCGACGGTCCGGCCAAGCCCACTTGGCTGCCCGCACCGATACTTAGGCTGACGTTCCGCAGCACCTCGGCGCCGCCGTAAGAGAACCCCACCTTCACGGCGCTGAGCTCACCGGACATGGTCCGCCTCCAGTTCCGCCGCGGCCCGCAGCCGGTCCGCGTACGTATAGTCCGGCGGCAGATTGGTCAGTTCAGGCGGCAGGCCGGGCATTGGATGCAGTCCGTTGGCGGGAAGGGCCGCGAGCAGATCCGCGGTGTAGCGCTCGGCCGGCGCAGTCAGGATCCGCACCGCCGGACCGGTTTCGATAATCCTTCCTGCGTACATCACGGAGAGCTCGTCGGCGGTGCCGGACAAGGCGAGCGCCTGCAGATCATGGGTGATCAGGACGACGGCGGTGCCGGAGTCCGCGATGCTGCGCAGCAGGCCCAGGGTCAACTGGGCCAGATGCGGGTCCAGGCCGGAGATCGGTTCATCCGCCACCAGTACGTCGGGATCCCCGGCAAGGGCGAAGGCAAGGGCTGCACGCTGCAGCATCCCGCCGCTGAGCTCATGCGGAAATGCCTCCAAAGCGGCAGGGTCCAGATGGACCCGGTCCAGCAGCTCCTCCGCTGTGGCCTGTCCCCGGAGTTCGCGGAGGGTTTCCCGCAGCTGTGCCCCCACCCGGCGGACCGGGGTGAGATAGGTGGCGGCGGACTGCGGAACGTAGCCGATCTGCCGCCCCCGCAGCCCCGCTGTCCGCGCGGCCGCGGCCCGCCCTTCGCCGGTCAGTGCTGTCGCCCGCCCGTTGGGGTCCACGTATTCCAGATGTCCCCCGGCCCGTGTGCCCGCGGGCAGCATGCCGAGGATGGCCGTGGCCAGGGTTGTCTTACCGCAGCCCGATTCGCCCACGACGGCATGCACCCGGCCCCGGCAGGCGGTGAAGTCAACGCTGGTGGCAGCGTGCACCCAGCCGGCCTCCCCGCGGATGTCCACCGGTATCCGGACCGTGTGTCCTTCAGCCCTGATCGCAGCACTCATGACCGGCCTGCTGTGGTGGAGACAAGCCCGTTTCCGCAGGCGGCGATCGCCAGGGTGGTACAGACGAGAAGCAGCGCGGGGAACGCCAGCGCCCACCAGCCGCCGAGCATCACTTCCGTCTGCGCCTCCTGCAGCAGTGTGCCCAGGGACGCCCGGTCCGGGGAGAGGCCAAGGCCCAGGAATGACAGGGTTGATTCGTGCCAGATGGCGTGCGGCAGGAGCATCACGGTGGCCACCGTTCCCTGTCCCAGCGCAGCAGGAAGGAAATGCCGGCGGAGCACCTGTGTCCGCGTCCTGCCCAGAAGGTAGGACGCTTCAACGTACTCGAGCCCGCGCAGGGACAAGACCTCTGCGCGGACAATCCGTGCAACCTGCGTCCAGTGCGTCAGGGCAATCGAGGCAACAATGGCGGTGACCGATCCCCTGAACATCGCCACGATCACCACTCCCAGCAGCAGATGCGGAACCGCATTGACGGCGTCGATGCAGCGCATGATGCTCCGGTCTGCCCGGCCGCCCAACGTTGCCGAGGCCGCGCCGACCAGCATGCCCAGGACCATCGCGAGCACGGCGCAGAGGGCAGCGATCAGGAGCGAGATCCGCAGTCCGGAGGCCAGCCGGACAAACAGGTCGCGGCCGGCGTGGTCTGTTCCGAACAGATGGCCGGACGACGGCGGCAGGCGGGCGGAGCTGAAATCGGTCAGCTTCTGGTCCGTCCCGGCTATCAGTGGAACAAACACGGCGTAGGCCACAATCACAGCCAGCACGGCCGCGCCGATGAGTGCACCTGCGCGCTTCCCGGCACGGCTGCGTTCCGGCAGAACCACTTGGCGCAAAACGGACGCGGCTGCGGGACCGGAGGTTGCGGGGCTGGAAGTCCTGGAGCTAAACATCGGCAGTCACCCTCGGATCGAGCAGCATGTACAGGAGGTCAGCCAGCAGCGATGCTGCCAGGACGGTGATCGTGGTCAGTACCGTGAGCGCGGCCAGCAGGGCAAAGTCCAGGGCCTGCGCCGATGACACCACGGCCGCGGCCAGCCCCGGCCAGGAAAACACCGTCTCGATCAGCACGGCGCCCACGATGACTTCGGGGAGCCGCGATCCGAGCACCGCGATGAACGGTGCCAAAGCTGCCGGCAGCACATGTTTGCGGACCACGGTCCGCTCGGACAGCCCGCGGAGCCGGGCCCCGCGCACGGCATCGGAGGCCTGAATCCCTGCCGTGGAGGTCCGCAGGGAGAGCACCAGCCACGGCAGCTGCGACAGTGCCGTGGCCAGTACGGGCAGCACCATATGGCGGGCAACCTGACCGGCGCTGAGCTCGGCTCCGGGATCCGCCAGTCCTCCCCCGGGCAACCAACCCGCGGCAACGGCAAAAACGCCCAGCAGGCCGAGGGAGATGACAAACGGCGGCAATCCCTGCAGGACGGTCGCCCCCGCACCCACGGCCCGGTCCAGGAACCCGCCCGGCCGGTAAGCGCAGCGCACCGCCATCAGCAGCGAAGAGACCACGGCGAGGAACAACCCCGTTCCGGCGACCAGCAGAGTCCAGGGCATGCGCTCGGACAGCACCGCCGTCACGGGCTGCCGGAATACCCGTGAGTACCCCAGGTCTCCGGTCAGCGCCGAACCGATCCACTGCAACCAGGCGGAGAACCATGATGTCTCAAGATTGAGGGCCTCGGCGAGCTGCTGCCGCTGTTCCACCGACGCCTGCACGTACCGGTCCCCCAGATAGGCGGTCAGCGGATTGAAGGGCGAGATGCCGGCCAGCAGGAAAACCAGCAGGCTCACGCCCAGGACGACAGGCACCGCCAGGACGCAGCGGCGGAAGATAATCGTACGCAGGTCCGCACGCCGGTGTCTGCGTCCTGCCTGCCGGCCGGACAGCAGCGGTGCTTGTGCCGGCACCGGCTACTCCCTGGTCCAGTCGCGCAGGCTCCACCAGAAGCCCCACCCGACGTCGTGGGCATGCGGTTCCAGGACTGTCCGGATGTTCTGCCAGCCCATCTCCCGCTGGATGTAGTTGTGGTTGATGAAGGCCAGCATGACGTAACCGGGTTGCTGGACGTAGAGGTCCTGGACGGCCAGGTAGCGGGCCGTGCGCTCGGCGGGATCCGTACTTGTCCGGGCGGCCTCCAGGTGGGCATCTATTTCAGCGCTTCCGGTGTTGCCCGGATTGGCGAAGGGAGAACCCGTTCCGGGGACTGCCGTATGGAGTGTTTCGAACAGCTGCGAATCCAGATCGTAGGGCTTGTCGCCGCCGCCCAGGAGGATGCCGACGTCTCTGCGCCGCTCCTCGATCACGTTCCAGTCGGTGCCGAGAAGGGTCACGTCCACACCGATCCCGGACATGTCCGAGGCAAACGCCAGCGACAGATCCCGGCGGAGGGTATCGCTTGCGTTGTACGCCAGGTCAAAGGCCGCAGGCACGCCGTCCCGGGTCCGCTTTCCGTCCTCACCTGCAACCCAGCCGGCCTCGTCCAGGAGCGTTTTGGCTCCTTCGGGGTCGAATGGGAAGACGGCGTCCGGGTCGAAGGCGTCTCCGTAGACCGCTGCCACCGGGGTATGGGCCGGAACGCCGCGGCCGGCCAGCACATGGTCCACCATGGCTTCGCGGTCAACCGCCAGGTTCATCGCCAGAACCGCCTGCGGATCGCTCGCGAAGGCGTTTCCGGCGGGCAGGGAAAGCCCCCGCCAATCAGCCGTTTCCACGGCCTCTTGGGAGTACCCGGGCTTATCCTCGTAGGCTGCGGCCAAGCTCGGCGGCAGGACGGTTCCGTCGATCTCGCCCGTTTGAAGCCGCTGGGCCCGCGAGTTGTCATCGGGCACGTGGATAATCGTCACCGTTTTCACTTCCGGCGCGCCGTTCCAGTAGTCCTCATTGGCAGTCAGGACCAGTTCGTCAGGGCGCAGCGACGCGAGCGTATAGGGGCCCGTCCCCACCGGGTCGGTATTCAGGGATGATTCGGCAGCCAGCCCCGGCATCAGCCGCTCCGACGGCGCAATGCCCAGCAGCAGCCGGCTGGCAAACCCGGAGTATGGATACTTCAGGGTGAACGTAACGGTTCCGTCCGGTCCGGCGGTGACGTCCTGAAGCATGTCGTAGGAGGGGGCCAGCTCGGAGGCAGAGGCCGGGTCGATGACGGCCTTATAGGTAGCAGCAACGTCTTCGGCGTCCAGAACAGTGCCGTCGGTGAACTCCACGCCGTCGCGGACCCGGACAGTCCATTCGGTACCCTCGGTGTTTCTCCGCGGCATCTCTGTGGCCAGCCACGGAATCAGGTCGGGCAGGGACGAGGAACCATCCCTGGGTGCGAGCCGCAGGAGCCCGTCGTAGATCTGCGACTGTCCGCTGTCTCCGTGGCCTCCCACGGGGTTGAACCGGCCCAGCTCATTGGCATCGGCGAGAACCAGGGGGGCACCTTCCCCGGTATTTTCCGGATCCGCTACGCAGCCGGCGGCTACGGTCAGCAGCAGGGCAGCTGCTGCCAGCCGGGACAGGTCCCGACCTCTGATCTCTGGCATGTGCGCTCCTGACGTATGCATGCGTGTGCACATAACGATGAAACAATACCTATCCCGGTCCATCCCCTCCGCCCAAAATCGGTTCGAAACTTGTCGTTGCGTTACCTTCTTCCCAGCCGCGGCACCGTTGTGCGGCGCGGCGGCGCTCTGCAAGGATTCAGAGCTATGCGAGGTATGCGAGGATTTCGAGGTATGAGACCCTCGTCGCCCGGTGCCGTCATCGACGCGGTAGCAGACGTACCCGCTGCCGTGGACGTGCCGGGATGGTCTGCCCGTTTTGACCTGATCTCGGATCCCACACGGCTCACGCTGCTGCTGTGCCTGCACTTCAGCCCGGGTCTCTCGGTGACCCGGCTGGCCGCCGCGGCCGGGGTGCCGCAGACAGTGGTCAGTCAGTCCCTGCGCCCGCTGCGGAACCGGGAGTGGGCGGTGGTGGAGAAGGTTGGCCGTGAACACCGCTACCGTCTGGTGGACGAATCCCTGCACACCCTGCTCCACACCATCGGCGCCCCGCATGCGCACTGATACTGCCAACAACTGCGGTGCACGCAGTCCTCAGCAAACAGAGGAACCGGAGACGCGCAGTGGTTGATGCGCATTACAGCGAACCGCGCCTGGTGGCTCTCTACGACGAGGACAACGCCGGCCGCTGGGACGTCGACTTCTACGCCGGTATGCTCAGCACCCTCAGCAGCCAAAGGGGTCCGCTGAGGATTGCGGACGTCGGCTGCGGCACTGGCAATTTTGCCGTTGAGCTTGCCCGCGGAGGGCACACCGTCACGGGTATTGATCCGGCCGCAGGAATGCTCGATGCCGCCCGGTCACGCGACGGCGGGGAGCTGGTCACCTGGCTGGAGGGAACGGCGGCGGACCTGCCCGCTGGCCCCATCGACGCCGCGGTCATGACCGGCCATGCGTTTCAGTGCCTGCTGCCCGAAGCTGACATCCTGTTGACGCTTCAGGCGGTGAGCTCCCGGCTGTCGCCCGGCGGAATCTTCTTTTTCGAGTCCCGGAACCCCGCAGTGAAGGCTTGGCTGGAATGGGACAGCAGCAGTGCGGGGCCCGCGCTGCAGGAATCCTCGGCGGGGATGCTCGAAGTTGAGTGGGAGCTGATCGCCGTACAGGAGGAGCCCGACGGCGTCCTGGTCACCTTCGAGGACCGCACGCTGTTCCTGGCCGACGGCGAGCGCTTCACCAGCCGCAGCACCCTGAAATTCACTCCGGCTGATGTGCTGGCAGGTCTTGTGGAGCGGGCCGGGTTCAGCGAGGCGGACTGGTACGGAGATTGGAACGGCGGACCGCTGGACCCGTCCTCCAGCCCGGAAATCATCGTGGCCGCGCGCATGCCTTCCTGATGCCGCAGCTGCCCGGCCCGGGGGGGGCGGTTCGGGGTCCTGCCGCTTAGCGCCGGAAGCGTCCTTCAACGGCGGCACCGGCGGCGGTCACTGCCTGAAGCCGCTCGGCATCACCGGCCGGAGTTCCCGGCCGGCGTACCGGCACGCCGGCTTCTTCAGCGATCAACGCTCCGGCGGCATAGTCATATTCGTTCAGTCCGCGCTCGAGGTAGGCGTCCAGAGTGCCGTCCGCCACCATGCACAGGTCCAGGGCTGCGGACCCGAGCCGGCGGACATCGGCGTATCCTGCCGCCAGGCCGGCAAGGGCGGTGTACTGCTCGGCACGCACTCCCTGGTCATAGGAGAACCCGGTGCCCAGGAGCTTGCCGGTCCGCTCCGGATCCGGACCCGACAACCTGCGGACAGAGCCGTGTTCAGCCAGCCAGGCGCCGTGCCCGCGGGCGGCCGAATAGACCCGCACCAGCGCCGGGGCATGGACGACGCCGGCCAGCCAGACGCCGCCGTCGTTCACCGCCGCCACGGAGGTGGCGTAATAGACGATGTTGCGGATGAAGTTGGTGGTGCCGTCCAGCGGATCGATGGACCAGCGGATTCCGGAAGCGTTGTCCGGCACACTGGCGCCCAGCTCCTCACCGGTGACTGTGTCCTGCGGACGGCGGCGGGCCAGGACCTCGCGGACGGCACGCTCGGCAGCCGTGTCGAACTCCGTCACCCAGTCACCGGCGGCGCTCTTGTTCACGGCGTTCAGGCCCTCGGTGGTCCGGCGGGCCAGCACGGCGGCGCCCGCCGCAGCAGCCTCCCTTGCCACGTCCAGGAGCTCCAGCGGATCATTTCCGGGAACGGCAGCGCGGTCCGGCAGCGGAGGTGTCATGCTGTTCCTTCCTCTGACACTGCGCCTTCTTCCAGCGCTGTGCCCTCTTCCGCCAGCGTGCCGTCCAGCAGTTTGCGGAAGCCGTCTTCATCCAGCACCGGCACTCCCAGGGATTCTGCTTTGTCCAGCTTGGTACCCGCGTTCTCCCCCGCCACCAGATAGTCGGTTTTCTTGGACACCGACCCGGAGGCTTTTCCGCCGCGGGTAATGATGGCTTCCTTTGCTTCGTCCCGGCTGAAGTTCGGCAGGGTTCCGGTCACCACCACGGTCATCCCCTCAAGCGTGCGGGGCATCGTTTCATCCCGTTCATCGGCCATCCGCACGCCGGCCGCTGCCCAGCGGTCCACGATCTCGCGGTGCCAGTCCTCGGCGAACCATTCGGTCAGGGCCGCTGCGATGGTGGGGCCAACGCCGTCGACGTGGGCCAGCTGCTCCTCGGACGCGGCGCGGATGGCCTCCATGGATCCGAAGGCGGTGGCGAGCGCCCGGGCCGCCGTCGGGCCCACATGCCGAATCGACAGGGCCACCAGCACGCGCCAGAGCGGCTGGGTCTTGGCCTTTTCCAGCTCGGTAAAGAGTTTGCGGGTGGTGGCAGTGGGTTCGGACGGCTTTTTCGCCGTGCCCTTGGAGTAGAAGTAGGGAACCAGTTCGGTGCCGTCCACCACCCCCTTGACCCGCTTGGGGCGTTCAATGCGCACGTCGGCCAGGTCTTCGATGTTGAGGTCGAACAGCCCGGCCTCGCTGGTCAGCGGCGGAACCTGCGGCTCGGCCGGCTGCGTCAGGGCAATGGCCGCTTCCCAGCCGAGTGCTTCAATGTCGAACGCGCCGCGGCCGGCGAGGTGGAACACCCGCTCACGCAGCTGCGAGGGGCAGGACTTGGCATTGGGGCAGCGGATATCCACGTCCCCTTCCTTGGCCGGCTTCAGCTCCGTGCCGCAGGAGGGGCAATGGGTGGGCATCACGAAGTCCCGGACCGGCGGATCCTGCGCGTCGCGCAGTGCCATCACCGGGCCCACAATTTCGGGGATCACGTCGCCGGCCTTGCGCAGCACCACAATGTCGCCGATCTTCACGCCCTTGGCTTTGACCACGTCCTGGTTGTGCAGTGTGGCCATCTCCACGGTGGAACCGGAAACCGTGACCGGAGTCATCATCCCGTACGGCGTGACACGGCCGGTGCGGCCCACGTTCACCCGGATATCCAGAAGCTTGGTGTTCACTTCCTCCGGCGGGTACTTGTAGGCCACGGACCAGCGGGGCACCCGCGAGGTGTGGCCGAGGGCGCGCTGCAGTGCGAAGTCGTCCACCTTGACCACGATGCCGTCGATCTCGTGCGAGAGGTCATGGCGGTGCTCGCCGTTGACGGCAATGTAGCTAAGCACTTCGCCGTAGCTTTCCAGAACCTTGTAATACGGCGACGTCGGCAGGCCCCACTGCTTCAGCAGTTCGTAGGTTTCGGACTGGCTGGCGGCAGCCAGGCCTTCCCTGGCACCGATGCCGTGCACGTACATGCTCAGCGGACGCCGGGCTGTGACTTCAGGGTCCTTCTGCCGCAGCGATCCGGCGGCGGCATTGCGCGGATTCGCGAACGGCGCCTTTCCGGCTTCAACCATGGATTCGTTCAGGCGGGCAAAGTCCTTGGAGGGAATGAAGACCTCCCCGCGGATTTCCATTTCCGCGGGGATGTTCTCACCGGTGAGCACCCGCGGGATGGACTTGATGGTGAGCACGTTGTGCGTGATGTCCTCACCGGTGGTGCCGTCGCCGCGGGTGGCGGCCCGGACAAGCTCACCGTTGCGGTAGAGGAGGTTCACGGCAAGACCGTCAATCTTGAGCTCCGTGAGCCATTTGATCTTGGCATCAGGGGCAATGTTCGCCGCTGAGGCTTCGGCCTTGCGCACCCAGGCGTCGAGTTCATCCAGCGAGAAGACGTCCTCCAGGCTGTACATGCGCTGAAGGTGCTCCACCGGAGTGAACGCCGCGGAGACCTCTCCGCCGACTTCCTGGGTGGGTGAATCATTGCTGACGAGTTCCGGATGCAGCGCCTCGAGTTCTTCGAGCCGCCGGTACAGTTCGTCGAACTCGGCATCGGAGACCAGCGGAGCGTCTTCGTTGTAGTACGCGAAACGGTATTTCCGCACCTGGTCCGCCAGCCCCTGATACTCCTCACGCAGGTTGTCGCTGGGCGGGGTATCTGTGCTGACCGATTCGACGGCGGCTGCGGTGTCCATGGTTTCCGGAGATGTCTTGGCTGTGCTCACCTAACTAA
>NZ_JASDDG010000035.1 GCF_030407495.1 Arthrobacter sp. APC 3897 | reverse complement strand
GGGGATCAAACGCGGGGAGGGTCATGAAAAGTCCTTCGAGCGGCAGCAAATTGTGATCCCAGTCAACCTCAGCCCGGCAAATATTGCAACGTTAGAATTTTGCGGAGTTGGACCATCTCCTCGTCGAGCTGGATCTGCCTCAGACGGTTGCCGGGTCCGCAGGTGCGGACGATGCCCGCTCCACCACCCGGTGGGGAATGACGACCTCGCCGTCGAGTTCCCCAAGTACTGAGGACAGGGCTGCCTCGGCCAGCGCCTCCAGATCCGGCGCCACGGAGGTGATGCCCGGGGAGGTATAGCGGACCTCGTCAATGTTGTCCCAGCCAACCAATGCCAGGTCCGCAGGAACCCGGCGGCCCAGGTCCCGGGCGGCCGCGAGGGCGCCGACGGCAAGCAGGTCATTGGCGCACACTATTGCGTCTACCCCGTGGCCGGAGAGGATCTGCTGCGTCAGCTCATACCCGTCCTGCCGGAACCAGGAGCTGGTGGCCGCCACCAGCGATTCTTCATACGGCAGGTTCGCGAACCGCAGGGCAGCTTTGTATCCTTCGAACCGCTGGCTTCCGGTGGAAATGCCGCCCGTCCTGTCCGCGCCAAGGAAAGCGATCCGGCGCCTGCCTCCCTCCACCAGGTGCCGCACCAGATCTACGCTGGAGGCTACGTTGTCGATGGCAACGTGGGGAACATCGGTGTTGATAATCCGCTCGCCCAGCAGCACCAGGGGCGCAGGATCCGTTCGTTTGGCAATGGCTTCGGCCGTGACGGCCGAGGGCGAGAAAATCAGGCCGTCAAACAGCCGGCCATGCCAACCCTGCAGATAGTGCTGCTCAACATCCACAGTGCCTCCGGAGATCTCGATGGAGATGGTGTAACCGCGCCGCTTGGCCGCACTTTCCAGGGTTTGGGCGAGCACACCGAAGTAGGGGTTGTGCAGGTCAGGCACTACGAGGGCGATCGCGCGGGTGGAGCCCTGGCGCAGCTGGCGGCCAATGAGATTGGGGGTGTAGCCAAGTTCCTCCACGGCCTGAAGCACCCGGGCGCGGGTCTCAGGATGCACCACGGGCCGGTTGTTCATCACATTGGAAACGGTCTTCCATGAGACTCCGGCACGTTCGGCAACCTCCTTGATTCCCACTCGCTTCATTGGCTGCACTGTCTGTCCTGTCATCGGGGCGGCAGGAAGCCGCATGAATGTTCACTTCAAACCCAAGAGTAGACGGTGGGCAATTGCTAACGTTAGAATCCCTTTTCATGTGGTTCAGCTCACCAGTCAGTCTGTCCTCAAAGATGAGTCAGCGTTCAGAGCCCGGAAATGGAGCAGGATGAACATGAAGTATCCGAATCGCAGGCAGTTCCTGCAGGGCGCGCTTGCTGCGGCCGTCACTGCAGGAGCTGTGGGGTCGCTGGCGGGCTGCGGCAGTCCGGGTGCGTCGGGCGGCGGTGGGAAGGTCACGGTCTGGGACCCGTTCCAGGGAGCCGATGGTGCCAACATGCGCGGAATCATCAGGGATGTTCAATCCAGGACCGGACTCTCCGTTGAGCCGACCACCCTGTCTTGGGGATCGCCGTATTACACCAAGCTAGCCATGAGTTCGGCATCCCAGCAACCACCGGATACCGCCATCATGCACCTCTCCCGGATGCCGGGCTATGCTCCAGGCGGACTGCTGGAACCGTGGGATCTTGAACTGCTGGCTGAGATGGGCGTCACCGAAGCGGATTTTGCTCCGGCTGTGTGGAAATCTTGCCAATACGAGGGGAAGCTGTACTCCCTCCCGCTGGATACCCATCCGTTTATTACCTTCTTCAACCAGGACCTCGCCGACCGCGCGGGTGTGCTGGCCAGCGATGGAAGCATTGAAATTTCCTCGCCGGACCAGATGCGCGAAGTGGGTGCCAAGCTCGCGGAAGTCACCGGGGGCTCCGGCATCAGCTTTGGCTATGTGATGGACACTGCCCAGGCCTGGCGGCTTTTCTGGGGTCTCTACCGCCAGACCGGCGGCGGCTGGAGCCTTGAGCAGGGGCAGAAGGCAGCCCTGGACGAGGCCAAGGCGGCAGACGTGATAGGGGCGGTGGCCTCCTGGACGGACGGCACTGCAATGACCAGAAACCTGGATTATGAGGGCGGGCTGGCCGCCTTCAACGGTGGCCGCGTGGGAATGATCCTTTCCGGTGTCTGGGAAGTTTCAGGCCTGCAGGCCTCCCAGCCCAACCTCGGTGCCATGCCGATGCCCACCATGTTCGGCACTCCTGCCGCCTATGCCGATTCACACAGCTATGTCCTGCCCCGCCAGCGGTCCATGACCGACGAACGCCGCCGTTCCGTGTACGAATTTGTGACGTCAGTGATCCGCGGAGGGGGACCGCAATGGGGTACGGCCGGACACATTCCCGCCTTCCTTCCCGCGCAGGAGACCTCCGAGTACCGCGGCCTGCGCCCGCAGGCGGAGTATGCGGACGCCGGCTCAAGAGTGGTCTTCGACCCGCCCGCGTGGTTCGCCGGTGCAGGCACCGAATTCCAGAACCAGATGTCCCAATCCCTTTCAGACGCCTTCCGGGGCCGAACGAAGCCGATGGACGCGGTTGGCGGCATGCTTGCCGGCATGGACCGGTTCCTGGCTGCCCCGAACCCGACGGCGTGAGGAGCCATCCATGACCACCACCACAAGTCCCGCCCAAGCACCGCGGCCTCCGGCCTCGATCAGCTCGGCGGCCGAACCGCGGAAACGCGCCCTTCCACGGACCGGCTACTGGTTCCTCGCGCCCTATCTGTTCTTCTTTGCACTCTTCCTCATTTGGCCCATCATTTACGGCCTGTGGATGAGCTTGACCAACCGCTCGCTGGTCACAGAGGATTCCGAATTTGCCGGACTCTCCAACTACGGCGAGGCCCTGACCGATCCGCAGATGTGGTCCTCACTGGGCAACACCCTGTTCTTCACGGTGATCTCCTCCGTGCCGCTGGTGCTGGTCTCCTTTGTCATGGCATACCTCGTCTACACCGGGCTCAAGGGTCAATGGCTCTGGAGGCTAACCTTCTTTGCACCGTTCCTGCTGCCGGTTTCCGTGGTCACGGCTATTTGGGCGTTCCTGTTCACCAACGACTTTGGCCTTGTCAACGGCCTGCTGGACAAGGCCGGCCTGAGCCAGGTGGGCTGGCTAAGCGACGAGCGCATTGCCATGTGGTCCATAGCGCTGGTCACACTGTGGTGGACCGTCGGCTTCAACTTCCTGCTCTATCTTTCGGCGCTGCAGAATATTCCGGACCACCTCTATGAGGCGGCGCAGCTGGACGGGGCCGGAACCTGGCGGCGTCTGTTCTCCATCACCCTGCCCATGATGAAGAGCACCACGGGGCTGATCATCCTGCTTCAGGCACTGGCTTCCCTGAAGGTCTTCGACCAGATCTTCCTCTTGACCGCCGGCGGGCCCAACGGGGCCACGCGCTCCATCCTGCAGTACATCTATGATTCCGGGTTCACCGGGTACCGGCTCGGCTATGCCTCGGCCACCTCCTACATTTTCTTCGCGCTGATCGTCCTGGTCTCCCTGGTCCAGATGCGCCTCGCGAAGCGAAAGGATTCCTGACATGGCCAGCACAACCACATCGGCAGTTAAAGCCGCGTCTGCGGCTTCCCCGGCCCAAGAGCCAGGGCTGTCCGAGCGGGCCCGCACACGGGCCCAGAAAAAGCGGGAAGTCGAACATCTGCGGACCCTGACCCTCGGTCCGGGCCGCAGGGGCAGGGTGGCCGCCTATTCCGTAGTTGCCGTGCTTGCCGCCTTGTGGGCGCTGCCCCTGGGATGGGCCGTGCTGTCCTCCTTCAAGTCGGAGGCGGACGCTTCGGCGGCACCCCTGAAATTCTGGCCGGAGGGCGGCTGGACCGCAGACGCCTACCGCGGCGTCCTGGCTGCCGGTGACATTCCCCTGTGGATCTGGAATTCGATCCTGGTCTCAACCATCGTCACCATTGTCACGGTGACCATTTCAGCGCTGGCAGCCTATGCATTCTCGCGGCAGAAGTTCCGCGGACGCCGCTGGCTGTTTGGACTCACCCTGGCCGCTCTGATGGTTCCGCCGCAGATCCTCATTGTTCCGCTCTTTGACCAAATGATCGCCCTGCGGCTTTCCGATACGCTCCTGGGCGTGGCCCTGCCCCAGGTGGTCATGCCCCTGATGGTCATCGTCATGAAGAACTTCTTTGACCAAATCCCAGTTGAACTGGAAGAAGCAGCCAGGCTGGACGGCGCCAGCGATTTCCGCGTTTTCTACGCCGTGGTCCTTCCCCTGTCCCGTTCCATCCTCACGGCTGTTTCGATCTTCGTATTCATTAGCGCCTGGAACAACTTCCTCTGGCCGTTCATCGTCACGAATTCACCCGAAATCATGACCATTCCCGTGGGACTGGGAACCGTGAAGAATGCCTACGGCGTGCAGTATGCATCGGAAATGGCCAGTGCCATGATCGGTGCGCTTCCGCTGCTGATTGTCTTCATGCTCTTCCAGCGGCACATCATTCGGGGCTTCGCAACCTCCGGAATGGGAGGCCAGTAAATGCCCGGCCGCTCTTTGTTCCCGGCGGCGGCCCGGTCGGGGGCAGCGACGCTTCCCATCCTGCACCGCCGGCACCGCCTTGCCGACGGGCGGGAAGCATTGTCCTTCACCGACCGGGGAGGGCAGCCGGTGGAACTGGAAAAGGACATGCGCCCGCTGGAAAGCCGTTCGGGCAACGGTGAGGTCCGCTTCGACCGGCTGAGCGGGGAATGGGTGGCGGTGGCAGCTCACCGGCAGTCGCGGACCTATTTGCCACCGGCAGACCAGTGCCCCTGTGTCCGGGCACCGCCGGCCGGCTGTCGGAAATCCCCGCCGCCAACTTCGACGTCGTCGTCTTCGAAAATCGTTTCCCTTCCCTTGGCCCGGCTCTGGGAACCCTGCCGGTGCCGGGGGAGGGTAGCGACCGAGACCTGTGGGGATTGCCGAAACCTGCGTTCGGCCGGTGCGAGGTGGTGGTGTTCACCCCCGAGCACAACGGCTCGTTTGGCTCGCTGCCGTACACCCGGGCCCGGACCGTGGTGGAGGCCTGGGCGCAGCGCACCGAGGAGCTGTCCGCACTGAAAGGTATCCGGCACGTGTTTCCCTTTGAGAACCGGGGCCAGGACATGGGCGTCACGCTGCACCACCCGCACGGACAAATTTATGCCTACCCCTATGCGGCTCCGCATGCCGCCCGGCTGGCGGAGCGTTCCCGCCGCCACCTGGCCGAGCATGGCCGGCCGCTGATGGGCGAACTGCTCCGGGACGAGTCCGACGCCGGTGACCGGATGGTCCTGCAGGGTGAGCATTTCTCCGCCTACGTGCCCTACGCGGCGCGCTGGCCGCTGGAAATCCATCTGGTGCCGCACCGGCAGGTGCCGGACCTGGCAGCACTGACCGGAGGGGAACGGGACGAGCTCGCAGAGGTTTACCTTCAGCTGCTGAAGCGGGTGGACGGACTTTATGAAACCCCCACCCCGTACATTTCGGCCTGGCACCAGACACCGGTCACGGCCGCTGACCGTGACGCGGGGTGGTTGCACCTGCAGCTCACCAGCCCGCGCCGGGCTGCGGACAGGCTGAAGTTCCTGGCCGGCTCGGAAGCAGCCATGGGTGCCTTCGTCAACGACGTCATGGCAGAACAGACTGCCGCGAAACTCCGGGAAGTGCAGATATGAGTACTGCGGACAGCGCCGTTTCGGGCCGGGCGGAAGCTCTGGCCCGGCACTTTGCCGACGTCTTCGGTGCGGAACCGGACGGCGTCTGGCGTGCCCCCGGCCGCGTCAACCTCATCGGGGAGCACACCGACTACAACAACGGTTTTGTGCTGCCCTTCGCCATCGACCAGAGTGCCCTGGTGGCCGTGCGGCTGCGCCGCCCGGGGCTGGAGTGCGCCGCCGACGCCGTCCGTGCCGCTTCCACCTACTCGCCGACGGGACAGGGCCTGTCCCGCGCGGCGTTCTCCACCGGGGGACTGGAACCGGGCGCGGTCTCCGGCTGGGCGTCCTCTGCCGCCGGTGTTGTCTACGCCCTCGGACGTCACGCCGGTGCCAGTGTCCCCGGGTTCGACCTGCTGCTGGATTCCACTGTTCCGGTGGGCGCCGGGCTGTCCCCATCGCATGCCGTGGAGGTTGCCGTCATCGTGGCACTCAATGACCTGCTGGGGCTGGGGCTGGACGGGCTGGAAATGGCCCGCCTCACGCAGGCCGCAGAAAATGAATTTATTGGTGTGCCAACAGGCATCATGGATCAATCGGCTTCGCTCCTTGGCCGGGAGGGCAGCGCCTTGTTCCTTGATTGCCGCAGCCTGGAATCAGAGGCGGTGCCGCTGCCCCTTGCCGCTCACGGATTAGCGGTGCTCGTAATGGACACCCGAGTGGCCCACAGCCATTCCGACGGCGGCTACGGCGCGCGCCGCGAGTCCTGCCGCCGCGGCGCTGCGGCCCTGGCAGCTCAGTCCCTGCGGGAGGTTCCGGAGGATGCGGACCTGTCGGTGCTGGATCCGGTGACCCTGCGGCGCGTGCGGCACATTCTGGGCGAGAACCAGCGCGTGCTGGATGTGGCGGCGGAACTGCGGGCCAACAACATTGAAAGTATCGGCAAGCTCTTAACGGCGTCCCATGTATCGCTCCGGGACGATTTTGAGGTGTCCTGCCCGGAACTGGACACGGAGGTGGAAGCGGCGCTGGCTGCGGGTGCGCTGGGTGCCAGGATGACCGGTGGCGGCTTTGGCGGTTCAGCCATTGCCCTGATTCGCCAAGACAAGGAGCAATCCGTCAGTGCCGCGGTGCTGGCGGCCTTCCGAGACAAGGGATTTCGGCGCCGTCAATATTTTCTGTCCTTCCGGCTGCCGGAGCAGGCCGGGCGTAGGCGCAAGGACAGCGGCGCCAAAGAAAAAAGCGGGCCCGTAAAGGGCCCGCTTTTTCTTTCCTGCGCGGAAGGTAAGGGATTCGAACCCTTGGTACGGGGTTACCGCACACTGGTTTTCAAGACCAGCTCCATCGGCCGCTCGGACAACCTTCCCCCTAGTAGTCTGGCAGACAGGTGCATTTCACCAAAATTCGATCAATCTCCGTGGAGGACAAAATGAGAGCGATTGTCATTAATACGCCCGGCGGCCCGGAAGCCCTGCAGGTGCAGGACGTTCCCGCGCCGGTGCCCGGACCCGGAGAAATCCTGATCGACGTGGCAGCAGCAGGCCTCAACCGCGCTGACGTGCTGCAGCGCCAGGGGCACTACCCGGTTCCGGCCGGAGCCTCCGAATATCCCGGACTTGAAGTGTCCGGACGGGTCGCCGCTGTGGGAACCGGAGTTGAAGGGTTCTCCGTGGGAGCCGACGTCGTTGCCCTGCTGACGGGCGGCGGTTACGCCGACCAGGTGAATGTCCCGGCGGGACAGGTCCTTCCCGTACCGGCGGGCATGGACCTTGTCACCGCAGCCTCCCTGCCCGAAACCGCTGCAACGGTCTTCTCCAACCTGTTCATGGCCGCCGGGGTCACGGAAGGGGACCATGTCCTGATCCACGGTGGAGCGGGTGGAATCGGAACAATGGCCATCCAAATGGTCGCGGCGTTCGGCGCGGTCCCCATGGTGACCGCCGGATCGCAGGAGAAGCTGGAGCTGGCCCGGTCCCTGGGGGCCAAGGTGCTGATCAACTATAAGACCGAGGACTTCGTGGCGCGGGTGAAGGAGGAAACCGGCGGCCGCGGAGCCGACGTCATCCTGGACGTCATCGGGGCGAAGTACCTGCAGCGCAACTTGGAAGCCCTGGCGGTCTCCGGCCGTCTGGTGATTATCGGCCTGCAGGGCGGCACCAAGGCCGAGATCGACCTCAACCTCGTGATGCGCAAACGGCTGGCCGTCATTGGCACCACTCTGCGCTCCCGCCCGAATGAAGAAAAGGCCGCCATCATGCAGGCGGTCAAGCAGTACGTCTGGCCGTTGGTGGAGGCGGGAAAAATCCGCCCGCTGGTGGACAAGACCTTTCCGCTGTCCGAAGCCGCAGCAGCCCACGAGTACTTCGATTCGGGCGTCCATACCGGCAAAATCCTGCTGACTGCCTGACACGGCAAATCCTGCATGAAGGCGGGCCGGTGACTGTTACGCCAGTCACCGGCCTGTCTTGTGTCCGGCGTCACTGAGCGCTGATAACCTCTGGGGCAAGAGTCCGGAATCTTCCGGCTCCCGCCGGTTCCACTGCCGGCTTCAACGCTTCATTACCGCAAGCAAAGGGACCCCTCCATGAGTGAGAATCGCCGGCGCCGGGCCGCCCCCGGAAAACCTGAGGACAGTGACGTCCTGGTGCAGGATCCGGACCTTCCGCCGGTGGCCCTGGACGCCGAAACGGCTGATGCCCAGGACCGGGAATGGACTCCGCTGAAGATTGCCGTCTGGGCCGGCATCGCCCTGCTGGGCGGCGTCAGCTGGTACATGCTGGCACTGGTCCGCGGTGAAACCGTCAACGCCATCTGGTTTGTTTTCGCTGCTGTCTGCACGTACTTCATCGCGTACCGCTTCTACTCCAAGTTCATCGAGCGCAAGCTCCTGCAGCCCAATGACCTCCGCGCCACCCCCGCCGAGTACAAGGCGGACGGCAAGGACTACGCCGGCACCGACCGCCGCGTACTGTACGGACACCACTTCGCCGCCATCGCCGGAGCCGGACCCCTGGTCGGGCCGGTTCTGGCCGCACAGATGGGGTACCTGCCCGGCACCATCTGGATCATCATCGGCGTGGTGCTGGCCGGTGCCGTCCAGGATTACCTGGTCATGTTCTTCTCCATGCGCCGCGGCGGACGCTCGCTGGGCCAGATGGCCCGCGAGGAACTGGGGCGCGTGGGCGGCACGGCGGCCCTGATCGCCACCCTGGCCATCATGATCATCATTGTGGCCATCCTGGCACTGGTGGTCGTCAATGCGCTGGCGGAGAGCCCGTGGGGCGTCTTCTCCGTGGGCATGACCATTCCAATTGCCCTGTTCATGGGCGTGTACCTGCGCTTCCTGCGTCCGGGCAAGGTCACCGAAGTGTCCATCATCGGGTTCGTCCTGCTGATGCTGGCCATCATCGGCGGCGGGATGATCGCGGATACCGCCCTCGGTGACGCGCTGACGCTGGACAAGACGGTCATTGCCTGGGGCATCATCATCTACGGCTTCATTGCAGCCGTGCTGCCGGTCTGGCTGCTGCTGGCACCCCGTGACTACCTCTCCACCTTCATGAAGGTGGGGACCATTGTGATGCTCGCGGTCGCCATCATCATCGTCCGGCCGGAAATCACGGTTCCGGCCATCAGCGAATTTGCGTCCGCGGACAACGGCCCGGTAGTAGCCGGTCCTCTGTTCCCGTTCCTGTTCGTCACCATCGCCTGCGGCGCCCTGTCCGGGTTCCACGCCCTGATCGCTTCCGGAACCACTCCGAAGATGATCGAGAAGGAACGCCAGACCCGCTTCATCGGTTACGGCGGCATGCTGATGGAATCCTTCGTAGCCATCATGGCGCTCGTAGCGGCCATCTCCATTGACCGCGGCATCTACTTCGCCATGAACTCCTCGGCAGCAGCCACCGGCGGCACCGTGGAAGGCGCCGTTGCCTTCGTCAACAGCCTGGGACTGGCCGGAGTGAACCTCACCCCGGACATGCTCACCAATATGGCGGCCAACGTGGGTGAGGAATCGATAGTTTCACGCACCGGCGGTGCGCCAACCCTCGCCGTCGGCCTGGCCCAGATCATGCAGAGCCTGATCGGCGGCTCGTCGATGATGGCGTTCTGGTACCACTTCGCCATCATGTTCGAGGCCCTGTTCATCCTCACCGCAGTTGACGCCGGAACCCGCGTGGCCCGGTTCATGCTGCAGGACTCCATCGGCAACTTCATTCCCAAGTTCCGGGACACGTCCTGGCGGACCGGAGCCTGGATCTGCACGGCCGTCATGGTGGGAGGTTGGGGCTCGATCCTGATCATGGGGGTCACGGATCCGCTGGGCGGAATCAACACGCTGTTCCCGCTCTTCGGCATCGCCAACCAGCTGCTGGCGGCGATCGCCCTGGCGATCTGCCTGGCCATCCTGGCAAAGAAAAACGTGTTCAAGTACATCTGGATTGTCGTGCTGCCGCTGGCCTTCGCCGCCGTGGTGACCATCACCGCGTCCATGTACAAGATCTTCTCCAGCGTTCCGGCCGTGGGTTACTGGGCGCAGCACAACGCCTTCAAGGGAGCGCTTGAGCGCGGTGAAACCAGCTTCGGAACGGCCAAGACCGTGGAAGCCATGGAAGCGGTGGTCCGGAACACCTTCATCCAGGGCACGCTGTCCATCGTGTTTGTCACGCTCGCCATCATCGTCATTATCACTGCCGTTCTCGCGAGCATCCGCTCGTACCGGTCCGGCGGTGCCCCCAGTGCCGAGGACCCCGCGGTGCCCTCACGGATGTTCGCGCCCTCGGGATTCCTAGCCACACCGGCGGAGAAGGAGATCCAGGCCCAGTGGGATGCCCTCCCCGAGGACCGCAAGGTTGTTCGGAAGGCCCACTCATGACGGCGGCCGGATTCCGCCGGGCGGGGGCCTTGGACGGGCTTCGCGGTTTTGTCCGGTTTTTCCGCGACGTGATGGGCGAAGACGCCTACCGGAAATACGTGTCTTTCCACCAAAGCTCCGGTTGCGGCGGACCCCTGCTGAGCGAGCGGGAGTTCTGGAAGGACAAAATGGACCGCCAGGACGCCAACCCCGGAGGCCGCTGCTGCTGACGTAACCCGGTTCATGACGACGGCGGCGGCACCCTTGCGGGTGCCGCCGCCTTTTTGCCTTCTGCCGGCCGGCGGTTCAGCCGGGCGGTCCTATTGTGTCGCCCGGCTTGAGCGGCCGGGCCGCACAGGCCTACCGTGAAGCATGGGACATCACGCGAAGAACGAGGACCTGCCGCAGGATGAGCACCTGCGCGAAGACATCAACCTCCCCGTCGCAAATGACGACAATGAGGATGAGCACCTGGCCGAGGACATCAACCGGCCCCCGGAAGAAGGTGTGGGGCCGGAATTCGATGACCGGCACTACACCGCCGGGCAGCTGAATGCCGGACAGCAGGTTGCCGGCCTGAGCCCGAACGGCGAGTACGCGAAAATGCGGGAAGAAGAGCTCGAAAACTAATTCGTCACCAGGCAATCGAGCTCAACCATGAGAGCATTAACGCATGACTGAAGAGAACGGATCCGCCGGCCGCGGGACCTCGGCGCACGCGCCCGAATCCGACGATTCATCACAATCCGGCAAACCCGGCGGTGCTGACGTGCCGTCCAGCAACCCGCCCGTGGGCGTCCCCGCGCCCGGCGGCGGAGCCTCCGGCAACGGTGCGGATAGTGCTGCCGCCGGCAGTGACAGTCCGGCCGGTCCGCCCAAGCTGCGCGATTTGGTGGACCAGCCTGCAAAGGTCATGCGGATCGGAACCATGGTCAAACAACTTCTGGAGGAAGTCCGGAACGCGCCGCTGGATGACCAGGCCCGCAACCGCCTGGCGGAAATCCATGAGCGGTCCCTCCATGAGCTCGAGGACGGACTCGCGCCGGAGCTGGTGGAGGAGCTCCACCGCATCAACCTGCCTTTCGGAGATGATTCCGTTCCCACTGACGCAGAGCTGCGGATCGCCCAGGCGCAGCTGGTGGGCTGGCTGGAAGGGCTGTTCCGGGGCATCCAAACTGCCATCGCGGCACAGCAGACCGCCGCCACCCAGCAGATGGCGTCACGACTGCAGCTTCGCCAGCTCCCGCCCGGCACCGTCCTGGCCCCCGGCGTGATTATCGGCGAGAACGGTGAGCCGCGCCGTGCCGATTCCTCCAGCCAGAGCCGTATCGGATCCACCCACCCCGAACCGCACTCCGGTCCCGGGCAATACCTGTAGGACCCATGGCACTTTTTGCAGCCGCCCGCCAGGGGCGGAAGGATGACACCCAACTCGGAAAAGGCGTGTGGCGCCGTGCCCACGATCGTTTTACCCGCGGGCTGGACCGCTACCACCAGATGCTGGAGGGCGTGGACGACGACGCCGTGTACAACGAGCTGGTGACGGTGGCCAACGGCTTGTCCGAACTGCTGCCCCGGGTCCGTGAGGTGTGCATGGTCGCCCAGACCAGGCTGCCCAGTGACGGACAGGACATTCCGGGAGCCCTCATCTCCGTGCACCGTGCCCTGTCCCGCAGCGGCAACTCCCTTGCAGCCACGGCGGAGGCCGCGGCCATGTCCCGGCTCGAGGGCGAGCGCTGGGGATATGCGTCAGCCGGCCTGCAGAATGTCCACCGGCGCGCGCAGCTGGTCGCCGAAGATGTGCTGGAGGCTGAACGGGCATTGAAGGCCGCTGTCACCGGACCTGCCGGCAACAGAAAATAACCCGGCAAATCGGGAATAGGGCCGGCGCCTTTTTCGCGTCCAGCATAGAGACGTCATTTGCCGCGGATTATTTGCAAGGATAAGCGAATGACTACATCACCGCTTTTGACTTTCAATGACGGCAACACCATTCCCCAGCTCGGCTACGGCGTGTGGCAGGTTGAGGACGAGGTTGCTGAAAAGGTAGTGGGGCAGGCCTTCGAGGTTGGCTACCGCCACATCGATACCGCCAAGATCTACGGCAACGAGGCCGGCGTCGGGCGTGCCATTGCCGCCACCTCCGTTCCCCGCGAGGACATGTTCATCACCACCAAGGTGTGGAATGCGGACCAGGGCTATGAAGAAACCCTGAAGGCCTTTGACGCTTCCATGGAACGCCTCGGCCTGGAAACCCTGGACCTGTATCTGATCCACTGGCTGCAGCCGAAGCAGAACAAGTACGTGGACACTTGGAAGGCGCTCGTGGAACTGCAGAAGCAGGGCCGCGTGAAGTCGATCGGTGTCTGCAACTTCACCGTGGAGGCGCTGCAGGAAATCATCGACGCCACCGGCGTTGTGCCCGTCCTGAACCAGGTTGAGACCCACCCGTACCTGAACCAGTCCGAGCTGCGTGCCTTCGAGGCCAAGCACAACATCCTGCATGAGTCCTGGTCCCCGCTGGGCTCCGGCAAGGGTCTGCTGGAAGATCCCAAGCTGGTGGAAATTGCCGCGAAGTACGACGGCGCCACTCCGGCCCAGGTGGTCATCGCCTGGCACCTGGCGCTGGGCAGCATCGTGATCCCGAAGTCCGTGACCGAGTCCCGGATCAAGGAAAACTGGGAGTCCCTGGACCTCAAGCTCTCCGATGAGGACATCGACGCCATCAACGCGCTGGACAACGGCACCCGTTACGGTGCGGACCCGGCCACGGCTGACTTCGCCTAGGCTGCCGGCGGCCTCCTCCTGGGGAGGCCGCCGCGGCGACATGCAAAAACCCCCGGGAAACTGAGTTTCCCGGGGGTTTTTGCTGTGGAGCCTCCTGCCAGAATCGAACTGGCGACCTTCTCATTACGAGTGAGACGCTCTACCAACTGAGCTAAGGAGGCCGGCTTCACCTGTCCGCTAACGGCCAGAATCCACAAGGAACAACTTTATATGCGATGGGGCGGCTGGTCAAAACGGGCCCCTCAGGCAGTGCTTTTGCGGAGCTGCATAGAACCGCGACCATTTTCGGGCGGCACCCGTCATTTGATAGTAGACGTTGGCTGCGGCAATGAGTACCGCTGTGGTGGCGGCGGACAGGGCTGTGGACACCGCCGGGACCATGTCAACGGGAAGGGTGTAAGCGAACAGGATGCGCAGCACGCAGTCCACCATGAGCCCGAGCCCCCACATCACCCCGGTGACGCGCCAGACACGGCGGAACCGAGGTACGCGCTCCCACAGGGCATCCCAGTCTCCGGGCCAGCCAAAGCGCCCCTCCAGCAGCGGACGGCTGAACAGATAGACCAGCGGCCGCCGGGTAAAGGCACTCGCCAGGAACCATGCTCCCGAGAGGCCGGTGGCCCATGCACCCCGGGCCAGCAGGAAACGCACGTCGCCGGCGATCAGTGAAACTCCCGTGCTGAAGACCATCAGGGTGATCACGAAGGCGGTCACCGGTCCGAGGGTCCGCCGGCGGACAATATCGACGGCGGTTCCGGCAAGGGAACCAGCGGTTCCGGCCAGCAGGGCAAGATAGGCACTGACGCCTATGGCACGAAGACCGTAGAACAGCGCCAAAGGCAACAGCAGGGCCGCAGCCATCCGCAGGCCGCGTGGCAGCAGCTTCAGAACGGAACCGTGCTGTGCTGCAGGACGTTCCACCTCGCTCCTCCTTACGTGTCGCGCCGGGTGCCCAGCTCGAAGAGCATTGCCAGCTCGCGGGCGTATGCCGTGCAGTCGAGCCGGGGCTCGCGCTCCAGCAGGAACGGCAGCCCGTCCACGCAGCGCTGGATAGCTGCGGCCATCACCACCGGATCGAAGGCCCGGAATTCTCCCGCTGCCTGCCCCCGGCGCAGCAGTTGTTCCAGGGGTGCGCCTGCCTCGGCATCATCGGCTGCTGAATAATCCAGCGCTCCGGCCAGAAGAATCTCCGTCAGCGCCTTCATCGATGCCCGGTTCTCTGCGATGAACTGCACGGTCGCCTCGATGTAGGCGCGCAGCTGGGCGGCAGTGCCGGAATGGGCCTGCATCCGGCGGCCGGTCCAGCTGCCGATTGCGGTCATGACCTCCGCAGCGGCGGCGGCCATGAGGTCAGCCTTGCCGGCGAAATGATAGGAAATCAGGCGCGTGCTGGAGATCCCGGCACGCTCGGCTATCCGGGCAAACGACGCGCGGTCGTATCCCTGGTCTGCAATGACTGCAATGGTGGCGTCGATGATCTGGGTCCGCCGTGCGGCCCCGGTGACCGTCACCGGTTTTACCTGCATGAGTAAAAATTACACCGCCGAGGTAAGGAGAACCAGAGGTTCCGCAAAAAAGAACCGCCCGCCGGCGCCTGATTCCAGACGCCGGACGGGCAGCTCGGCGGGGAGGGTCAGGAGCAGACCTTGTCCCCGCCGGGCACGGTGCCGTCAATGAAGTAGTCATCCACGGTGTCGGCAATGCACTCGTCGCCGCGTCCGTAGGCCGTGTGTCCCTCACCCTCCCAGGTCACCAGGGTGGCGGAATCCAGCTGCTCTGCCAGAGCCACGGACCACTGGTACGGGGTAGCAGGGTCCCCCGTGGTGCCGATGACCAGCATGTCTGCGGCGCCTTCAGCCTGAATCTCGTGCGGCGTGTTGACCGGTTCGTAGGGCCATGACTCGCACGTGATCCCGCCGTACCCCAGATATTTTCCAATCGTGGGGGAGGCCGCTTCCAGCCTTTTCGCGTCCAGGGCCATCTGCTCGTCGTCGGCCGTCATTGGGTAATCCAGGCAGTTGATGGCGTTGAACGCCACGGTGGTGTTGGAGCCGTAGGTGCCGTCCGGCTGACGGTCGGCATTGAGGTCGGCGAGGTACAGCATCGTGGACGGATCACCCTGGAGCGCTTCATCAAGCGCCTGCGTGAGGATCGGCCAGTTGTCCGAGTTGTACAGCGGAACGATGAGGCCGGTGACAAACGTGGCCACAGTGACCGTCCGGCCGTCCTTGGCCGTCATGGGGCTGGCCTCGACCGAGGCAATCAAGTCCCGGATCGTCTGTACAGCTTCATCCGTGCTTCCGGACAGGGGACAGTCGGAGGACGTCAGGCAATCCTCTACGTAGGCGCGGATGGCATTTTCGAAGCCTTCCGCCTGCCCCAGCGTGATCTCTTCGTTGCTGGCGGAAGGGTCCAGGCCGCCGTCAAGGACCATCCGGCCCACTCTGTCCGGAAACAGTTCGGCGTAGGTGGCACCCAGGAAGGTGCCGTAGGAGAAGCCAAGGTAATTGAGCTGCTTGTCACCGGCCACCGCCCGCAGAATGTCCATGTCGCGGGCTGCGCTGACGGTGTCCACGTGGCCCAGCAGTTCGCCGGTGTTGGCCTCGCATTTCGCCGCCAGTTCCCGCGCATCCTCACGTGCGGCTTCCAGCCCTGCAGGCTCGGCCGGGTCATAGTATTCTTCGCGAAGCGCATCCAGTTCGCTGTCGGTGAGGCATTCCACCGGAGTGGACCGTCCAACGCCGCGGGGATCAAAGCCCAGGATATTGAAGTTTTCCTGCAGCCGGTCCGTGGTGACATAGTCCACGGACTCACGCACAATGTCGTAGCCGGAGCCGCCGGGACCGCCCGGATTGAGCAGGATGGTCCCCTGCGGCGTGCCGTCGGACCGCGCCAGGATGGCCGCCAGCTCAATGCTTTCGCCCTCCGGATCCGCGTAGTCCAGCGGAACCTCAACCGTGGCGCACTGGAAGCTGCTTCTAAAACCCGATTCGCATTCTTCCCAGGTCACTTCCTGGCTGTAATAGGGCAGCAGGTCCTCGGGAACGTCCCCGATAACGTCAGCCGGGGCTGACGTAGGGGTCGCCGCAGCGGACGACGACGGGGAGGCCGCACCGGTTTCATCCGGTGCGGTGTCCCCGGTACAGGCAGTGATGCCCGTCAGCAGGACGACGGCGGACGCTGCAGCCAGCGCGAGTCGGGGAAAGCGGCGGCTGGCTGGGGTCATCGTTGCTCCTGTAAACGGTGGATGGTGCGATGGGTGACAGCGGACTGATGCTGGCCGTGCTGGCTGCGCGGGCTTATAACAGGCTAACCGCCATGGCTTCGATGGCCAGCAGCGGCGCCACGTTGGTGGATACCAGGCGCTTGCGCACCAGGTTGATTTCTTCCATCCGCAGCAGTGTCTGCTCCGGGGAGCCCTGCGCGGCATAGTCGGCCAGTTCACGACGCAGGGATTCATTTACGAGGGTGTCGCTGCTGCCCAGCTGGAGCATGAGCACGTCCCGGTAGAAGGACAGCAAATCAGTCAGGGCCCGGTCAAAGTAGTCATTTTTGGACCGTTTGGCACGGCGGACCTGATCCTCCTCCAGCCGCTTGACCTGGCTTCGGATGGACGGCGGCAGCGTTCCGCTTTCCGGCGCGCCCAGGGAGGCCAGCAGCGACTGCCGTTCGGCGGCGTCGCGCTGTTCAAAGGAACTGGCGGCTTCAGCTTCGGCCAGGGCCACCAAATCGGCGGCCGCTTTCATGGCGCCGGAGACATTGCGCAGGGACAGAGGCAGCCGAACGATGGACTCGCGGCGGCTGCGTGCGCCTTCATCGGTGGCCAGCCGCTTGGCAATGCCAATGTGGCTCTGGGCGGCACGCGCCGCCGCGCGGGCCACCTCCGGATCTATGCCGTCGCGGCGGATCAGGAGATCAGCAACATCCTCGACCGGCGGCAGGCGCAGGCTAACGGCGCGGCAGCGGGAACGGATGGTCACCAGGACGTCACCGGGGCTGGGGGTGCAGAGCAGCCAAATGGTGCGGGGCGGCGGTTCCTCGATGGCTTTGAGGAGCACATTGGTGCTGCGCTCCTGCATGCGGTCGGCGTCTTCGACGATGATGACGCGCCAGCGGCCCGTGGAGGGCTTGTCCTGGGCCTTGCGGACCAGTTCCCGTGCCTCGTCGATGCTGATGGTCACCTTCTCCGTGGTGACCGAGGTGACGTCCGCGTGTGAGCCCGCCAGTGCAGTCCGGCAGGCCTTGCATTCTCCGCAGCCCCGCAGCGCCGGGTCCTGCCGGTCGCACAGCAGGGCGGCGGCAAAGGCGCGGGCGGCGTTTGACCGCCCGGACCCGGGCGGTCCGGTGAACAGCCAGGCGTGGTTGGGGGTTGCCTGGGCTGCTCCGCGGCGCAGCTGGTCTACTACGGGTTCCTGGCCCTGCAGATCGTCCCAGACGCTCACGGCAGAAGCTCCTGCACCCTGGCCAGGATGGCGGCTGCCAGATCTTCCACCGGCCGGCCGGCGTCGAGCACCAGGTAACGGTCAGGATCGGTCCGGGCCTGTTCCAGGAAGGTGTTGCGGATGCGCAGGTGGAAGGTGTCCGGCTCGGATTCCAGCCGGTCCTCGGCCGCTTCGTTGGCGGTGCGCCGCAGCCGGCCCTGCTCGGGATCCACGTCGAGCAGGACGGTGAGATCCGGGGTAAAGCCTTCAGTGGCCCAGACGTTCAGCCGCCGTACGTCGTCCGTGCCCAGGGAACGCCCGGACCCCTGATAGGCCACGGAGCTGTCGATGAACCGGTCGCAGACCACCACGTCTCCGCGTTCCACCGCCGGGCGGATGACCTGTGCCACGTGCGCGGCCCGCGAGGCCGCAAAGATCAGAGCCTCGGTACGGGCGTCGATTTCTCCGTTGCCGTGCTCCAGCACCAGGGACCGCAGCTGCTCTCCCACGGGGGTTCCGCCGGGTTCACGCGTGCGGACAACGGTGCGCCCGGAAGATTTGAGGGCCGCAGTGAGCTGGGCGGCCTGGGTGGACTTACCGGCGCCGTCGCCGCCTTCGAAGGTTATGAACAGGCCTGGCGTACTGGCTGGGACATCAGAAATACTCACCTGCCTAGCCTACCCAGTCCGGCTGGGAGGCCGCTGCCGGTCAATGAGTCTGTTCATGAACGTAAAGCGCGGGCCAACCCCGAACCAGCGCATTAGGCTATTCCCATGAGCCAAGCGCCGAACCACCACTCCACAGCGAACCTGTCCCCGGACACCGTAGTAGTGTCCGCAGGACGCCCGCCGCGTGAGCAGGATGCCCCGGTGAATCCACCCATCGTCCTCTCCTCAACTTTCCACGGAACGGGTACCCCGGCTCCGGGAGACCGGGTGTACGGGCGGTTTTCGAACCCCACCTGGGATCCGTTCGAAACGGCCCTGTCCGAGCTTGAGGGAGCAGCTTTGCCGGCTCTGGTCTTTTCGTCGGGCCTGGCTGCCGTGGCTGCCGCGCTGTCACTGGTTCCCGCCGGCGGAGTCCTGGTGATGCCGCAGCACAGCTACCAGGGTTCCCTGCTCCTCGCTGCGGAGGAGGCGGCCAACGGCCGCTTCACCGTCCGAAGCGTGGACATTGCAGACACGGAGCAGGTGCTGGCTGCCCTGCAGGGATCCGCAGGGGAGCCCGGAGCTTCCGGGCCGGCGGATATGCTGTGGATCGAAAGCCCCACCAATCCGATGCTTGAGGTTGCCGAGATTGACGTGCTGGCACGCGCCGCACATGACGCCGGTGCGCTTGTCGTCGCGGACAACACCTTCTCCACCCCCTTGGTGACGCGCCCGCTGGAACTGGGCGCCGACGTCGTCCTCCACTCGGTCACCAAATACCTTGCCGGGCACTCGGACGTCATCCTGGGAGCACTGGCCACTTCGGATGAGGACCTCCGCAGCAGGCTGCACAATTACCGCTCCCTGCACGGGGCCATCGCGGGCCCGTTTGACGTGTGGCTGGCGCTGCGCGGCCTGCGGACTCTGGCGCTGCGGATCGAAAGGTCACAGGCCACTGCGGGTCTGCTGGCGGACAGGCTGCTGGGTCACCCGGCCGTGGAAGCGGTCCGCTACCCCGGACTGCCCGGAGACGCCGGATATGAACGCGCCGTCAAGCAGATGGACGGGTTCGGTTCCATCCTGTGCATCGAAGTTGCCGGCGGGGCCGAGGCTGCGGAAGCCGTGGCGGCCCGGGTCCGTCTGTGGCTCCCGGCCACTTCGCTCGGCGGCGTGGAATCATTGATTGAGCGCCGGCGGCGCCAGCCGGGGGAGCCGCATTCGGTACCGGAGAACCTGCTGCGGCTCTCAGTGGGCATCGAGAACGCCGAGGACCTCTGGTCTGACCTGTCCCGGGCGCTGGCAAGGTAGGCTGAAACGGTGATTGCCGTTCTGCTTCTTGAGCCCATCCTGTACCAAGTCCTCGGCTTGGCTACGCTGATCATTGCGCTGTGGGCCTTTTCGGACGCTCTGCGCCGCAAGCCGCAAATGTTCGAGGCTGCGGACAAGCGAACAAAGGGCTTTTGGCTGGGCATGACCGGCGGTGCTACGGCTGTCGGAATATTCAGCTCCCTCACCCCCGGCGCGCTGCTGCCCTTCACCCTGGCGGCACTGGTGGCCGCGTGTGTCTACCTGGCTGACGTTAAGCCGTCGGTCAGGGGTTCCGGCCGTGGAAACTCCGGCCCCTACGGCCGCTGGTAACCGCCCCAACAGACTCAGGTGCGGGGTTTAGCCTGTACCCGGCGGCCCGCATCGGCCGCCGGAAACTCAGCTCAGCTCGGGGCGACGGCGTCCCACGCAACGGTAATTTCCCCCAGCCGCCAGCGGGACGGGCCGGTCATCAGCGGCCAGCCGGAGGCACGCAGGTCAGTGCACATTGCCAGCCAGCGCTGCCGGTTCCCGTAGGAGGCCTGAGGGGCTGCCGCCAGCCACGCCTGATCCATGGCCTGCAGCAGGGCATGGATTTTTTCGCCCGGAACATTGCGGTGGATCAGGGCTTTGGGCAATCTCTCGGCCACGTCCGAAGGGAGCGTAAACGCTCCAAAGCGCAGCGAGATGCTCAGGGAAACGGGTCCGCTGGCGTCCAGTTCCACCCAGGTGGACCGTCTGCCAATCTCGTCACAGGTTCCGTCCACGAAGATGCCGCCGGGGGCGAGCCGCGAGACAACCATGTCCCAATGCGGCCGGTACTCGTCCTCGGAATACTGCCGGAGAACGTTAAACGCCCGGACCATGACCGGACGCCGCCCATCCGCCGGCAGCTCAAAGCCGCCCTGCCGGAAGGATAGGCCGCTCCGTTCCAGCGGCTTGGCCGCGCGCACCCGGGCCGCGTCAATTTCAATCCCCATGATCTCGACGTCGGCACGGACCCGTCCCAGGCGGGCATGGAGCTCGACGGCGGTGGTCGGAGCGGCCCCGTAACCAAGGTCAACAATCAAGGGGTCTGCCGCTCTGCGCAGCCGCCACCCCTGAGGTCCGGCCAACCAGCGGTCCACCCGTCGCAGCCTGTTGGGGTTTGTAGTGCCCCTAGTCACATTTCCTACGGGTTTCTGCGGTTTTTGCACTAAACAATGTTACTTGGCCACAGCCGGCCCCCGGACAGCGCAGCTAAGAGCGCAGTCGGGCCCGGGTGCACCCGGGGAGCCAGTAACGGGGAGGTTCCCAAAATGAGCCGTAATGTTGGCCGCCTGTACGCAACCCTGCCCCCGGTGCGGTGTCCTCCGTTACGATGACATATATGACTTACAAACTGATCCTTCTGCGCCACGGCCAGAGCGAATGGAATGAAAAGAACCTGTTCACAGGCTGGGTGGACGTGGATCTGACGGACCTCGGACGGGCCGAAGCCCTTCGCGGCGGTGAGCTGCTCGTGGAAGCGGACATCCTCCCCGACATCCTCTACACCTCGCGTCTGCAGCGTGCGATCAACACCGCCAACATCGCCCTGGGTGCGGCGGACCGCATCTGGATCGATGTCAAGCGCAGCTGGCGCCTGAACGAGCGGCACTACGGCGCCCTTCAGGGCAAGGACAAAGCCCAGACGCTGGCCGAATACGGCGAGGAGCAGTTCATGCTCTGGCGCCGGTCCTACGACACCCCGCCGCCGCCCCTGCCGGATGACAGCGATTTTTCCCAGGCCCACGACCCGCGTTACGCCGATCTGTCACAGGACGAGCTGCCCCGCACCGAGTGCCTCAAGGATGTCCTGGAGCGGTTCCTGCCGTACTGGGAATCGGACATTTCCGCGGACATCAAGGCCGGCAAAACCGTCATGATCGCCGCGCACGGCAACTCCCTGCGGGCATTGGTCAAGCATCTGGACGGCATTAGCGACGCCGATATCGCAGCCGTCAACATTCCCACGGGTATCCCGCTGGTCTACGAACTGGACGAAAACCTGAAGCCGATCAAGGCAGGCGGCACCTACCTGGATCCCGAGGCCGCGGCGGCCTCCATCCAGGCCGTGGCAAACCAGGGCAAAAAGAAGTAAGGATTGTCCGGGCGTCTGCGCCGGAAGTAACACTAAAGGGCGGCCCCGCGGGGCCGCCCTTTACTGTTGTTTCTGATTGTTTAGCGGCTGGACTCTGACATCGGCTGCCATTCGCCGGTCACCAGGTAGTTGACCTTCCGGGTGACCGAGACGCCGTGGTCCGCGAACCGCTCGAAGTAGCGGCTGGCCAAGGTAAGGTCCACAGTGCTGACAGCGGATACGTTCCAGTCCGGCGAAGCAATGGCCTTGAAGACGCCGGCGTGGAGCTCGTTTATCCGGTTGTTGCAGGCGTAGATGTCATTGCTCAGCTCTAGGTTCCGCGTCTCCAGCAGCTCCGTGAGCAGCTCGGAAATACGGATGTCCAGCCGGGCCATCTCGCTGAAGGTTTCCGCCATCGGCTCGGGCACCACATGCTCCGGGTAACGCAGGCGGGCCAGCTGGGCGATGTGCCGTGCCAGGTCACCCATCCGTTCCAGCGAGGCACTCATCCGCAGGGAACCCACGATCATCCGCAGGTCGCTCGCCACCGGGCCCTGAAGTGCAAGGACATCAATGGCCCGCTCGTCGAGGTCGTTCTGAAGGAAATCGATGCGCGCGTCGGCGGCGATGACGTCCTGGGCCAGCTCAGTGTCGGCGCCTTCGAAGGCTGCGGTGGCTTTCTGCATCGCTTCGGTGACGAGCTCGGAAATCTGGGTCAGCTCTTCGCCAATCTGATGAAGCTCGGCTTGAAAAACCTTACGCACTTCGGCGTCCTTTCGGTTGTGCAGCATCCTGCCCTTGTTGTCCGCAGCTGTGGATCACAGCCATGCTGTCAGGATTTCAGTCAGCGGTTAACGGTTGGGCTTCTTCTGATGAACGTTAGTTTAACGAATCACCTTATGCCACCGGAGAGGCCTGCCGCATTCCCGCGGTCAGCCTAAGCTAGGAGAGTGAATCCTGTATTGCTGGGCCTGGTTGCCGGGATCCTCGGTCTTGCCGTGGGCGTATCCGGCGTGCTTGCGTACATGGCCAGCCGGAGGCAGCGGCGGGAGCTTGCCGCAAATGATGATCCGGCTATCCCCAACGGGGCGGCGGAAGTGCTGGCCGCCATTGGCCGGGCTTACATTGTGGTGGACGCGGTCGACGGCGTGGTGAGGGCCAGCCCGGGCGCCTACGCTTTGGGGCTGGTCCGGGGGCACACCCTCGTGCCTGCAGAGCTGCTGGCCATGACCGCCCGGGTTCGGCGCGACGGCGTCATCGAGGAACGGCAGCTGGAGCTGGAGCGCGGACCGCTGGGTCAGGGGAGCACCATATTGCAGGTTCGGGTGGCAACCGTGGGGGAGGAGTACATCCTGATCCTTGCGGACGACCACACCGAAATAGCCCGCACAGAGGAAGTGCGCAATGACTTTGTTGCCAATGTGTCCCATGAGCTGAAGACTCCGGTTGGAGCAATCTCGCTGCTTTCCGAAGCATTGGATGACGCTGCAGGAGACGAAGAAGCAGTGCGGCGGTTTGCCGCCAGGATGAGCAAGGAGTCCGCAAGGCTCACGTTGCTGGTCCAGGACATTATTGAACTCTCGCGCCTGCAAAGCACCGACATGGTGGACCGTGCCCGCGAGGTGAACCTGAACCAGCTCGTTGCCGAGGCGGTGGAGGCCAACCGGCTGCCCGCCGAGAACCGGAAGACAACCGTCGTCGTCGGCGGGACAGTGGACGGGGCTGTCTACGGCGACGCGAAGATGCTGACCACGGCGTTCCGCAACCTGATCGATAACGCCATCCGTTATTCCCCGGAAGGCAGCCGGGTGGGCATCGGCCTGCGCTCCCGGGACGGCATGGCGCAGGTGTCGGTGACCGATCAGGGGCCGGGGATCAATCCCGAGGACCAGGAACGGATTTTTGAGCGCTTCTACCGCATCGACAGCGCCCGGTCACGCCACACGGGCGGCACCGGCCTGGGGCTGAGCATCGTCAAGCACGTTGTCTCCAACCACGGCGGCGAGATTAACCTCTGGTCCCAGCCGGGCCAGGGGTCCACCTTCACGGTCCGGCTGCCGGAGATGGAGTCCCCTGATTCGTCCGGGGAAGGGCTGCAGCAGCCGGATGCCGCTGCCCGTGCACGGAAGACAACTCCGCCGGCCGGCGGAGGAACGCGCGAACAAGGAGTCAGTGCTTGAGCAGGATCCTGATGGTTGAAGACGAAGAGTCCTTCAGCGACCCGCTGTCCTATCTTCTGGAACGGGAGGGTTTCGAAGTCCAGGTGGTGGACAACGGGCACGACGCCGTCACGGAGTTCGACCGGCGCGGCGCAGACCTCGTGCTGCTGGATTTGATGCTCCCGGGCCAGTCCGGCACGGAGGTCTGCCGGCAGCTGCGTCAGCGCTCCGATGTCCCCATCATTATGCTGACAGCGCTGGACGGGGAGATCGACAAAGTTGTCGGCCTGGAACTGGGGGCGGACGACTACGTCACCAAGCCCTACAGCTCCCGGGAACTGCTGGCCCGCGTCAGGGCGGTGCTGCGGCGCCGTAGCGACGGCGGTGAACTGTCCGGGCCCTCCGTTGAGGCAGGGCCTGTGCGCATGGACCTGGACCGTCACGTGGTCAGCGTCAACGGGGAGCACGTGCCGCTGCCGCTCAAGGAGTTTGAGCTGCTCGAACTGCTCCTGCGCAACGCCGGCCGTGTTCTGACCCGCGGCCAGCTGATTGAACGGGTCTGGGGGGCAGACTACGTGGGGGATACGAAAACACTGGACGTCCACGTCAAACGGCTGCGCGGAAAAATTGAACCCGAACCGTCCCTTCCGCGTCATCTGGTGACGGTGCGGGGGCTGGGCTACAAGTTCGAAGCCTGACCCCGCTGGCAGGTCCGGGGCGCTGCCGTCCGAAACGGGAAAAGGGACCAGGCCTGAGGCCGTGGTCCCTTTTCCCTGCCGGCCTTCGCCGGCTCACGCGTGAACTAGTTGGACTGCTCCGGGGCGGGCGTTTCCGCAACTCCGGTGTCGGCCCCTGTGTCCTGATCTGCATCGGCCTCGTCGGAGGGAACGGCGGTGGCAGCGTCAGTGGCTGCGGGCGACGGCGTCGGCAGATACTCGCGGTAATCAACCAGGGTTCCGTCAACAACCGGAATGTTCACCTCAACGGTCTCGGCGCCGTTGCTGGCATCGCCGCGCAGGCCCGTTCCCGGCAGCACATCGACGTTCGGCACGGTTACCTCTGCGGCAGCTGCGTCTTCGAAGACCACTTTGTCTCCGGCTTCAATGTTCCAGGTGAGGGTGGTGCCGCCGGTAGCCAGCGAGAATTCGACGTCATCGGAGGAAGCGTTCACCACGGTGCCCAGCAGGCGGCCTTCTTCGCCGCCGCCGTTGCTAACCATGAGGAGATTGCGCAGTTCCACGTCTCCGACGTTTTCGACGATGCCGTCAGACGGGGAGTACTCGCGCACCGTTGCCTGCTCGTTCACGGCGCTGCAGCTGGAGACTCCCAGTACGGCCAGCGCTATTACACCGGCGGCAGCTGCTCGCTGCGCCCGGTTCTTGGGTGTGAATCTCACAGCAGAACTCCTGGGGTATTGCGGTCTCTTGACCGGCGGCGTTTCTTTTGTGCCTAGCCTATCGGCAAACCCTCAAAATGTTGGATTTTGGCCCGCTGCGGGCGACGTATTGCTGAGCGTGAGAAGGCACATCGCCGCAGGTGGGGATGGGAAGAAGGGCCCCGATAATACTCAGCCTGATGATGATCGAGTAGCTGACCTGCGGAAACTCTACTCGGCGTATCGCACGCATGGTAAACTAGCGGTTGGGAAAGGGGAAAGTCCACATGGTTTTTGAGGTTGGCGAAACAGTTGTTTACCCTCACCACGGTGCCGCGAAGATTGAAGAGATCAAGATGCGGACCATCAAGGGCGAAGAGAAAATGTATCTCAAGCTTAAGGTGGCACAGGGTGATCTGACCATAGAAGTACCGGCTGAGAACGTCGACCTCGTTGGGGTTCGGGACGTAGTGGGCAAAGAAGGGTTGGAGCATGTTTTTGACGTGCTTCGGGCCGAGCTCACTGAAGAACCCACCAACTGGTCGCGCCGGTACAAAGCGAACCTGGAGAAGTTGGCGTCCGGTGACGTGGTGAAGGTGGCTGAGGTCGTTCGTGACCTGTGGCGCCGCGACCACGACCGTGGGCTCTCCGCCGGGGAAAAGCGAATGCTCGCAAAGGCCCGCCAGATCCTGATTTCAGAACTGGCACTGGCTGAAAAGACGGACGAAGAACAAGCAGCAGTTGTTCTGGACAAGGTCCTGGCAAGCTAAGCAGCAGCATCCAGGTAGAACGCAGCACCTACGGCACGCTGCCGGTCCCATGGGACCGGCATTTTGTCGTTAAGGGGCGGTTTCCGGACCTGATCGGCAAAAGTGCCGCCCGGTGCACCGCCGGCTTCAGGGGCACTAGGCTAAAGGGGTGCCAACAATCACTTCATCCCGTCCGCGCATCGGCGTCATTGTGGTGGCAGGAGGTTCCGGCCAAAGACTGGGCTACGGCATCCCCAAAGCCCAGGTTCCCCTGTCCGGTGTCGCGCTGCTGATCCGCGCACTGCGGGGAGTGGAAGCATCAGGGATTGCTGCCGCTGTCAGCGTGGCGGTTCCGGCCGGGGACACCGTCTTGCGTTCCCTCTGCGCTGAAGCCGGACTGGCTGTCCCGCTTGCCGTAGTCGACGGGGGAGAAACCCGTGCCCACTCTGTCCGGGCTGCCCTGGAGGCCCTTCCCGGAGACATTGAGTTTGTCCTGGTCCATGACGCCGCCAGGGCCCTTACTCCTCCCGAGGTGTTCCATCGGGTGGCGGCAGCACTGGCCGCCGGCGCGAAAGCGGTCATTCCTGCCGTTCCCGTCACCGACACCATCAAGTCAACCGCGCCGGCAACCCCCGGGCAGGCAGGGACCGCTGTACGGACGGTGACGGGCACTCCGGACCGGTCCGCGCTCAGAGCCGTGCAGACACCGCAGGGCTTCGATGCCGCACTGCTGCGCAGTGCGCACGCTGCCGCAGAAACCTTCGACGCCGCCCGGACATCAGCAGTCACTGACGACGCCATGCTCGTCGAATCCCTGGGCACAGAGGTCTATGTTGTCGACGGCTCGGAAACTTCCCTTAAAATCACCACTCCACTGGACCTGCTTCTGGCCGAAGCGCTGCTGGCCCGGGAACTGAATCGTCAGGAGGATTAAGCATGCCCATAATGAACCTTCCGCGTACCGGCATCGGTGTGGACGTCCATGCCTTCGCGCCAGCGGACGCCCCGCGCCCCCTCTGGGTGGCAGGGCTGCTTTGGGACGGCGAACGCGGACTCGCCGGGCACTCTGACGGCGATCCGGTGGCCCATGCGGCAGCGGACGCCCTGTTTTCCGCAGCAGGCCTTGGGGACCTGGGTACCCACTTCGGAACGGACCGGGCAGAATATGCCGGCGCCTCCGGCCTGACCCTCCTGGGCGAGGCCGCCCGGATCGTCCGCGACGCCGGATTTGAGATCGGAAACGTGGCGGTCCAGCTGATCGGCAACCGGCCCAAGTTTTCCCCCCGCCGTGCAGAGGCTGAAGCAGTGCTCTCCGGTGCGGCCGGTGCCCCGGTCAGTGTCTCCGCAACCACCACCGATGCTCTCGGGTTCACGGGCCGCGGTGAAGGCATCGCAGCCGTGGCAACCGCCGTCGTGGTCAAGGTGCACGAGTCCCTGCGCGACACATAGATCGGCGCGGCGGCGCCCCGGCGCGATAGCCTAGAGCGGTGAGCTTGAGATTCTATGACACCGCTTCCGCGCAGGTCCGCGACTTTGTTCCCCTGAAGGAGGGCGAGGTCAGCCTGTACTACTGCGGCGCCACCGTGCAGGGCCGGCCGCACGTGGGGCATATCCGCTCCGCGATCGCCTTTGACCAGCTCACCCGCTGGCTGCAGTTCCGCGGCTTCCGCGTCACCACGGTCCGCAACGTTACTGACATTGATGACAAGATCCTGGCTAAATCCGCAGAGTCCATGGGTGCGGAGCCGGGACCCGATGTTGTTCCCAACGAGCCGTGGTGGGCACTGGCCTACCGGTTTGAGCAGGAGTTCGCCAAGGCCTATGACACACTCGGCGTCCAGCGGCCCACCTATGAGCCCCGCGCCACCGGCCACATTCCGGAAATGCATGCCCTGATTGCACGGCTGATCGAGGCCGGCCACGCCTACCCGGCCCTGGATGATTCCGGGGACGTCTACTTCGACGTCCGTTCCTGGGACAGGTACGGGTCTTTGACCCGGCAGAACATTGACGACATGCAGGCGGCGCCCGACGCCGGTCCCCGCGGCAAGCACGATCCGCGCGACTTCGCGCTGTGGAAGGGGCATAAGGAGGGCGAGCCTGAGACGGCTGCCTGGGACAGCCCGTGGGGTAAGGGCCGTCCCGGCTGGCATCTGGAATGCTCCGCTATGGTCACCAAGTACCTCGGTCCGCAGTTCGACATCCACGGCGGCGGACTGGACCTGCGCTTTCCGCACCATGAGAACGAAATGGCCCAGTCGCAGGCCGCGGGGGACGGCTTCGCCAACTATTGGATGCACAACGGCATGGTCACCTTTGAAGGCGAAAAGATGTCCAAGTCCATCGGCAACACGGTGAGCCCCGCGGACATGCTGGCCGAAGCATCGCCCCGGGTGGTCCGCTACTATCTGGGACAGGCGCACTACCGCTCGGTGCTGGACTACCGGCCCACCTCCCTGCAGGAAGCCGCGGCCGCCGTGGAACGTATCGACGGTTTCATCGCCAAGGCCCGCGCCAAGGTCTACGGGGCCGGGGACCACGGGTCGGTCCTGAGCAGCCGTGCCATTCCCGATGCCTTCGCCGCCGCCATGGATGATGACCTCAACGTTCCCCAGGCCCTGGCCGTGCTCCATGACACCGTCCGCGCCGGAAACACTGCCCTCGCTGAGGGCGACACCGAGGCAGCCCGGAACGCACTGCACGCAGTGCTCAGCATGACGATGGTCCTTGGACTGGACTCGGTGCAGACACGGGAGGCGGGAGACAGCACCGAACACCGTGCCTTGGACTCATTGGTCCAGGCCCAGCTGGAGGAGCGCCGTGCCGCCCGTGCCGCCAAGGACTGGGGACGTGCCGATGCCATCCGGGATTCGCTCGCAGCGGCCGGTATCACCGTCGAAGACACCGCGGATGGAGCCAGCTGGAGCATAGCCCAGGCTTGATCCAGTCCAGAGGACGGCCCGTTATGTGTGCTTTCGGAGTACACTCCGGGTCATGGAACACGCATGCCCGTGAGCCTGCGTAAACTAGAAGTAATGCTTTCTTCTAGGTTTAAGGTGTAATCGATGGCCAACAACGGACGTCCCGGCGCAATGCGTAAAGCCAAAAAGGGCCCCAGCGGGGGCACCGGTGGATTGGGCCGCAAGGCCCTTGAGGGCAAGGGACCCACGCCCAAAGCAGAAGACCGCCCCTATCACAAGGCGTTTAAGAACAAGCAGCTCGCCGAGCGTTCGGCTGCCAAGCGCGGGGATTCCCGCGACAACCGTGCAGCAGGAGGCCGCAGCGGCACCAACATCCGCGGCAAGGTGGCTGAAGAAGTTGTCACCGGCCGCAACTCGGTTGTAGAAGCCCTGCGTGCAGGCATCCCGGCCAAGGCGCTGCACGTTGCCGTCCGGATCGACATGGATGACCGTGTCCGTGAATCCCTCAAGATGGCGGCCGACCGCGGCCTGCCCGTGATGGAAACGCACAAGCCTGAGCTGGACCGTATGACCAACGACGCCGTGCACCAGGGTCTCGTGCTGCAGATACCGCCTTACGAATATGCTGATCCCACGGATCTGGCGGCGGAAACGATCGAGGCCTGGAAGAAGGGCCACATCCGCAACGCGCCGCTGTTTGTGGCATTGGACGGTATTACCGATCCCCGCAACCTGGGCGCCATCATCCGTTCCGCTTCCGCTTTCAGCGCCCACGGCGTCGTTGTTCCGGAACGCCGCGCGGTGGGCATGACAGCGTCCGCGTGGAAGACCAGCGCCGGTGCAGCTGTCCGCGTCCCGGTGGCCCGTGCAGGCAACCTGAACAACACGTTGAAGACCTTCAAGAAAATGGGGATCTTCGTCCTCGGCCTGGACGGCGACGGCGACGTGTCGCTGCCGGAAATCGTCCTGGCCAAGGATCCGGTGTGCATTGTCGTAGGTTCCGAGGGCAAGGGACTGTCCCGCCTGGTCCGCGAGAACTGCGACCAGATTGTGTCCATTCCCATTGACTCGGCCATGGAATCGCTCAACGCGTCCATGGCAGTGGGCATCAGCCTGTACGAAATTTCACGGCAGCGTTCCGCCTGACCAAAGGCGGAGAAATCCGAGAGGCAGCATGGCAGACTTGACCAGCATTGAGCAGGGCCAAGCCGTCGCGCGGCGGGTTTCACGGCCCTTTCCCCTCGGCGTCCGGAATTCTGTTCCGGGCGTCGAGGCGGCGCCCGGAACCGCGAATGTCTCTGTTTACGCGCCGGGCCTCACCGGCGTGGATGTCTACTTTGAAAAAGCGCCGGGTGACTGGTCCTCGGCGCCTCTCCGCGGGTCCGTGGCGGGCATCCACCACGGCCGGGTGAACGGCCTGACCTACGGCAGCCGCTACGGATTCTGGCCGGCCGGCAAGGAGCTGCCCGGTCAGCCGGGCAGCTTCCAGCTTCTGCTGGACCCCTATGGCCGCGGAATTGATGAAGTTCAGCATCCGGACGGTGTCCCGCTGTTCTTCTCCGTCCATGTGGACCCGTCCTTTGACTGGGGCACCGCACACCAGCCGCATGTCCCGTGGCGCGACACCGTCATCTATGAAGCGCACGTCCGGGGACAAACCATGCTGCACCCGGACATCCCCGAAGAGCTCCGCGGCACCTACGCGGGCATGGGGCACCCGGTGATGGTCAATTACTTCAAAGAGCTGGGCATCACCGCGGTGGAGCTGCTGCCGGTGCACTTCCACGCCGACGAAGCTCACCTGCGTGAACTCAATCTGACCAACTACTGGGGCTACAACACACTCGGTTTCTTTGCCCCGCACGCCGCGTACGCCACCAAGGCAGCACAGGCGGCGGGACCCAAGGCGGTGCAGGACGAAGTCAAAACCATGATCAAATCCCTGCATGAGGCAGGCCTGGAAGTCATCCTGGACGTTGTCTACAACCACACGGCCGAAGGCACCAAGGACCAGCCGGCGCTGAGCTGGCGGGGACTGGGCGACAACCAGTACTACCGGCACGACGGCGAGGGCCGTTACCTGGACACCACGGGCTGCGGCAACACCCTGGATTTCAGCCAGCCGCGGGTGATCCAAATGACCCTGGACTCGCTGCGCCACTGGGTGCAGGACTACCAGGTGGACGGATTCCGCTTTGACCTTGCACCGGCACTGTGCCGCGGTGCAGACGGCCGTTTTGACCCGCGGCATCCTTTCCTGGTTGCCGTGGCCGCGGATCCCGTGCTCCACGGAACCAAGCTCATCGCCGAGCCCTGGGACATCGGGCCGGACGGCTGGCAGACCGGAAACTTCCCGCCCGGATGGGCCGAATGGAATGACCGGTACCGCGACACAGCCAGGGACTTTTGGCTCCGGGACCGGGCCGCACTGGATGCCGGGGGCACGGGCAGTTCGGTGGCGCGGATTGCGGGTTCACTCGCGGGCTCGGCGGATTTGTTCGCCCGATCCGGCCGGACAGCGCTGTCCTCCGTCAACATGGTCACCGCCCATGACGGCTTCACTCTGGCGGACCTCACGTCCTACGAACTCAAGCACAATGAGGCCAACGGCGAAGACAACCGGGACGGCAGCAGCGAGAACCGCAGCTACAACCACGGCCTCGAGGGACCCACTGAAAACCGGGACATCGCAGCCCGCCGGGCACAGAGCGCCAGGAACATCATGGCGACCCTGGTGATGTCCCTGGGAGTTCCCATGATTACCGCCGGTGATGAACTTGGACGTACCCAGCAGGGAAACAACAACTCCTACTGTCAGGACAGCCCGCTTACCTGGCTGAACTGGGACCCGGACGAGAACGGGCGCCGGATGCTGGAAACCACCCGTACGCTGCTGCGCCTGCGTCGTGAGTTCCTTGCTTCGCAGCCGTACCGCTTCCCGGCTGACGCACAGGAAGCATCGCTGCTCTGGTTTGACGAGTTTGGCCAGCCCATGGCGCTGGACAGGTGGGAGGATCCCAACTCCAGAGTGGTCCAGCTGCTGGTGGGCTCCCACAACGGAATGCTGAGGGGCCTGCTGGTCCTGAACGGCTCGCAGAACGATATCGAAATCACCCTCCCCGATGCCCGGGCACTGGAGGGGTCCGGCGCAGCCCTCAACGAGGGCCACGCCTACGAGCTGCTGCTGAGCACAGCCGGGGACGAGCAATCGGACACCGGGAAACGGCTGCGCGGAGGGGAAAAGGACCTCCTGCCGGCCAACTCCGTCAGCCTCTACCGGGCCTAGGGTGCCCGGAAGCCGCCCCGGCCGTCCGGTTGAGCGGCCTAGGCGTTGGCCACCAGTCCCAGCTCCGCCTTCGAGGCCAGTCCTGAATGCACCGGAAGCACCCGCACGGTGTAACCGAAGGGGCCGGCCTGCTCAATGCCGATCGTGCCGGAGAACAGGTGCCTGCCGGAACCCAGGTCCTCCGTCTGAACCAGCTCCGCAGTCCGAGGGTCCTCCAGATGGTCATTTTCCAGGGCCTTGCCGTACGCCACTTCCACGCTGACGTCCTCCGGCCGCAGGGAACCAAGGGAAACGTAGGCCTGCACGTTCAGATGATCCCCAATCTGCGGATCATCGGTAATGCCAATGGAATCCACGTGTTCCACCGAAACGGCTGACCAACCGTCACGGATCCGGGTGATCCATTCCGCCAGTTCCTTCGCTGCCGCATACCCGTTGGCTGAAGCAGCACGTCCGGACTGCCCGGCGGGACGGTACAGCTGGTTCACGTAATCACGCAGCATGCGGTTGGCTGACACCGCCGGACCGAGGTCAGCGAGGGTGTGCTTGACCATTTCCAGCCACTCGCTGGGCAGGGACCCTTCCCGGGCATCCGACGGGCCGGCGGCACCGGCCTCAGCGGGCGGTTCCTTGCCGTAGAACATGGGGGTCACGGCGTTTTCCAACAGGTCATACAGCGCTGCCGCTTCCAGATCATCGCGCTGGTCCGGTCCGTACACCTCCCTCGTGTGCGCTCCCTGCGTCGGGTTGGCGGAGGGGATGGCCCATCCGTTGTCGCCGTCGAACATCTCGTCCCACCAGCCGTCCAGGATCGAGAGGTTCAAGCCTCCGTTGATCGCGGACTTCATGCCCGAGGTGCCGGAGGCCTCCAGTGGCCGCAGCGGGTTGTTCAGCCACACATCGCAGCCGGGGAACAGCGTCCGCGCCATGGCGATGTCGTAGTTGGGAAGGAACACAATGCGGTGTCTGACCTCGGGATCATCGGTAAACCGGACGAGGTCCTGGATCATGCGTTTGCCCTGCTCGTCAGCGGGGTGCGACTTGCCGGCAACCACCACCTGGAGCGGATGGGTGGGATGCAGAAGGAGAGCCTTCAGCCGGGCAGGATCCCTCAGCATCAGGGTCAGCCGCTTGTAAGTGGGGACCCGGCGGGCAAACCCGATGGTAAGGATGTCCGGGTCCAGGACGTTTTCGGTCCAGGCAAGCTCGGCATCCGTGGCCCCGCGTTTGCGCCAGGCGGCACGCACCCGCCGGCGCACGTCATCAATCAGGTTGGAACGCAGGCGTCGCCGCAGGTCCCACAGATCCCTGTCACTGATTTCATAGGCCCGGTTCCAATCACGGTCATGGACAGTGGCAACCCCGAATTTCTCCCGTGCCAGCTGAGTCACTTCCGGGTCAATCCATGAGGGCACATGCACGCCGTTGGTCACCGAGGTAATGGGGACTTCCGAAACATCGAATCCGGGCCACAGGCCCGAGAACATTTCGCGCGACACCTTTCCGTGCAGCTTGGCGACGCCGTTGGCGCGCTGGGCCAGGCGAAGACCCATGACCGCCATGTTGAACTTGCCGGGATCACCGCCGTCGTAGCTTTCCGCACCCAGGGCGAGGACCTTGTCCGTGGGGACGGACTGCGCCAGGCCGGCACTGAAGAAATGCCGGATCTGGGACTGGTCAAAACGGTCAATCCCCGCCGGGACGGGAGTGTGGGTGGTGAAGACAGTGTTGGCGCGGGTGGCGGTCAGGGCTTCTTCCCATCCCATCCCGTTGTCCATCAGTTCGCGGATCCGTTCAACGCCAAGGAAACCGGCATGGCCCTCATTGGTGTGGAACACCTCGGGCGCTGCCGTGCCGGACAGGCGTTCGTAAACCCGCAGGGCCTTGACACCGCCCATGCCCAGCAAAAGCTCCTGCTGCAGGCGGTGGTCCCCGCCGCCGCCGTACAACCGGTCCGTAATGCCGCGGGCGGCGTCGTCGTTGCCGACAACGTCCGAGTCCAGCAGCAGCAGGGGAACGCGGCCGACGTCGGCACGCCAGATCTGTGCCGAAAGCCGGCGGTTGTTGGGCAACGGAAGATTAACGCGGGCAGGCGTGCCGTCCTCCTCCCGCAGCAGCGTCAGCGGCAAGCCGTTGGGATCCAGCACTGGATACGTTTCCAGCTGCCAGCCGTCGCGGGACAGCGCCTGCTTGAAGTACCCGGCCTGGTAGAGGAGGCCGACGGCGATGAGGGGTACACCCAGGTCCGAGGCCGATTTCAGGTGGTCCCCGGCAAGGATGCCCAGTCCGCCCGAGTACTGCGGCAGGACGGCGCTAATCCCGTATTCGGGGGAGAAATACGCCACGGCACGGGGCGCGTCTTCACCCAGCGTTTGGTACCAGCGCGGCGCAGTCAGGTACTCATCAAGGTCGGCACCCAGTTCCTGGATGCGCTGAACCAGATCAGCATCCTCTGCCATCCGCTCGAGGCTGCCGCGGCTCACGGACCCGAGGAACTTAACCGGGTCATGGCCGCTGGCCTGCCACGCCGCCGGGTCAAGGTCAGCGAAGAGCCGGGTGGTGGGCTCATGCCAGGACCACCTCAGGTTCGAAGCCAGCTTGCTCAGCGGAGCAATGCTGTCGGGGAGGACTGTTCGGACGGTAAACCTTCGAATTGCCTTCACCCGAGTTACGCTAGCGCAAACCGTGCCCTGAGGGGGATGGGTGGCGCGGGTAATCTGTCAGATTACGGTCAAATCCGTCTCCGGCCCGGAGCTAGGGGAAAAAGGCCCCAATACAGGGCCCCACCTGCGGCGAAACTCCGGAAAGTACGTTGCCTTAGCATTCTGCTCAGAATATCGCTAACGTCTAGTCTGTGACCAGTTCCAGTGCGATGCCATCCAATGACCTGCCCGCTGCGGAACTCCGGTTCGGCCGGATTCCCATCATCAATGTGACCCCGGTGGTCGAATGCGGACGCATTCCGGCGAAAGCCATTCCGGGTGAGGACCTCGTCATCGGGGCCACAGTCTTCCGCGAAGGCCACGACCTTGTGGGTGTCAGCGCAGTCCTGTATGACCCTGAGGGCACCGAGATACAGCGGGTGCGGATGCACCCGGTGGGAATCGGTCTGGACCGCTGGGGCGGGCTGCTCCGGCCCGAAGGCACCGGCGCCTGGAGCTTCGCCGTCGAGGGCTGGGCTGATGTGTACTCCACCTGGCATCACAACGCCGAGGTGAAGATCAAAGCCGGCGTGGACACGGAATTGATGCTCGCTGAGGGGGCTGCGCTGTTCCGGGCTGCCGCACAGGAGCGCAACGGCGACGATGCAAGGGTCTTTGAGGCTGCGGCCGCAGCGCTCGCAGACACCGGCCTGCCCGTGGATGACCGGCTCGCCGCAGCAGGTTCCGATGCCGTTCTGGCTGTCCTGGACCGGGACCCGATCCGTGACCTCGTCACCAGAAGCCCCCGGTTCCCCCTCCACGTTGAGCGTGAGCTGGCCGGCCGCGGTGCCTGGTATGAGTTCTTTCCCCGCTCCGAGGGTGCCAAACTTGATCCCGCAACCCGGGAGTGGACTTCGGGGACCTTCCGTACCGCCGCGCGCAGCCTGCAGCGGGTAGCGGACATGCGCTTTGATGTCATCTATCTTCCGCCGGTTCATCCGATCGGCGTGACCCACCGGAAGGGCCCGAACAACACGCTGGTTGCCGGCCCCGGGGATCCCGGTTCCCCTTGGGCGATTGGATCCTCCGAGGGCGGCCATGACGCCATTCATCCGGATTTGGGCACCTTCGAGGACTTCGATGCATTCGTGGACACGGCCCGGGAACTGGGCCTGGAAGTGGCCATCGACCTGGCCCTGCAGGCGTCCCCGGACCACCCCTGGGTGACGAGTCATCCGGAATGGTTCACCACACGCGTGGACGGCTCGATCGCCTACGCCGAAAACCCGCCGAAGAAGTACCAGGACATCTATCCCCTGAACTTCGACAACGACTTCACGGGTTTGTCGGAGGAGATCCTGCGGATCGTGCTGATGTGGATTGGCCACGGCGTCAAGATTTTCCGTGTGGACAACCCGCACACCAAGCCCCTGATGTTCTGGGAATGGCTGATCAAAACGGTCAATGAGAAGCACCCGGAAGTCATTTTCCTGGCCGAAGCGTTCACCCGCCCGCCCATGATGCACGCCCTGGGCATGGCCGGCTTCCAGCAGTCTTACACCTACTTCACCTGGCGGAACACCCGCAAGGAACTGGAGGAATACTTCACCGAGGTCTCATCCGAAACTGCGGCCTTCTTCCGGCCGAACTTCTTCGTCAATACTCCGGACATCCTGACCGAGTTCCTGCAGTACGGCGGTCCTGCGGCTTTCAAAATCCGCGCCGTCCTGGCCTCCACCGCCAGCCCGCTGTGGGGTGTTTACGCCGGCTACGAGCTGTTTGAGCATGTGGCCCGTCCCGGTGCCGAAGAGTACATCGACAACGAAAAGTTCGAGTACAAGGAGCGTGACTTCGCTGCCGCGGAGGCGGAGGGCAGGAGCCTTGCCCCGTACATCACCCGGCTGAACGAAATCCGGCACACACACCCGGCGCTGGGGGACCTGCAGAACCTGACAGTGCATTCCACCACGGACGAGTCAATCGTGGCGTACTCCAAGCACAAGGAGGTCCGGCCAGGGGACCCCGCCAGCAGGGACACTCTGATCATCGTGGTGAACACGGATCCGCACAGCGCCCGCGAATGCGGCGTATCGCTGAATCTGGAAGCACTGCACCTCGATCCGAAGGACTTCAACGACGACGGAACCTTCTGGGTGGATGATCTTCTCAGCGGCCAGAGCTGGCGCTGGGGAGCTCACAATTACGTCCGGCTGGACGCCCATTTTGAACCCGCACACATCCTGTCAGTTCGGAGGAACTCCTAGTGCCCAACCCGTTTCAGCTGCACGCTCCCGGTCTCACCAATGACCCGCACTGGTACCGCAAAGCAGTTTTCTATGAAGTGCTCGTGCGCGGCTTCGCTGATGCCAACGGAGACGGGTCCGGGGACTTCACCGGTCTGATCGACAAACTCGACTATCTGCAGTGGCTCGGTGTGGACTGCCTCTGGCTTCCCCCGTTCTTCAAGTCACCCCTCCGGGACGGCGGATACGACATCTCTGACTACTACGATGTCCTGGACGAGTTCGGAACCATCAGCGACTTTAAGCGGCTGGTCGCTGAAGCCCACGCCCGCGGCGTGCGCGTGATCATCGACCTGCCGCTGAACCACACCTCGGACAAGCATCCGTGGTTCGAAGAATCCCGCAGCGATCCGGACGGACCCTACGGCGATTTCTACGTGTGGTCGGATACGGACCAGAAGTATGAAGACGCACGAATCATCTTCGTGGATACCGAAGAGTCCAACTGGGCTTTTGACCCTGTGCGGCGGCAGTTCTACTGGCACCGTTTCTTCAGCCACCAGCCGGACCTCAACTTCGAGAATCCCAAGGTTGTCGAGGCTATCTTCGACGTCGTCCGGTTCTGGCTGGACCAGGGCATCGACGGGTTCCGCGCCGATGCCATTCCGTACCTGTTCGAAGAGGACGGCACCAACTGCGAGAACCTTCCGGCGACGCACCGGTTCCTCAAGGACCTGCGCACCATGGTGGATGAAAACTACCCCGGACGCGTCATCGTGGCGGAGGCCAACCAGATGCCGCACGAGGTGGTGGAGTACTTCGGTGACGAGACCGGAGCCGAGTGCCACATGGCATTCCACTTCCCGATCATGCCGCGCCTCTTCTACGCCCTGCGCGACCAGAAGGCTGCCCCCATTGTGCAGACCATGGAGGAAACCCCTGACATTCCGTCAGGAGCCCAGTGGGGAACTTTCCTCCGCAACCACGATGAGTTGACCCTGGAAATGGTCACCAACGAAGAGCGCCAGGCCATGCTCGGCTGGTACGCACCGGATTCACGCATGCGGGCCAACGTCGGTATCCGACGCCGGCTCTCACCGCTTCTGGACAACTCCCGTTCGGAAGTGGAACTGATCCATGCGCTGCTGCTTTCGCTTCCCGGCAGCCCGTTCCTCTATTACGGCGACGAAATCGGCATGGGAGACAACATCTGGCTCGAGGACCGTGACGCCTCCCGTACCCCCATGCAGTGGAATCCGGACCGGAACGCAGGCTTCTCCACCGCTGATCCGGGCAAGCTCTACCTGCCCGTGGTGCAGTCTTTGGTCTACCACTACAACCACGTGAACGTGGAGGCCCAGCTGGCCAGCTCCAGCTCGCTGCTGCACTGGATCCGCCAGATGATCATGGTCCGCAGGACCCACCCCGCGTTCGGGCTCGGCTCCTACCGGAATGTACCCACCGAGGCTGAGTCCGTGCTGGCATTCCTGCGTGAGCTGCCGGCGGATAATCCCGAGGGTGAGGTGGGAGAAGTAATGTTCTGTGTTTTCAACCTCTCCCAGCACCCGGTTTCGGCCACGATGAGTCTGCCGGAGTTTGCCGGCCGCGGACTGCGCGATGCCTTCGGCGGTACCCCGTTCCCGGCGTTCGGGCCGGACGGCTCGGTAACCCTGACCCTGGGCAGCCACGACTTCTACTGGCTGCGCCTGCGCTCACCGCAGTCGAACACTTCCTCGCCCCTGACCGACGCGATTCCCCTCATTCCTATTTCGGAGGCCGTGAAGAAATGAGCCAGTTGACTCCGTCACTGCCTGAACTCCTGACCGCCTGGCTGCCGCAGCAGCGATGGTTCCCTGCGAAGGGGCGTGAGATTTCCCTGGAGCGCGTGGGCGGAGTCCGTTTGGAGGACCCGACCGGCGCGGTGGAGCTCGAGGTCCACCTCATTGCCGTGAGCTCGGGTCAGCGGACGGACATCATTAATGTGCCCGTCAGCTATCGCAGCGAGCCGGCCCCTGAGCTCGCAGGCTCACTGCTGGGCCGCGCCCGGCACGCCGAGCTCGGTGAGCGCTGGCTGTATGACGGCACCGCTGATCCGGTTTTCGTTACGGCGTGGCTGGAACTGATGCGTTCCCGGTCCTCGTCCGTGGACGGACACACGCACGGCATCGCGTTGGCCGGATTCGCGGACTGGCCGCCCTTCGACAGCGTTGTGGATTCCAAGCTCATGAAGGGCGAGCAGTCCAACACCTCCGTGGTGGTGCCCGCCCGGCCCAACCAGCTAATCATCAAGTTCTACCGGGTGCTCGCCGCCGGAGAGAGCCCCGACGTACAGGTCAGCGCCAAGCTCACGGCCATGGGCTCCGCCGACGTGCCGACCACCTTCGGGTGGGTAACTGGTAGCTGGCGGAATCCGCTGGATGACAACGGCGCCTGGGTGACCGGAGACCTCAGCGTCCTGCGCGAGTTCATTCCCAACAGCGAAGACGCCTGGCGTCCGGCGTCGAACGCCGCACTGGAGAATTCAGATTTCACCTCCGAGGCTGAAGAGCTGGGTGCCGTCACCGGCCGCATCCACCAGCAGCTGGCACAGGCCTTCGGCAGCGAACCTCCCAGTGCGGCGGAACGCTCCGCCTTCCTCGAGTCCCTCGAAAACCGGATCCGCTGGGCCTGGAAAGAAGCCCGGAGCTACGTGGGGGAGTACGACGAACCGCTGGAGTACCTGCTGCGCCAGATCAGCAATCTCGAAAAGCTCCCCAACCTCCAGCGCATTCACGCTGACTATCACTTGGGCCAGGTACTGAAATCAGGCACCCACGGCTGGATGGTGCTGGACTTTGAAGGCGAGCCGCTTCGGCCGGCCGCTGAACGGAGCGTTCCGGATGTTCCGCTCCGTGACGTTGTGGGCATGCTGCGCTCCCTTGACTACGCAGCCGGGGTGGCCCTGGTGGAAGGCGCCGCCGAGGCAGGCGCTGCAGGCCAAAAGGAACAGCAGCGCCGCGGTCTTGATGCCGCACGCTGGGCAGCCAACGCGTCTGAGGCGTTCCTGCGCGGCTATGAGAAGGAAACCGGCACTCAGATCAACCGAAGTGATCCGCTGTATCTGGCCCTGTGGCTGGACAAGGCCCTTTATGAAGTTGTCTACGAAATTCGGAACCGTCCCGACTGGGTCCGTGTGCCTGTTTCTGCCGTTCGGCAGATTTTGGAGCAGGCACGCAGGCAGGTCCACGGAACCAGCAGTCAGGAAGAGAATTCAGTGACTAAGAACCCAGCCTCCGCTCCCAGGGGGAACCGTCCTTCGGAACCTGCGCTTCCCGCCAAAGCGGACGACGTCGTCGTACCGGCCGCCGGCGAGGCTTCAGTGAAGCCGGCGCACCGCAACCCGCTGCCGGTATCCCCGGATGTGCTGCAGGCCGTGTCCGAGGGCCGCTATCACCAGCCGCACGCGGTGCTGGGTGCCCATGTGGACGACCGGGGGCTGGTGACCATCCGCACCCTGCGTCCGCTGGCCAAGGCAGTGGTGGCCGTCACCGCTGACGGGCGGATTGATCTGCAGCACGAGCACAACGGGATCTGGGTGGGAACGCTCCCCGCGGAGCGGCCCGGACAGGTTCCTGATTACCGCCTCGAAGTGGCCTACGAAGGCCTTGCGCCGCAGCTGTTCGACGATCCATACCGGTTCCTGCCGTCGCTGGGAGAAATTGACCTGCACCTTATTGGTGAAGGCCGGCACGAAAAGTTGTGGACTGTGCTGGGCGCAAACCTGCACCATTACAAGTCGATTCTCGGTGACATTGACGGCGTGAGCTTTGCCGTGTGGGCACCCAACGCCCAGGCCGTGCGCGTGAAGGGTGACTTCAACGCCTGGGACGGCCGGATGCACGCCATGCGTTCCCTTGGCGGCTCAGGAGTCTGGGAGCTGTTCATTCCCGGAGTTGAGCCCGGCGCACGCTACAAGTACGAGATACTCGGCAGCGACGGAGTGTGGCGTGACAAGGCCGACCCGCTGGCGCAGGCCACTGAGGTTCCGCCGCTGACCGGGTCCCGGGTGGTTGAGTCCACTTACGTGTTCCAGGATGCAGAGTGGATGGAAGCCCGGGCTGCCCGGGACCCGCACAACGCACCCATGAGCGTCTACGAAGTCCATCTTGGATCGTGGCGCCTGGGCCTGGACTACCGCCAGCTGGCGGACCAGTTGGCCGAATACGTGAAGTGGCAGGGATTCACCCACGTAGAGTTCATGCCCGTCGCCGAGCATCCCTTCGGCGGCTCGTGGGGTTACCAAATCACCTCCTACTTCGCTCCCACGGCGCGTTTTGGGCATCCGGATGACTTCCGGTACCTGGTGGATAAGCTGCACCAGGAAGGCATCGGCGTCATCCTGGACTGGGTTCCGGGGCACTTCCCCAAGGACGAGTGGGCACTGGCCAAATTCGACGGCCAGACCCTGTACGAACACGGAGATCCGCTCCGCGGCGAACAGCCCGACTGGGGCACGCTCATTTTCGATTACGGACGCCGTGAGGTCCGCAACTTCCTCGTCGCGAACGCGATCTATTGGCTTGAAGAGTTCCACATCGATGGACTACGCGTAGATGCCGTGGCCTCCATGCTGTACCTGGACTACTCCCGCCCCGCGGATCAGTGGCGTCCCAACGCCTTCGGCGGCAGGGAAAACCTTGAGGCCATCTCCTTCCTGCAGGAAGTCAACGCCACCGCGTACCGCAGGGTTCCCGGCATCGTGATGATTGCGGAAGAGTCCACCGCGTTCCCGGGAGTTACCCAGCCCACCAGCAGCGGCGGTTTGGGATTCGGCCTGAAATGGAACATGGGGTGGATGCACGACACCTTGGAGTACATGTCCGAGGACCCCATTAACCGGATGTACCACCACGCAAAGCTGACGTTCTCACTGGTTTACGCCTATACGGAGAACTTCCTCCTGCCGATCAGCCACGACGAAGTTGTGCACGGCAAGGGTTCGCTGCTGCGGAAGATGCCCGGTGACCGCTGGCAGCAGCTGGCCAACCTGCGTGCGTACCTGGCGTTCCAGTGGGCACATCCGGGTAAGCAGCTGATCTTCATGGGTACGGAATTCGCCCAGGAAGCTGAATGGTCGGAACAATACGGCTTGGACTGGTTCCTGACTGACACCCCGCAGCATAAGGGCGTGCAGCTGCTGGTTCGCCAGCTCAACGAGATCTACCGGAATACACCGGCGCTCTTCGACCGGGACAACGAGCCCGCCGGCTTCCAGTGGATCAACGAGAACGACGGCGCCCGCAACGCACTGTCCTTCATCCGGTACGACCATCAGGGCAACCCGCTGGTGTGTATTGCCAACTTTGCCGGAACCCCCCATGAAAACTTCCGGCTCGGCCTGCCGTGGGCCGGTGAATGGGTGGAGGCGCTCAACACCGACGCGGCGGAGTTTGGCGGTTCAGGAGTGGGCAACATGGGTGTTGTTATCGCAGAGGAGGGCGCCTGCAACGGGCAGCCCGCTTCAGCGACACTTACGGTGCCGCCGCTGGGTGTGCTGTATCTGAAGCCTAAGGACGTTTAGCCCGGGCACTTCGCGGTGCGCCAGGCCCTGGCCTCAGCAACTCAGGGCCTGGTGCGCCACGACCGTTAAACCGTGCTAGAGTTAATACCCGCGCTGATCGAGGAAACGAGAACAGCTGAGCGTCACAGAGCTTCGGCTCTCTCCGGTTCGCCGGCAGGACAAACAGCCGTTTTGACAGGCCCTGATCGGAGCGGTAAGATTGAAAAGTTGCTCCGGAGCGATGCAGAGCGGAAGATCCCTTGGATCTGAGCCTGTTGGTGCCGGAAGCAGTCTGTTGTTTGAGAACTCAATAGTGTGCCAAGTTTATTGATACCAATTATTTTAATTGGTTGAACTGGTTGTTTCCG
>NZ_JASDDG010000034.1 GCF_030407495.1 Arthrobacter sp. APC 3897 | reverse complement strand
TCAACGGGGCCTTCCCCGGCCCTAAATCCTCCGAGCTGAACGCCCGCCGGGCAGCGGTGGTTGCCAAAGGCGTGGCGTCGTCGGTTCCGGTGTATGTCTCCGATGCCGACGGCGGCATCATCCTTGACGTGGACGGCAACTCCTTCATTGACCTGGGCTCCGGCATTGCCGTGACCGGCGTCGGTGCGTCGGATCCCGCCGTCGTTGGCGCGGTGAAGGAGCAGGTGGAGCATTTCACGCATACCTGCTTCATGGTGACTCCCTACGAGGGGTACATTGCGCTGGCCGAGAAGCTGCATGAAGTGACTCCGGGTGATCATGAAAAGCGCACCGTGCTCTTCAACTCCGGCGCCGAAGCCGTGGAAAACGCGATCAAGATTGCCCGCTCCGCCACCGGCCGTGACGCCGTCGTCGCCTTTGACCACGCCTACCACGGCCGGACAAACCTGACCATGGGCCTGACGGCCAAGGCCATGCCGTACAAGACCGGCTTTGGACCGTTTGCCTCCGAGATCTACCGGATGCCCATGAGCTACCCGTTCCGGGAGGAAAACCCGCAGATCACCGGCGCCCAGGCTGCGGACCGGGTGATCCTCGCCATTGAAAAGCAGATCGGTGCGGACCAGACGGCAGCCATCCTGATTGAGCCGATTCAGGGCGAAGGCGGGTTCATTGTTCCGGCCGAAGGCTTCCTGCCGCGGCTGGCGGAATGGGCCAAATCCAAGGGTATTATCTTCATCGCGGACGAGGTTCAATCCGGCTTCTGCCGCACCGGCGAATGGTTCGCCGTGCAGCATGAGGGCGTCATTCCGGACATCATGACCATGGCCAAGGGCATTGCCGGCGGCATGCCGCTCTCTGCCGTCACCGGCCGCGCCGAGCTGCTGGATGCAGTCCACGCCGGCGGACTGGGCGGCACGTACGGCGGCAACCCCGTTGCCTGCGCTGCGGCACTGGCAGCAATCGAGACCATGGAATCCTTCGATCTTTCGGCCCGCGCCCGCCGGATCGAGGAACTTGCAGTTCCCCGCCTGCAGCAGCTTGCTGAAGAAACCGGCGTCATCGGCGAGGTCCGCGGCCGCGGTGCCATGCTGGCCCTGGAATTCGTCAAGCCCGGCACCAAGACCCCGGATGCTGACATCACCAAGGCTGTTGCCGCGGCGTGCCTGGCCGAAGGCGTCATCATTCTGACCTGCGGCACTTACGGCAACGTGGTGCGCCTGCTGCCGCCGCTGGTGATTGGGGAAGAGCTGCTCTCAGACGCCCTCGACGTGGTGGAAGCCGCCGTCCGCGCGCTGTCCTAACGCCCCGGCCAACCCCGGCCCGGCTGCTGTCTCAGCGGGCGCCGGACTCCGCAGAGCTGCCGTACTCTGCAGCGAGTCCGGCGCGCCGGGCGAGCCCGGTGATCAAGGCTTCCAGGCCGGCCTCAAATGCGGCATCTGCCGCCCGCCCCTCGGCCCGCCCGGCCTGCTGATGCACCGCAGCCGTAAAATGCGGGCTCTCGGCTGCCAGGGCACCGGTGTCGAAAATGTCGGAGGGTGCCACGGCGTCATACGCCGAGCCGTAAATAAATGATTCCAGTGCCACAATGGCCGGAACAATCTGCTCCGGCGGCCACCCGGCCCGTTCCAGGCCCGCGGCAACTGCCTCATACATTGCCAGCGTGCGCGGGGCGCCGCTGACCTGCAGCACGGCAATCACAGGAATCAGCGGGGTGTGCCGGGCAAAAACGCCGCGGTAGGAGCGGGCCCATGTCCGCAGCGCTGCGCTCCACGGTTCAGCGCCAAACGCGGAGACATCCACTGAGGACATGGCATAGTCCTGCAGCCAGCGAAGCACCTCCTGTTTGGAGGCCACATGGTTGTACAGCGCCGAGGGTGCAACTCCCAGCCGCCGGGCCAGGGCTGACATGGTGAGCGCCCCGTAGCCGCCGGACGAAATAATGTTTACGGCCGCGGTGACAATCCGCTCCTGCGACAGGACTCGGCTTACCGGCCGCCCGGCGCTCCTGCGGCGCGGTTCATCCCTCGTCATATGCTCTTTTTCCTTCCGCGGTTCCGGCCTTCATCGTGTCATATGACACGCCTCCCCCGCCTTGAGCTTCCCAGTGGACGTGACGCACGCTACAGTACCTGCAATAAATGAATCATATTCATTTATTGCAGGCAGGCGGCCCGCCGGCCGCCGGGAAAGGACACTGTGAAGACGCTGGAACGTGACGTAGTAATTATTGGAGCCGGACCGTCGGGCCTGACCGCGGCCCGCACGCTGAAGGCCGCCGGCCTGAGCGTGGCAGTGCTCGAAGCACGCAGCCGGGTGGGCGGACGAACCTGGACCGACACGATTGACGGCGCCATGCTGGAAATTGGCGGTCAGTGGGTGTCTCCCGACCAGACGGCCCTGATCTCCCTCATCGATGAACTCGGCCTGGAAACGTTCGAGCGTTACCGTGCGGGAGAATCCGTGTACATCTCGCCGGACGGCACCCGCCGCACTTACACCGGGGAAATGTTCCCGGTGGGGGAGCAGACCGAAAAGGAAATGCTCCGCCTCATCGAACTCCTTGACGGCCTGGCTGCGGAGACGGACCCCGCCGCACCCTGGAATCATCCCCGCGCCCGGGAACTGGACACCATCTCTTTCCATCACTGGCTCCGCGGGCAGTCCTCCGACGAGGAAGCCTGCAACAACATCGGCCTCTTTGTGGCCGGCGGCATGCTCACCAAGCCGGCCCACTCCTTCTCCGTGCTGCAGGCTGTGCTTATGGCGGCTTCCGCCGGCTCCTTCTCCAACCTGGTGGATGAAGACTTCATCCTGGACCGCCGCGTGGCCGGCGGAATGCAGCAGGTCTCCGAGCGCATAGCCGCTGACCTGGACGGGGATGTCTTCCTCTCGGCTCCCGTCCGCTTCCTGCGCTGGCCGGGTGAGGACGGCACTGCGCACGACGGCGTCACCGCCGTCGCTGACAACGTCACGGTCCACGCCCGCAGGGCCGTCATGGCTGTGCCGCCGAACCTGTATTCCCGGGTCTCCTTCGATCCGCCGCTGCCGCGCCGTCAGCACCAGATGCACCAGCACCAGTCCCTGGGCCTGGTGATCAAGGTTCACGCCGTATATTCCACACCCTTCTGGCGCAGGGCCGGCCTGTCCGGCACCTGCTTTGGCGCCAACGAGCTGGTGCAGGAAATTTATGACAACACCAACCACGGGGATCCCCGCGGCACCCTGGTGGGTTTTGTCTCTGATGAGAAGGCCGACCGGATGTTCGAGCTCACAGCCGACGAGCGCCGCCGGGCGATCCTCGAATCGATGGCCGGTTTCCTCGGCGACGAAGCCCTGACCCCCGAGGTCTATTACGAGTCGGACTGGGGATCGGAGGAATGGACCCGAGGCGCGTACGCAGCCAGCTACGATCTGGGCGGTCTGCACCGCTACGGCCCTGACCAGCTCAAGCCCGTGGGGCCGATCCACTGGTCATCCTCTGATCTGGCCGCCGAAGGTTACCAGCATGTGGACGGCGCCGTGCGGATGGGCCGGCTCACCGCTGAGCGCATCCTCGCCGAAGTGCGCGGACAGGGTTGAAGGGCGCACCCATGCGATACATCGTCGGGTACACCGCCAATGAGAGGGGCCGGGACGCCCTGAACCTAGCTGCCGTGCTCGCCCGGAGCCAGGACGCGGAACTGGACCTGGTCATGGTTGACCCGGTTCATTCGCCGTACACCGCGGTCTATCCTCCCGAGAGCGGATACCGCGACCTCCTGGAGGAACAGCTGGAACAGTGGCTGTCCGAGGGACTGTCCCTGGTTCCCGAAGATGTGCCAGCCGCCGGATACATCCGCAACGCAGATTCCGATGCCGCCGGACTCATTAATGCGGCCGCCGAGCTGAAGGCAGGCCTGATCGTGGTGGGCGCGGCGAGCAACGGCATCTTCAAGCGATACACCGTGGGCAGCGTTGCCAACGCGCTGCTGCATGCCGCTCCGGTGCCGGTGGCCCTGGCTCCGCACGGTTACAGCAGGACCGGCGCGCTGACCAGGATCACCTGTGCGGTGGGCAACCGCCGCGGCTCCGAGGATGTGCTGGAAACAGCGGTCCAGACGGCAGCACGCAGCGGACTGCCGCTGCGGCTCGTGTCCCTGGTGGCCCTGGATTCACCGTCCGGCGATGAAAAAGCAGTGCTGGAGGCAGAGCTGCATGCGCAGGACAGGCTGGCCCGGGCGCAGGAACTCGCTGCTGGACGCTGCCCGGTCACTGCCGTCGTTGCTTCCGGCCGCACCATCGAAAACGCGATCGATGACCTGGACTTTGACGACGGCGAAATCATGCTGATCGGGTCCAGCCGGCTTGCCGAGAACAACCGGCTGTTCCTGGGAGCCACTGCCGGCAAGGTGCTGCGCAGTCTTCCCGTCCCCATGGTTGTGGTTCCCCGGAACTTCCGGGCGGACCGTGCATCCAGCTCCAGAGAGGCTGCGGAATGAGTACCAACCAAGTTGTTCCTTCCCGGGAGGAAAGCACCGGCGGAATCAGCAAAAAAGGGCTGAAATCCGGAACCGTGGGGCTCCTCGGCGCAGTGGTGATCGGAGTGTCCTGCATTGCGCCGGCGTACACTCTGACTGCCGGTCTGGGCCCCACGGTGTCGGAGGTGGGCGTGCAGCTGCCGGCCATTTTCCTGGTGGGCTTCATCCCCATGATCCTCGTGGCACTGGGCTATCGGGAACTGAACAATGCGATGCCCGATTCCGGGACGTCCTTCACTTGGGCCACCCGGGCCTTCGGGCCCTGGGTGGGCTGGATGGGCGGATGGGGCCTGATCGCGGCCACCATCATTGTGTTGTCCAACCTGGCCGCTGTTGCCGTGGATTTTTTCTATCTGATGCTGGCGCAGGTCACCGGCAATGATTCCCTGGCGGAGCTGACCACCAACCTGCCGCTGAACATCCTTACCACCTGCGTCTTCATTGCTGCGGCCTGCTGGATTTCCTACCGCGGGCTGGAAACCACCAAGACGTTCCAATATGTCCTGGTGGGCTTCCAGCTGCTGGTGCTGGGCTGGTTCTCGGTGGCTGCCTTTATCCATGTGGGCGCCGGAACTGCGTTTGATGCCACTCCGATTACCGCCGAATGGTTCAATCCGTTTGCCGTGGAATCCTTCTCCAGCTTCGCGGCGGGCGTCTCCCTGTCCATCTTTGTGTACTGGGGCTGGGACGTCACCCTCACAATGAACGAGGAGACACGGAATCCGGACAAGACCCCCGGCCGGGCGGCTACCGTAACGGTGTTCGTCATCGTGCTGATCTACATGATGGTGGCTCTGGCGGTGCTGGCCTATGCCGGAGTGGGTGAGGGGGAACTGGGAGCCGGCAATCCGGACAACCAGGAGAGCATTTTTGCCGTCCTGGCCGGACCGGTTATGGGGCCGTTTGCCATTCTCATGTCCCTGTCCATCCTCAGCAGCTCTGCCGCTTCGCTGCAGTCCACGTTTGTGTCCCCGGCCCGCACCCTGCTGGCCATGGGCCATTACCGGGCGCTGCCCCGCAGGTTCGGAAGCATCAGTCCGGTGCATAAATCCCCGGGATACGCCACCATTGCCGCGGCTGTGGCAGCGGCAGGGTTTTACACGGTCACACGGTTGCTCTCCGAAAACGCTTTGTGGGACACCATCACTGCGCTGGGCCTGATGATCTGTTTCTACTACGGCATCACTGCACTGGCCTGCGTCTGGTTCTTCCGTGCGGAGGCATTCAGCTCGCTGCGCAGCTTTGCCTTGAAGTTCCTTGCCCCGCTGACGGGTGCCGTCATCCTGTTTGTCATGTTCCTCAAGACCGCGGTGGACTCCATGGATCCGGACTACGGCTCCGGTTCCTCCCTTGGGGGAGTTGGGCTGGTGTTCATTCTCGGCACCGGGGTGATTGCGCTCGGCGCGGTGCTGATGCTGGTGATGTACCGGCGCAACCCCGGCTATTTCCGGGGCGAGACCCTGCGCAAGGGCGTCGCGGAAAGGACCGCCGGAAAATAACAGCAAGCCGGGAGGCAGAGTTGGCCTTCCCGGCACGGAGGGGCAGGGTCCGCATTGATGGGTTGCGGATCCTGCCCCTGCTACGTGTCTTTAATCAATTCCAGTGTGTCTCGTTTGTTATTAGTGTTACTGGTGCTAATGGGGAGGTTGTTGTCTATTAGGGGTGCCTGCGGTAAATTCGCTTCGTTGCCCCGTGACATTTCAGCCGGGCACCGCAGTCTTCGGGGAGTCTGCGCACGTCCGGCTCCGGTGTCTAACCGGGTCCCGAGGCATAAGGATGCACTTTTGCGCTTGAGAAAACTTGTGGGCGTCTTCACCGCGCTCGCCATCGCACTTATGACGGCGGTGATCTCGATCCCGTCCGCAGCAGCAAGCTCCACGGACGCTCAGTTCGCGAATCGCCTGTACGTCTTGATCAACGATTACCGGGCACAGCATGCGCTGGCCCCGCTGCACTGGAATGACCGGATGTCCGCCGAGTCGCAGTCCTGGACGCAGCAGTCCGCAGACCAGGCCAACATTTACGGTGCCGGAGTTTTCCAGCACAGCCCGGGTTCCTATGCGTTCCCGGAAAACATCGTCTGGAACATGAGCGCCGATCAGGCGTTCACCTGGTGGGTCAACTCGCCGGCACACCGTGCCAACATGCTTCGGGCGGCGGACACGGACATTGGAATCGGAGCGGTCCAGTTGACCGCCGGTCCCAATCAGGGCGCCTACCTCGCCACTGCCAAATTCGGTCAGTACGCCGTTTCACCGGAGGACGAGGCAGCAGCCCGAGAAGCTGCAGCCCGTGCTGCGCAGGAGAAGGCTGCCGCTGAAGCAGCTGCCCGTGCTGCTGCCGAGGAAGCTGCTGCAAGGGAGGCAGCCGCAAAGGCCGCGGCCGATGCCGCTGCCCGTGCTGCTGCCGAGGAAGCCGCTGCCGAAGCAGGCCGCCAGGTTGAAGCTGCGCGTCAGGCTGAAGCAGCCCGCCAGATTGAAGCTGCGCGTCAGGCTGAAGCTGCGCGTCAGGCTGAAGCAGAGAAGGCCGCGGCGGATGCTGCTGCCGAGGAAGCCGCCGCGCTCAAAGCAGCTGAAGAGGAGGCCGCAAAGGCAGCTGAGGAAGCCGCAGCTCTGAAGGCTGCCGAGGAAGCCGCCGCGCTCAAAGCAGCTGAAGAGGCCGCCGCAAATGCCGCCGAAGACGCTGCCGCCGTGAAAGCCGCCGAAGACGCCGCAGCCGTGAAAGCTGCAGAGGAAGCCGCTGACCAGGCACTTGCACAGGAAGCCGCCGCTGTCGAAGCGGCCGCGCAGGAAGCGGCCAACGAGGCCGCAGCCAGGCAGGCCGCGCAGTCAGCCGACGCGGCGAAAGCTGCTGCGGAAGAAGAATCACGGCGCGCAGCTGAGCAGGCCAAGGCCAAGGCTGCTGTCCGCGTCGCCGCTATGGAGCAGGAAACGCCGGGGCAGGAGACGCTCCTCACCGCAGCCACACGGGGAACGGTCACCGCTGCTGCAGCCGGCAGCCAGCTGCGCATCTCCGGCCTGAACGGCGAAGCTGCCTACGAGGTGGTACTGCCCTCCGCAGGCATCAACCTGGGAGCGCTTGCCGCAGACACCTCGGGATCAATTGCCGTGGGGGTTCCTGCAACCCTGGCTGCAGGTGAGCACGAGGTGGCGCTGTTCCGGGACGGCACTCTTGCCGGCTGGACCACGTTCACCGTGGAGCAGGCTGTCACTGTTCTTGCTGCGCAGCCGGTTCCGGCCGGAGCTGACGGGGCCGCAGAGCTGGCTGCTACCGGGCTGAACTCTGCCCAGCTGGCCATCGGCGGGATCGGTGCCCTCATGACGCTGACCGGCGGTGCCGCCCTGGTGGCGGTCCGGCGCCAGCGCGCAGCCTCGGTCCGTTAACGCAGCACGCAGACCAAAAAAGCCCCCGCCGTCCTCCTCGGACAGCGGGGGCTTTTTTAATGCAGCGGGGCTCCCGATCAGACACCGGGCATTAGACACCGGGCATTAGACACCGGCGGCATTAGACACCGGCGGCGCGGAGCAGCCGGTTCCGGCGGGGGCCGCCCATCATGTCCGCAGTCAGGATCACCAGCGCCAGCCAGATCAATCCAAACCCTGCCCAGCGTTCAGGCGGCATGGTTTCCTTGAAGACCGCCAGGGCAATAATGAACTGCAGGGTGGGTGCCAGGTACTGCAGCATGCCAACCGTAGAGAGCGGAAGGCGCCGGGCAGCGGCGCCAAAGAAGATCAGCGGCACGGCCGTAATGATGCCGGAAGCGGCAAGCAGCCAGAAGTGCGCGGCGCCGTTGCTGAGGATGGTGGCCGTTCCGCTCAGGGAGAGCCAGATCAGCACACCGGCGGCGATAGGCGTGAGGGCAGCGGTCTCAATGGTAAGGCTGGAGATTGCATCAATTTTCCCGCCCACACCCTTCTTCACCAGTCCGTACAGGCCAAAGCTAAAGGCAAGGGCAAGCGCCACCCAGGGCACCGTGCCGTATGCAAAGGTCAGAACCAGCACGGCCACAAATCCCACCGCCATAGCCACCCACTGCAGCGGCCTGAGTTTTTCCTTGAGGATCACGACTCCCAGAAGCACGGACACCAGGGGGTTGATGAAGTATCCCAGGGCGGCCTCAACCGCGTGTTCATTCAGGACGGCCCAGGCATAGGTGAGCCAGTTGGCCGCAATGAGCACGGCGGCACCGCTTAACGTGGCCACCAGCCTCGGGTTCCTTGCAGCTGCGGCCGTGGCCTTCCAGGACCGCAGGGTGGTGAGCAGCGCAACGCAGAACACCAGGGAGAAAACGATCCTGGAAGCGACAATCTCCACAGCTCCCGCCGGAACCAGGAGGACAAAGTACAGGGGCAGCAGCCCCCACAGCACATACGCGCCAACGCCGAACAGGATGCCCGTGGAATTTTCGCTGCGCCTGCCGGCAGTCGGCGGTGCAGGTGCCTGGGCCGCAGGCCCCTGCGGGGCGGAACGGGCCGGCGCCTGGGAGGAAGCCGTGGCGGACATGGATGCGGAGCGCTCGGCGCCGGTTCCGTTCGAAGAAGACACGTGAGCAACAACCTGCGGAGCCCTCACGCTATTCCCGCCGCAGCACATCCGGTTACTGCCGCCGTCCGCCGCCATCAACCCTGTCTGCTCAACGCAGCCCCCGCCCATCCGCAGGGACTATCGCACCGAACCGTTTAGACGCCGTCGTACGCGGCATTTAGAATAGGAAACTGTGCGTTATTCCGCACAGGATTTCTCCCCGAGACGAAGGACTATCAGTGTCTAATTCAGCCGCGGACCGGTCGCAGCGCCCCATGCGAGTCGCCATCATCGGCGCTGGCCCCGCCGGTGTCTATGCCGCAGATATCCTCACCAAAGCTGAACGGGACTTCGAGGTCAGCATTGACCTCTTTGATAAATACCCCGCGCCCTACGGCCTTATCCGCTATGGCGTGGCTCCGGACCACCCCCGGATCAAGGGCATCGTCAACGCCCTGCACAAGGTCATGGACCGCGGTGACATCCGTTTCCTGGGAAACGTGCACTACGGCAAGGACCTGACCCTCACCGACTTCCGGCACTTCTATGACGCCATCATTTTCGCCACCGGTGCCATTAAGGACGCGGACATGAACATCCCCGGCGTGGAGCTCGAGGGATCCTTCGGCGGCGCCGACTTCGTGTCCTGGTATGACGGACACCCCGATGTTCCGCGCGAATGGCCGCTGGACGCCAAGGAAGTTGCCGTCATCGGCAACGGCAACGTGGCTCTGGACGTTGCCCGCATCCTCTCCAAGCACGCCGATGACCTGCTCACCACCGAAATTCCGGACAATGTCTACGAGGGCCTGAAGAAGTCCCCGGTCACGGACGTCCACGTTTTTGGACGCCGCGGTCCGGCACAGGTGAAGTTCACGCCGCTGGAACTGCGCGAACTCTCGCACTCCCGCGACGTCGATATTGTGCTCTACCCGGAGGACTTCGAGTTCGACGAAGGCTCGGACGAGCAGATCCGCACCAACAACCAGACCAAGACCATGGTCAATACGCTGACCAACTGGCTGGTCGAAGAGCAGGATTCCGGTGCCTCCCGCCGCCTGCACCTGCACTTCCTGCACAGCCCTGTTGAGATCTACGAGGACCCCGCCAACCCCGGCAAGGTGGCCGGCATGAAGTTCGAACGCAATGAACTGGACGGAACCGGCAACGCCCGGGGCACCGGCGAGATTGTCGATTACCCCGTGCAGGCGGTCTACCGGGCCATCGGCTACTTCGGCTCTGAACTGCCGGAGGTCGGCTTTGACGCCCGGCGCGGCGTCATCCCCAACGAGGGCGGACGCGTCATCGACGAAGGCGGCAGCCCCGTTCCCGGCATCTACACCACCGGCTGGATCAAGCGCGGCCCCGTTGGCCTGATCGGCCACACCAAGGGTGACGCACTGGAAACCATCGGCTTCCTGCTGGAGGACCGGCTCAACCTGCCGGCGGCCGAGGAACCGGACGAGGAAGCCATCATCAAGCTGCTTGAAGACCGCGGTGTTGAATACACCACGTGGGAGGGCTGGCTGAAGCTGGACGCCTACGAAAAGAGCCTTGGAGCGTCCTATGTCCATCCCGATCCCGCAACCGGCGAGCTGGTGCGTGAGCGGGTGAAGGTGGTGGACCGCGCCGAGATGGTCCGGATTGCCCGCGGGCAGTAACCGCGCCGCACCCCTGACAAAACAAACACCGCCGCTTCACCCCTTTCCGTGGAAGGGATCGAAGCGGCATGAGTAGACTGTCCTGACACCTGCACCTGCGGGTGTCAGGACAGTCTCCTTATCGGTGTGGATAGGTTGGGGCAGTGCACAATCAGGACTACGGTGATCCGCCTCAGCGCACCGCGGATGCCCTGCAGCGGGATGCTTTCCGCGCCCACGAAAATCTTGGCTCCGCGGACGGCCTGACGCGCTGGCTCCGGCCCCCGGTCCGTGAATCCTGGCAGCGTTCCCTGCGCCACCACGCAGACCCGGACGAGGCTGTTCCGCAGCTGGTGTTTACCGGATCCGAACTGGCGGAGTACCGCACCTCGCATCCGCTTGCAGCCGTCATGCCGGTCATCCGGCGGCTGCTGGTCCGCCCCGGCACCGACACCGGGCTCCTCGTGGCCGTGGGAGACGAACTCGGGCGGCTGCTGTGGGTGGAGGGCGACGACGACGCACGCCGGCTCGCGGAGCGAATGCTGTTTATCCCCGGCACGGACTGGTCCGAGCGTTCCATAGGAACAAGCGCCCCCGGAACCGCACTGGCCTCGGGGCAGAGCGTTCAAATCATTGGAGCTGAACACTTCAGCCGCCAGGTCCACTCGTGGAGCTGCACCGCAGTACCCGTGCATGATCCGGACACGGGAACCCTCATCGGCGTCGTCGACATCACCGGCAGGGACGAAGCCGTGGCAGCCCACACCCTGGCGCTGGTTGAAGCCACGGTGGCCGCTGCGGAATCCCAGCTAAAAGTGGAACGGCTCCAGGAGGCCGGCCGCAGCAGGCGCCGGCGCCCGCGCGTGGTGGGTTCAGCACCGCGTCCGCAGCGCCGGAACCTGCTTCGGCAGGACAGCCTGCAAATCCTGGGCCGTGATCCGGCCGTGGTCAATGTTGGCGGCCGTCCCGCGACGCTGAGTACCCGGCACGCTGAACTGCTCACGCTCCTGGCTCTGCATCCCGCCGGGCTCACCGCTGATGAACTCTCGGTCATGGTCTACCCCGAAAGCACCTCGGTCAGCACCGTCCGTGCGGAAATGCTGCGGCTGCGGAACCTGCTGGGAAAGCACAGCCAGGGCTCGCCCGAACCACCGCTTGTACCGCAGTCCCGGCCCTACCGGCTTCCGCACGAAGTGGTTATTGACGCCAAACAGGTGCTTGGATACCTGGAGAACGGCGCCTACCGGCTTGCCCTGGGCCTCTACCGGGGGCCGGTCCTCCCACGTTCGGATGCACCCGCCATTACAGCCCTCCGCAGCGAAGTAAGCATGGTCCTGCGCGAGGCCATGCTCTCCGACGCCGGTCCGGATTCCCTGCTGGAGTACTTGGCCCTGCCGGAGGGCAGGGACGACGTCGAAGCCTGGTCCCGCGCACTCCGGCTGCTTCCGGAGCGCTCGCCGCGGAAAGCCTCGATAATGGCGGGCCTCCAGCGTATCGAGGCCGAACTGGGCTGACCCGCACCGCGGCAGGTTAGGCGGAGTGAGCCGCGGGGCCCTCCTCCGGAGCACGCACCCCGGCAGGCTCACCGGCCTGCGGCCCGATGACCGGCTTGATGCGCAGACTGGTCACGAACCCAATCAACAGTGCGGCAGCGGCGATCCACCCCGCCAGCGATGCCCCGTCGGTCATGGCTTCCCGGGCAGCGTCCGCCACGAAAGCGGTCTGTGGATCCGCCGCCAGGGCAGAGATGCTGCCGCCGGAGGTTGCATTGACGGAATCCACGACAGCACCCAGCTGCGGGTTGCCGGCAACGGCATCCGCGACCCGGTCCTCGGTGCCTGTGCGCAGGGTGGAGAAGAATGCCGTTCCCAGCACCGCGATACCGAGCGCTGATCCGGTCTGCCGGGCTGTACTTTGGGTGGCCGACCCCTGTCCGCTCCTGGCGACGGGAACTTCGGCCAGGACCACGGAAGTGAGCTGGGCAGTGGCCAGTCCCACGCCGATGCCGTAAACCAGCAGAATCGGGGAGGTAAGCCAAGCAGTACTGTCCGGGCGGATCAGCAGCGCCAGGGCGGCAATGCTTAGGATCTCCAGCCCCAGTCCCATCCGCACCACCAGGATAGGGCTGAACCTCCGGGCCAGGGCCGCCACGCCTCCGCTGGCGAGGAAGGAACCCGCAGCCAGCGGCAGCAGAGCCAGGCCGGCCTGGAAAGCGGTAAAGCCCAGCACGTTCTGGAACCACAGCGGCAGGGAGAGGATCAGGCCAAACTCACCGAAGCTGACAATGAGCGCGGTGATGTTGCCGTTGGCGAAGGACGGGATCCGGAACAGGGACAGATCGAGGATGACGCCCTTCCCCGCAGCCGTCCGCGAGCGCTGCAGCAGTACAAAACACGTCAGGGCAACGGCCGCCAGCAGGAAGGCCAGCGGAACAGGGGAAAGGCTCCCCACCTGGAACAGGGCGTCCTCAGACGCTGTCCACCAGCCGTAGGTTCGGCCTTCGATCAGCCCGAACACCAGCGCGCCGAAGCCGACAATGGACAGGGCGGCTCCGCCCAGGTCCAGCCGCTGGGCCGCACCGGCTACGGGCTCGGAGGACTCCGCGACAAACAGCAGCAGTCCGCCCACAACCAGGACACCAACCGGGATGTTGATGCCGAAAGCCCAGCGCCAGCTGGCATTCTCGGTCAGCCAGCCGCCCAGCAGCGGACCGACAGCCGCCATGCCGCCGATCGTTGATCCCCAGACGGCGAAGGCGATGCCGCGTTCGCGTCCCTGGAAATTGGCGTTCAGCAGAGCCAGTGTTGTCGGCAGGATCATGGATCCGCCCAGCCCCTGGATGGCGCGCCCCAGGATCAGAACGCCGCCGGACTCGGCGAGGGCGCACAGTATGCTCGCCGCAACAAACAGGACGACGCCGGCCAGCATCACCCGCCGTCGTCCCACCCGGTCCGCGATCCGGCCCCAGGTCAGGAGCAGCGCGGCGAAGAGCAGGGTATAGATTTCCTGAACCCACTGGATCTGGGTGCTGGAGATGCCCAGGTCACCCACGATTGAGGGCACTGCCACCGAAACAATGGTGGCGTCCATGATGATCATGGCTACGCCGAGGCTGATGGCGAGCAGGCCCCACCACCGGTAACGGACGTAGCGGCTGGTCCCCGGGGTTCCGCCGCCGGTATTGCCTTCGGTAGCCATGCGCCGTCCTTATGAGATCTGTCCGGGGGCAGGGCCGGAGTAATTGCCCACGGCAACAGTAATGCCTTTACGGGCAGCTGCACCATCCTTCGTGCTACGTAGATGCAACGTAGCCGCGCCTATGCTCAGTCCACCGACGGAAAAAGACACCGACGTCACAACTCCAGGAGCGCAACATGACCGTATATGCACAGCCCGGCACCGAGGGTTCCAAACTTTCCTTCAAGCCCCGCTACGAGAATTGGATTGGCGGCGAATGGGTGCCTCCGGTCAAGGGCGGGTACTTTGAGAACGTTTCTCCGGTCACCGGCAAGGTCTTCTGCGAAGTAGCCAGGGGTACCTCGGAGGACATCGATCTGGCACTGGATGCGGCACACAAGGCCGCGCCGTCGTGGGGCAAGACCTCCGTGGCGGAGCGGGCACAAATCCTGAACCGCATCGCCGACCGCATTGAGGAAAACCTCGAAATGCTCGCTGTCGCCGAGACCTGGGACAACGGCAAACCCGTCCGTGAGACGCTGGCCGCGGATATGCCGCTGGCCGTGGACCACTTCCGCTACTTCGCCGGAGCCGTCCGCGCCCAGGAGGGCACCCTCTCCCAGATTGACGACGACACCACGGCCTACCACTTCCACGAGCCGCTGGGCGTGGTGGGGCAGATTATCCCGTGGAACTTCCCCATTCTGATGGCAGTGTGGAAACTGGCCCCGGCGCTCGCCGCGGGCAACGCGATTGTACTGAAACCGGCGGAACAGACCCCGGCCTCGATCATGGTGCTCATGGAGCTGATTGCTGACATCCTGCCTGCCGGCGTGCTCAACGTGGTCAACGGCTTCGGAGTTGAGGCCGGCAAACCGCTGGCATCCTCCAAGCGGATCCGCAAAATCGCGTTCACGGGGGAAACCACCACCGGCCGGCTGATCATGCAGTACGCCAGCCAGAACCTCATTCCGGTCACCCTGGAACTGGGCGGCAAGAGCCCCAACATTTTCTTCGCAGACGTAGCGCAGGAGGACGACGCCTTCTATGACAAGGCGCTGGAAGGTTTCAACATGTTCGCCCTGAACCAGGGCGAAGTATGCACCTGCCCCTCCCGGGCCCTGGTCCAGGAATCCATTTACGACTCCTTCATGTCCGATGCGCTGGCCCGGACCGCGCAGATGATCCAGGGCAACCCGCTGGACACCAACACCATGGTGGGTGCCCAGGCCTCTAATGACCAGCTGGAGAAAATCCTCTCCTACATGGACATTGCCCATCAGGAGGGAGCGAAGGTCCTCACCGGCGGAGAACGGCTGGTCCTCGACGGCGATCTCGCCGGCGGTTTCTACGTCAAGCCCACGGTGTTTGAAGGCACCAACAATATGCGCATCTTCCAGGAAGAGATCTTCGGCCCGGTGGTGTCAGTGACCCGGTTCTCCGACTACGGAGAGGCACTGGCGATCGCCAACGACACCCTTTACGGGCTGGGAGCCGGTGTCTGGGCCCGCAACGGGAACACGGCGTACCGTGCCGGACGGGACATCCAGGCCGGCCGGGTCTGGGTAAACAACTACCACGCGTACCCCGCGCACGCGGCGTTCGGCGGGTACAAGTCCTCCGGCATCGGCCGCGAGAACCACGCCATGATGCTGGACCACTACCAGCAGACAAAGAACCTGCTGGTCAGCTACGCCGAAAACAAGCAGGGCTTCTTCTAACCCCGGCCAACCGAACCTACGCTGAACAGACCCCTGCGTGTCGAAGAGATGAGGACCTCATGGCAAATATGCGAGCAGCCGTAGTCAATGCACTCGGAGAAGAACTGTCAGTGGAAGAAACAGCGGTTCCGGAGCCCGGGCCCGGCCAGGTGCTCGTCAAGCTGGTCACCACCGGCGTGTGCCACACTGACCTGCACGCCGCCCAGGGCGACTGGCCGGTGAAACCCGCTCCGCCTTTCATCCCCGGCCACGAAGGCGTTGGTGAAGTTGTAGCGGTTGGAGAGGGCGTGACGGACATATCGGTGGGAGACATGGTGGGCAATGCCTGGCTGTGGTCCGCCTGCGGCGTTTGTGAATACTGCCGGACCGGGTGGGAGACGCTCTGCGAGCAGCAGCAGAACGGCGGCTACAGCGTTAACGGGTCCTTCGGAGAATACATGCTGGTTGACGCCAAATTTGCCGCCCGCATCCCCGAGGGGGCGGACCCGGTGGAAATCGCTCCGGTGCTGTGTGCCGGAGTGACTGTTTATAAGGGGTTGAAGGTCAGCGAAGCACGGCCCGGCCAATGGGTGGTGATCTCCGGGGTTGGCGGGCTGGGCCATGTTGCGGTTCAGTATGCCAAGGCCATGGGCCTGCGGGTGGCTGCAGTGGACATCGCTGACGACAAGCTGGAGCTCGCTGCGTCATTCGGTGCCGAAGTGGTGGTCAATGCAAGCAACGAGGACCCCATCGAGGCGATCCAGTCCAAGATCGGCGGTGCACATGCCGTGCTGGTGACGGCGGTCCATCCCTCGGCGTTCGGCCAGGCGATCGGCATGGCCCGGCGCGGCGGCACCATTGTCTTCGTGGGCCTTCCGCCGGGCGACTTTCCGGCACCTATCTTCGACATCGTGCTCAAGGGTCTGACCATCCGCGGTTCAATTGTGGGGACCAGACAGGACCTCGCCGAGGCCATAGATTTCTATGACCGCGGCCTCATCCACCCGAAGGTGAGCACCCGGAACCTCGACGAGATCAACGCCGTGTTTGAGGAGCTGGAGCAGGGCAGGGTCGACGGACGGGTGGTTGTCCGGTACTGATGGTTGCCAATGAGCAGGCAGACACCCGCCACGCCGCAGCTCGGCCTGCCGGAGTGCTGGACGCCGCCGTCACTCTGCCCGGGGAAGCCTTTTCCCGGGTGGCGTTGACGCCTGCGGCGCAGGAGCTGCTGCTGCAGCTGAGAGAACAGCACGGACCGCTGATGTTCCATCAGTCGGGCGGCTGCTGCGACGGTTCTTCGCCCATGTGCTATCCGGCCGGAGATTTCATAACCTCTGAAGCGGATGTGCTGCTGGGAACATTTGAGCTGTCACCGGGGGAGCACCTGGACTTTTGGATGTCCCTGGAACAGTTCGAATACTGGAAGCACACTCACCTGACGGTGGACGTGGTCCCGGGCCGGGGGAGCGGCTTTTCCGTCGAAGCTCCGGAGGGCAAGCGGTTTCTCATCCGCTCCCGCCTGATGGGCGGCTAGGAACACCTGTCAGCGGAACCGGCCAGGACATAGTAAGGTTGCTGTTGATTCTTCCGCTTCCGGCGGTAGTGTGCGTATGAACACCCTGACGTTATTCGCTATGTCCCTACCCGGGGCAGGAATGAGGAGCACCATGGTTAAGAAATTCGTATTCCTGGCCGGCGCAGGCGTTGGCTACCTGCTCGGTTCCAAGGCCGGCCGCGAAAAACTGATGGAACTGTGGAAGGACCCCAAGGTCCAGGACACCGTTTCGCACGGCACGGAGTGGGCAAAGGAAAAGGCGCCCGGCCTGCAGGAGAAGGTATCCGAGGCGGCTTCCACAGCAAAGGACAAGGTCTCTTCTTCAGCAGATACAGGCAAGCCCGCCTCCTCGGCGGGTTCGTCCGCCCCCAAGCCCGCTGAGGCAAGCGGAACCGGCTCCGCTTCCAACGGATCCTTCACCACTGGCGGCAACCACACCATGGCTCCGGCCGAGGTGCAGCCCGAGCCCAAGAAGCCGTAGCAAAACCCCAGACAGATTCTCTGAAGGGGCGTTCCGTGCACGCGGAGCGTCCCTTCGGCGTGCCTGCGGCTAATATTTCCGGATTGTTGCCCCCGGAAACGGGGGAGTTGGCATCCATCCGTTACGATCAAGGCCGGATCCCAACAATGAGCTGAAAATAGGAGTGTGAGCCAAAGAAGATGGCGACAGATTACGACGCACCGCGCAAGACCGAGGACGACGGAGCATCCACCGCGTCCCTTGAAGAGCTGCAGGCCCAGCGCAGTGTGACCCCGTCCGCCACCGCCGTAGACGTTGACGAAACGGAGGCTGCTGAGAGTTTTGAACTTCCCGGCGCTGACCTCTCCGGCGAGGAACTGCTGGTCCGCGTGGTTCCGGCGCAGGATGACGAATTCACCTGCGCGTCCTGTTTCCTGGTTCGCCACCGCTCCCAGGTGGCCCTGGAAAAGAACGGCATGAAGTACTGCTCTGACTGCGAAGGCTGATATCGTGCCCGCCCCGGTGATCGGCCTTGTGCTGGCGGCCGGAGCGGGCACCCGTTTAGGCCTGGGTACCAAAGCACTGCTGCCCTTCCGGGGCAGGCCGCTGATTGAACACATCCTCATGCAGCTTCTCGGCGGCGGCTGCACTGACGTTTCCGTGGTCCTGGGCGCCGAGGCCGACCGGGTGCTGGCCCGGGCACAGCTGGACCGCGCCGGCATCATTGTCAACCCGTCCTGGGGTACCGGACTAGGATCCTCGTTTTCCCTCGGTGTCGCCGCCGCGCTTGCGGACCACCCGGGGGCCCGGGCGCTGCTGGTGGCGCTCGGCGACCAGCCCGGGGTGAGCGCCGCCGTCGTTGGCCGGCTGGCCGGACGCCATCAGCCCGGCCGGATTACCGCCGCCGGCTACCGGCACCCGGGGTCCGGAAATCTTCGCCGCGGCCACCCGCTGGTTTTTGACCCGGTCCTGGCAGCTGCTGCCGCGGAGACGGCGGAAGCAGACGCCGGCGCCAGGGCTTACCTGCACGCCAACCCGTCACTCATCGACGTCGTCGATTGTTCTGACCTTGCTGACGGGCTGGACGTCGATACCCCGGCTGACCTGCCGCTTCTGGAGATCGCTGCGAATAAGAAGTGGCAGTAACACTCCAAAACCCGTTAGACTGATCCATTCGTAGGGGAGTATCCACCTCGCCGTTATCCGTCAGCACGCCGGGCACCGATTGCCCTGCCGGATGCAGCGGGCGCCCTTTTGGGGTGCCGGAGAGACCTATGGTTATCTGACGAGCCTACGAAAGCGGATTTCCATGACTGTTTCCCCCTTGATCTGGGGAGTGACGATTGCCGTCATTCTGGGCCTGTTGGCCTTCGATTATTTCTTCCACATCCGCAAGGCCCACATTCCCACGCTCAAGGAAGCCGCAGTCTGGTCTTCCATCTACGTGGGCCTGGCGGTCATTTTCGGTGTCCTGGTCCTGGTCTTCGGCGGCGCCACCGCCGGAAGCGAGTATTTCGCCGGCTACATCACGGAGAAGGCCCTCTCGGTAGACAACCTCTTTGTCTTCCTCATCATCATGGCCAGCTTCCGGGTACCCCGTGAAGACCAGCAGAAGGTGCTGCTCTTCGGCATCGTCTTTGCCCTTATTGCCCGGACCGGGTTCATCTTCCTGGGCGCGGCGCTGATCAACTCCTTCTCGTGGGTCTTTTACCTGTTCGGCCTGATCCTGCTGATCACCGCCGGCAACCTGCTCAAGCCCGAGAGCAGCGAAAAGGATGAGGCCAACAACTTCATCATCCGCATCGCCAAGCGCGTGCTGCCCACCACCGACCATTACGACGGCGACAAGCTGATGACCGTCGAGAACGGCAAGAAGGTCCTCACCCCCATGCTGCTGGTCATGGTGGCCATCGGCGGAACCGATATTCTCTTCGCCCTGGACTCCATTCCGGCCATCTTCGGCCTGACCCAGAGCACCTTCATTGTCTTCACCGCCACCGCGTTCTCCCTGATGGGCCTGCGCCAGCTCTACTTCCTGATCGACGGCCTGCTGGACCGCCTGATCTACCTCTCCTACGGTCTTGCCGCGATCCTGGCCTTCATCGGCGTGAAGCTGGTGCTGCACGCGCTGCATGAGAACACCCTGTGGTTTATCAACGACGGCGAACACGTCTCGGTGGTGGAGATCAGCACCGGCCTTTCGCTCAGCGTCATCATCGGCGTCCTGGCCGTTACCGTCATCGGCTCGCTGATTAGCCCGGCCGGCAAGGCGCAGACCGCCGTGAACAACGCACGCCGCCACGCCAACGCTTACCTTGACCTGTCCTACACGACGGACGAAGGTGAACGGGAACGCATCTACACCGCACTCTGCGAGGAGGAACAGCAGATTGCCGGGATGGACCTCAAGTACCGGAACAAGGTCAAGGACATCGAGGAAATCCGGGCAGAGGTAGCCCGGGCGCATGAGGCGCACGCGAAGTACATCAGCAAGTAGAAATACCGCAGCAAGCAGAAACACCTCAGCAAGCGGCTGCACAGCAGGATGAAGTCCGGTCGGGGCCAGTGCCCCGACCGGACTTTTTTGTGCCTGCAACCGCTTTTGGCGGTCCCGGGGCGTTTACCGGCCCTGAAGGCAGCGCAAGCGCGGATCCGCCTGTTTACCGCAACGTAACGGAGGAAGGCGCGGACGGTAACAATACGTTCATAGGCTCGGGCCTTATTCGCCTACGGAAAGCCTGATAACGATGCCCCAGATCTCCCGGCCCACACGACGTTTCATACCAGTCCTTGCCGCCGCAGCGGCCGCGTCCAGCCTGCTCCTCGTGACAGCCTGCGCGGGTTCCGGGGCTGAAGCCGGCACAGATGCCGCAGACTACGGCCCCCTGGATGTGAACCTCTCCTGGATCAAGAACGCGGAGTTTGCCGGTGAGTACTTCGCCGACGCAAACGGCTACTACGCCGAGGAGGGCTTCAGCGAGCTGAACCTGATCGCCGGCGGCCCGGGCGGCACATCCACGGAGACCATGCTGCTTTCCGGCGGCGCACTTGTGGGCACCTCAAGCCCTATGGGCGTTGCTCCGGTCATTGTGGAGGAAGACGCACCGCTGAAGATCATTGGCACCACGTACCAGAAGAATCCGTTTGTGATCATTTCGCTGGACGGCAACCCGATTACCGCTCCGGAGGACCTGTTAGGCCAGCGGATAGGCGTGCAGGCCGGGGTCAATGAGACCCTGTTTGACGCCCTGCTGGAAGTTAACGGCATCGATGCCGGGGCGGTGGAGAAGGTGCCGGTCCAGTATGATCCCCAGCCTCTCGTCAACGGCGATGTGGACGGCTTCTTCGGATACCTGACCAATGAGGTGCTCACTCTGGAACTGGCCGGCCATACGACGGCGGTACTGCCCTTCGCGGACAACGGGCTGCCCTTCGTGGCGGAGAGCTTTGTCACCACTGACGAGAGCATCGAGGACCGGCGCGGGGAGCTCAAGGACTTCCTCCGCGCCACTCTGCGCGGCTGGAAGGACGCGGTGGCGGATGCGGACGAATCCGCACGTCTCGCTGTTGAGGTCTACGGCGCCGACCTCAACCTGGACCCGGCCAAGGAAAAGATGCAGGCCGAGGAGCAGAATACCAAGCTGGTGGTTACCGAGGAGACCGAAGCCAACGGCCTCTTCACCATTTCTGATTCCCTGATCGAGGAGAACCTGTCGATCCTGAAACTTGCCGGCTATGACCTCGCAGCCGAAGAAATCTTTGACCTGAGCCTGCTCGCGGAGGTCTATGAAGAGAATCCGGAGTTGAAGTAGATGCGTCAGGACGTGCGGCCGGCCGCACTGCCGCCCGCAGGCTCTTCGGTGCACAAGGACCCGCCGCAGGCCAGCTCAGGAACGGGAATCCGGCTCTCGGACCTGGGCAAGACCTTCGCCGCCAGCCGTCAGACGGTTACGGCGCTGGAAGCTGCGAACCTCAGCACGGAACGCGGCTCCTTCCTCTCCCTGCTCGGGCCGTCGGGCTGCGGCAAGTCCACCGTGCTCCGGATTCTGGCCGGTCTGGAAACCCCCACCACCGGGGAAGTGCTGGTGGATGGAAAGTCCCCCCGGGATCTTCGCCGCGGACACGAATTGGGCATCGCGTTCCAGGATTCAGCACTGCTGCCGTGGCGCAGCGTCCTCACCAACATCCGGCTGCCGCTCGAAGTCTCGGGGATGCCCGCTGATGACGCCTATATCCGTGAATTGATTGATCTCGTGGGGCTGACCGGGTTTGAGAAGGCCCGGCCGGCCCAGCTTTCCGGCGGAATGCGCCAGCGCGTTTCGATTGCACGTGCCCTGATTCTGAAGCCGTCAGTCCTGCTCCTGGATGAGCCCTTCGGAGCCCTGGATGATATGACCCGCCAACGGCTGAACCTGGAACTGCTGCGGATCTGGACCGAAAAGCCTGCCACTACGCTGATGGTTACCCACGGCATCTCCGAGGCCATTTTCCTGTCCGACACCGTGGCGGTCATGAGCCCGCGGCCGGGACGGATCAAGGAAGTCATCACGGTGGACCTGCCGCGCCCGCGCACCCCGGACATGATGCGCACGCCTGAATTCCACGCCCTGCATGACCACGCTTCGGACCTGCTGTTCAGCGGTCCGGCACCCGGGGGGACACCGTGAGAGGCAGACAGCTTCCGGTCTGGGCCGCGGGCCTGTCCGGCGCGGGCGGGGTACTGGCGCTGTGGTGGATCAGCGCCGCCACGTTCCTGCGCGGGGTCGGCGCTCCGGCCGGCGGCGGCACCGGGGCCATCCCCACGCCCTGGCAGGTACTGACCCAAATGGGAGCTGACGGATGGGGGTTCTACTGGCGCAATGCCTCGGTGACCCTGCTCGAAGCCGGTGCCGGCTACGCGTGGGGCAATGCGCTGGCACTGGCGCTGGCCTTTCTCGTTCTGCTGGTACCGCCGCTGGAACGCCTGGCCACCCAGCTGGCCGTGATCAGCTACTGCCTGCCGGTGGTGGCCGTGGGACCGGTGATCTTCATTGTCCTGGGTCCTCCCCGTTCCGGAGATCCTTCGGGTACCGCCGTCGCCCTGGCCGCACTGTCAGTCTTCTTCACCACCATGGTCAGTGCCCTGGCCGGTTTGAAGGCCGCTGACCGGTCCTGCCTGGACGTCGTGGCGGTGTTTGGCGGCCGCAGAATCCACCAGCTCGTGAAAGTCCGCATCATTGCTGCCCTTCCGGCCGTCCTGGCAGCCCTGAAAATTGCTGCCCCGGCTGCGTTGCTTGGCGCCGTCCTGGGCGAATACGTCGGGGGAGTGGACCGCGGGCTGGGTCCGGCCATGGTCAACGCCCAGCAAACCCTGGAAGTCGCCCGGGTCTGGGGTGTTGCCTTTGCCTGTGCCGGCCTGGCCGGGGGAGCGTTCGCGCTGCTGGGACTCATCTCCCGGTTCGCCGCCCCCTGGTCCTCCGGTGTCCGGACGGGAGGGTTCTGATGCAGGGAGTGTTCCGTTCCACTGGAAAGATGCTGTTCGGCCTTGCCCTGTCCCTGGCCGTGGTTGGGGTGCTGTGGGTTGGGCTGCTGCGCTTCTTCGACGTCTCCGCCTACATCGGCAAGGGGCCCCGGGAAATTTATGCCTACCTGCTCCGCGACCCGGAGTCAGCGGAAAACCGTGCCCTGATCATGGGGCAGCTGGGCCGGACCCTGCTGGACGCCGGAATGGGTTTTTCCGCGGGAATGCTGGCCGCCGCCGTCGGGGCCTGCCTCTTCACGGTCTTCCGGGGAGTGGAACAGGCACTGATGCCCCTGGCCATGCTCCTGCGCTCGGTGCCGCTGGTGGCGCTGGCACCCATGATCATCCTGATCTTTGGCCGGCAGGAAGCGGCGGTGGCTGCCATGGGCGGTATCGTGGTGCTCTTTCCGGCCCTGGTCACCATGGTCTTCGGTCTGCGGTCAGCCTCACCGGCCATGCTGGAAGTTGTCCAGGTATACGGCGGCAGCCGGCTGGATGTGTTCCGGAAGGTGGCACTGCCGTGCGCTGCCCCGGCCTTTTTCACTGCCCTGCGGGTGTCGATCCCGGGAGCACTGACGGGGGCGCTGCTGGCTGAATGGCTGGCGACCGGCCAGGGGATAGGTTACGGGATAGTCTCCGCCGTTTCCCGTGCGCGGTATGACGAAGTCTGGGCCGGCGTCGTCGTCGTCACCCTGGCATCGATCGTGCTGTACGCGCTGGTATCAGCGGTGGAGACGGCGCTGAAGCGGCGATCCGGCATTTGAGGCGGGAGCTGCCGGTTCCGGGTCCCGCGGGATCATTCGATTCATGACAATCCCGGCGAGCAGTGCGCCCAGTCCGCCGGCGGCGAGGTCCCCCATGGTGTCCTGGTAGCCAACGTTGATGGCCTCATCCACGTAGGCGTTGCCCCACCATTCCGCCAGTTCCCACAACACACTCACGGCCAGTCCCAGGGACAACACCAGGACCGGGACTGCCACGCGGGCTGCGGAAGGAGTGGAACGATGGCCGGGAACCGGAACGACACCCACACAGGAGAGCAGGAAATAGGTCATGGCGGCGATGACGCCTGTGGCGGCGAAGTGGATCGGAATGTCCCACCAGCTGATTTTGGCGTACAGGTCCAGGACACTGCTCCAGGCCGCCCCTAGCAGGGTCAATCCGTAGATTCCGTCGAAGACCCGGGGGATTTCCAGGGAACGGGAGATCAGCGTTCCTCCCAGGACCAGGAAGAACAGGGCCACGTCCACCGGGCCGTACCAGAGGAGGGCTGCCGCGAGGCTAAACAGGACGGTCAGCCGCACCCCGTCAGCGAAGAACTCTCCGGAACCGGCGGGACGGCGGAGGAGGGCGTCGATCATGACTTCACGGTAGCGCAGCGTGCAGCCGGGCGGCAGACGGAGCGGGGCTGGAACGTCCGCCGTGTCCGAGACGCATCCGGCCGCCGGTAGAATTCCTCCATGTCTGCTGCCCTGCCCTCAGTCAGCGTGGTGATTCCCTGCCTGAATGATGCCGCCGCCCTGGAATCGTGCCTGTCCTCTCTTGCCGCGCAGTCAGTGCCTGCGCTTGAAATAGTGGTGGTGGACAACAACAGCACCGATTCCAGTGCCGACGTTGCCCGCGCCCATGGAGCCCGCGTGGTCTTCGAAGCGGATCCGGGAATTCCGGCCGCGGCTGCGGCCGGATACGACGCCGCAACCGGAGACATCATTGCCCGGGCCGACGCTGATTGTCTTTTTCCCGTGGATTGGGTTCAGCGGATAGCAGAATCCTTCGCTGCCGATCCGGAACTCGGCACCCTTTCCGGGCCCGGCGCCTTTTACGGATTTCCCCGCCCGATCGGTGCGGCGCTCAGTGTGTTGTATCTGGGGTCCTATTACCTGGCCATGGGTTTGGCCATGGGGCATCTGCCGCTTTTCGGGTCAAACCTCGCCCTGCGCCGGTCAGTCTGGTCCGGGATCCGCTCCGAGGTGCACCGCAGCGATCCGGAAATGCATGACGACGTCTGTCTGAGCCTGCACCTGGGCCAGCGCTGCCGGACCCGCTTTGACCGGACACTGGTGGTGGGGATGGCTCCCCGGGCGCTGATTGGAACGGCGAACGTGATGCGGCGTTTCCGCCGTGCCTTTCACACCCTGCGGGCACACTGGCCGGCTGAAGCTCCGTGGGTTCGCTGGCCCCGCCGTTTCTCCCCTGCCTACGCAGGCAGGGCAGAATCACTTCCGGCGAAAACCTCCGGATAGAGCAGGGGCAACTGCAGCACCAGCCAGGGGCTGAAGGCCCACGGGGTCAGGCGCACGGACTCGGCCAGAGCCAGCGGGTCCGCCCATTCCCAGTCCATGACTTCGTCCGCGGCAGGCACGGGATCTGCATCCGTGACCGCCGTATAGACGGGACAGATCTCGTGTTCCACGATCCCCGAGGCGTCCACGGCACGGTAGCGGAAATCCGGCAGCCGGAGCTCAAGCCGGTCCCTCACCAGCGTCAGGCCCAGCTCCCGCTCCGCCCGCCGAATGACGGCATCTTCGGTGGCTTCGCCCGGACCGGGGTGCCCGCAGAAAGAATTGGTCCACACCCCCGGCCAGGTCAGCTTGCTCAAGGCCCGCCGGGTAACGAGCAATTGCCCCGTACGGTTAAACACGTGAGTGGAAAACGCCAAATGCAGGGGCGTATTCGTTGTATGGACCGTCGATTTTTCCTGCGTTCCGACGGGCCTGCCATCCGAATCCACGAGAACTACCAGTTCCCCGCGTTGCGTCATTTCTCCTCCGTATATTCAACGTGTTTACTTGACCTATGGAGACCGAACCACTGCTTGACCCAGCTGTCGGACACGAGCAGGTGGAAGGTGTTCTGCGTGAATTCTTTTCCCAGGCAAAGCGTCGTGCAGCCAAACTTAGTCCCAGCTACCTTAGCCTGTGGGACACATTGGAGAAATCCACGGTGGGCGGCAAGCGCGTCCGCCCGGGAATCCTGATGACCGCCTACCACCATCTGGGCGGCACGAATACGGAAGCGGCGGCCCGCGTCGGAGCAGCCTTTGAGCTGCTGCACACTGCGCTGATTATTCACGATGACGTCATCGACCTGGATTTCATGCGGCGCGGACAACAGAATGTTTCAGGCACCTACCGGGACCTGGCGCAGACCGCAGGGCAGACGCAGGAGGCCGCCCGGCACCGGGGCATGTCAGCGGGAATTATCGCGGGAGACCTGGCTCTGATCGGTGCGTTCCGGATGCTGGACACCGTGGACACCGACCAGAAGACCCGCCTCCGGCTCGCGGCGATCCTGGATGACGCAGTCTTCGCCTCCGCAGCAGGCGAGCTCATCGACGTGGACTTTTCCTTTTCCCCCGGTGCCCCGCAGATCCCCGAGATCCTCGACATGGAGCGCCTGAAGACGGCGGTTTACTCGTTCGAAGCACCTTTGCAGGCCGGTGCGGTGCTGGCCGGGGCAGATGACGACGCCGTCGCAACCCTGGGTGACTTTGGCCGGAACACCGGGATCGCCTATCAGCTTGTCGACGATCTGCTCGGCGTTTTCGGCAAGGAAAGCGCCACCGGCAAATCGAACCTGAGTGACCTGCGGGAGGGCAAGCGCACTGTCCTGATTGCCCACGCCGCCCAGGGGGAATCCTGGGATGAACTGTCCCACCTCATCGGCTGCCCGGAGCTCACTCCCGAAGAGGCGGACCGTGCCCGTGAGCTGCTCATCAGTTCGGGTGCCAGTGACTACGCCCGAAACCTGGCTGAGGAGTACGCCGACCGCGCCCGTTCCCACCTGGACTGCCCCTCACTTCCGGAATCGCTGCGCCAGGTGCTCGAACGCATCGTGGCCGGCGCCGTAAACCGGGGACGGTAGGCGGTGGTGCGGGAAAGCGGTCTGTCGCTTTACAACAGGGTCGCCGTGGAGACATCATCCATGGTGATCCGCTCCTATTCCACGTCCTTCGGACTGGCATCGCGGCTGCTGAAGTCCCGGACCCGGCTGCAGATCGAGGCCATCTACGCGCTGGTGCGCCTGGCGGATGAAATTGTGGACGGAGTGGCTGCGGAAGCGGACCTGCCTCCGGACGCCGTGGGCCGCATGCTGGATGAGCTGGAGGCGGAGACGCACCGGGCCCTGAAAACCGGGTACAGCGTGAACCTGGTGGTGCACGCCTTTGCCCTGACCGCCCGGACCACCGGTATTACCGAGGAACTGACCACCCCGTTCTTCCGTTCCATGCGTGCTGATCTTCTCCGCACCGAGCACACTGCCGAGTCCTTCAATGACTACGTTTACGGCTCTGCCGAAGTGATCGGCCTGATGTGCCTCCAGTGCTTCCTGCACGGCACCGAGGTCAGCGGGGACCGTGCCAAACGGCTGCAGGAAGGTGCCCAGCGGCTGGGAGCCGCCTTCCAAAAGGTCAACTTCCTGCGGGATCTGGCCGATGACTTTGACACCTTGGGCCGCAGCTATTTTCCGGGCGTCAGCGTGGGGTCCTTCTCCGAGGCGGATAAGCACCGCCTGCTGGATGACATCGATGCTGATCTGTTGATCTCCGGGGCGTCCATCGCCGAGCTCCCGCCGGCGGCCCGGCCCGCCGTCGCGCTCGCCCAGGAACTGTTCAGTGAACTGGCCCGCCGGCTGCGTGCCACCCCGGCCGTGGAACTGCGGGGCACACGCGTCAGGGTACCCAACCCGGTGAAGCTTCGCATCGCCGCGGCAACCCTCTACACCCACCGCCTGCGCCGTCCGGTGCCGGGCATCACCAAGGCCGGAAGGCAGCCATGACCCGCAGGACCGCATCCGCACCTCCCCGCACCGCCGTGGTGATCGGCGGAGGCATCACCGGCCTGGCCACGGCTGCCCTGCTGGCCAGAGAGGGTCTGCGGGTCACCGTCCTGGAGAAGCAATCCGTGGCCGGCGGCCGCACCGGCACCTGGCAAAGCGCCGGTTTCAGCTTCGACACCGGCCCCTCCTGGTACCTCATGCCCGAGGTTTTCGACCACTTCTTCCGCCTGATGGGTACCTCGGCCGAGGAGCAGCTGGACCTGGTCCAGCTGGATCCCGGCTACCGTGTCCTCTTTGAGGATTCCAGCGAGCCGGTGGACATTGCCGCCACACGCGCAGAGAACGTAAAACTGTTCGAATCCCTCGAGCCCGGCGCCGGAGCCAAGCTGGAGAAGTACCTGGACTCCGCCGCCGACGTCTATGACATGGCCAAAAAGCGGTTCCTGTACTCCACCTTCGCGTCCTTCCTCCCGCTGCTGCGCCCCGACGTGCTCAAGCGCGGGCCCCGGCTGGCTCAGCTGCTGCTGCAGCCGCTGAGCTCCTTCGTGGCGCAGAAGTTCACCGACCCCCGCATCCGGCAGATTCTGGGCTACCCGGCGGTATTCCTGGGCTCGTCACCGTTCACCACGCCCAGCATGTACCACCTGATGAGCCGCCTGGACCTGGCGGACGGAGTGCTCTACCCGATGGGCGGGTTCACCCGGTTGATCAGCGTCATCGCCGATCTGGCCGCCGCGGAGGGCGTCACGATCCGCACGGACGCCACCGTCACCCGGATCCGCACTACGGAGCCTGAACCCGCCGGGCGGCTGGACCGTTTCCGCCGCCGCCCCGGCGTCCGGGCCACCGGCGTCGAATACACCAACGTTTCCGGACAGTCACTGGTGCTGGACGCCGATCTGGTGGTCTCCGCGGCGGACCTGCACCACACTGAAACCTCGCTGCTGCCCCGGAACCTCCAGACCTATCCTGAGAGTTACTGGAAGCACCGCATCCCCGGCCCCGGCGGGCTGCTGCTGCACCTGGGTGTCCGCGGGACACTGCCGTCCCTGGCCCACCACACACTGCTCTTTACCAAGGACTGGAAAGAGAATTTCGGCAAGATTTTCGGCAGGGAAACCTCTGTGCCGGATCCGGCGTCGCTCTATGTCTGCCGCCCCAGCGCGACCGACCCCGACGCCGCTCCCGAGGGCTGCGAAAACATCTTCGTCCTGGTGCCGGTGCCCTCTGATCCCTCCCTGGGCGCCGGCGGCATTGACGGCGGCGGTGACGAACGGATCGAACGAATGGCCGACGCCGTCATTGAACAGATCTCGCAGTGGGCGGACATCCCGGACCTCGCCGAACGCATCACGGTCCGGCGGACGGTGGGCCCGCAGGACTTTGTCCAGGACCTGAACTCCTGGCGCGGAACACTGCTGGGCCCGGCCCACGTGCTCAAACAGAGCGCGTTCTTCCGCGGTTCCAACGCCAGCCGCAAGGTGGACGGCCTGCTGTACGCCGGCGGTTCCACCTTGCCGGGCATCGGACTGCCGATGTGCCTCATCAGCGCGGAACTGGTGCTCAAGCGGCTGCGCGGAGACGTCAGCACGGAAGAGCTCCCGGTACCGGCGAAGGGTGCCTAGTGGGATTTCTCTATCTTTTCCTGCTGTTTGCGTCGATAGGCTGCATGGCGCTGCTGGATCACCGGTTTAAGCTTTTCTTCTTCGCCGACGCGCGGCGTGCCTCGCTGGTCACGGGAATCGGCCTGGCATTTTTTCTGCTGTGGGATCTGGGCGGCATTGGCCTGGACATTTTCTACCGGGGCGAGACGCCGATCATGCTCGGGATTGTCCTCGCACCGCACCTGCCGGTGGAAGAAGTCTTTTTCCTCGGCTTCCTCTGCTACCTGACCATGGTACTTTTCGGCCTGGTGTCACTGGTACTGAACCGCGTCGACAGACTCAGCGGCTCCCGGCAGGAGGAGGGCCAGTGACGTACTGGGCACTGAACGCAGTGTTCCTGGTTCCGGCCGCCGCGGTACTGGTCCTTGCACTGATGCGGCGGACGACGACGGCGGGCGGCCGCGGGGGCATGCTGGCCGCGCTGGGCATCACCGCCGCCGTGCTGCTGATCCTCACCGCCGTGTTCGACAACGTGATGATCGCAGCGGGACTGTTTTGGTACAACCCGGAGCGTATTTCCGGTGCCTTTATCGGCAGGGCACCGCTGGAAGACTTCGCCTACACAGTTGCCGCCGTGCTGCTGCTGCCGGCGCTGTGGATGCTCCTTGGAAAACGGAAGAACACCATGAAGGCCCCCGCCGCCACCACCAATCCCCGGGAGAAGCAGTGACCACAACCACCCGCACGGCGGGCTCAACGCTGCGGATGCTGCTCGTTTCATCCAGGCCGCTGTCCTGGGTGAACACCGCATTTCCGTTTGCCGCCGCCTACCTCATCACCACCGGCGGCATTGACCTGACCTGGGTGCTGGGAACGCTGTACTTCCTGATTCCCTACAACCTGGCGATGTACGGCATCAATGACGTTTTCGACTATGAATCGGACCTGCACAATCCCCGCAAAGGCGGAGTGGAGGGTGCGGTGCTGGACCGCGGTTTCCACCGGATCACGCTGTGGGCCGCCGTCGTCACCAATGTTCCGTTCCTGGCCGCCCTGATCCTGCTGGGCAATCCGCTGTCCTGGCTGGTGCTCGCCGTGAGCGTCTTTGCCGTCATTGCCTACAGTGCCCCCGGCCTGCGGTTCAAGGAACGCCCGTTCCTGGACTCCATCACCTCCAGCACGCACTTCGTTTCGCCGGCGGTCTACGGGCTGGTTCTGGCGGGAGCAGTGTTCACGCCGGGGCTCTGGGCGGTGCTGGGCGCATTTTTCCTGTGGGGAATGGCGAGCCAGGCATTCGGTGCAGTGCAGGACGTGGTGCCGGACCGTGAAGGCGGGATCAGCTCCATCGCCACCGTCCTCGGTGCCAAAGCCGTGGTCTGGATTGCCGCCGCAGCCTACCTCGCCGGCGGACTCCTGATGCTGCTGACCCCGTGGCCGGCCACGCTCGGCGGCCTGCTGGCACTGCCGTACATCCTCAACCTGCTGCCCTTCCTGGGCATTTCGGATGCGGATTCGGAACGGGCGAATCTCGGCTGGAAGCGCTTTTTGAAGCTGAACTTCTTCACCGGGTTCCTCGTAACCATGCTCATCATCTGGTACTGGCCCAACCGGTAGCGGCAGCCCGCACACACAAGAGCGGCCGGCCCCCGAAGGGACCGGCCGCTCTTGTCATTCGCCAGCCGCGGAAGCGGCTGCCGGAAGTCCGGAGTTAGTCGGCAACGCCCACAAACTCGGCCTTCTCGTTTGCGGTGGTCTCGCCTGCAGCCAGGTTCAGGCGCAGCTTCTCGCCCAGGGTCGCATCAACGTTGGTCCAGTACTGGATCGCAGCTTCGCGGATGTGCGGGCGCTGAACGCCGGAGACGGCACCGGTGATCGTTTCCAGGAAACGCTCCTTGGCGGCGTCGTCAAACACCTCGCGGTACAGCGTGCCGGCCTGGCCGAAGTCGCTGTCCTCGGAGTGCAGGGTTGCGGCGGCGCGGACCAGCGAGCCGTCGCTCTCCCAGGAGCCCTCGCCGGCAAGTGCAGCGTCGGCTGCGGGGCCGCCCAGGGTGTTGGGCGCGTAGACCGGGGTCTCGGGGGAGTTGAAGAAGTGACGCTGCGCGCCGTCCTGCGAGTAGTTGTTCACCGGAGCCTTGGGTGCGTTCACCGGGATCTGGTTGTAGTTGGCGCCGATGCGGTAACGCTGTGCATCCGGGTAGGAGAAGATGCGGGCCATCAGCATCTTGTCCGGGCTGGCGTCAATGCCGGGAACCAGGTTCGCGGGGGACAGGGCAACCTGCTCGATCTGCGCGAAGAAGTTCTCCGGGTTGCGGTTCAGGGTGTGGGTACCCACCTTGATCAGCGGGTAGTCCGCGTGCGGCCAGACCTTGGTCAGGTCGAACGGGTTGAACCGGTACGTCTTGGCATCTTCGTACGGCATGACCTGAACGTGCAGGTCCCAGGACGGGAAGTTGCCTTCGGCGATGGCCTCGTACAGGTCGCGGCGGTAGTAGTCGGCGTCTGCGCCGGCAATCTTCTCTGCCTCGGCACCGGTGATTTCGTGGTTGCCCTGGTTGGACGTGAAGTGGTACTTCACCCAGAAGCGCTCGCCGGCGGCGTTGATCCACTGGTAGGTGTGCGAGCCGAAGCCGGGCATTTCACGCCACGACGTCGGGATGCCGCGGTCACCCATCAGGTACGTGACCTGGTGTGCGGACTCGGGGGAGTTGGTCCAGAAATCCCACTGCATGTCAGCGTCACGCAGGCCGGAGCCCGGGAGGCGCTTCTGCGAGTGGATGAAGTCCGGGAACTTGATGCCGTCGCGGATGAAGAACACAGGGGTGTTGTTGCCCACGATGTCGTAGTTGCCCTCGGTCGTGTAGAAACGCAGTGCGAAACCGCGCACGTCGCGCCAGGTGTCGGGGGAGCCCTGCTCACCGGCCACCGAAGAGAAGCGCTGGACGGTTTCCGTCACGGTGCCCGGCTGGAAGACAGCGGCACGCGTGTACTTGGAAACATCCTCGGTAACAACGAACTCACCAAATGCGCCGCCGCCCTTGGCATGCACAATGCGCTCCGGGATGCGCTCGCGGTTGAACTGGGCCAGCTTCTCGACCAGGTAACGGTCGTGCAGCGCAATGGCTCCGTTGGGGCCGGCGCTCAGCGAGTTGGCATCGCTGCCAACCGGGGTGCCGGTCTGGGTGGTGGTGAAATTAGACATGCTCTCTCTTTCTTAAGGGTGTTGAGATGACGTCAGGAAGCCTGGTCGGCGCAGTCTGCGCAGAGCCCGCGGTAGAGCACATCCGCAATTTGGATGGTCATTCCGTGGGTGTTCTCCGGCGTCAGGCAGGGCGCGTGCCCCACTGCGCAGTCCACGTCCTCAATCCGTCCGCAACCGGTGCAGATCGCGTGGTGATGGTTGTCATCCACGCGGGTCTCGTAGCGGGCGGGGGAGTGCGGCGGCTCGATCTTCCGCAGCAGCCCGGTCTCCGTCAGGTCCGCGAGGACCACGTAGACCGACTGCAGGCTGATGTCCGGGAGATCCCCGCGTACTGCGGCGGCGACGTCGTCAACCACAGCATGGGGGTGGTGCTCGACGGCGGTGAGGACCGCCAGCCGCTGCTTGGTGACCCGACGGCCGTGGGTGCGCAACTCTTCTGACCACCGTGCGGTGGCCTCAGTGGTAGCTGCTGTCGATGTCATGCCCACAAGCTAACCACTTATTATGAATAATTCATAATAAGACCCGGCGCTGTGCCCGCTAGGGTGGTCTCAGGAGTTAGGACGACGTTCAGCAGCAGGGGAATCTTTTGACAAGCACCAAAGAACAGCCGGGCCTTCAGCGCGTCCGGGCGGGGGAGTACGACGTCGATATCCGCACCTATGGTTCCGGCACCAACCACACTGTGCTGCTGCACGGCATTGGAGCCTCCGGGCGTTACTACTCCCGGCTGGTGGCAGAGCTCGCGAAGGATTCCACGGTGCACACGCTCGAAATGCCGGGCTTCGGTTCGACACCCCAACCGCACCGCAGCCTGGAGATGGAAGACTTTGCCCGCATAAACTGCGATGCGCTGCGGGCTGCCGGGATCGATTCCGCCCAGTGGGTTGGCCATTCCATGGGCTGCCAGGTGGTGACCGAAATGGCGCTGTATGCACCGGATCTCGTCACATCCGTGGTGCTGATGGGGCCCACGATCAACCGCGGGGAACGGCATGCCGTGCTGCAGGGCCTGCGGCTGGCGCAGGACTGCCTGCGGGAACCGCCGCTCGTTAACTGGATCGTCTTCACCGACTACCTGCGGGCCGGCCCCCTCTGGTACCTGCGGACCCTGCCCAAGATGGTGCGGCACCGGCTGGAAGAACGCATCGGCAACGTTGAGGCTCCCGTGACCATTGCCCGCGGTGCGAGGGATCCCATTGTGCCCCTGCGCTGGGTGCGGGAACTGGCTGCGTCCCGTCCCGGCACCCGCATCGTGGAACTGCCCGGGCAGCCGCACGTGTGCATGTATACCGAACCGGCACGGACTGCTGCACTGCTGCGGGCAGCGGCACACCGGCAGTGATGGGGCAACGCCTGCGCGGCTGGGTATGGCTGGGCCGGGCCTGGGCGGCGGATTATGCCTACGTGGGGTTTTGGCAGGTGAACGGGTTCCTGTTCCGCCGGGATCCGTCCGAATACCTGGTGCCGGATCCGCAGGCCGAAGCGGAGGGCCGCCCGGTGGTCCTGATTCCGGGCGTCTACGAGAACTGGCAATTCCTGCGCCCGCTGGCACAGGCGCTGTCTTCCTGGGGCCACCCGGTTCACACGGTGGCGCCGCTGGGCTTCAACCGGGGCCGGATTGACCGGATGGCGGAACTGGTCCGGCAGTATCTCGTGGAGCAGGACCTCAGCAGGGTCATTGTGGTTGCCCACAGCAAGGGCGGGCTCATCGGCAAGCAGCTGATGCTGCTGCCGGAGGGCGCCCGGCGGGTGGATCACATGGTCGCCGTCAATACGCCCTTTTCCGGTTCCGTCTATGCCCGCTTTTTCCTGGTTCCGTCCATCCGGGCCTTTTCGCCGCGCGACAAGCTGCTGCTCCGGCTCCAGGGCAGCAGCGACGTTAATGCGCGCATCACCTCGGTCTTCAGCCGGTTCGACCCCCATATTCCAGGCGGGAGCTTCCTGCAGGGAGCACGGAATATTCGGCTGGACACGATGGGGCACTTTCGCCCCATCGGCGATTCCCGGCTGCTGGATGTGCTCAAGCAGGAAGTGGGGCGCGGTTCCTAGGACGCGCCGCGGGCCAGCGCCTGTTCCACGGCGGCCTCCGCGCCTCCCGTCCAGGGCTCGCCGTGGCCGGTCAGCAGCGTGGCGGCGCCTGTTGCGGACAGCAGTTCCAGGGATCGCAGCGCCTCAGGGCTGCTGGCGGTGGCCGCTCCGGAAACGATCTGCGGTCCCTTGGAACCGGTGTACGGGTTGAGTGTCACGAGGGAATCCCCGCAGATCAGCACGCCCCGGTCCGGATAGTGCAGGGCCACGTGCCCTGCCGTGTGGCCGGGGGTATGGATGACGCGCGGCGTGCCGGGAAGGGCGGCTCCGGTGTCTTCCCCGAGACTGTGTACATCGGTAACACCGCGGACATTCAGTGCTCCCGCCAGGGTCATGGCGCCCAGATAGGGGATTGATGCGGGGTAGCGGACCGGATAGAGGAACCGGTTGTTCTCGTGCTCGTACCGGTAGGGATGGGCGGCTATGTACCGGTCGTCGTCGTGCACCAAAATGGGCGTCCGAAACTCCCGCCGGATTTTGGCAGCAGAACCTACATGGTCGAAATGCGCGTGGGTCAGCACCAGCGCCGACACGGATCCCGGACCGTACCCCAGGTCTCGGACAGCGCGGGAGAGCTCCGGCCATATGCCGGGCAGGCCGGCATCGATGATGGCCAGACCGCCGCCATCCTCCACCAGATAGGTGTTGACGTAGGCGTGCTCGATGCGGTGAATTCCCTCTGCGACATTCCGGGTAAACACATGACCTCCTGCGGGACGACAACGGTTCCCCACCATACTAAGAGTGCTTTCTATTTTCGGGGCAACCCGCCGGACGCGCCCTGCGGCAGGGGCCGGCGGCCTCCGGCTTAGACTGCTCGGGTGCCAAAACTCCTTGCTGACCTGACCCCGCTGCGGGAAAGCCCCGACTTCCGCCGACTCTGGACCGGTACGGCGCTTTCCGCCGTCGGCACTCAGCTGACCCTGGTGGCCGTCAGCCTGGAGGTCTATTCCCTGACCCAGTCGAGTTTCTATGTGGGGCTGCTGGGCCTGGTGGGATTGGTTCCGCTGGTACTGGCAGGGCTCTACGGCGGCTCCGTGGTGGACGCGTATGACCGCCGCAAGGTGGCCTTGTTCTCCTCGGTGCTGCTCTGGCTGTCCACGATCGGGATTGCCGCCCAGGCGTGGGCGGGCCTGGGCAATATTTGGCTGCTCTATGCCCTGGTGGCGGTCAATGCCGGTGCCGGCGGCCTGAATCATCCGGCACGCAGCGCCATCATTCCCCGGCTCGTCCGGCCCGAGCTGCTGCCCGCCGCCAACGCCCTGAGCATGATCACCTTCGGTCTGGCCATGACCATCGGCCCCCTGCTGGCCGGCGTCCTGGTGGCCCGGGTGGGCTACGGCTGGACCTACACCATCGACGTCGTCACCTTCACCGCCGCCATGTGGGCGGTGTACCGGCTGGACCCGATGCCGCCCGTCGGTGAAGTGCAGAGAGCCGGGTTGAAATCTGTCCTGGAGGGCTTCCGCTTCCTGGCCACCCGGCCCAATATCCGCATGACCTTCCTGGTGGACCTGGCGGCCATGGTCATGGCCCAGCCCCGCGCACTGCTGCCCGCCATCGGTGCCGTGCTGCTGGGCGGGGGAGCCACAACGGTGGGAGTGCTGCTGGCGGCCACCGCCGTCGGCGCCTTCCTCGCCGGACTCTTTTCCGGACCCCTGGGCGCAGTGCGGCGGCAGGGCCTGGCGGTGCTCTGGTCTGTGGTGGCATGGGGCCTGTCCGTGTCCGCGTTCGGCGTGGTGGTGGTGATGGCCGGACGGAACGACGGCGCCGAACCCACCGTGTGGCTGATTCCGGCCGCCGTCGCCATGGCGTGTGCGGGCATTGCCGACTCGGTCAGCGGGGTGTTCCGTTCCACCATCCTCCAGTCCGCCACGCCGGATGCCATGCGCGGGCGGCTGCAGGGTGTGTTCGTTGTGGTTGTTGCCGGCGGGCCGCGGCTGGGTGACCTGGTGGCCGGCGTCGATGCCTCCTTCCTGGGTGAAGGATGGGCTGCAGTGATCGGCGGTCTGGTCTGCGTGGCGCTGGTGGGAGTGCTGGCGCGGAACCAGCCGCGTTTCGCCCGGTACGACGCCCGGCACCCCGAGCCCTAGCGGAACAGAGGAGCTCCGTGAAACGTTGATATCGGTGAATCCACTGACGAAAGGACCACTACGTGCATCAACACTTCAACGGATTGAAGACCGCCGCGCTGTTCGGTGTGCTCTTCGCCGTGCTGCTGGGCGTCGGTGCCCTGCTCTCCAGCGGAACCGGCAGTTCCTCCTTCATCTGGATCTTCCTGTTCATCGGGCTGGCCACCACCGCGTACAGCTACTGGAACAGCGACAAGCTGGCCATCCGCGCCATGCGTGCCGTGCCGGTCAGTGAACAGCAGGCGCCGGAGATGTACCGCATTGTGCGCGAGCTGTCCGCCCGGGCAAACCAGCCCATGCCGGCGCTGTACATCTCGCCCACCATGGCGCCCAATGCCTTCGCCACCGGCCGCAACCCGCAGCACGCCGCCGTCTGCTGCACCCAGGGCATCTTGGCCCTGCTCAACGAACGCGAACTGCGCGGAGTCCTGGGCCATGAGCTCATGCACGTTTACAACCGCGACATCCTGACGTCCTCGGTGGCTGCCGCCATTGCCGGCGCAATTACCTCGCTGGGTCAGTTCCTGCTTCTCTTTGGCGGCGGGGACCGCCGCAACGCCAATCCGCTTGCGGCCATTGCCATGGGAATCCTGGCACCGTTTGCCGCCATGCTGATCCAGACGGCGATTGGCCGGACCCGGGAATACGATGCCGATGAGGACGGCGCCAAGCTGACCGATGATCCGCTGGCGCTCGCCTCGGCCCTGCGGAAGCTCGAGACCGGAACGCAGCGCGCACCGCTGCCCAACAATGACCAGAGACTGGTCAACACATCGCACCTGATGATCGCCAATCCGTTCCGGAACGGCGTCCGCGGCCTGCTCGCCACCCATCCGCCCATGGCCGACCGCATCCGCCGGCTGGAAAACATGGCCGGACGTCCGCTCGGTTCCTGACCGTCCTCTGCCGCTGCCGGCGCCGGTCTGGGCTGTCCCTGTCTGCGCCGGCCGGCACCATTGCCGGCCGGCGGGAAAAGGTAGGCTCTCCGGTATGCGTCTCATCCTTATCCGCCATGGTCAGACTCCCTCCAACGAACACCACTTCCTCGATACGGATGTTCCCGGGCCGGGATTGACGGATCTGGGCCTTGCCCAGGCGGCAGCATTGCCGGATGCCCTGTCCGGCGAACCGGTTGACGGCATCTTTGCCTCCAACTTGGTGCGCACCCAGCTCACCGCCGCGCCCTTGGGGGCAGCGCTGGGACTTCCCGTGGAGATCCGCCCCGGGCTGCGGGAGGTCTCCGCCGGCGACCTGGAAATGCGCAACGACCGCGAGGCGATCATCGCCTATTTGAAGACCGTGTACAGCTGGGTCAAGGGAGACCTGGGCGTGCACATGCCGGGCGGGCCGGACGGCCACGAAACGTTTGCGCGGTTTGATGCCGTGATCGACGAACTGCAGGCCGCCGGATTGAAAAATCCCGTGGTGGTCAGCCACGGCGCTATGATCCGCGCCTGGTGCACGGCCCGTGCCGAAAACACCGAGCCTGACTTCATCGTGGAGAACGCGCTGAGCAACACCGGGGTAGCGGTGATGGAATCGGGCGGCAGCGGCAGCGGCATGCGGGGCTCGTGGAAGCTGCTCACCTGGATGGGCGAGGCAGTGGGAGGCCGCGCACTGCGAGACTACGGCGAGGACGGCCCTGCGGGCGAAGATGTGAAGCTTTAGGCGCAAACAGGCGCACAGACCGTCCTTAGTACAGATAGTCCTTAGTACAGATTGTCCTTAGTACAGATAAAGGGGCCTACGGGAATTTCCTAGTACAGATATGGGGCTTATCCGGAGCTTTTAGGCCCGTTATCTGTTCAAGCTACGGGGGGCTGGCCGGCCCAAACGACGACGGCGCCGCATCCCGGAAGGGGAGCGGCGCCGTCGTTGTGCTGTCAATGGTCCGTCAGCTGCCGAACAGCTGCGCGGCGGGGGAAGGCCTAGCGGTAGTTGATGAACTGCAGGTCAACGTCCAGATCGGCGCCCTTGAGCAGCGCCATGGTGGCCTGCAGGTCGTCGCGGGACTTGGAGGTCACACGCAGTTCGTCGCCCTGGATGCGGGAGTTGACGCCCTTGGGGCCTTCGTCGCGGATGATCTTGTTGATCTTCTTGGCCTGGTCCTGGGCGATGCCTTCCTTCATGGAGGCTTCAATCCGGTATTCCTTGCCGGAGGCGAAGGGCTCGCCGGCGTCCAGTGATTTCAGCGAAATACCGCGCTTGACGAGCTTGGACTGGAGGACATCTAGCACGGCCTTGACGCGTTCCTCGGAGTTGGCCTTCATGAGGATCTTCTCGCCGCTGAAGTCCACCTCGGCGCCTACACCCTTGAAGTCGTAGCGCTGGGACAGTTCCTTCTGCGCCTGGTTCAGGGCGTTGGCAACTTCCTGTTTGTCGATCTTGCTCACAACATCAAATGATGACTCGCTGGCCATGTGCGCTCCTTGCAGTAGTTTTTCTCCTGCATCCAGCCTAGTAGGTCCGGGCATCCGTGGCAGCCCTCACAGGCTGCGCCCAGCTTTTCCCGGGATTGGTCCCATCTTGCCGGGGGACAGTAGCGGGGTGGACAACACCAACACTCCGTCCGAACCCCGTCCCCGGCGAAGCCAGATGGGCAGGCTGCGCACCGCTGCGGCAGGGTCCGTGCTGGCTGCGGTTTCCATTACGGGTGTGGGGGCTGCCGCGGCCCCTGCCCAAGCGTCGGAGCTGCGGTCATTCCTTACACCGGTGGAAGGGTTGGGTGCAGCGGTTGCAGGCGCAGATGAGGAAATCTCAGCCCCGCGCGACTCAGCTGAGCGCCGGCTGACGGGTATCCGGGAAGACTTGGCCAACGCCGTCGCGTGGGGCTCCGTAAGCCAGGCACAGGCTGATGCCTTCTACGCACAGATGCAGTCACGGATTGCCCGCGGCCTCTAGGCCGGAGCGTCTTCCGGGCGGGGTAAAAACCAATTCCGGCCGCCGATTCGTATCTTGGGCAAAAGTTCTGTAAAGTTGTTTAGGCCGCAGTCGCTTGCGGCAGTCTTCTCACGAAGATGTTCGGCAGATTACCCGAGCGGCCAAAGGGGGCTGACTGTAAATCAGCTGGCAACGCCTTCACTGGTTCGAATCCAGTATCTGCCACCGAACGGGAAGAACCCGCTCCGCCAGGAAACTGGCCGGGGCGGGTTTTTTCTTTCCCGGGAACGGCCCCGCGCTGCCGCCTTCACCGCTGAGCGAACAACTGCAGACATCTCCGCGTGCCCCGGATAGCGTTGGAGAATGGCAACTATCGACATCACTGAGGCAACGTTCCCCGAAACCATTGAGGAAAACGACATTGTGTTCGTTGACTTCTGGGCGGACTGGTGCGGCCCCTGCAAGCAGTTCGCACCGGTGTACGACGCCGTGTCCCAGAAGCACGAGGACATCACCTTTGCGAAGGTGGACACCGAAAAGGAGCAGGGCCTGGCTGCCGCTGCCGGCATCACCTCCATCCCCACGCTGATGGCTTTCCGCGAAAAGGTCCTGGTCTTCTCGCAGCCCGGTGCACTCAACGCCTCCCAGTTCAGCGAACTGGTGGATGCGGTCAAGGGACTGGACATGAAAGCCGTTCACGAGCAGATCGCGGCACAGGAAAACGGACAGGCAGCCGCCGGGTCCGAAGGACAGACCAACTAGCCTCCCGCTCCAGCCGCCAAACAGCGGCACAGACTTCACGCACCGCGGAGGTTCCCCGCAAGGGGAGCCTCCGCGGTGCGCTTTAAGTGCGGAAGGGAGGGCTGCACGGGGTTGCGCCGCGGACCGTGGTCACTCTGGCGCAGGCCGCCGTCCCGGGCTAGGGTCAGATATCCCGCGGTTGGCCCCGCTCCGGTTCACGGCGCAGGGCGTTTAACCCCGGGTCCGTATCAACGACGATAAGGCGAGGGAAAAACCCATGAGCACAAACCGCGGAGTTGCTTACATAGAACCGGGTGTCGTGGAAGTACAGGACATCGACTATCCAACCTTTGAACTCCGGGACGGACCCGGGGTCAACCCTGCCAATGTTGGCCGGAAGGTGCCCCACGGGGCCATCCTCAAGGTAGTGACCTCCAATATCTGCGGATCGGACCAGCACATGGTCCGCGGCCGCACCACCGCCCCGCCCAATCTGATCCTGGGACATGAGATCACCGGTGAAATCGTGGAAACCGGCCCGGACGTGGAATTTCACTCCGTGGGAGACCTGGTGTCGGTGCCCTTCAATATTTCCTGCGGCCGCTGCAAGAACTGCAAGGAGCGGAAGACCGGCATCTGCCTGAACGTGAATCCGGACCGGCCCGGCAGCGCCTACGGCTATGTGGACATGGGCGGCTGGGTGGGCGGACAGTCCGAGTATGTACTTGTTCCGTACGCGGACTGGAACCTGCTGCGCTTCCCGGACAAGGACCAGGCGATGGAGAAAATCCTGGACCTGACCATGCTCTCCGACATCTTCCCCACCGGCTATCACGGGGCAGTCACCGCGGGGGTGGGCGTCGGATCCACGGTGTACATCGCCGGTGCCGGTCCGGTGGGTCTGGCCGCAGCTGCCGGAGCGCAGCTGCTGGGGGCCGCCGTCGTGATTGTCGGTGACCTGAACAAGGACCGCCTGGCACAGGCCCGCAGCTTTGGCTGCGAAACGGTGGACGTGTCCCTGGGCGACCCCAAGGACCAGATTGAACAGCTCCTGGGCGTTCCCGAAGTGGACTGCGCCGTGGACGCAGTGGGGTTCGAGGCACGCGGCCACGGCCACGGCTCGGCCACGGAGGCACCGGCCACTGTGCTGAACTCACTGATGGACATCACCGCTGCCGGCGGGGCCCTGGGCATTCCCGGGCTGTACGTCACCGGTGACCCGGGCGGAGTGGACGAGGCTGCGCAGAAGGGGTCACTGAGCCTTGATCTGGGCACCGGGTGGGCCAAATCGCTGTCCTTTACCACGGGCCAGTGCCCGGTGATGAAGTACAACCGGGAGCTGATGATGGCGATCCTGCATGACAAGGTCCAGATAGCCAAGGCCGTCAACGCCACGCCCATCAGCCTGGAACAGGCGCCGGAGTCCTACCGTGAATTCGATTCCGGGGTGGCCCGCAAATACGTCATCGATCCGCACGGGATGGTGGGCGCCAAGACGTCCTGACCACAGCATAGACAGCCCAAAGGGCCGGGACCGGAAACGGTTTCGGCCCTTTGAGCGCGTGGAGGTGCCTGTTCTCTTCTTATGGGTTTGGGCACGGAAGTAAGCTCGTAGCCCCGGTTGCCCGCTGTGGCAGCGGTGGGCCGGGACGCACCATCCACCCTTATGCAGAGCCGGAAACGGGGATGTCATGGCCACGTGCACTCTTGCCGCCCGATACGCCCTCCAGTGGCACTCAACACCCGGGAACAACCGCATCCCGGGATCCTGCACACAGGGCAGCCGGCTGTGAACGGGGCGGATACCGCCTGGGTCCTGATCTGCGCGGGCCTGGTTCTGTTCATGGTTCCCGGGCTGGCTCTCTTCTACGGCGGAATGGTCCCGGTCCGCAACGTCCTGACCATGATGATGCAGAACATCATCCCGCTGGGCATCATCACAGTCACCTGGGTGCTGGTGGGGTACACCCTGGCGTTCAGCAACAAGGGCAACTCGCTGGTGGGGGAGTTCGATGCCCTGGCGTTGATCGACGTGGAGACGCCCCAGTTCCATACCGTTGCCGCGGGCGTAACGATCCCGGCCCTGGCCTTTGTTGCCTACCAGATGATGTTTGCCATCATCACACCGGCGCTGCTGACCGGAGCGACGGCGGGACGGCTGAAGTTCGCCGGCTGGACCGTCTTCCTGGCCGCGTGGTCCATCCTGGTTTATCCCCAGGCGGCCAGGTGGCTGTGGCATCCCAAGGGGTGGCTGGTTCAGCTCGGTGCCCAGGACTGGGCCGGCGGGATGGTGGTGCACGCCTCGGCAGGAGCCGCCGCCATCGCTGTGCTCCTGGTGGTAGGGCGGCGCCGCGGCTGGCCCAACCTCAAGACTTCGCCCAACAACCTGCCGTTGATGCTCGTGGGCGGCGGCATCCTGTGGTTCGGCTGGTTTGGATTCAACGCCGGAGACGGACTCCAGGCCAACGACATCGCAGCCCAGGCCCTGATCAACACGCACGTGGCCGGCGGGGCCGCCATGCTGACCTGGCTGCTGGTGGAACGCCTGACCAGCGGCCACTCCACCCTCGTGGGCGCGGTCTCCGGGGCGGTGGCCGGACTGGCCACGATCACCCCATGCGCAGGATTTGTCAGCACAGGCGGGGCGCTCCTGATCGGCCTGATTGCCGGCTGCGTCTGCTGTTTCGCGGTGGGGCTCAAGCACAGGCTGCGCTATGACGACGCCCTGGACGTGATCGCCGTCCACTTTGTGGGCGGCGTGCTGGGATCCTTCCTGCTCGGCTTCTTCGCGGACAGCTCAGTGAACGCCGTCAGCGACGACGGGCTCTTCAACGGCGGCGGAGGACTGCTGCTCTGGCATCAGGTGGTGGCCATTGTCTGCGTGGTCCTGTTCTCCTTCACCCTGAGTTGGATCATCGCCGCGATCATCAGCCGCAGCATGGGACTGCGCGAGCCCGGCCCGGAACAGGACGATTTGGACCAGGTCCAGCAGGGAGCTTCCGGTTATGCGCTCAGCGGGATCACCTCACGTCCCACCACGCGGGGACGGGGCTCCGATATGACCTCGACGGCCGAAGACGGCACTCGCCGCCCTTCCGGCATCCCGGACTATGTGCTCAGCGCGCTCGTTAATACCGACCGCATCGACGGCCTCCGTGATGCCCTGCTGCTGGCAGGCGCGCGGTCCCTGGAACTGTCAGACTCCGCGGTGTACTCGGACAGGCTCCGCACGGAGACCTTCCGCGGCAACCAGCGGAAAATGGATTTCGAGGACCGGCTGCGCGCACAGGTGGCCGTTGACAGCGAGCACGAGGAAGCCGTGGTGGCAGTGCTGAAACGCTTCGGTGCGGGGCCGTCGTCCATTTACCGATTAACGATTACGCCCTACTAGCCCTTCGCAGGCGGGGCAAGTCTTGGTAGCGTTCGGGGCAGTCATTGCCCCGCAGCCGAAGGAGTCTGTGCCTTGCCCTCTTACGCCGCTTCACCCTTTCCCGCCCCGCTCCTGAACGAAACCATCGGAGCCAACCTGGAGCGGAACGCCAGCCGCTTTCCGGACGCCGACGCGCTGATCGATGTCCCCACGGGGCGGTCCTGGACGTATGCGGAATTCAACCGCGATGTCGATGACCTCGCCGCGGGACTCCTGGCGCGGGGCGTCCGGGCGGGGGACCGGGTGGGAATCTGGTCGCCGAACTGTGCTGAATGGACCCTTCTTCAATATGCGACGGCGAAGGCCGGGGCTGTGCTGGTGAACGTCAATCCTGCGTACCGGCAGAGTGAACTCGATTTTGTCGTGAATCAAAGCGGCATGCGGATGCTGTTCACTGCACCCGGGGATCCCCGCAATGATTACGAGGTCATGGCCCGCAACGCACAGCAGCAGGCGGACTTACTCGACGTCGTTTACCTGGCCGGGGCGGGGACCGACGGCTTGGCCGCCCTCGCAGCGGATGGTCGCCGAGCCGCCGCAGGCACTCCGGACGGGGGCGGTCCCGTGGCAGAGCGGATGGCCACACTGCAGCCCGGGGATCCCATCAATATCCAATACACCTCCGGCACCACCGGTTTTCCCAAGGGCGCCACACTGACACACTCCAACATCCTCAATAACGGATACTTCATCGGAGAGCTCCTGGGCTACACGGAAAAAGACCGGGTGGTGCTGCCGGTCCCGTTCTACCATTGCTTCGGGATGGTCATCGGAAACCTGGCCGCCCTGTCCCACGGCGCCGCCACCATCATCCCGTCCCGAACGTTCGACGCCGCCGCGGCGCTGGAGGCTGTCCAGAGCCGGCAGGCAACCTCCCTGTACGGGGTGCCCACCATGTTCATTGCCGAACTGGGACTGGAAGACTTTGACCGGTATGACCTCTCCTCCCTGCGCACCGGAGTGATGGCCGGGTCCCCCTGCCCCGAGGAAATCATGAAGCGGGTCATCAGGGACATGAATATGGCGGAAGTGGCCATTTGCTACGGAATGACTGAAACCTCCCCGGTATCCACTATGACCCGCCGCGGGGATTCACTGGAACGCCGGACCCGCACCGTGGGGCGGACCATGCCCCACCTGGAGAACCAGGTGGTGGATCCCGGGACCGGACGCCCCGTTCCGTTCGGAGAAATCGGCGAGCTGTGCACCCGCGGCTACAGCGTGATGGCCGGGTACTGGAATGAGCCGGAGAAGACCGCCGAAGCGGTCGACTCCGAGGGATGGATGCACACCGGGGACCTGGCCCGGATGGACGAGGAAGGCTACGTCAGCATCGAGGGGCGGATCAAGGATATGGTCATCCGCGGCGGGGAGAACATCTATCCGCGTGAGATCGAGGAGTTCCTCTACTCCCATCCCTCCATCTCGGACGTCCAGGTCATCGGCATCCCGGATGAGCGCTACGGAGAGGAACTGATGGCGTGCATCATCGCGGTTCCCGGCGCACCGGAACCGGACGCCGCGTCCATTGCCGAGTTCTGCCGGGGGAAGCTGGCGCACTACAAGATTCCCCGCTATGTACAGGTGAGGAGCAGCTTTCCCATGACGGTGTCTGGAAAGATCCGAAAGGTGCAGATGCGCGAGGAAGTGGTGGAACAGCTGGTTCCGGCGACGGAGCTTCCGGCCCCGCCCGCCGGGAAATCCGTGTTCTAACGGCCGCGGTGGTCCTCCGGCGCCAGCCGGGGCCCGAAGGCCTGCTTCCGGAAGCCGCTGAGCACCAGCAGCCGCACGATGCGCTGCCTGTGGCCCCGCCATGGCTCCAGCAGCGCCACCATCCCGGCGTCGTCCGTCCGGCGTCCGGTCAGCGCCTCGCCCACGAACGCTGCCAGGTGGTAGTCGCCTACGGACACTGAGTCCGGGGCGCCGTGGGTGCGCTGGCTGATTTCCGCGGCGCTCCAGGGGCCGATGCCGGGGACCGAGCACAGCCGTGACGTCAGGTCCGTGCCGAGCGGAACTCCGGACAGCCGTTCCAGGCCGGAAGCCACCCCGCACGCCCTTAGGATGGTGCCGGAGCGGTGGGAATCCACCCGGGCACGGTGCCACTCCCAGCTGGGAACCCGGCGCCAGGTTTCGGCGCGGGGCGGAACTTTCATACCGGCGGGTGCCGGTCCCGGAGCATCGGCACCGTATTTGGTCACCAGATACCGCCATGCGTAGTAGGCCTCCATGGCGGTGACCTTCTGTTCCAGAATGACGGGAACAATGCTGTCCAGCATCCGGCCCGTGCTGGGCAAACGCAGACCGGGATTCCGGCGCCGGGTTTCCGCCACTGCGGGAGGCAGGGCCGCGGCGAACCCGGGGTCGTCAAAGGCCGTCCAGTCATCACGTTCCCCGAGCAGCGCCGGTACACCGGCCAGCGCCGCCCCGGCACCCGGACCCCAGGCCCGGGCCAGCACGCGTGAGCCCGGTGCCGGGGCGGGCTGCTCGCTGAGTGCCAGCGTGGCATTCCCCTCCGGCGTCGAAAAGGCCAACCACGCCGCCCCGGGGCCAATCCGCACCGCCGGATCCTTTCGGCCGTGGGCCAGGATACCCAGCGACTGTGCCAGGCTCAACGGCCGGTCCGACTCCCAGAGCATGGAGAGCGGCCCGGCTCCGGAGCGGGCGCCGGTTCCCGCAGGGGCGGAAGCCGGTACGGAGAAGGACATATCTCCATGGTTGCACGCAGCTCTGACAGGCCGGGGCCGGGGAAGGGTCCGGGCGGTGTGGCTTTTGCTACGCCGGGTTCCGGCGAAAGCTGGACCCGTGGAAGCGAACCAGTAACGTGTTGCACATGAAGTTTGCAGATACTGTCCTGGACCTGATCGGCAAGACCCCGCTGGTGAAGCTGCACCATGTCACCGAGGGCATCGCGGCCACGGTGCTGGTGAAGCTGGAATACCTGAACCCGGGCGGATCCATCAAGGACCGCATCGCGGTCCGGATGATTGAGACCGCTGAACGGGAAGGCAAACTGAAGCCCGGCGGTACCATCATTGAGCCCACCAGCGGCAACACCGGCGTCGGCCTGGCTTTGGTGGCACAGCAAAAGGGATACCGCTGCATCTTCGTCACACCGGACAAAGTGGGGCTGGAAAAGCGGGATGTGCTGCGCGCCTACGGTGCCGAGGTGGTGGTGACACCCACCGCCGTGGCACCCGACAGCCCCGACTCCTATTACGGAGTCTCCGACCGCCTGGTCCGGGAAATCCCAGGAGCCTACAAGCCGGACCAGTTCTCCAATCCCTCCGCGCCCCAAAGCCATTACGAATCGACCGGGCCGGAGATCTGGACGGATACCGACGGCTTGGTCACCCACTTCGTTGCCGGTGCCGGCACCGGGGGCACCATTACGGGCACCGGCCGGTACCTCAAGGACATTTCCGCGGACCGTCCCTCCGGTCCCGTCCGCGTCATCGCCGCTGATCCCGAGGGATCGGTGTACTCCGGCGGTACAGGGCGCCCCTACTTCGTGGAGGGCGTGGGCGAGGATATGTGGCCGGGCAACTATGACCCGTCCGTCCCCGACGAGGTGATTCCCGTGAACGACGCCGAGTCCTTCGCCATGACCCGCCGGCTCGCCCGGGAAGAAGGCCTGCTGGTGGGCGGATCCTCCGGCATGGCAGTAGTGGCCGCCCTGCGCGCCGCCAGGGACCTGGGACCCGACGACGTTGTGGTGGTGGTGCTGCCGGACAGCGGCCGCGGCTACATGGGCAAGATCTTCAACGATGAGTGGATGCGCTCCTACGGTTTCCTGCAGGGTGCGGAACAGGAAGCCTCCGTGCACCGCGTCCTCGCGGCCAAGGACGGCTCGCTGCCGGACCTGGTGCATACCCATCCCAACGAAACGGTCCTGGATGCCATCAACATCCTGAACGAGTACGGCGTTTCCTGCATCCCGGTCCTGTCGCAGGAACCGCCGGTGCGCATCGGCGAGGTCCTCGGATCGGTCGACGAGCGCTCGCTGACGGAGAAGCTGTTCCGCGGCGAGGCCAAGCCCACGGACAGCATCCGCGAGCACATGGGACCGCAGCTGCCCATGGTCGGCACCGGTGACTCGGTGGCCGCCGCCAAGGAAAAACTGCAGGAGAACGACGCCGTCATGGTCACCTCGGAAGGTGCGCCCGTGGGAATACTCACGCGGCATGACCTGCTGTCCTACTTGAGCGCCTAACCGACATCCATCCTGAAGCAAGGGAGTAAACCATGAGCGAAGGCTTCAACACCCGCGCCATCCATGCGGGCCAGGCCCCCGACCCCGCCACGGGCGCGGTCATTCCGCCGCTGTACCAGAGCACCACCTACGCCCAGGACGGCATTGGCGGACTGCGCAACGGCTATGAGTACGGCCGCGGCACCAACCCCACCCGCGATGCGCTGCAGGATCAGCTGGCCGCACTGGAAGGCGGCGCCCACGCGTACTCCTTCAGCTCCGGCCTGGCCGCCGAGGACGCCCTGATCCGCGCCCTTCTGGCCCCCGGGGACCACATCGTGCTCGGCAACGATGCCTACGGCGGCACCTACCGGCTGATCAACAGGGTCCTGTCGGCCTGGGGCATCACCAACACCGCAGTGGACATGTCCGACACCACCGCCCTCACCGCCGCCATCGCGGCAGGCAACACCAAAATGGTGTGGCTGGAAACGCCGTCGAACCCCATGATGAAGATTTCCGACATCGCCGCCGTCGCACAGGCAGCGCACGGCGCCGGGGCCTGGCTGGTTGTCGACAACACCTTTGCCTCCCCGTACCTTCAGCAGCCGCTGGCCCTGGGCGCGGACATCGTGGTGCACTCCACCACCAAATACATTGGAGGTCACTCCGATGCGGTGGGCGGCGCGGTCATCCTGAACGACGACGACGCCGCCGAGAAGATCGGCTTCATCCAGTTTGCTGTCGGCGCGGTGTCCGCTCCGATGGAAGCCTGGCTGACCACCCGCGGGCTGAAGACCCTGGGCGTGCGGATGGACCGGCATTCCTCCAACGCCATGGCTGTGGCCAAATGGTTGAAGGATCAGCCGGCCGTGGAAAACGTGCTGTATCCGGGGCTGGAGGATCACCCCGGACATGATCTGGCCAAGGCCCAGATGAAGGATTTCGGCGGCATGGTCTCGGTGTCCTTCAAGGGCGGCGAGGCAGCAGCCCGGAAGGTGGCCGAATCCACCCGCGTGTTCACGCTCGCTGAGTCCCTGGGCGGGGTCGAGTCGCTGATGAACTACCCGTCGGAGATGACGCACGCGTCGGTCAAGGGCACCGAGCTTGCCGTTCCGGAGAACCTGCTGCGGCTTTCGGTGGGCATCGAGGATCTCGAAGACCTGATCGCGGACCTGGAGCAGGCATTGGGCCGGCTGTAGGAAGTCCGGAGACCCGCAGCCCTAGGGCCGCCGCCGGCCCGGCAGCCGGCGGCGGGCCTTCGGATCGCGTGCCTGGAAGAATCTGCTGCTTTGCGGCAGCCACAGCAGCAGTACACAGAGCAGCAGGACGGCTCCGAGGGCGATGAGTGCCGGGCCGCGGAACAGCAGCGGTATCCCGACAATCATGCCCACGGTCGTGAGTGTTTCGCGTGCGCTGCGTTTGCCGGTCCGCAGGCGCAGCGCATAAAACCCGATCACCAGCGCCACAGACAAGGTCACCAGCCCCAAGCTGGTGAGCGCGGCGCCGTCGCGGTGCTGGGTCTGCGCTGAGGTGATGAAGGAAACCCCCGCCACGGCCACCAGAACGGCGGCGGCCAGCCATGCTCCAAACGCGGCGCGGATAATCCCGGGCAGGGGAGGGCGGGGACTGCCCGGAGCAGGTGTGCGGGCTGCGGGTCTGATCACTGCCGGCCGGCCACCACGGGCGTACGGGTCTCGGCGTCGTAGCGGTACACCTCGCGTCCGCCGATCCACACGGTCATCGCCCGCTGCATGACATCCAGCGGATCTCCGCTCCAGAGCACCACATCGGCGTCCTTACCCGGTTCCAGCGATCCGATGCGGTCTGCCAGGCCCAGGACCTTGGCGGGATTGATGGTGACCGAACGCAGGGCTGTCTCGGGATCCAGTCCTTCCTTCACCGCCAGCGCCGCCTGATAGATCAGGAAGTTGATCGGAACCACCGGATGGTCGGTGATGATGGAGATTTCCACCCCGGCCTCGGCCAGCTTGCCGGGATTTTCCAGGCTCCGCCGGCGCAGCTCCACCTTGGAACGGGTGGTAAACAGCGGGCCGATCAGCACCGGTACCCCGCGCTCGGCCAGGATGTCGGCCAGCAGATGGGCCTCGGTGCCGTGGTCCAGGACCAGGTCATAGCCGAACTCGTCGGCCAGCCGGAGGGCCGTGCCAATGTCGTCGGCACGGTGGGCGTGCTGGCGCCACGGGATTTCCCGGCGCAGCACCATGGCGAGGGCTTCGAGCTGGGGGTCGCGGTCGTCGTCGTCGTTCTTTCCCATGTGGTTCTGCGCATCCATGAACGCCTTGCGGATGACCAGCGCCGTGCCCAGGCGGGTGGACGGGGTCTGCTTCTTGTCGTTGTAGACCCGCTTGGGATTCTCGCCGAGGGCGGACTTCAGGCCGCTGGGGGAGCGCAGGACCATTTCCTCCACGTAACGGCCGTGCGTGTGCAGGGCCACGGCCAGACCGCCGATCGGGTTGCCTGATCCGGGGTTGATGTTTACGGCGGTGACTCCTCCGGCGAGCGCATCATCGAAACCCAGATCGTGCGGGTTGACGCCGTCGATGGCGCGGACTCCGGCCATCACGGGATCCGTCATCTCGTTCGTGTCGTTGCCTTCCCAGCCCTCACCCTCTTCATGGACGCCGAGATGCGTGTGCGCGTCAATGAGGCCGGGCAGCAGCCACCCGCCGCCGGCGTCGATCACCCGTGCGTCCTCCGGAACGGTGACATCCGGTCCAAGCTCCCGGATCCTGCCCTCTTCCAGCAAAACCGTGCCGTCAAACGGCGGCGCGGTGACGGGAACAACGCGGGCATTAACGATGGCCAAAAGCGGTGCGGACATGAGCAACCTTCCGAAGGTGGATTGACTGCGCCCAGCCTATCCTGTGCCCCGGACAGTTCACCGACGGGCGGCCCCCGGTAGACTAGCGAGCGTTAATACGTCAGTTGGCTGTAGTGCAGGGAGAATCATGGGCCTGAAGACCCGATCCGGAATGGCCCGGCTGGCTGTAACCCTGGCGGCACTGGTCGCCGCAGCACTCATGATCACGGCAGCCTTTGTGATTTCACCCCGGCACGGGCTGGATTTCAGCGTGTACCTGACCGGCGGGCAGAGCGTCATCGACGCCGGAGGCCAGCTCTACACCAAGGAAGTGCAGTACCGCGAGGGCAGCAGTCTCCTGTTCACATATCCACCCTTTTCAGCGCTCCTCTTTGCCGTTCTGGCGCCGTTCGGGCAAAGCCTCGGACTCAATATTTTCACCGCAATTTCGCTGCTGATCGCCGCAGCCACTGCCGTGCTGGGTGTTGCCTATGCCTCCCGGCAGCCGGGAGTGCGCGCCGTCCTGAAGCACCAGTGGCTGCGCCCGCTGGCCCTGGCCGGCATTGGTTTCGTTGTCCTGCTGGGGCCCTGGCGGGAAACCCTGGCGTTTGGGCAGATCAATATCCTGCTGTTCGGGCTGATTATGGCGGACTTCCTGATCAAACGGGACACCTGGCCCACCGGGCTGCTGACCGGCGTCGCCGCTGGCCTGAAACTCACGCCGCTGGTGTTCGGGCTGTATTACCTGGCGCGGGGAGACTGGCGCGGCCTGCGCAACATGACCTTCGGCTTCCTGGCCACCTTCGGGCTGGGCTTCTTGATTCTGCCCCGGGAATCACGCACGTATTGGGCCGAGCTGCTGCCCGACACCTCCCGCATCGGCGGCGCCGGATACGTGGACAACCTGGGCATCAAGGGCGCCATCCTGCACTTCACCGGACCTGACTTCCCCGTGGACCTGCCCTGGCTGCTGCTGTCCCTGCTGATGACTGCCGCCGCGGCCGTCATCATCAGGCTCGCGGGCAACCGCGGAGACCTGGTCACCGCCCTGTCGGCAACCGCGCTCCTGATGCTGCTGATCTCACCGGTTTCCTGGTCCCACCACTGGGTGTGGGTGGCTCTCTTCATCCCGGTCCTCTGGCGGAACATCGCGGACTTTACGCAGCCCGGAACAGGGGTGCGCATCTGGGGCAAGGTCCTGCTGGGCTCGTCCTTTGTCGTTTTCCTGCTTTCGCCCAAGGCCATCGGGTGGCTTATGGGGGCGCCGGACCTCGATTCCCAGCTGCCCGAGGCGTGGCTCATGGCCTCCAGTGCAGGTGTCTTCTGGGGAGTGGGACTGATGGTCTGGTGGCTGGCGGCACTGTGGAAGAGCCGGCCGCAGCGCTGGTGGAAACAGCCCGTAACAGAACAGGTCCTGCCGGCTCCGCTTAAGAATGTTCACCCGTAGTTACAGGTCTCTTTCCAT
>NZ_JASDDG010000033.1:14083-54064 GCF_030407495.1 Arthrobacter sp. APC 3897 | reverse complement strand
GCGACCGCGTACACGCGGGTCAGGGAACCGGGCCGGTTGAAGGGAATGTCCTTGGCTCCGCCGGGACCGCGCAGTTTTTCCTTGAGTGCCGTGCGCTGTTCCGCGGTCATGACGCCCAGGTCCACGCGGACTCCCGTGATGCCGTCAATGCTGCCGACGACGCGTTCAACATCCGCGGTAATGGTTTCGTGCAGGGGGCATCCGGAGATGGTGAGCAGCACGCCCACGGAGGCGACGCCGTCGTCGTCAACGGAAACGCCGCTGACCATGCCGAGCTCAGTGATGGGGCGCCGGAGCTCCGGGTCCTGGACAGCGTCAAGCGCGGCGAGGGCACGCTCGGCCGGGTGTTGCAGGGGTTCCACTGGTTAGATTTCCCTCCCGCCGGGATTAAGCTTGGGCATGCTTTCGGTGGCCGCAGAGGACCCTGAGGAATCGGGCCGACGGCGCTGGCTGCGCTTCGCTGGAGCGTCCTCGGCTGATTCGCCGCCGTTGGCTTCGAGCAGTTCCTCGAGCAGGCTGCGGAGCTCGGACCGAACATAGTCGCGGGTGGCGACTTCCCGCAGGGCAATCCGCAGCTCGGCAATTTCCCGGGTCAGGTATTCCGTGTCCATCAGGTTGCGTTCGGCCCGTTCACGGTCCTGCCGGACCGAGACACGGTCCCGGTCATCCTGCCGGTTCTGGGCCAGCAGCAGCAGCGGAGCGGCGTAGGAAGCCTGCAGCGAGAGCATCAGGGTCAGGACGGTGAAGCCCAGCGCAGCGCTGTCGAACCTGGCGGACTCGGGACCCCAGGTATTCCAAATGAGCCACACGGCGCAGAACACCGTCATATAGACGAGGAACTGCGGGGTGCCCATAAAGCGGGCAAAATTCTCCGTGGCATGCCCGAAAGCGTCCGGGTTGGGGGCGAGCCGCGGCAGCCACCGGGTTCGCGCAGTGCGGGGAGTGTCGAGACCGGTAGTTGTTGACTTGACCTTTTCAGCCATTTGTCCTTCCCTGCTGCGTTATGGGGCCGGTTTCATCGGAAATGCGCCAGTCATCGGGCAGCAGGTGGTCGAGTACGTCGTCCACCGTCACCGCGCCCACAAGGCGTCCGGTGTCGTTGATGACCGGCAGCGAGTTCAAGTTGTAGCTGGCCAGCATCCGGGAGACTTCGCTGATGCTCGCGTAGTCCCGGACGGGTTCCAAATCTGTATCAAGGATATTGCCCAGTGCCTCCGGGGGCGCCGAGCGCAGCAGCGCCTGGATGTGCACCACGCCGAGGTACCGGCCGGTGGGCGTCTCCAGCGGCGGACGGCAGACATAGATCGAGGACGCCAAGGCAGGGGTGAGCTCTTCCCGGCGGACATGGGCCAGGGCCTCGGCCACCGTGGCCTCGGGCGGGAGGATGACCGGAACCGGCGTCATCAGCGACCCGGCGGTGTCCTCCTCATAGGTCAGCAGGCGCCGGACGTCGCGGGCGTCCTCGGGCTCCATCAGCTGCAGGAGTTCTTCCTTCTGATCTTCGGGGAGCTCGTTGAGCAGGTCAGCGGCGTCGTCGGGGTCCATCTCTTCCAGGACGTCCGCGGCGCGTTCCACATCCAGGGACTGCAGGATCTGGACCTGGTCATCGTCGGGCAGCTCCTGCAGCACGTCGGCGAGGCGTTCGTCCTGCAGCTCGCTGGCCACCTCGATGCGCCGCTTGCCGCTCATCTCATGCAGCGCGTCGGCGAAGTCAGCAGCTTTGAGGTCATCGTTCTGGGCCACAAAGGACGTTGCGGCCTGCGGCCCCGAGGTATCCCAGTGGATGATGTCCTTCCAATCCACGATCATCTGCTCACCGCGCCGGCGCAGGGGGCGCAGCCGTGATTCGGATCCGGTGCGCCGGACAAAGAGATTGGACACGTGCCAGTCACCGGCACGGTTCTGTTCAATGGCAATGTCCTCGATGGTGGCGTCGCCGCTTCCGTCACGCAGCGTGACCTTGCGGTCGAAAAGTTCCCCCACCACCAGCATCTCCGCACCGCGCTGCTCGAAACGGCGCAGGTTGACCAGGCCGGTGCAGATGATCTGGCTTGGATCCATGGAGGTGATGCGGGTCAGCGGAACGAAGACGCGCTTCTTACCCGGCACCTCCACCACAATGCCTACGGCCTGCGGGGGACGTCCCGGTCCCCGGTCCAGTACCACGGCGTCACGAAGGCGGCCCAGACGGTCACCCAGGGGATCAAACACGTCGAGGCCGAGCAGTCGTGCGATGAAGACGCGGGTAGGATTTTTGCTCACATTCTTAGGCTACGGGGTGCCCGGCGCTTCCGCCGTATCGGCGGCTCCGGCGCAGCGCCGGAGGCGGAGGAACCCGCACCCGGCCGAGCTGCCGCCGCTTGGAAGTTCACTTCGAGCGATACAGCCACCATAGGAGCGGTAAGTGGGACAGAATGGAGGGATGTCTAACCTTTTCGGTTCAAAGCCGCCACGTGATGAAGGCCGTGCCCTGCCCCAGGGTGAAACGGTGGGCCGCTACACCGCCTACCTGGACGCGCAAAAGGCGGTGGATTATCTGGCAGACAGCAAGTTTCCGGTGCAGATGGTCTCCATTATCGGCAGCGAACTGAAGTCGGTGGAACGCGTGACCGGAAGGCTGTCCTACCCCAGGGTCGCACTGTCTTCGATGGCCACCGGTGCCTGGTTCGGCTTGTTTGTTGGACTGGCGCTGATGCTTTTTGCCGGGGGCGAGAGCTACGTTTCCCTGATTCCGTCCATGGCTCTTGGCGCAGTGTTCTGGCTGTTGTTCGGTGTGCTCGCCTACGCTCTCCAGCGGGGCCGGCGGGACTTCACCTCCACGAGCCAGGTCATCGCCACCAGCTATGACGTGATTGTGGCGCCGCAGGCAGCCAATGACGCCCGCCGCCTGCTGCAGCAGCTGCCGATGCTCGGCCAGCACGGTCACCCGCAGCCCCCTCAGTACCGTCCGCCGTACACCGGTCCCCAGGGCCCCCAGGGACAGCAGTATCCCCATGGGCAGCAGGGGCCGCCGCAGGCCGGGCCGGGAACGGCTCCGGAGCGGCCGGCCGGATGGGCCAACCCGTACGGGGCGGCAACGGGCGGCCAGCCGAACCAGCCAGGCCAGCCTGCGCACGCCGGGCAGGACGGCCAGGCGCCGGCCAGGGAGCAGGCCCCCGCGGGAACCGTCCCCCGGGGACAGTTCCCGGATCTTCCGGACGGCCGGCCGAAGTACGGCGTCCGGCTTCCCGCCGCCCCGGCTCCGGCCCCGCCGGCCGCGGCTCCCGGCGGTGATGCAAAGGATCACGGCGACGGTGAAGGCGGGGCCCCCCGCCAGCAGGACTAAAGGCCAAGCCAGCCGGAACAAGACTTAACAGCAGAGGCTCCGCACCCACGGTGCGGAGCCTCTGCTGTTCGGCCTCCCGTCGGGAAAGCGTCAGTTACTCGGCGAGTCCGGCCATCCAGTCTTCAACATCTTCCGGATTGCGCGGCAGTGCGGCGCTGAGGTTCACCGGACCGTCGGCGGTGATGAGGATGTCATCCTCAATACGCACGCCGATGCCCCGGTATTCCTCGGGAACGGAAAGGTCCTCGTTCTTGAAGTACAGGCCCGGTTCGATGGTGAACACCATGCCCTCGGTGATAATGCCGTCCAGGTACAGCTCCTTGCGGGCCTGGGCGCAGTCATGGACATCGAGACCAAGGTGGTGGCTGGTGCCGTGCGGCATCCACCGGCGGTGCTGCTGGCCGTTGTCCGAGAGGGCTTCCTCCAGGGATACCGGCAGCAGGCCCCAGTCGGAGAGCCGTTCGGCCAGAACCTTCACGGCGGCCTCATGGACGTCGCGGAACCTGGCTCCGGGCTTGGCGGCGGCAAAGCCGGCGTCAGCGGCATCGAGAACGGCCTGGTAGATCTTGCGCTGCACCTCGGAGTAGGTGCCGTTGACCGGAACGGTACGCGTGATGTCGGCGGTGTAGAGGCTGTCAGCTTCCACTCCGGCGTCGAGAAGCAAAAGCTCACCGGCATTGACGGTGCCGTTGTTGCGGATCCAGTGCAGGACGGTGGCGTTGTTGCCGGCCGCGGCAATGGTGTCATAACCGAGGTCGTTGCCCTCTTCACGGGCACGGGCGAAGAATGCACCCTCCACCACCCGTTCGCCGCGGGGGTGGGAAATGGCGCGGGGGAGTGCCTTGATGACCTCGGTGAAGCCGTTGACGGTCGCTGCAACGGCGGCTTCCATCTGCTTCACTTCCCATGCGTCCTTGATGAGGCGCAGTTCGGACAGGGCTTCGGTGAGCTCGCCGTCCAGGGCGTCAAGGGCGCTGAGGTCAACGTTCTCCGGGTCCATGGCGGTGTTGTAGCGGACGGTGTCCACCAGTGCATCCACCATCTCATCGACCTTGCGCAGCAGCCGGACGGAGATTCCGCCGAACTGCGGATCGCCCACGTTGGAGGTAATGGCCGTTTCGGCCTCGTCCAGGTGGCGGGTGGGCAGGTCCAGCAGGGCGCTGACCTGTTCCAGGCCCAGGCGTGAGCCGATCCAGAACGAGCCGTAGCGGGCGTTGGAGTAGAACTCTTCGCTGTCGGTGCCGGCCAGCGGACGGAAATAGAGGACGGCGTTGTGGTTGCCGCCGTCGTCGCCGGTTCCCGGCTCAACCGGCTCCATGACGAGCACGGCATCCGGTTCCCGGTCCAGGCCAAGGCCGGTCAGGTGCGCAAAACCGGAGTGCGGGCGGAACCGGTAGTCAGTGTCATTGGACCGGACCTTGAGCGGGCCGGCAGGGATGACGAGACGCTCGCCCGGGAACCGCTCGGACAGGGCACGACGGCGCTTGGCGGCGTAGGGGGCAACTTCTGCGCGGGCGGGAAGCTCGGCGTCGTCCCCGGCCCATCCTGTCGCCATGAAAGCCTTGTAAGCCTCGTTGGACGGTTTCTGGGAGCGGTTGTTCACGCGGTCATCCAAGGGCTGTCCTTCGGACAACTCCCCGAGACCCGACGTGTCGGCGGTGGTCATTGGATTCGCATCAGTAGTCACCCCTCCATGGTCTCACTGTGCGGACGGGGCGGCCAATCATGCGCGGAAGCCTCCGCGCCGGCAGCCGGCAGTCCGGAACGGCCCGAAGCAAGTACATTGAGGAGGTGAGAATCGACCTGCACACGCACTCCACAGTCTCCGACGGAACGCAGCCGCCGGCGGAGGTGATGCGTTCGGCGAAAGAAGCAGGGCTGGATGCGGTGGCCCTGACCGACCATGACTCCACGGCCGGCTGGTCCGAGGCAGCGCAGGCTGCCCGGCGGGAGGGCCTGGTCCTGGTGCCCGGGATGGAAGTCTCCTGCCGGAGCAGCGAGGGCATCAGCGTTCATGTGCTGTCCTACCTGCATGATCCGTCGGACCCGGAACTGCTGGCGGAAATCGCCCGGTCAAGGACGGCACGGGTGTCGCGGGCAGAGCTGATGGTCCAGCGGCTGGCGGAAGACTTTCCCATTGACTGGGATCTGGTGCAGGAGCATGTGGCTCCGGGGGCGACCATCGGGCGCCCGCACATCGCCGATGCACTGGTGGCCGCCGGGGTGGTGCCCAACCGTTCAGCTGCATTTTCCGGCATTCTGACGGCGCGTTCACGCTACTTTGTGGCCCACTACGCCCCGGACCCGGCCCGCGCCGTTGAGCTGATCCGTGCGGCCGGGGGTGTGCCGGTGTTTGCCCACCCGGTGGCATCATCCCGCGGACGGGTGGCGGGCGAGGACACTTTCCGCGAAATGATCGACGCCGGGCTGCTCGGCGTGGAGATCGACCACCGGGACAACCCGCCGGAAGGACGTGCCTGGCTGCGGAAGCTGGCGCAGGAGAACTCCCTGCTGGTCACCGGATCCAGCGATTACCACGGGACCGGCAAGCCAAATCTGCTCGGCGAATTCACGACGGCGCCGGAAGTCCTGGAACAAATTACGGCGCTGGGCACCGGCTCCGCCGCCGTTCGTCCCTAGGAAAGAAATTCCCGGAAATAAATCCGGAAACTCCTTAGTAATTCTAATTGCCGCAATAACTCTGCTAGCTTTGAAAAGTCCGATGACGTCTTGGGGGATGCCGTCGGATGGGGATGCCCCGCGCATTCTTCGGGCAGCTAAGCAGCTGCCTGCTGCGGTTTGAGCCGACGCTCACCGCTTAGTTTGCGAAGCTGTATGCGCTGCTGCCCCGATGGACAGGCTGCCCTTCAGCAGTTTTCGATTCCGGAAACTGGTCGAGCGCACGTGCCGTCCGGGCCCGCCGGAATGCGGTTGACGGCCTTAGTGCATCAATTGCCCGCGCCGTTTTTTCGCGCGGGGGAGAGGGAACTGTGCCGAACAACGGAGTGGATTTTTATCAACTGGGGGGATGGACAGTAATAGCGCTGTTTGTTCTTTTTTACGGTGGAACATTCCTCATGTCCACACTCATTGGAAAAAAGAATGAGAATGCCGACGGGTATATGACTGCCGGCAATAAGGTCGGTTTCGGTGTCTCGGCCGCCAGCATGACGGCCACCTGGATCTGGGCATCTTCCATGTACGCATCGGCAACATCGGGTTACACCTACGGCGTTTCCGGTCCGATCCACTACGGGCTCTGGGGCGCCCTCATGATCCTGTTTATCTACCCCTTTGGCAAGCGGATCCGGAAGGTTGCCCCCAAGGCGCACACACTGGCCGAAGTCATGCGTGCCCGGCATGGAAAATCCAGCCAGCTGATGCTCGCCGGCTCAAACGTGGTGGGCAGCGTCATCTCGCTGACCTCAAACTTTATTGCCGGCGGCGCACTGGTGGCGCTTCTTTCTCCGTTCAGCTTCCAGCAGGGCATTATCGCTGTCGCCGCGGGAGTCCTGCTGTACACCCTGTGGTCCGGGTTCCGCGCATCGGTCCTGACCGACTTCGCCCAGGTTGTCGCCATGCTCGGTGCCGTCGTCGTCATTATCCCCGTGGTGTTCTTTGCCGCCGGCGGACCTGCCATCTTCGAAACCGGAGCCGCCAACCTCACGCCCCAGCAGTCGAACTTCTTCTCCTCCGAAGCCTTCCTCAACCAGGGCGCACCGTACATTGCCGCGGTCCTTGCCTACGCCATCGGCAACCAGACCATCGCCCAGCGCCTGTTTGCCGTGCGTGAGGACCTGATCAAGAAAACATTCGTCACCGCCACGGTGGGTTACGGAGCGACCGTAATCGGCGTCGGAATGCTCGGCGTCATGGCGCTGTACCTGGGAGTCAACCCGGTCGATAACGACGTCAACAACCTGATTCCCCAGATGGCCACCACCTACCTCGGCCCGATCCTGCTGGGTGTCTTCTTCATCATGATCCTCGGCTCGCTTTCCTCCACCGCAGACTCCGATCTGTCGGCACTGTCCTCCATCATGATGGCCGACGTCTACGGCCAGAACATCGCCAAGCGCGGGAAGGCCAACCCCAGGACCATGCTCCTGATTGGCCGGGTGTCCATGGTGGCGGCCACGGGAGCGGGCCTCTACTTCGCCAGCGGACAGCTCAATATCCTGGACCTTCTCGTCTTCGTCGGCGCGCTGTGGGGCGCCCTGGTCTTCCCGGTACTGGCCAGCTTCTACTGGAACAAAGTCACCAACAAGGCCTTTACTGTGTCGGTGCTGGCCGCCCTTGCCGTGTTTATCCCGGTGCGCTTTGACTGGTTCTCCATGGACGGCGCCACGGGGTACATCTTCGACGCAGTATCAGTGGTGGGAATCGGCGTTGTCCTGGGGTTAATGGCCTTCGGCTTCTTCGGACTCAAACCGGCGCTTTACCTCGGTGCAGCCGGGGCCGCCGCCGCCGCGCCGTTTGTGATGGGTTTCCTGCACGACTACGAAGTGCTCACCGGTTCCCTGGCGGCCTACGCCGTCAGCACTGTTGCCTGCTACCTGATGTCGGTCCGCAGCAACACCGATTTCGACTTCGATACCATCCAGCAGCGCATCGGTGACTTTGACACCCGCACCCCCGCGGAGACCATCTCCGCCGCGAAGTCCTGATCCCCTTTCCACCCGATTCAAGGAGAACACTGATGGCCACATTCTGGCTCACTGTCTACGTCCTGGTCTGGCCCGTCATAGTGGCCGGCGTCCTGCTCCAGATTGTCCGAGCTTTTTGCCGTGACTTGTTTCAGTCACGGAAGGAAGGCCGAAGCATCATCTAGGCACGTGCTTCATCTGCCGGGGATCGACACTGCGTACGTCTGACAGCCCGGCAGGTCCACCGGCGGCCGCAGCCTGCCGGTGCCGCTAACCGGCGGCGCCGGCCGCGGTCAGAGCCGCGGCGACGGCGTTGGCCGGAACCAGATCCGCTGCGTGCCCGAGCCGCTTGGCCATCACGTCGATGGCCTGGGGGTTTGCATCCACACAGACAAACTTCCGGTTCAGCTTCGCGGCTACCGCGCCCAGCGTGCCTGACCCGGCAAAGAAGTCCAGGACCCAGTCACCCTCCCGGCTGCTGGCGGCCACGGTACGCCGCAGCAGACCCTCCGGTTTTTGCGTGGGGTAGCCGGTTTTCTCCTTACCGGTGGGAGAGACGATGGTGTGCCACCAGACATCGGTGGGCAGCTTGCCCAGCGCCACCTTTTCGGGGGTGACCAAACCCGGCGCCATGTACGGCTCACGGTCCACCTCGGCATTGTCGAAGTGGTACGCGGCGGGATTCTTGACGTACACGAGGATATTGTCGTGTTTGGCCGGCCAGCGGTTCTTGGCCCGTCCGCCGTAGTCATAGGCCCAAATAATCTCGTTGAGGAAGCAGTCCCTGCCAAAAAGCGCATCCAGCATGACCTTGGCGTAGTGCACCTCGCGGTAATCGAGGTGCACGTACAGAGTGCCGTCGTCGGCCAGGAGGCGCCAGGCTTCGGCCAAACGGGGCTCCAGGAAGGCCCAATAGTCCTCGAAAGCGTCGTCGTAGCTGGAGAGCAGGCCCTTGACCGTGCTGTAGCTTCGGCCCTTGAAGCCGACGCGGTCGCCGCTGCCGTCCGCGCTGCGGACCATGGTGGTCTGCTGCCGCCGCTGGGAGCGGCCGGTGTTGAAGGGCGGGTCCACGTAAATCATCGTGAAGGCGCCGTCCGGCAGAGTTGGCAGGAACACGGCGTTGTCGGCGTGTACCACCAGCGACCTGCCGGACGGCGACCAAAGGGGAGTGCTCATCAAAAGGAGTGCTGCCCGGTTATTCGGCTGCGGGTGCGGAGTTGCCGACCACTTCGCCGTTGCGGCGACGCGTGCGGGTACGGCTGCGGCGGGGCCGCTCTGCAGCAGAGTCAGCGGATGCCGACGGCGCTTCGGCGGCGCGCACCGGGGCAGCCTGCTGGTCACCGGAACGGCGGGAATCGTCGCGCTTGTCGGAGCGTCCGCGGTCGCCGCCGCTGCGGGGCCGGTCGCCGCGGGTGCCGCCGGTACGGGTCCGGTCGCGGCCGCGGGAGCCGTCGCGGGCACCGTCACGGGACGGAGCGGAACTGTTCTTCTTGCCGGTCTCGCCCAGGTCCTCGATCTTCTCGGCGTCAATACCCGCATGCGTGCGCTTGTTGCGCGGCAGCCGGCCCTTGGTGCCTGCGGGGATGTCCAGATCCGTGTAGAGGTGCGGGGATGAGGAATACGTTTCCACCGGCTCGGCCTGGTCCAGGCCCAGGGCCCGGTTGATGAGGCCCCAGCGGGGAACGTCATCCCAGTCCACGAAGGTCACGGCAGTACCCTTGTTGCCCGCGCGGCCGGTGCGTCCCACACGGTGCAGGTAGGTCTTCTCATCTTCGGGGCACTGGTAGTTGATGACGTGGGTGACGTCGTCGACGTCGATGCCGCGGGCAGCCACATCGGTGGCCACCAGTACGTCAACCTTTTCGTTGCGGAAGGCGCGCATGGCCTGTTCACGGGCGCCCTGGCCCAGATCGCCGTGCATGGCGGCAACGGCGAAGCCGCGGTCCGTCAGCTCTTCGGTCAGCTTCGCTGCGGTGCGCTTGGTCTTGGTGAAAATGATGGTGCGTCCGCGGCCCTCAGCCTGCAGGATGCGGGAAACCACTTCGCTCTTGTCGAGGTTGTGGGCACGGTAGACAACCTGGCGGATGTCTTTTTTGGTCATGCCTTCATCATCGGGATCCGCTGCCCGGATGTGGGTGGGCTTGGTCATGTAGCGGCGGGCCATGGCGACGACGGCGCCGGGCATGGTGGCCGAGAACAGCAGCGTCTGGCGTACCGCGGGGGTGGCGGCCATCAGGGTTTCCACATCCGGCAGGAAGCCGAGGTCCAGCATCTCGTCGGCTTCGTCCAGGACCACAATCCGGACGTTCTTCAGGGAAAGGTGCTTCTTGTTGTACAGATCGATGAGGCGTCCGGGAGTACCTACGACAATTTCGACGCCGGCTGTCAGCGACTCGATCTGCGGCTCGTAGGCGCGGCCGCCGTAGATGGTGACAATCCGGGCACCGCGGCGCTTGGCGGCGGTGGACAGATCGCCGGCAACCTGGACGGCAAGTTCACGGGTGGGAACCACAATGAGGGCCTGCGGGGCGCCGGGGACGGCGAGGGAAGCGTAGGCCTCGTCATCGGGTGCTATCACCCGCTGGATGGCGGGAATGCCGAAACCGAGCGTCTTACCCGTGCCGGTCTTGGCCTGGCCGATGATGTCGTGCCCGTCCAGCGCCACGGGAAGGGTCATCGACTGGATCGGGAAGGGATGGGTGATTCCCGCTTCGGACAGCGATTCCACAATGTCGGAGCGGACACCGAAGTCGGCGAAGGTCAGTTCCTTGATTGCGGCCGCTGCCTGGGTGGTGGCCAGCGTTTCAGCCACGTTCAAAGCTTCGTTGCTGTCATCGGCGGTGAGGTGACGGGTGTCGTCCACCTGGGAAAGTTCAGTGTTCAATTACGTACCGTTCAGTTAGGCATCGCGGCGCCAGGCTCGACGAGTGGCTGAAAGAGTCCACACCGGAGCGGATGGCGGGCGCATGATGCGTCCAGCGGAAGCCGATCGCGGGCTAACAACTGCAGGTCCGCCGCGGTGCATCGGGCACGGGCGGCGGCCAAAAATTTCAAGATCGCGTAGGTATTGCGGGTCTGGCTAAGGTCTATCAGACGACCGGGCATCCTTTTACTACCACAAGTCTACCCGGTGGGTGCCTGCGGCCATGCATTGGCGGAGGCGCGGCGCGCGGACTACTGCCCGGGCCGGCGGTACGCTGGGGTCCATGACAAACGGGACGCGCACTGAACCGGACTCCGCCTACGCCCCGGCGGGATCCTTGGGCGACGCAGAGATTTACCGCCGCTTCCTTGCGGACCTCTTTGGTGTCATGGCGTACGGAGAGCTCTCCGCGTTTGAACGCATGTCCTCCGACGCGCGTTTTTCACCCACGCTGCATGACCGCACGGTCCTGGGCCGGCTGGCGGTACGCGAATACGCACATTTTGAGCGTGTCACGGAGCACCTGGTGAAGCTGGGCCTTGATCCCGAGACTGCAATGCGCCCCTTCCAGCCGTCAGTGGATGCCTTCCACGACCGGACCCGGCCCGCAGACTGGTTCGAGTCCCTGATGAAGTTCTATGTCACCGATGCCATTTCCGATGACTTCTATCAGTCTGTTGCCGCCCGGCTGGATCCCGCCACCGCGGAACTGGTCCTTGGATTGAAAGAAGAGACAGAGCCTGCGGGAGAGGTCCTTGAGGCAAGGCTGCAGCAGGCACTCGCGGACGACCCCCGCCTCGCGTCCCGGCTGGCCCTGTGGGGGAGGCGGCTGGTGGGCGAGGCGCTGACCCAGGCACATCGCGTGGTCCTGGAACGTTTCATCGGAGGCGGACTGCTGCCGGGAACGGTGCAGGGAATGTATGAGGCTGAACTCAAGACGCTGTCCGCTGAACTGACCCGCAATCACTCCCGGCGCATGAGCCGGCTGGGTCTTACTGCCTGACGGGGATTTCCGCGGCCGCTGCCGCAGGCAACCGGCGCCCGCGGGCAAACGGCAGGGCAGATACGTACGGGGGACGGAATCATGGGCAGATCTGTAGCTAAACGCGGCCTGGTGCTGGGCTGTGCCGCCGTGCTCGCTCTCTCGTCCGGGGCAGCGGACGCCACCGGAGTGCAGGATTCGGAGCCGCCGCGCATCTCAGCACTGGCGGGTTATCTGCAGCAGGCGAACAGTGCCGAACCTGCCGGCGGACTCCCGCAGACAGCATGGAAGAACATCAGGGCGTTCCAGCTGCTGCGGACAGCTGAAGGGCGTCCGCTTGAGCCGTCCGTTTCCGGTTTGTCCTGCCCGGATCCCGCAGTCTGCCGCCGGGAGTTTGGCGATGAAGTGGTCTATTGGACGGCCGCCGGTGGAGCGCTGGCACTTCATGAATCAGTAGATGTCCTCAGCCGGCGGGGCGACTTTTCCCCGCTGGGAAGACCGCTGGCCTCGGAATACGCCCAGGGCGGTGTCTTCCGCACGGATTTTGAGCACGGTTCGCTGATCCGTGTCCCGGAGCTGGGGCGGGTCATGACCTGGGATCCTGAGATAGCAGGTTCGGCAGTCGTTATCGGAGACTCACAGGCCGAGCCGGGCTCCTGGGTGGATCAGGGGCTGGCCGGGCTGGGCTACCGGACGGTGCTCCGGGGTGCCGGAGGGACGGGCTATGTCCAGGACAACGGCACGGTGGGTAATTACTACACGGCGCTGACGCAGCAGCAGTGGGTGCTGCCCTGGGGGACCCCGAAGCTCGTAGTGCTGCAGGGCGGAGGCAACGACGCCTCAAATGCCTCGGACACGGAAATCGCGGACGCGGCCCAAACCATGATCCCGGAGGCCCGGCGCACTTACCCGGCCTCCAGGCTGGTGATGGTGGGCGTCATTTCGTCCGGCCCCGGCACGGCGGAAAGCAGGCGCACCGCGGTAGACACACTGCTGGCCGGGGTGGCCCGGAACGAGGGGGTGGCGTTCCTTAGCGTGGGGGACTGGTGGACGCGGTTCTCACTGGGAGAATACCGGGAGCCTGACGGGCGCCACTTCACCGAGACGGGACACCAGGAAGCAGGACAGGTCTTGTCCCGCGAGCTGGGCGCACTCCTGTCCTCCGGTTAGCGCCCGGACCTCAGAACCGCAGCACCTTATCCAATTCGGCCGCATCCCGGGCATCACGGCGGGGGCCGGTAACCACGGCGGCAATGACAGCAGCGGCCGTGCCGGCAACCGGCGGCAGAACCCGGGCGAGCCAATAAAGGTCCGGATCAGACCCGGTACCGCCGAGCTGGAGAACCACCCATGCAACCATGGCTGCAGCCAGCGACAAGCCGGGCAGCAGGAAAATACCGTAGGCGGTCCGGCGCCGGTCCGCGGCACGGACGACGAAGCCGGCCGCCAGTGCGGCCAAAGCGGCAATAATCAGGCTAATCACCGTCCGGCCGCCGGAACCTAGAGGGCGCCGAAGCCGACGCGGCGAACCTCTTCGGCGCCGATTTCCACGTAGCCGATAACGCCGGCTGGAACCATGATGAGCCTGCCCTTGTCATCCTTGAGGCGCAGTTCCTTCTGGCCGTTCAGTGCCTCCGCCACGACGTCAGCAACGGCATCGGCGCTTTGGCTCGATTCAAAGACGATTTCGCGGCCAACATTCTGAATGCCGATTTTTACTTCCACCGTGGTGCCTCCTGTATTAATGGAACATATCCGCTTCGAAATCTACTCTAAATCTCCTTGGGGAACCGGCTGATTCCGCGCCAAGCTAAACGGTAGACAAGCTCGGACGCCGCGTCGATGTCCAAGTCTCCATCCGTCTCCAGCCAGTAGCGGGCACTTACCTGGGCCATTCCGGCCAGAGCCCGGCCCAGCAGCGTGGCCTCCACATGTGAAAGCTTGGTGTCTTCGGCGATGACGCCGGCAATATTGGACGCGAACCGGGCATTGAATTCCTCGATCCGTGCGCTGACCTCCGCGTCATTGGTCATGTCGGATTCAAAAACCAGCCGGTGGCCCTGGCTGTCCTGAGCCACGAAGCGGAAGTAGGCCCGCATGGTTTCCCGGACGCGCAGCTTATTGTCGGTGGTGGAGTTCAGGGCGCCGGTGAGGAACTCTGTCAGGGTGCCCAAATGGTCCTCAAGCAGGGCCAGATACAACTCCCGCTTGCCCGGAAAATGCTGATAGAGAACGGGTTTGCTGACCTTGGCCGCCTCGGCGATGTCATCCATGGCCGCTCCGTGGAAACCGTTGCCGACAAAGACTTCCTGCGCCGCGTTCAGCAGTTGGCGCCGCCGTTCCTCCCGGGGGAGCCGGGTTGGCCTGCCGGTTTGCTGGTTGCTCACGTGTATGGACCTCTCAACGGCACCGGGCCAAGGTACCCGGTCAACGGCCTTCAGTTTACCCGCGGGTAACAGGTCCGGCAGGCTACGCAGCACGTTTGGGTACTAGATTGGATTCATGAGTGAGCCACAAACAGGAGTACTGCCGCCGCTGGTGGAACCTGCGCCAGCGCTGACCCCTGAGGAAATCCGCCGCTATTCCCGGCACCTGATCATTCCGGAGTTCGGGATGGTTGCCCAGCAGCGGCTGAAGAATGCCCGTGTCCTGGTCATCGGGGCAGGCGGTCTGGGCTCGCCGGCACTGCTGTATCTCGCGGCCGCCGGCGTGGGAACGCTGGGAATCGTTGACGACGACACTGTGGATGAGTCCAACCTGCAGCGCCAGGTCATACACGGGGTATCGGATATCGGCAGCTCCAAAGCCGAATCCGCGCGGCGGAGCATCCACGAACTGAACCCTCTGGTGACGGTGCAGCTGCACCCGGTGCGCCTGACGGCGGCCAACGTGCTGGAGATCTTTGCCGGCTATGACCTGATCCTGGACGGTACCGACAACTTTGCCACCCGCTACCTCGTCAATGATGCTGCGGAAATCCTGGGCAAGCCGTATGTCTGGGGGTCAATCCTCAGGTTCGACGGCCAGGTCAGCGTGTTCTGGGGACGGCACGGACCCACCTACCGCGATCTTTACCCGGAGGCACCCCCGGCCGGCTCGGTTCCCTCCTGCGCGGAAGGCGGAGTTCTGGGAGTGCTGTGCGCGCAGATTGGATCCGTCATGGTCAACGAGGCCGTGAAACTGATTACCGGTACCGGAGTAACGCTTCTGGGCCGGGTGCTGGTGCTCAATGCCCTGGACATGGCCTGGCGGGAGATCCGGGTGCGCAGGGATCCGGCTGCCGGGCAGGTTACCGAGCTGGAGGAAGACTATGAGGCGTTCTGCGGAGTGCCGGCCCCCGGCGCAGGCGAAAGCGCGGCGGAACCTGCCGTTGACGTCCGGGAACTGCAGCGGCTGCTTGTCTCCCGGGCGGCGGGGGAGAGCGCCTTTGACCTGATCGATGTCCGGGAGCCCGGCGAGCATGCCATTGTCAGCATTGGCGGCGCGGAGCTGATGCCCCGTGCCGGAATTTTGTCCGGGGAGACGCTGCCGGCCCGCGGCAGGGAGCTGTACGTGCACTGCAAATCCGGAGGGCGGTCAGCGGAGGTGGCCGCGTTCCTCAGGACGCAGGGCTATGACCGGGTGTTCAACGTGCAGGGCGGCATCCTGGCATGGGTGCGGGAGATTGAACCGGACAAGGTTCTGTACTGAGAAGAAGATCCCGTACTGAGGGTCCTGTGCTGAAGGTTTCTGTGCTCGAACTGCTGGTCAGGCGGACGCTGCGGTGTCAGTGCCGTCTTCGGAAATGTCTGACCCGGTGCTGACATGATGGCCGGGTCCATGGGGTGCGGACGGACGCCGGCGTTCCACCGGCTGATCCAGGCTGATGCCGAACAGGGCCTCAAGACCTTTGATGTAGTCATCCTGCTGGCCGCTGGCGGCAAGCTCGCGCGCCCGGACCGTGGGGACATGCAGCAGCTGCTTGACCATGCGGCGCATGGCGAACTCCACTTCCTCGGCAGCCCCGGTGCAGCCGTGCTGGGCGCGGACCTTCTCGAGCTCGGAATCAAGGACGTTGAGGGTGTGCCGGCGCAGGGCCACAATCGCGGAGTCCATCTGGCGGCTCAGCTGGTGTTCAGAGAATGCCTTCGCGGCGTCAGCCACGATGCTGCTGGCCTGCTTCAAGGACTCTGCCTGCTCGGCCGGGGCGGCCAGACGCACTGATTCCAGGGTGATCAGCTCCACCCCGTCCAGCTCACGGACATCCGGATCGAAGTCGTGGGTGAGGGCAAGGTCAATTATGATCAGGGGCTTGTTGCTGGATTTCCGGACGCGCCTGATGTCTCCGGCGCTGACCTGGCTTTCGCTTCCGCTGCAGCCGATGACGACGTCCGCCGCGGCCAGGGCAGCCGGCAGGGATTCGCGGGTCAGCGGCGTTCCGCCGCGCGATGCGGTGAACGACTCGGCCCGTCCGGACGAGGAATACACGCTGATCCGGCTGCAGCCGCGCTCCTTGAGCAGTGCCATGGTGGCTCCGGCATAGGCGCCGGTGCCAAAGACAACAACGTCCTTGGCGGACCAGTCCGTGTCCATCGACAGGTCAGTGGCCAGTTCCAGCGCCACCGAGACAATGGAAAGTCCCCGTTTACCGAGGGCTGTCAGTGCTCCAACATCTTTGGCGGTCCGGGAAGCTGTCTGGAAAAGGCGGGTGAGGCCGCCGCTGGCCGTGCCGTTTTCCTGCGCTTCGATGAGGGCGCGGCGCACCTGTCCGGCAATTTCACGCTCGCCCACCACTGCGGAATCCAGCCCCGCGCCGACGGCGAACAGGTGTTTGGCTACGGATTCGCCGGTATTGGTTTCCAGGGAGCGGGAGACCAGGTCCTTGGACAGGCCGGAATGCCGGCTGATTTCTGCGACGGCGGCGGAACGGGCGGCTTCAATGTCCGCCTCCGACTTTGCCTCGCAGTAGACCTCGAACCGGTTGCAGGTGGCCAGGACCACGGATCCGGTCACCGCGGATCCGGTTTCGAGCAGGGAGGAGGGGACCTGGGAGGCGCCGGCGCTGAGGCGGGCAACGGTTTCCAGGTCAACATCGGAGTGCGTCGCAATTAAGGAAAGTAGAACCACAGTGCCTCAATACTAGCCACCGGATCTGGGCGAACCCCAATAGGGCGCCCTTACCTGGGCCGTTTTCACCTGTGTTTCCCCTCACCTGTTCGGCCGCAGCGGGGCATCACTGCGGCCCGGTTATCCTTCGGGCCGGATTTTGGAGAGAATCAGGGTATGACTCTTAGCGCCTCTCATCCGCTCATGGATGGCCGCACGGCCGATTCCCCCCTGATTACCGCCTACCGGGGTGGAACTCCCTCCCGCCGGCCGGTCTGGTTCATGCGCCAGGCCGGAAGGTCGCTTCCCGAATACCGCAAGCTGCGGGAGGGAATTGCGATGCTGGATTCCTGTCTGGACCCCGCGCTGGCCTCCGAAATCACGCTGCAGCCCGTCCGCCGGCACGACGTTGACGCCGGTATCTTCTTCTCGGATATCGTCATCCCGCTCAAGCTGGCCGGTGTCGACGTCGACATTGTCCCGGGCGTCGGTCCGGTCCTGGGCGCGCCGGTGCGCACCGCAGCGGATGTTGCCGCACTGCCGGCCCTCACCGAAGAGGCGCTGGAACCGATCCGCGAAGCAGTGCGCCTGACGGTGGCGGAACTCGGCAAGACTCCGCTGATCGGATTTGCCGGTGCCCCGTTTACGCTGGCCGCCTACATGGTGGAGGGCAAGCCCTCCCGCGACCACCTGGGTCCGCGCACCATGATGCATGCTGACCCGGACGCCTGGCGTGCTCTGACTGAGTGGGCCGCAGATGCTTCGGGAATGTTCCTGCGCGCCCAGCTTGAAGCGGGAGCCAGCGCCGGGCAGCTCTTTGACTCCTGGGCAGGATCACTTGGACTCGCGGATTACACCCGCCATGTGGCGCCGGCGTCGACCCGCGCGCTGGACCATGTCCGGGATCTTGGTGCGCCGCTGGTGCATTTCGGCACCGGAACCTCCGAGCTGCTGGGGGCCATGCGTGATGTTGGCGTTGATGTGGTGGGAGTCGATTACCGCTTGCCGCTGGACGAGGCCAACCGCCGGCTCGGCGGAGCAACGCCCCTGCAGGGAAACATTGACCCGGCTCTGCTGAACGCCCCGTGGCCGGTGCTGGAAGCCCATGTGCGCGAGGTCCTGGCCGCCGGAGCCGCTGCGCCGGGCCATGTGGTGAACCTGGGTCACGGGGTGCCCCCTGAAACGGATCCGGACGTCCTGACGCGGGTGGTACAGCTTATCCATTCAGTGGAGCCGTAACCGTGCCGCACCGTCCAGTCCTTCCCCATTTGCCGGCGGCCCTGTCCCATTTTCCGGCCGCCCGGAAAACGGCTCCCGATGCTGTTCCGGAGGTGCCCGGACCCGCCCCGAAAACCGCAGTGGTGGTAGGCGGCGGCATGTCCGGTCTGATCGCTGCCAGGGACCTGGCCCGCAGCGGCCTGTCCGTCACGCTGCTGGAGGCCGGACCTGACCTTGGCGGCTGTGTTGGTGCGCACTCTGTTGCGGGATTGACCCTGGACAGCGGTGCGGAGTCCTTCGCTACGCGGTCCCGGGCCGTGCCGGACCTGATTGAAGAACTGGGCCTGGGGCACGCCGTCGTTCAGCCCAACCGGGACGGCGCCTGGCTGCAGCTGGCCGGTGAAGACACTGCAGCGTCCGCCCAGCGGATGCCGCAAACCGGCCTGCTCGGCATTCCCGCGGACCCGCGGGCGCCCGAAATTGTGCAGGCCATTGGCCGCACGGGTTCCGCGCGGGCAGCGCTGGACAAGGTGTTGCCGGTAGGCAGCCTGGCCCGCCGGGAAACTGTGAGCCTGGGCGAAGTGGTCCGCACCCGCATGGGCGACGCGGTGCTTCGCCGGCTGGTTGCCCCGGTGGTGGGCGGCGTGTATTCCTCGGATCCGGATGTGCTGGACGCGGACTCGGTGGCTCCGGGCCTCCGCGCTGCCCTGGCCGAGCACGGATCCCTTGCCGGAGCAGTAGCGTCCATGCGGGCTGCAGCCCCCGCCGGTTCCGCCGTCGCCGGGCTGGCCGGAGGAATGGGAAGGCTCACGCGCGCGCTGGAGGAGGACCTGCTGGCGCTGGGGGTCAGGATCCGCACCGGAGCGGCCGTCACGGCCGTGGGGCACAGCGGCAGCGGGTGGACGGTCTCGATCGCCGGAGATGAGGCGCCCGAGGCGGAAACTGTCACCGCAGACACGCTGGTCATGGCAACGGACGGCCCGTCCGCTGCTGTCCTGCTGGCAGACACCGTGCCGGAACTGGCCGCGGCACGCCCGGGTCCGGGTCCCGGCGTCGCCCTCGTCACCCTCGTTGTGGACCAGCCGGATCTGGATGCCCACCCGCGCGGCACCGGCGTACTCGTTGCGGCGGACGTTGATGCCGTTGATGCGAAGGCGCTGACGCACGCCACGGCAAAGTGGCAGTGGCTCGCCGATTCCACCGGGCCGGGAACGCACGTGCTGCGGCTCTCCTACGGGCGGGCGCTGAGTGCTGCCGACACGGCGGTGCAGCCAAGCCCGGTGGGGCGCGATGACGAGGACCTCTTTGCCCAGGCCCTCGCAGATGCCTCGGTGCTGCTGCAGGTCCCGCTGGGAGTGGATGATGTTGTGGGCTGGGACGTGGTGCGGTGGGTCGGCGCCCTGCCTTCTGCCGCCGTCGGGCACCGTGAGCGGGTGGCCGCGGTCCGCGCCGCCGTGGACAAGACTGCCGGGCTGGAAGTGGTGGGCGCCTGGCTGGCCGGTACCGGGCTGGCCGCCGTCACGGCTGATACGCGCACCCGGATCGCCGGGCTGGTGGAACAGCTGGGCCGGCAGTGATCTTTATCACTTTCTACAAGAAGTAGAAGTGGAGTATTTCGCCTAAGCCTGCCCGGAAGGGCAGACTGTTAATCATGAGTGAGCCCATGGGACAGAGCACCGCAGAAACAGCCGACACCGAAGAACAGTTCTTCACCCTCTGGACCGTTTTCAAGCGGTCCGCAGCGGGCGTGGCATCAGATGCCGCTGCCGATTCCGATGACATCAAAGCCTTTGAGGCCTTGACCGAAAAACTGTCAGAGCGCCACGTCACCCTACGCGGGCTGTACGACGTCTCTGCCATGCGCGCCGATGCCGACGTCATGGTCTGGCTGCACGGCGGCCGCGCCGAAGACCTGCAGTCAGCCGTCCGCGACATCCGCCGCTCCGGCCTGTTCAACGGAACCGAAATTGCGTGGTCTGCCATGGGTGTGCACCGCGATGCGGAGTTCTCCAAGAACCACTGGCCGTCCTATGCCCGGGGCATCGATCCCGAGGCCTGGATCTGCGTCTACCCGTTTGTCCGCTCCTACGAGTGGTACCTGCTTCCCGCCGAGGAGCGCGGCAAGATGCTGCGCGACCACGGCATGCTGGGACGCGAATTCCCGCAGGTTCTGGCCAACACGGTTGCCTCGTTTGCCCTCGGCGACTGGGAATGGATCCTGGGGCTGGAGGCTCCCAACCTGGTTGACCTGGTGGACATGATGCGTCACCTGCGCTCCACCGAAGCCCGTAATCACGTCCGCGAAGAAATCCCCTTCTATACCGGCCGGCGCATCGACGCCGCGGAAGTTGCCGAGGTACTGAAATGACAACTGAGTCTTCCAACGAGTCCGCAGCATTCAACCCGCTTGACGGCGTTGACGAGAACGGACGCATGGCACCCCAGCATTACGACGCGATCCTGCTGGCGTCCTTTGGCGGCCCCGAAGGGCAGGAAGATGTCATTCCGTTCCTGCGGAACGTCACCCGCGGCCGGGGGATCCCGGACGAACGGCTGGAGGAAGTGGCTACCCACTACCGCGCCAACGGCGGCATCAGCCCGATCAACGAGCAGAACCGTGCCCTGAAGGCGGCCATCGAGGCTGAGCTGAAGCGCCGCGGCATTGACACTCCGGTGCTGTGGGGAAACCGGAACTGGGCTCCCTACATCAAGGACGTGCTGCAGGAAGCGTATGACACCGGTTACCGCCGGCTGCTGATGGTCACCACCAGCGTGTACTCCTCCTACTCCAGCTGCCGCCAGTACCGCGAGGACCTCGGCATGAATCTGCTGGCCACCGGGCTGGACAAGAAGCTGCAGGTGGACAAGGTCCGCCAGTACTTTGACCACCCCGGGTTTGTGGAGCCGTTCGTGGAGGGCGTCCGCGATTCCCTCGCCCGCGTCCGCGAGCAGCTGGCCGCCGAAGGCAAGGAGGACGGGAAGATTGAAATCCTGTTCTCCACGCACTCCATTCCCACGGCCGACGCCGAGGCTTCCGGCCCGCGCGACCGCGAGTTCGAGGAGGGCAGCGCCTACGTTGCCCAGCACCTCGCCAACGCCCGCGCCATCATGGACCGCGTTCCCGAAGCTGCCGGCCTGGACTGGCAGCTGGTCTACCAGTCCCGTTCCGGATCCCCGCACACCCCGTGGCTGGAACCGGACATCAACGACGCCATTGCAGAACTGCCCGCCAAGGGAGTTCAGGGCGTTGTCATTGTGCCGCTGGGCTTCGTCAGCGACCACATGGAAGTTCTCTGGGACCTGGACACCGAGGCCATGGACACCTGCCGGGAACTGGGTCTGGCGGCACACCGCGCACCCACCCCGGGCATCCACGAGACCTTCGTTTCCGGCCTGGTGGATCTACTGTCCGAGCGGACCGCTGAAAACAACATTGCCGACCGTCCCGCCCTGACCCCGCTGGGTCCGTGGTACGACGTTTGCCGGCCGGGCTGCTGCGCCAACCTGCGCGGCGAAAAGCCCACCATTGCAGGCGCCGATTCCACGGTGGGGATCCAGTAGTGGCGCATTCGCCTGTACTGATCGGAACCCGGGGCAGTGCCCTGGCCGTCACCCAGACCACCACGGTGGCCAACGCGCTTGCTGAACTGGGCGGGTTTGAGGTTGACCTGGTCCGGGTGCGGACCGAGGGGGACATCAACCGGGCCGCCCTGTCCCAGATTGGCGGCACAGGTGTCTTCGTCGCCGCGCTGCGGGATTCCCTGCTGCGCGGGGACTGCGACGTTGCCGTGCACTCCCTCAAGGACCTGCCGACGGGTGCAGCGGAGGGACTGGCCATTGGTGCCATCCCGGGCCGGGTGGATGTTCGTGACGCGCTGTGCGCCCGCGACGGCCTGACCCTGGCGCAGCTGCCCGAAGGTGCCCGCGTGGGCACCGGATCCCCGCGGCGGGCCGCACAGCTCCGTTCCGTGCGCCCGGACCTGGAGGTGGTGGATATCCGCGGCAACGTGGACACCCGCCTGGGCCGGGTAGCCGGGCTGGTGGAAGGCGCTCCCGGGGACCTTGACGCCGTCGTACTAGCGGCCGCGGGCCTGGCGCGCCTGGGCCGTCTGGAGATGGTCTCGGAATTCCTGGACCCCTCCGTCATGCTGCCCGCTCCCGGCCAGGGAGCCCTGGCCGTGGAATGCCGGACCGCGGACGCCGCCGAAGGACCGCTGAGCCGGGCACTGGCTGCCTATGACAACAATGCCGCGCGCTTGACGGTGACGGCGGAGCGGGCCCTGCTGAACCGGCTGGAAGCCGGCTGCACCGCACCCATTGGTGCGTTGGCCACCGTGACCGAGGACCGGCTGCACCTGGAGGCCGTGGTCTGCAGCGACGACGGCTCCAGGGTGATGCGGCGGTCAGCGGCCACAGCCGAGCTGGATGAAGACGGCGCCCGTGCCCTGGGCGTCCGCCTGGCTGAGGACCTGCTTGCCGCCGGTGCCGCGTCCCTGACGGACCTGGCGGTCAGCTGATGCTGACCTCCGGAAACCGCTGAAATGTCCCGGGCCAAACACGGAGAACTGGCGGGGCTAAACGTGGTCCTGCCGCGCAGCCCGGACCGGGCCGCGGCAATGACCGCCGAACTGGAATCCCGTGGTGCTGCGGTGGCGCTTCTGCCGCTGATCGATTTCCAGTTTCCGGCAGATACCAGTGAGCTGGACGCGGCGCTGGGATCCCTGCGCTCCGGACGGTTTGCCTGGGTCATCTTCACCAGCGTGACCACCGTGCTTGCCATGGTGCGCCGCTGCGCCGCCCTGGGTGTGCCTCCGGCATCCGCCGTCCCGGCCGGAACCCGGATCGCCGCCGTCGGTACAGGAACCCGCCGAGCGCTCGAGGACATTGGCCTGGCCGTGGACCTGATGCCCGAGGGTGATCATTCCGCCCGCGGACTGGCTGAAACCTGGCCGCACCCTCAGGGGTGGGACCCGGAGGGCGGCTGCCTGCGGATCCTGCTGCCGCAGGCGGACCTTGCCGATCCGGCCCTCCGCGAGAACCTGACATCGCTGGGCTGGGACGTCCGTGCCGTCACCGCCTACTGCACCGTGGACCACCCCGCCCCGGGTGTCCGCTTTACACCCGCAGCTGACGCCGGCGCTGCCGGGACACCACCGCTCATCACCGCCAGGGACTTCCTGGGCGCGGCGCCGGCGGGCCCGCGCGCCGTCGTGCTGACCTCGCCCAGTATCGTTCGCCGGTTCCTGCGGCTCTGCACGCCTGTTCCGGCGGGAACACTGCTGGTGGCCATCGGAGACAGCACAGCGGCGCAGATGGCTGAACTGGACTGCCCGGCCGATGCCGTAGCGGCCCAGCCCACACCCGAGGGAATAGCGCAGGCCCTTGTTGTTGCTATGTCCAAGGGCGCTACAAACTAGTTCCCCGTCATTAACGGAAGGCAGATTATCCATGAGCTTCCCCCACCACCGTCCCCGCCGGCTGCGCACCACGCCGGCCATGAGGCGTCTGACCGCCGAATACCGCTTGGATCCGGCCGAGCTGATCCTCCCCGCCTTTGTCCGCGAGGGCATCACCGAGCCCAACCCGCTGACCTCCATGCCCGGCGTGGTCCAGCACACCATGGATTCGCTGAAGAAAGCCGCCGCGGAGGCGGTTGAGCTGGGAGTGGGCGGGATCATGCTCTTCGGCATTCCCGCCGAGCGCGACGCCGTCGGCAGCGCCGGGACCGATCCGGACGGCATCCTCAACCGCGGCATCGCCGCAGTACGCGAGGAGGTCGGCGATGACCTGGTCATCATGAGCGACGTTTGCCTGGACGAATTCACCGATCACGGGCACTGCGGCGTCCTGGATGAAAACGGTGTCGTGGACAATGACAGCACCCTGGAAATCTACGGCCGGATGGCTGTGGAGCAGGCCCGCGCCGGTGCCCACGTCCTGGGCCCGTCCGGCATGATGGACGGGCAGATTGCGGTGATCCGCCATGCACTGGACACCGCGGGATATCAGGACGTGTCCCTGTTCGCCTATGCCGCCAAGTACGCCTCGGCGTTCTACGGGCCCTTCCGCGAAGCCGTGGATTCCCAGCTCAAGGGCGATCGCCGGACCTACCAGATGGAAGCGGCCAACCGCCGCGAAGCCCTGCTGGAGGTGGAGCTGGACCTTGAAGAAGGTGCGGACATGGTGATGGTCAAGCCCGCCATGAGCTACCTTGACGTGCTCGCTGACGTGGCCGCCATGTCTCCTGTTCCGGTGGGTGCTTACCAGATCTCCGGCGAGTACGCGATGATTGAAGCTGCCGCCGCCAACGGCTGGATTGACCGCCGCCGGGCCATCGAAGAGTCCGTGCTGGGCATCAAGCGGGCCGGCGCAAACATGATTCTCACCTACTGGGCCGCCGAACTGGCAGCCTGGCTGAAGGAAAGCAAGTAATGTCCTCACCTGTCTCGCAGCCGTCCAACGAAGAACTCTTTGACCGTGCCCGGGCTTTGATGCCCGGGGGCGTGAACTCCCCGGTCCGGGCATTCGGATCCGTGGGTGGAACACCCAAGTTCATGGTCTCCGCCAAGGGCCCGTACATCACCGACTCCGAGGGACGCGAATACGTGGACCTCGTCTGCTCGTGGGGACCCGCCCTGGTGGGCCACGCCCACCCGGACGTGCTGGCCGCAGTGCACTCCGCCGTCGACAACGGCCTGTCCTTCGGCGCGTCCACCCCGGCCGAAGCCGAGCTGGCGCAGCTGGTGATGGACCGGGTTCCGGGCGTGAAGCGCCTGCGCATGGTCTCCACCGGCACCGAAGCCACCATGACCGCCATCCGGCTGGCCCGCGGCTTCACCGGCCGCAACCTCGTCATCAAGTTCGCCGGCTGCTACCACGGCCACCTGGACGGGCTGCTGGCCTCCGCCGGTTCCGGCCTGGCCACCCTGGCCCTGCCCGGCTCGGCCGGAGTCACTGAAGCCACCGCCGCTGAAACCCTGGTGCTGCCCTACAACGACGTGGATGCCGTCGAAAAGGCCTTCGCTGAGCACGGAGCCAGCATTGCCGCCGTCATCACCGAGGCGGCACCGGCCAACATGGGCGTGGTAACCCCGGAACCGGGCTTCAACGCAGCGCTGTCGCGCATCACCGCGGAAAACGGCGCCCTGCTGATCCTGGATGAGGTCCTCACCGGCTTCCGCACCGGTCCTGCCGGTTACTGGGGCCTGACCGGTGCCGTGGAAGGCTGGACGCCTGACCTGTTCACCTTCGGCAAGGTCATCGGCGGCGGCATGCCCGTCGCCGCACTGGGCGGCCGCGCCGACGTCATGGACTATCTCGCGCCGCTGGGCCCGGTCTACCAGGCCGGAACCCTGTCGGGTAACCCCATCGCCATGGCCGCCGGTGTTGCCACGCTGAAGGCTGCCACCGCAGAGGTCTATGCCACCGTGGATGCCCGCAGCAAGGAGCTGTCCGCCGCGGTCTCCGCAGCGCTGACTGACGCCGGCGTGGACCACAGCATCCAGCGCGCCGGAAACCTGTTCAGCGTCGCCTTCGGCACCTCCGCCGCCGGCGTGCACAACTACGGGCAGGCCCAGGCGCAGGAAGCATTCCGGTACAAGCCGTTCTTCCACTCCATGCTGGAAAGCGGCGTATACCTGCCGCCGTCGGTCTTTGAAGCCTGGTTCCTGTCCGGCGCGCATGACGACGCCGCCATGGAACGCATCTACGCGGCGCTTCCGGCGGCCGCAAAGGCTGCCGCAGACGCTTTGCCGTAGGGCCCTAGTACCAAAGAAACCCCGCACCTCCCTTTTGGGGGTGCGGGGTTTCCTGTTTGTTCTGCTTCTGGGGGGGGGAGGCGCCGGTTAGAAGGCAGCCGTCACGTCACCGTTGGGCCAGGTTTCCTCGATGAAGGAAGAGACCTCGGGGGAGTGGAGCAGCTCTTCGAGCTTGTCGATCCGGGCGTCCTTATTGCCGGTCTTCCAGGCCAGGAAGTTGGCGTACGGGTTCTCCTCGACGGATTCCACCAGCAGGGCGTCGTCGGTGCTGAGCCCGGCGGCCAGGATGTAGTTGCCGTTCAGGATGGCCAGGTCCACCGTGGGATCGCTGAGGTCATTGACGAGCAGCTCCGGCTGGTTCTCCACGAAGTCCAGGCCCTTGGGGTTCTGCTCATCCGTCAGCGCGAGCACCGATGCATCGTCCTCGATATTCTCCAGCAGCCCGGCTTCTTCCAGGAGAGTCAGCGCCCGGGCCTGGTTGGAGGGGTCATTGGTGATGGCTACGCGGGCACCGTCGCCGACGGCGGTGATGTCCTCGTGCTTTTCCGAGAAGACGGCGTACGGTTCGATGTGGACACCGGAACCGTGTTCGAAGTCGTAGCCCTGGGACTCAACCTGGGATTCGAAATACGGCAGGTGCTGGTAGTAGTTCGCATCCAGCGAGCCGTCATCCAGTGCGATGTTGGGGGTGACGTAGTCGTCGAATTCCTTGATTTCCAGCTCGAGGCCGGCATCGGCGGCCAGATTGTCGGCCACGTACTGCAGGATTTGTGCGTGCGGCAGCGGGCTGGCGCCCACCGTCAGGGTCACGGGGTTTGCCGGGTCCAGAGTGTCAACGGATTCGCTGGAGGCATCGGAGCCTCCGCAGGCGGACAGAGCCAGGGCAGCGGCCACGCCGGTGGCAACGAGAGTCAGTGATTTACGCATCGGGTGCGTTCCTTTCAAATGACCCGGGCTGGAAGGCCAACCCGGACAGTGGGCAGCTAGCGGCTACTGGCTGCGGTTTCCACTCCGTCCGCGGCCGGCAGGGCTGCGGACGGAGCGGGAAAACTACGTGGTCAGCGGCGGATATCCGCGGTGCCGGCGGCATTGTCCGCCGCCGCGTGATCCGCAGCCTGCTCCGGGCCGGCCGGCGGGGCAACAACGCTGACGTCGAGAGCGGCGGCGCCGGGGGCACCGGCAGAACCGGTCCGGCGGCGGCGCTTGGCACCGCCGTCGGCCGATCTGTGGTCCACCCGGCGGGCCGCAACATCGCCGGTGATCTGGATGACCTGGACAATGGCCACGATCACGATAATGGTGACGATCATGACGCCGCTGTCGAAGCGCTGGACACCATAGTTGTAGGCCAGCCGTCCCAGTCCGCCTCCGCCCACGATGCCGGCCATGGCGGAGTAGCCCACCAGCGTGACCATGGTGGTGGTCAGGGCGGCAACCAGTCCCGGCATGGCTTCCGGGAGCAGGACCTTGGAGACAATCTGCATCTTGGTGGATCCCATCACCAGTGCGGCATCAATCTTGCCGCCGGAAACGTCGCGCAGCGCGGTTTCCACCAGGCGGGCGAAGAACGGGATGGTGCCGATGCTCAGGGCCACGCAGGCGGCGATCGGTCCGATGGAGGTGCCGGTGATGATGCGGGCCAGCGGGATCAGCGTCACCATCAGGATGGCGAACGGAATGGAACGGGTGATGTTCACGATGACGCCGCTGACAATCCGGTTGGTGACAGGCAGCGGCCGCAGGCCTCCGGGCGCACTGGTGTGCAGGAAAATACCCAGGGGAAGGCCGATGAGCAGGGTGACAAGGCCGGAGATGCCCACCATCTGCAGGGTTTCCAGAATGGACTCCGGCAAAGCCTTGGTAATTCCGGGGTTGTCCAAAAGCTCGGTCAGGAAATTCATGCGGCCACCTCCACGGCAACGCCCTGATCGGCGAGATAGTCGGTTACGGCACTCATGTCCGTGTGGACGTCGAGCTGGATGCGCAGGCGCCCGAAGCGCTGGCCGGCAAGGGTTTCAACGCTTCCGGCGAGGACGTTCACATCCGTATCAAATCGGCGGGTCAGTGCGGACAGCACCGGTTCCGTGGCGTTGCCGCCCGTGAGCAGCAGCTCCAGGACTGGTCCGGTGGAGTCCCCGGGCAGGAGGGGCGTGGCGGGCAGCGGAATCAGCGCTTTGGCCAGCCGGCCGCCCAGGTTGGAGGCGACCTCGTTCAGCGGGCCGTGCTCGGCCACCCGCCCCGCTTCGAGCAGGGAAACGGAATCGCAGATGCGCTTTACGACGTTCATTTCGTGGGTGATGATGAGCACCGTCAGTCCCAGCCGGTGCGAGAGATCAGAGATCAGGTCCAGGATGTCATCGGTGGTGCCGGGGTCAAGGGCCGAGGTGGGTTCATCGCACAGCAGGATGTCCGGATCCGAGGCCAGCGCACGGGCAATGCCCACGCGCTGCTTCTGGCCGCCGGACAGCTGCGCGGGATAGGCGCCCGCGAAGCTCTCGAGTCCCACCAGCCGCAGGAGGTCGGACACCTTGTCCTGGATGACCTGCTTCTTGGCGCCGGCCAGCTCCAGGGGGTGCGCGATGTTGGCGGCAGCCGTGCGCGAATCCATGAGGTTGGCGTGCTGGAAAACCATGCCGATGCGGCGCCGGGCGGTGCGGATTTCGGAGTCCTTGACTGCGGTCAGTTCCCGCCCGTCAATGGTGACCGAACCCGACGTCGGACGGTCCAGCAGAGTGAGGCATCTCACCAGCGTGGACTTGCCGGCACCGGAATGCCCGATAATCCCGTGGATGGATCCCTTGGGCACGCTTAGGCTGACGCCGTCGAGCGCAGTAACGTCTCGGTCGCCCTGGCGGTAGACCTTGCGCAGGTCGGTAACTGTGATCATTGATCCTCGTGGTCTGTGTATTGGTGCTGGTCAGCGGGCGGTTGCCGGGCGCGGAAAGTACCGGGCACGTCTGGGTGCAGGCCAACCGGGTGGTGTCTGCCAATCACGTGGCACAAGACGCCGGATCCCTGCGAGATGCCCTGCCACGGGGTCTCCGGGTCGCGCCTGGGGCGCCATCAGCGCCAAACACAGCTGTCAGTATCTCATGCAGGTGGCCGTGGACCCGATTCGGCCGGGCTATGTGAAGCATGCTTCCAATATGTTGCTTACCGTGACGCGGGACGTCAGCTGCGCGCGGGCCAGGTGCCGTCCACCACTGCTGAGGGGTCCCTGCGCCGCAGGTACTCCTGGAAGCTTGCTGCCTGTTCACGGGCCCAGCTGACCTGAGCCTCATGCAGCAGCGCGGCTTCGCGGTGCAGAACAGGGAACTTGCCCGCCATGGCCCGGGCAACCCCGATGGTGGCCATCACGTCCGCGGCAGAGGTGTGCGCGTTCTCGAAGCCGACGCCGTAGTGTTCCGTCAACGCGGTCAGCGTCCGCTTTCCGCGGCGGTAACGGTCCACCTGCTTGTCCAGGATGTAGGGATCGATGACGGGTGCGGGAGCCGGCGGTGTCAGCCCGAACCGTTCGCACTCCCGGTTCAGGACGGTGAAGTCATAGGAGGCATTGAACGCCAGGACCGGCGTGCCCGCTGCGAAGAGGCTTCCCAGCACGCCGGCAATTTCAGCGGTCACTTCGGCTGCCGGCCGGCCCTGCGCACGGGCGTGTTCGGTGCTGATGCCGTGGATGGCGGCAGCCTCGGCGGGAATATCCTCTTCGACGGCGGCAAGCCACTCATGATGCTTCAGGACTTCCCCCCGGCCGTTGACCAAAATGATGGAAGCGGTAACGATGCGTGCGGTCTGCGGGTCGCGGCCGGTGGTCTCGAGATCAAAGGCCGCGTGGGGAAGTTCATGCCAGCTGTTCATGAAATAAACGTACCGTTGGGCACTGACAATCCAAGATTCCGGTCCGGCCTGCGCCCGGCTTACGCTGGTGACATGCGCAGTGACTACGTCGAAGCCGTGCGTTCGGTGATTGAGCTGATACCGCCCGCCCGAGTGCTTTCCTACGGGGATGTCGCCGAAATCCTCAGCCGCGGCGGTCCGCGCCAGGTGGGCGCCGTCCTGTCCCGCCACGGAGCAGGCCTGCCCTGGTGGCGGGTGATCCGCGCCGGCGGTGAACCTCCCCGGTGCCACGGCCGGCGGGCCTGGGCGCATTACGCTGCCGAAGGCACTCCGGTGACGGGAACCCCGGACGACGACGGCGGCGGCTACCGGGTGCGGATCGGCGCCGCGCGGTGGTTCCCGACGGAAACGGAGTGGGCCGCCATCGAGGTTCTGCGCGCAGGGCTGGAGGCCGCCGGGCCGGAAGTGTCGGCGGGACGTGATGAAGTAGAGGCATGAGCGTAAAACTGCATTTGGTGGGGCCCTCGGCGGCAACCGCACAGGCCCCGGAACTGACGCCGGACCAGCAGGCGGTCGTGGACCTGCCCGCAGGCAGCGGTCCGGTCCTGGTACTGGGCGCTCCCGGCACCGGCAAGTCCACGGTCCTGGTGGAGGCTGCGGTTGCCCGGATCAGCCGCGGACTGGATCCCGCGGGACTGCTCCTGCTGGCTCCCACGCGCCTGGCCGCAGCGGCCCTGCGCGACGCGCTGTCCGCGAGGCTGCAGGGCACCCTGAGCACCTCCCCGGCCCGAACCTGGGCGTCCTACGCCTTTGACCTGATCCGGCGGGCCAAGGCCGAAGGCCGGCTGCCGTACATTACGCGGGCGCCAAAACTGCTTTCGGGCGCCGAGCAGGACGTCATCATCAAGGAACTGCTGGAGGGGCACGGGCAGCAGGGGATCCCCGCCCTGCCCTGGCCGGAATCGCTGGACCTGGCCCTGCCGACGCGGGGCTTCCGGCAGGAAATCCGGCAGCTGTTTGACCGCATCATCGAGTACGGCATCTCCTCGGACCGGGTGGCGGATCTGGGCCGCCGGCACAACCGGCCGGACTGGGTGGCCGCGGCTGCCCTGTACGAGGAATACCGTGACGTCCTGGATATCAGGATGCCCGAGGCGTTTGACCCGGCCGGCATCATCACCACCGCACTGGAAATTTTGACATCGGATCCTGAATTCCTCGCCGCGGAACGCGCCCGCCAGCAGCTCATCCTCGTTGACGATCTGCAGGAGGCCAACCCGGCTATCCACGCCCTGCTGGGACTCCTCACAGGAGGCGGGGACGCCGTGGTCACCGCATGCCCCGACACCGTGGTGCAGGGCTTCCGCGGTGCCCGGCCGGACCTGCTGGGCAACCTGGCCGGGACCCTTGGCGAGAACCTGCAGACCTTTGTCCTGTCCGGTCCGCACCGGCTGACAGGTTCCATTGCCACGGCCTGGCTCCGCACTGCATCGCGCATATCGGTGGTCAGGCAGCTGCCCCGCTACCGGGCAGCAGTTCTTCCCGCCGGTGACCCGGAGAAACCGGGGGGTGCAGGGTCCGCCAAGGATGCAGGCTCGGCAGCGGTACCCGCTGACGCCCCGGTTTCCGGCCGGGCCGAGGCACACGTCGTCGATTCGCCCATGCATGAACTGCGCTACATTGCCCAGCGTATCCTGCAGGCACAGCTGCTGGACGGCCGGAGCCTGGAAGACATGGCTGTTATTGTCCGCACCGGCGGGCAGCTGGCGCGGATCCAGCGCTACCTCAGCGGCCAGGGGATCGAGGTTAAGGTACCGGTTGCGGAAAAAGCGGTTCGGGACGAGGCCGCTGTGCGGCCCCTGCTGGACGCTTTCGCCGTCGTGCTGAACCCGGACCTGCTCACGCCTGAAACGGCCGTCGCACTGCTGACCTCGCGGATTGGCGGCGCCAGCTCAATTGAACTGCGCCGGCTGCGCCAGTCACTGCGGCGGGAAGAAATGCGCGGCGGAGGCGGACGCGCCAGTGACGCACTGCTGGTGGAGGCGCTGCTGGATCCGCTGTCACCCAGCGGGCTGGCGCTCGCCGGATTGTCCTGGGAAGCACGGGCAGCCCAGCGGCTGGCTGCCATGCTGCGCGCCGGCCGCGCTGCGGCGGACCAGCCCGGCGCCACGGCCGAAACCGTGCTGTGGGCACTGTGGTCCGCATCCGGCTGGTCCAAAAAATGGGCTGAAGCTGCGCTCTCCGGAGGGGCTGCCGGGGCACGGGCGGACCGGGACCTGGACGCCATCATGGCACTGTTCCAAACTGCCGAACGCTACGTCGACCAGCTGCCGGGCTCCACGCCGGCCCAGTTCCTTGACTACCTGACCAGCTCCGAACTGCCGATGGACACCCTGGCCGCCCGCGCCCAGCGCAGGGATGCCGTGGAACTGCTGACACCGGCCAGCGCCGCAGGACGGGAATGGCCCATGGTCATTGTTGCCGGCGTCCAGGACGGGGTCTGGCCCAATCTCCGGCTCCGCGGCGAACTGCTGGGCAGCGGAGACTTGGTGGCCGCCATCGAACACGGAGACGGTTTCGCCAAACACCGCAGCCCCCAAACCCTGATGCACGCCACCCGGCATGATGAGCTGCGCAGCTTTTCAACCGCAGTCTCGCGCGCCCGCGATCTGCTGATCTGCACAGCTGTGTCCTCAGATGATGAACAGCCCTCCCCGTTCCTGGACCTGGTGGAACCGCTGCCGCCCGAAGCGGTGAAACGGGAACGCACCGAGGTCCTGCGTCCGCTCACCCTGCGCTCCATGGTGGCGGAACTGCGCGCCCATGCGCAGCAGCGGGAGGAAAAGCCGGAACTCGCCCGTGAAGCAGTCCATCATCTGGGCACCATGCTCAACCACCCGGTGCGCGTTCCCGGCGCCGCGCCGTCCGAGTGGTGGGGACTGGCGCCCCTGTCCACCGATGCTCCGGTGATCCCCGGCGAAACTCCCATTCCGGTATCGCCGTCCAAGGTTGACGCTGTGCTGAAATCCCCGCTGAGCTGGTTTGTCTCGGCTGCGGGCGGGGAGCAGGCAACCGACTTCGCCCGTTCCCTGGGCACCCTGGTGCATCAAATCGCGCAGGACCTGCCGGACGCTTCGGGCAGTGAGTATGTCGCTGAACTCCAGCGCCGCTGGCCGGCCCTGGGCATGAAGGACAACTGGGAAGGCAAAATCGATTTCAAGCGCGCCGAAACCATGGTGCGCAAACTCGCCGAGTACGTCATCAGGATGAGGCAGGAAGGGCGCTCCCTGGTGGACGTGGAACGCGACTTCGCCGCGGAAATCCCCGTAGAGATCCGGGGACAGGAACGGACCGCCCTGCTGCGCGGACAGATCGACCGCCTGGAGATCGACGCCGAGGGCAGATTGTTCATCGTTGACCTGAAGACGGGAAAGTCGGCCCCCAAGAAGGACGATCTGAAAGAACACCCCCAGCTGGCTGCTTATCAGGAAGCCGTGCGGGAGGGTGCCGTCACCCGGGAAAAGCCGGACGGGAAGGACGGTCCCGCGACGACGCCGGAGCCGCCGTCGTCTCTGCCCGGCGGGGCGGCGCTGGTGCAGCTGGGCACCACCAACAAGGGCGTGTCCGTGCAGGAACAGGAACCGCTGGATCCCGAAGACACCCGGGCGCAGGACATGATCCGGACGGCAGCTGCGCTGATGTCCGATTCCGCCTTTGACACCGTGCATGACCCCACACGCAGCGGATTCGGCGGCCACGGCTGCCGTCTTCCTGAAATCTGCCCGCTCTGCCCCGAAGGAAAGCAGGTCACCGAATGAGTGCCTCCCTGAGTGAAACCCTGCCTCCCGAAGTTCCCGGCACACCCCGGTATTCGGCCCGCGAGCTGGCTGAAATGCTGCACACCGATCCGAAGAACCCGGTGCAGTACCCCACCGATGACCAGATCGGCATCATTGAAGCGCCCCTGGAACCGCTGCTGGTCATTGCCGGTGCCGGATCGGGCAAGACCAAAACCATGGCGGACCGGGTGGTGTGGCTGGTGGCGAACCAGCTCGTCCGCCCGGAACAGATCCTGGGCGTGACGTTTACGCGCAAGGCCGCAGGCGAGCTGGAAACCCGCATCCGGCAGCGGCTGGACCTGCTCCATCGGGTCCGCTCGGCCGGCACAGCCGATCCGGGCCTGATTCCGCCGGGAACCGGTCCCGATGAAAGCGCCGACGCCCGGCTGGATCCCACCGTGTCCACCTACCATTCCTACGCCAACGGCATCGTCAACGACTACGGTCTGCGCCTGGGCGTGGAACGGGACTCCGTGATGCTCGGCGGAGCCCAGTCCTGGCAGCTGGCCACCGAAGTGGTGGAGGCCTACACCGGAGAGTTTGAACACTTCACGGCCGCAAAATCCACCCTGGTCAACGGCGTCCTGCAGATGGCCGGTGAATGCGCGGAACATTTGCAGGACCCGGCCCGCGTTCGGGAGCACCTGGCGGAGCATCTCGCCGTCATTTCCGGACTGCCGTACCAGGCCGGTAAGACCAAGGCTGCAACCGCAGCGGTGCAGAAGCTGATGGACCGGCTGCGCACCCGCATCTCCGTCACGGAACTGGTCGAGAACTACCGCAGGGCCAAGTCCGAACGCCGGCAGCTGGACTTCGGCGATCTGGTGGAACTGGCGGCCAGGATCGCCGCCACCATTCCCGAGGCCGTTGAAATGGAGCGGGCAAAGTACAAGGTGGTCCTGCTGGATGAATTCCAGGACACCTCCCATGCCCAAATGGTGCTGTTTTCGCAGCTGTTCGGTGACGGCCGTGCCGTCACGGCTGTAGGGGATCCGCATCAGTCAATTTACGGTTTCCGCGGCGCCTCGGCCGGTCAGCTGGGGACGTTCCGGGACCAGTTCCCGCTGTTCCTGCCCGACGGTTCCCGGGCGCTGGCACCGGTAGCCAATCTTTCGGTGGCGTGGCGCAACTCCACCTCCATCCTCGCCACCGCCAACACCGTCTCGGCACCGCTGAACACCACCGCACCGTGGCTGAAACACCAAAGGCTGCCGCACGTTCCCGAACTGCAGGCCAAGCCGCAGGCACCGTTGGGCGAGGTCTATCTCGGGCGTTATCTGGCGGACGTTTCAGTACCCGGGACCGAAGATGCTGAAGACATCCCGGGGGAAGCCGACGCCGTGGCTGACCAGGTGCTGCGCCACCGCAGACGGCGTTTCGAGACCGACGATGCAGGCAAGGACCTCCAGCCCACCGTGGCCGTCCTGTGCCGCGGGCGCAAACAGTTCGGACCCATCCGGGAGGCACTCGAAGCACGCGGCATCCCTGTGCAGATCGTGGGCCTTGGCGGTCTGCTGTCCACGCCTGAAGTGGTGGACCTCCTGGCCGTCCTTCGCGTCCTGGGGGACCCGGGACGCTCGGATTCGATGCTGCGGATCCTGGCCGGAGCCCGGTGGCGGATAGGTCCCGCAGACCTGATGGCACTGGCCGACTGGTCACGGCACCTCGTCCGGGTCCGGGAACGGGCTATGTCCGTGGCCGATGCGGCCGACGTCCACCGTCCCGATGAGGCGCCGGACGGCGAAACGGTGGTGGAAGCGGACATGGCGGAGGCCGGTTCCCTGGTGGAAGCCGTTGATGCGCTTCCGCGCCCGGATTGGGTCTCCAACGCCGGACGGTCCATTTCCCCGGAAGGGCTGCGCCGGCTGACCGTGCTGCGCGACGAACTGCGGGACCTGCGCAGCTATGTCGGCGAGGACCTCACCACTTTGATCGGTGAGGTTGAACGCCGGATCCTGCTGGACATCGAAGTTGCAGCCAAGCCCGGCGTCACCATTCACGAGTCCCGGCGGAACCTGGATGCTTTCGTGGACGCCGCAGCCACGTTCAGTGCGTCGAGCGACAGGGTGGACCTGATGGCCTTCCTGGCCTGGCTGGAGGCTGCCAACGAGGAAGAAAACGGACTCCCTGTCACGCAGCTCGAAGCCAGCCGCGACGCCGTGCAGCTGCTGACCGTCCATGCATCCAAGGGACTGGAATGGGACGTGGTGGTGGTTCCGGGACTAAACGAGGGCCAGTTCCCCAATGACCGTGACTCGCGCTGGAGCAGCGGGGAGGGGGCCATTCCCTGGCCCCTGCGGGGTGACGCCCCCGACCTTCCGCAGTGGGACTGGGAGCAGGAGGATCAGAAGGGCTGGGTGGACAGCGAGAAGGCCTTCAGTGAAGACGCGCGCGGACATGCGGAGCGTGAAGAACGCCGGCTGGCCTACGTCGCCTTTACCAGGGCCAAATACGTGCTGATCTGCACCTCCAGTGCGTGGGGAGGCGGGAGGTCCAAGCCGACGGCGGTCTCCCGTTACCTCCAGGACCTGTACGACCTCGGGAAGGACGGAGCTCCCGGATTCCATCTCCTGTCATGGGTGGACGAAGGGAATGAGGGAACCACCAACCCGGCCAATGCGGACGTCCAGCGCCGGAGCTGGCCCATCGATCCGCTGGGGGAGCGGCGGGCAGACATGCAGGCTGCCGCCACGGCAGTCCTCGACGCAGCGGCACGCCAGTCGGGACGTGTGGGGCAGTCAGAAATCGACATCCTCACCGGGGCGGATGCCCTTCCGGAAGAGGAACCCCGTGAGTCATCCGGCAGTGTGTTTGAACCTACCCGGTGGGCAAAAGAGGTGGAGCTGGTCCTGGCACGGCACCGCCCGGCCGACCAGGTGGTGGAAGTGGAACTGCCCGCCCACATTTCCGCCTCCCTGCTCGTGGATCTGAAAGACGATCCCGAGGAAGTCACCCGGCAGCTGCGGCGTCCCGTGCCGCGGGAGCCGGGCATGGCGGCCCGCAAGGGAACGGCGTTCCACGCCTGGGTCGAGGAGTTCTTCGGGACCAGCGGCATGCTGGACATCGATGAGCACCCCGGGGCGGCCGACGCCTACGTGGACGAGGCCTATCAGCTCGAAGACATGATTGCCACGTTCGAGGCCTCGCCCTGGGCGCAGCGCACTCCGGCCTTCATTGAGGTGCCGGTGGAAACCAGGGTGGATACGGTGGTGGTGCGCGGACGCATCGACGCCGTCTTCCAGGACGCGGACGGAACCTGGGACCTCATCGACTGGAAAACCGGATCACCGCCGTCCAGGGACAAGCTAGAAGTCCGCTCGGTCCAGCTGGCGGTGTACCGGTTGGCGTGGGCCCGGCTGAAACAGGTTCCCCTGGAGAAGGTCAACGCCGCCTTCTATTACGTGGCAGCGGACAAGCTGATTCGTCCCTATAACCTGCTGGGGGAGAAGGAACTCGAGGACATTATCCGGTCGGCTCATTCAGCGGGCGGGAACTGATCCCGGACAACAAAAGTGCCGCCGCCCGATGAAGGGACGGCGGCACTTTCCGGTATTTACCGGATTGCCCTGCCGGTTGCGACGAAGACCTGCCTAGGGCGTGGCCCGGCGAAGGGTTGCGTAGGAACCTAAGGCCAGCACAACGCCGCCCAGCAGGAGCCAGCCCGTCAGCGCGAGAGGAGTCAGCTGGACAAACCAGGCTCCCACCGCCGCCCAGGACTCCGTCCAGGTGGCCGAAGCCACGGCGCCCAGAAGAACTGCGGCAAACCCCAGAAGAGCAACCAGCAGGCCGGTGGCACGCCACCGCTTGTAGACCGTGGCAAACCAGAAACCGAACATGAACAGCAGCGTCGACAGCGCGAAGTAGAGCAGGATCTGCGTGTACCAGGCAGACTGCACGATCCAGGGAATCGCGAAGATGGCGCCGTTCACGCCCCAGCCATTGGTGGCTTGCTCGACGAGGCCGAGGAGCCAGTAGAGCACGCCGAGCCCGAGGGCCATGACGGCGAACAGTCCCAGGGTTCCAATGTAGAAGGAACGCCTGCTGACGCTCATGGCCTGTGAGAACGGAAAGGTCAGGGTGAGGGCCTGCACGCCGATGCCCAGAAAGTACCACATGACTGACTGCCCGGAGAGGGCCATCCTGGTGCCGCCGGTGTCCGGGATAACCGCCAGGATGGCCACGGCGATCAGCGTGGAGGAGACGAGGATGATCGCCGGGATGCCGAGGTAGATCCATTTGTTGAGCAGCTGCATGCGAGCTACTGCCAGCGGCCGGTTCATCGCAGCACCTCCAGATTCGTGTTGTTGGTTTCGTCCGAAGAGCCGGGGCCCTCATTCGCTTTGAGGGTTCGGCGGACAATCAGCTGCTGCAGCGAGACCGGTGCGAGTTCCAGGCCCAGGGTCCGTGCAAGCTCCCGGTCGTCCGCGCCCAGCCGGCTGTCCAGCGTCACCGAGGAAAGTGCTCCGAGCGAGTCCCGGTGCAGAACCGGCCTGTCACCCACAAACTTCTCCACCGCGGCGGCGGAACCGGCGACGGCGAAGGCGGAGCCCGTGACGGCATCCACTTCGTCATCCATGATGATCCGCCCGTGGTCGATGACGATCACATGTTCCAGCAGATTCGCCACTTCGTCGATCAGGTGGGACGAAAGGATGATGGTCCGGGGATGATCGGCGAAGTCGGTCAGCAGCCTGTCGTAGAAGAGCTGGCGTGCCACCGCATCCAGGCCCAGATAGGGCTCGTCAAAGAAGGTCAGCTCGGCCCGTGAGGCCAGCCCGATGATGACTCCCACCGCCGAGAGCTGGCCGCGTGAGAGCTTTTTGATCCGGTGCTTTTTCGGAGCGGGCAACTGGAAATCAGCCAGCAACACCTCCGCCAGGCCTTTGTCCCAGCGGGGGAAAAACAGTGCCGCCGCGTCCAGGGCGTTGCGGATCGTGAAATCGTCAGGGTATTTCTGCGACTCACGGACAAAGCACATCCGGGACAGGACGGACTCGTTTTCGAACGGGTGTGCACCGAAGATCCGGACATCCCCCGAGCTGGCGAACGCCTGGGCAGTGAGGATGGACATCAACGTGGTCTTTCCGGCTCCGTTGCGGCCCAGCAGACCGTAGATTCGGTTGGCCGGCAGGGAAAGGGTCACATTGTCCAATGCCGTCTGGTCTCGGTAACGGCGGGTGAGGTTGCGGGTTTCTACGACGTTCATGGTGCCGGGGTCCCTTCGCGATCGGCGGCACTGCGGTGGATGAGAGTGGATAACTCGTCGGCGCCGATGCCGAGCTTTCGTGCTTCATCGGCAACGGGTTGGATGTACTGGCGGTAGAACTGTTCACGTCGCTTGGCCAGGACGGCGGCGCGGGCTCCGGGGGCTACAAACATTCCGATGCCGCGACGTTTGTAGAGGAGGCCCTCGTCCACCAGCACATTGACGCCTTTGGCCGCGGTTGCCGGATTGATGCGGTAAAAGGCAGCAAATTCGTTGGTGGAGGGAACCTGGGCTTCCTCGGCAAGGACGCCGTCCAGGATGTCGGCCTCAATGCGCTCAGCTATCTGCACAAAGATGGGACGGCTGTCATCGAAAACGTTCACGAATGCGGCCTGGGGGTCATGACCTGCCTCGGTTTCACAGAGTGCGGATCGGGTAGTGCCTGATCCAGCTGTTTGGTTAGTTAGTTGTGTAACTAACCATAGAACCTCGAACGGCTCAGGGCAATTGTCTGAGCGAAGGAATCTGGGCAGCAAAAAACGGGAGGGCAGCAAGGTTCCCTCCCGAGGTGGGGTTAAGGACTGCGGAGGAGAGGGGTGCCGGACAGGGTTTGCCGTGCACCGGGGCGGCAGGGCAGTGCCGGCCCGCCCAGTTTAATCCTGGTTGACCGGCCTACTTCTTCTTGATTGGGCCGAACTTCTTTTTCGCGGGGGCCTGATTCTGCTGCTTCCCGTGTGAACCAGAACCAGCCTGCTGCTTGACCGCCTCGTCGGAACGTGCGGCGGAGGATGGATTCCCGTTCTGCGCTTTTCCGGACTCAGCTTCAGGCCCGCTGCCGGCGTCGACGACAGTGCGCTCAGCCGGAGGGGTGCCCTGACCCGTTGCGCTGCCGGTCTTCAGGGTGCTGTCGGTCTCGGATCCGACAGGCGCAGCCTCGATGGGCATGACCGTAACGCGTGAAGAGCCGGCAGTCACCGTAGCGCCGACTTTCGGACTCTTGGCCGGAGCCGGATGAGAAACGGGAAGTGCAACTGAAGGTGCGGCGGCCCGGCCCGCCGCCGCAGCGGCATCGGCTGCCGCGGCCTTTTCCGCGTAAGCGGCCGCGTAGGCTGCGGCCCGTTCGGCGGCCAGGGCAGCGGCGTCATCCTGCTCGGCCTTTTCCACGG